>NZ_BBPO01000022.1:3906-69795 GCF_000787815.1 Streptacidiphilus neutrinimicus
GAGCAGCGCCGCCCGCACCCGCGCGCCGCGCCGGGCCAGCCGCGCGCCGGCGTAGAGCGCGTCGCCGCCGTTGTCGCCGCTGCCCGCCAGGACCAGCACCCGGCTCGCGTAGACGCGGCCAGGCACGCCGTCGCGCAGCAGCTCCGCGCAGGTGGCGGCGAGTCCCGCGGCCGCCCGTTGCATCAGCGTGCCCTCGGGCAGACGGGCCATCAGCTCGCCCTCGGCCGCCCGGACCCACTCCACCGCATGTGCTCGACGCATGCCCGTCCGCTCCTTCGAGGCCCTGGAGGCTCAACCCTCGGCGATCACCACCGCCGACGCTACGCCCGCGTCGTGACTGAGGGAGAGATGCCACGACTTCACGCCCAGGCGCGCCGCGCACGCGGCGACCGTGCCGCGGACGGTCAGCACCGGGCGTCCGGTCGTCTCGGTGCGCACCTCGGCGTCGGTCCACTCCAGGTTGCCCGGCGCGCCGAGGGCCTTGGCCAGGGCCTCCTTCGCGGCGAACCGGGCCGCGAGCGAGGCGATGCCGCGCCGCTCCCCGCTGGGCAGCAGCAGCTCGTCGGGGGTGAAGAGGCGGTCGGCCATCGCGGGGGTGCGCTGCAGCGACTCCTCGAAACGTCTGATCTCCGCGACGTCGATGCCGACTCCGATGATCATGCGACTGCTCCCAATCGACGAAGAAGGGGTCCGGACGCGTGGCGCGTCCGGACCCCCACTCTTTCAGGGACGGTCTACTCGACCGTCACCGACTTGGCCAGGTTGCGTGGCTGGTCGACCTCGTGGCCCTTGGCCGTGGCCAGCTCGCAGGCGAAGACCTGCAGCGGGACGGTCGCGACCAGCGGCTGCAGCAGCGTCGGCGTCTGCGGGATGCGGACCAGGTGGTCGGCGTACGGCACGACCGCCTCGTCGCCCTCCTCCGCGATGACCAGGGTCTTCGCGCCGCGGGCGCGGATCTCCTGGATGTTGGAGACGATCTTGTCGTGCAGCACCGAGCGGCCGCGCGGCGACGGAACGACCACGACGACCGGCAGGCCCTCCTCGATCAGTGCGATCGGACCGTGCTTCAGCTCGCCTGCCGCGAAGCCCTCGGCGTGCATGTAGGCGAGCTCCTTGAGCTTGAGCGCGCCCTCCAGCGCCACCGGGTAGCCCACGTGGCGGCCGAGGAACAGGACGGACTTGGCGTCGGCCAGGGAGCGGGCCAGCTCGCGGACCGGCTCCATGGTCTCCAGCACCTGCTCGACCTGACGCGGCGCGTCGGCGAGCTGGCGGATGACCTCGAAGATCTCGTCGCCCCACTTGGTGCCGCGGACCTGGCCCAGGTACAGGGCGACCAGGTAGCAGGCGACCAGCTGGGTCAGGAACGCCTTGGTGGAGGCGACGGCGACCTCGGGGCCGGCGTGGGTGTAGAGCACGGCGTCCGACTCGCGCGGAATCGTGGAGCCGTTGGTGTTGCAGATGGCCAGCACCTTGGCGCCCTGCTCACGGGCGTGACGCAGCGCCATCAGGGTGTCCATGGTCTCGCCGGACTGGGAGATGGCGATGACCAGGGTCTGCGCGTCGAGGATCGGGTCGCGGTAGCGGAACTCCGAGGCGACCTCGACCTCGCAGGGGATGCGGGTCCAGTGCTCGATCGCGTACTTGGCGATCATGCCGGCATGGAAGGCGGTGCCGCAGGCGACGATGACGACCTTGTCGATCTCACGCAGGACCTGGTCGTCGATGCGCAGCTCGTCGAGGGTGAGCCGGCCGTCGGTGTCGATGCGGCCGAGGAGGGTGTCGGCGACGGCCTTCGGCTGCTCGGCGATCTCCTTGAGCATGAAGTAGTCGTAGCCGCCCTTCTCGGCGGCGGAGGCGTCCCAGTCCACGTGGTACTCGCGGAAGTCGCCCGGCTTGCCGTAGAAGTCGGTGATGGTGACGCCCTCACGGCGCAGCTCGACGACCTGGTCCTGGCCGAGCTCGATGGCCTCGCGGGTGTGCGCGATGAAGGCGGCCACGTCGGAGGCGAGAAAGTTCTCGCCCTCGCCGACGCCGACGACCAGCGGCGAGTTGCGGCGGGCCGCGACGACGACGCCCGCGGCGTCGGCGTGGGTGGCCACCAGGGTGAACGCGCCGTCCAGCTGGCGGCAGACGCCGCGCATGGCCTCGGCGAGGTCCAGCTCCGCGCCGCCTGCCCGCTGCGCGTCGACGGCCTCGGCCAGCAGGTGCGCGACGACCTCGGTGTCGGTCTCGGAGGCGAGCACGTGGCCGCGCTCGGTCAGCTCCAGGCGCAGCCGGGCGAAGTTCTCGATGATCCCGTTGTGCACGACGGCGACCTTGCCCGCGCCGCCCACGTGGGGGTGGGCGTTGGCGTCGGTCGGGCCGCCGTGGGTCGCCCAACGGGTGTGGCCTATCCCGACCGTGC
Source organism: Streptacidiphilus neutrinimicus (assembly GCF_000787815.1). GTDB lineage: Bacteria > Actinomycetota > Actinomycetes > Streptomycetales > Streptomycetaceae > Streptacidiphilus > Streptacidiphilus neutrinimicus. Next base: position 6,311 of record NZ_BBPO01000022.1, read on the forward strand.
CCGCGGCCAGGGGGGACTCGGCCAGCAGCGCCTCAAGATTGGCGAGCTTTCCGGCCTTCTTCGCGACCGCGAGGTCGCCTTCGGGGGTCTGCACGGCCACACCGGCCGAGTCGTATCCCCGGTACTCCAGGCGCCGCAGCCCGGACAGGACGACGTCCAGGGCGGGCTGCTCGCCCACGTAACCAACGATTCCGCACATCGCCCCAGCTTAAGGCCCACTCGCGGAGCCCTCGCCTCCGCTCGTGGGCCGAAATTGCGACGAGGCTCACAGCTTTACAAGGGACATAAGAGACAAGCGTTGGCAAAAGGGGGACTGACGGCCGATCGTGACGCCCGGTCAGCCCGCACGCCCGTCGATCGGCTTGTGCGCGGCTGCGCACTCCTGTGCCCGGCACAATGGGGCCCGTGCGGATTCGACTGCTCGGCCCCCTGTCCCTCACCGGCCCCGACGGCGACGCCGTCGACCTGAAGGGCGAACGCCTCCGCACCCTGCTCGTCGCCCTGGCGCTGACCGACGGCAGGCCCGTCTCGGTGCGCGCGCTGACCGAGACCCTCTGGCCCGACGAGCCGCCGGCCAACCCCGCCAACGCCGTGCAGGCGCTCGCCTCGCGGCTGCGCGCCGCGCTCGGCCGCGACGCGGTCGAGCTCACCCCGGCCGGCTACCGCCTGGGCCTCGACACGGACGTGGCCCAGTTCTCCCTTCTGCTCCGGGCCGGGGAGCACCGGCGCGCGCTCGCGCTGTGGCGCGGCGAGCCCGACCTCCCCGGCCACCCCGACGAGGTGCTCCGGCTGCGGTCGCTGTGGCGGTCGGCACAGGACGAGGTGGTCGACGCCGACCTCGCCGAAGGGAACGGCGAGCCGCACATCCCCGCGCTGCGCGCGGCCGTCGCCGCCGAGCCGCTGCGCGAACGCCCGCGCGCCCAGCTGCTGCGCGCGCTGCACCAGGCGGGACGGGACGCGGAGGCGCTGGCCGAGTACGAGCAGGCCCGCACCGTCCTCGCGGAGCAGTTGGGCGCCGACCCCTCCCCGCTGCTGAGGGACGCCCACCTGGCCGTCCTCGCCGGGCCCTTCGCCGCAGGGTCGCCGGCCGCCCCGTCCCCGTCAGGCCAGCCCCCGACCGCCCAGCCCCCGTCGGGCCTATCCCCTTCGGCCCAGCGCCTGTCGGCGGAGCCGGGCGCCCGGCACGCCCTGCCCGCCGCGCTGACCAGCTTCCTCGGCCGCGACGCGGAGGTCGCCGCCGTGCGCGCGGACCTCGCCGTCTCCCGACTGGTCACCCTCATCGGCCCCGGCGGCGCGGGCAAGACGCGGCTGGCCGTCGAGTCCGCCCGCAGCCACCCCACCCCGCTGCGCCTGGTCGAGCTGGCCCCGGTCAAGGACCCGGCCGACCTCGCGGGCACCGTGGCGGCGACGCTGCACTGGCGCGAGACCGTCCCGTCGCGCACTCACCCGGGCGGCAACCCGGCGGACGTCACCGAGCGGCTGATCAACGTCATCGGCGCGACCGAGCTGCTGCTGATCCTGGACAACTGCGAGCACCTGATCGACGCGGCCGCCGCGCTGGCCGCGCGGCTGCTCGCCGCCTGCCCGCATCTGCGGATCCTGGCCACCAGCCGGGAGCCGCTGGCCATCACCGGCGAGCGGCTGCGGCCGGTGCCGCCGCTCGCGCTGCCGGAGAGAACGTCCCTCGACGGCGCCGCGCGCGACGACGTCAGGCCCGCCAGGGCGTCCCACGACTACCCCGCCGTCCGGCTCTTCCTCGACCGCGCCCTCGCCGTACGGCCCGGCTGGACGCCGACCGACGCCGAGCTCGCCACGGTGGTGACCGTCTGCCGCGCGCTGGACGGCCAGCCGCTCGCGATCGAGCTGGCCGCGGCGCGCATGCGCTCGCTGGACCCGCAGGGCATCGCCGACCGGCTGACCCAGCGGTTCCGGCTGCTGACCGGCGGCAGCCGGGACGCGCTGCCGCGCCACCGCACGCTGCGCGCCGTCGTCGACTGGAGCTGGGACCTGCTGGAGGCGCCGGAACGCGCCCTGCTCGCCCGCCTCTCCGTCTTCTCCGGCCCGGCGGCCCTCGACGCGGTGGAACGTATCTGCCACACGGCGCAGCTGACCGAGGACCAGGTCTTCGACGTGCTCGCCTCCCTGGTCGACAAGTCGCTGGTGGTCCGCAGCGACTCCGGCCGCTACCGGCTGCTGGAGACCATCCGCGTCTACGCCGCCGAGCGCCTGGAGGAGGAGGGGGCCGCCACCGCCACCCGGGACGCGCACGCCGCCCACCACCTCGCCCTCGCCGAGCGGAACGAGCCCGAGCTCTACGGCCCCGGCCAGATCGCCGTCCTCGCAGCCTTCAACGCCGCACACGACGACCTGATCGCGGCCCTGCGCTGGTCCGTCGAGCGCCGCGACGCGGACACCGCGAACCGCCTGGTGGCCGCGCTCGGCTGGTACCTGTGGCGGCGCGGTGACCAGGGCGAGCACCTGCCGCTGGTGCACCAGGCGCTGGAGCTGCCCGCCGCCGACGTCGCGCCGCTGCCGCGCGCGATCGCCTCCGGCATCACGGCCCTCTACGCCCTCGACACGGACTGGATGCTGGCCTCGTCCCTGGAGATGCTCCACCAGGCGACGGCCCTGCGCGACGCCCTGCCGGCCCCCGCCGTCCACCCGCTGCTGCCACTGCTCGACATCATGACCGCCCTCTTCGAGCAGGAGGACTGGACCGTCACCGGTATGGCCCGGGGCCTTCTCGACGCCCCGCACCCGTGGGTCCGGGCCACCGGCCGGCTCTTCTTCGGCTTCGCGCTGCAGAACGACGGCCGTGCCGAGGAGGCCGAGGCCGCCCTGCGCGCGGCCTCCGAGCAGTTCCGCGAGGTCGGCGACCTGTGGGGGCGCTCCTTCTGCTGCTCGGGGCTGGCCGACTACGCGCTGTGGCGCGGCGAGGTGGACTCCGCTGTGGCGCTGTGGCAGCAGGCCATCGAGTTCGAGCAGCGGATGGGCGTCAATGCCGACGCGCCCGACTACCGGGCCCGCATGATCGCCGCACGGTACTCCGACGCCGAGAGCGCCGAGGCCGTCGCCGCGCTGGAGCGGCTGGTCGTGGCCGTGCGCGCCAACGGCGCCTGGTCACCCCTGCTGGTCACCCACAGCGCGCTGGCGAGCGCCTACCGGCGCACGGGAACGCCGGAACGGGGCCTGCCACTGCTGGAGGAGGCGCTGGGCCTGCTGCACCACCGGATCAACGGACTGCCGCAGATGAGGTCGGTGCTGCTGACCGAGCTCGGCCTCACCCTCGGCGCCTGCGACCGGCTCGACGAGGCGGCCGACGCCCACACCGACGCGCTGCGCGCCGCCGCCGAGTCCTACGACGGGCCGATCGTGGCCGCCGCCCTCCAGGGCTTCGGCGACCTGGCGCTGCGTCAGGGCGACCCGGAACGCGCGGCGTACCTGCTCGGCTCCGCGCACGGCCAGCGCGGCGTGCCGGACCGCTCCTCCCCCGAACTGGCCGCCAACCGCGAGGCCGCACGGGCCGCGCTCGGCGCGGAGCGCTTCGAGGCGGCCTACGCGCGCGGCCGGGCGAGCTCACGTGCGGAGCTGCTCGACCAGCTCGGTCTGGGCGACGTGCGCCCGGCCGGGGTCAGGAGCGCCGCGGACACGCCCTGACCGGCCCGCGGCCTCACCCGCGCGAGCCCTGGAGGCTCCGCAGCGCCCCGTCGAGCGCGCCGAGCGCCACCTGCCAGGACTCCTCCGTCGGCCGCCCGAGCCGGAACCGGTTCGCCGCCTCCAGGGTGACCCAGCCGTGCAGCGTGCTGCACAGCAGACGGACGGCGTCGATCCGCGCCGTGTCGTCCAGCGCGTAGCCGCGCAGCAGTGCCGCGCACGCGGCCACCACACGCTGACCGCCCTCGGACTCGACCGGGAGCTGGGTCGCCGCGTACCGCCCGGGACGCCCCTGCGCGAAGTCGCGGTAGGCGTTCGCGAAGGCCGCGAGCGCGGCGCGCCCCGCGCGGCCGGCCACCGCCTCGCCGAGCGCGTCCGCGAGCTCGTCCGCCGCCAGCGCGGCGACCCGCTCCCGCAGCTCGGCGAGGTTGCGCACGTGCGCGTAGAGGCTGGCGTCCGCGACGCCCACCCGGCGGGCCACCGCGGCGACGGTGAGCTTCTCGAAGCCGGCCTCGTCGGCCAGGTCCGCCGCCTCGCGGGCGACCCGGTCCGCGGTCAGGCCCATGCGTGCCAACGAGCACCCTCCACCTATAGCTGTTAATCATTTGCCTAGGGCTCCTAGGAAAGCCTACCGTCGGAACCATGCAGAAGCTCACCGAATCCCGGATCCGCGAGTCGTTCGTCAACTGCACCAAGGGCGAGGCCGCCCGCCTCCACATCCCCCGGGACCTGGACGAGCGTCCCTTCGCCGACCTCGACTTCCTCGGGTGGCGCGACCCGGGCGCGCCCGACCGCTGCGCGCTGGTCGCGGAGCGGCCGGACGGCTCGCTCGTCGGCATCGCCCTGCGCTTCCCGCCGCCGCAGCGCGGCTTCCTGCAGCGCAGCCTCTGCTCACTGTGCCTGACCACGCACCCCCGCAGCGGCGTCTCGCTGCTGACCGCCCGGCGCGCGGGCAAGGCCGGCCGGGAGGGCAACTCCGTCGGCCTCTACATGTGCACCGATCTCGCCTGCTCGCTCTACGTCCGGGGCCTCAAGCAGGCCGAGCCGGGGGCCCGGTTCGAGGAGTCGCTCAGCCAGGAGGAGCAGATCGAGCGCCTGAACACCAAGCTCGACGACTTCCTCGACAAGGTCCTGAGGTGAACACGAGCGCGCTTTGAGACATATCTCTCGGCGCGGACCTTCCGGTACTCGGCAGACAATAGGACGGTGCCCCCAACGCTGGAAGCCCAACGCCGCGCCGACGCGTCCCCCTTCGTCGACCTCGACCGCGCGGAGTGGAGCGCGCTCCACGAGCGCACGCCGCTGCCGCTGACCGCCGCCGAGCTGGAGCGGCTGCGCGGTCTCGGCGACGTCATCGACCTGCAGGAGGTCCAGGACGTCTACCTGCCGCTGTCACGGCTGCTGAACCTGTACGTGACGGCCACGGGCGCGCTCAGAGGCGCGCTCAACGACTTCCTCGACAGCAACGAGCACACCCACACCCAGTCCGGCACACCGTTCGTCATCGGCGTGGCCGGCTCCGTGGCCGTCGGCAAGTCCACGACGGCCCGCCTGCTGCAGGCCATGCTGGCCCGCTGGCCCGAGCACCCTCGCGTCGAGCTGGTCACCACCGACGGCTTCCTGCTGCCCAACGCCGAGCTGCGCCGCCGCGGCCTGATGTCCCGCAAGGGCTTCCCCGAGTCCTACGACCGCCGCGCGCTGACCCGCTTCGTCGCCGACGTGAAGTCGGGCAAGGAGGAGGTCACCGCGCCGGTCTACTCGCACCTCGTCTACGACATCGTCGAGGACGAGCGGCTGACCGTGCACCGCCCCGACATCCTCATCATCGAGGGCCTCAACGTGCTGCAGCCCGCCCTGCCGGGGCAGGACGGGCGCACGCGGGTCGCGGTGGCGGACTTCTTCGACTTCTCCATCTACGTCGACGCCCGCCCGGACGACATCGAGACGTGGTACCTGGACCGCTTCCGCAAGCTGCGCCAGACGGCGTTCCAGAACCCGGAGTCCTACTTCCGCCGCTACGCCGAGGTCCCGGAGGCCGAGGCGCTCGACTACGCCCGCCACCTGTGGCGCACGATCAACCGCCCCAACCTCGTCGAGAACGTGGCCCCGACCCGGGGCCGCGCCGACCTCGTCCTGCGCAAGGGCCCGGACCACAAGGTCCAGCGGGTCAGCCTGCGCAAGCTCTGACCGCGCCTCAGCCCTGCGGGGCCTGCGGCACCGGCGGCTGCACGCCCTGCGGCTGAGTGGGCTGGTACGGCGTGGTCTGCTGCGGCATCGGCTGCTGCGGCGCTTGCGGCGCATAGGCGTACGGCGCGGCGGCGTCGTACGGCTGCGGCGCACCCTGCGTCGGAACGTACGGCGCGGCGGCGTCGTACGGCTGCGGCGCACCCTGCGTCGGAACGTACGCCTGCGGCGCGGCGGCGTCGGCATGGCGCGACTTCCGCGAACGGAAGAAGTTGACGATCAGCGCCACCGGCAGGATGAACACCTTGAACAGGATGAGGTAGGACCCGCCGGTGAAGACGAAGCCCAGATAGATGCCGTAACCGAAGAAGCCGACACCGACGATCGCGTTGAAGATGCGCCAGCCGGTCGTCTGGCCACTGGAATTGAGCGCGGCGATGACCAGCATCGCGATGCCGCTGACCAGAAGCAGGACGACATAGGCCGAGAAACCGGGCGAACTGCTGAAATCAATGTTCAAGGCGGAGGCCCCCGTAGACGAAATCGGATAACGCCCGCGGACGCTATCCGATCCCGATCCCGCCTGTCACTCGGTTACTGCTGGGTCTTCGACTCCTCGGCGGCGAGCCGCACGCACAGCGCCACGGCCTCCATCGCCTCGCGCAGCTCGGTCAGCGAGGGGTAGCTCGGAGCCAGGCGGATGTGGTGGTCCCGCGGGTCGTGCCCGTACGGGAACGCCGCACCGGCCGGGGTGAGCGCCACACCGGCCTCCTTCGCCAGGCGCACGACCTCCGCCGCGCAGCCGTCCGGCACCTCCAGGCTGACGAAGTACCCGCCCTCGGGCCGGCTCCAGCGGGCGATCCCTCGTCCGCCGAGCTCGCGCTCCAACACGTGCTCGACCGTCTCGAAGCGCGGCGCGAGCAGCGCGCGGTGCTTGGCCATGTGCGCGAGCACGCCCTCGGTGTCGCCGAAGAAGCGGACGTGGCGCAGCTGGTTGACCTTGTCCGGGCCGATGGTCTGCTTCGACAGCAGCGCCTTCAGCCACTCGACGTTGCCCGTCGAGGAGCCGAAGAAGGCGACGCCCGAACCGGCCAGGGTGATCTTCGAGGTGGACGCGAAGACGAAGGCCCGGTCCGGGTTACCCGCCAGCGCGCAGGCCTCCAGGATGTCCGCGAGCTCGGCGCGCCGCTCGGTCAGGTCGTGGATCGCGTAGGCGTTGTCCCAGAGGATCCGGAAGTCCGGCGCGGCGGTCCGCATCGCCGCGAGGCGGCGCACGGTCTCGGCGCCGTAGACCTCACCGGACGGGTTGCTGTAGGCCGGGACGCACCAGATGCCCTTGATCCGCGGGTCCTCGGCGACCAGCCGCTCGACCTCGTCCATGTCCGGGCCCTGACCGGTGAGCGCGACCGGCACCATGGTGATGCCGAAGCGCTCGCACAGCCCGAAGTGCCGGTCGTAGCCCGGCACCGGGCACAGGAAGACCACCTCGTCCTCCTCCACCCACCGGCGCGGGGCGCCGGGCACGGGCGAGAGCAGGGCATTCGCGATGACGTCGTGCATGATCTGCAGGCTGGCGTTGCCCAGCGCCAGCAACTGGCCCTGCGGGATGCCGAGCAGCGGCGAGAAGATCTCCACCAGCTCGGGCAGCCCGGTCAGCCCGCCGTAGTTGCGGGTGTCCGAACCGTCGGCCGCGAGATAGTCGCCCTCCCCGGGCAGCTCCAGCATCCGGTTCGACAGGTTCAGCTGCTCGGGCGAGGGCTTGCCCCGCGTCAGATCCAGCTTCAGCCCCTTGGCCTGGAGCCCTGCGTATTCTTCACGAAGCGTCACTTCTACTCCCACAGTGGGTTGCCACATCTAGGGGCGCGGGGCTCTGCTGATGTGCGGCTCCGCCGCGCGGGCGCGAGAACCACCTGCGTACGGATGGCCCCGCACGTGCGGGGACCCACCGCCTCGGGTGGCTTGTCGCGCGCACGCGGTCAGTCAAGCGCCGCCCACGCCCCTGGAGGGTGCCTAGCCGAGCCTCTGCCGAACAACTTCCGCGAGCCGCTCGCAGACGCTCTGCGCCTGCTCGTGGTTCGCGGCCTCCACCATCACACGGACCAGCGGCTCCGTCCCGGAGGGACGCAGCAGGACCCGGCCGGTCTCGCCGAGCTCCGCCTCCGCCTCCGCCACCGCGTCCAGCAGCGCCTCGTCCTGCGCGGCGCGCGCCTTGTCCACGCCCTTGACGTTGATCATGACCTGCGGCAGCCGCGTCATCACGCCGGCCAGCTCGCCCAGCGGCTTGCCCGTCGCGGCGACGCGAGCCGCCAGCATCAGGCCGGTCAGCGTTCCGTCGCCGGTGGTCGCGTGCTCCAGCAGGATCACGTGGCCGGACTGCTCGCCGCCGAGGGTGTAGCCGTGCTGCTTCATGGACTCCAGCACGTAGCGGTCGCCGACCGCGGTCTGGACGAGGTCGATGCCCTCGCGCTCCAGCGCCAGCTTGAAGCCCAGGTTGGACATGACCGTCGCCACGACGGTGTCCTTCGCCAGCGCGCCCGAGTCCCGCAGGCCCAGCGCGAGCACGGCGAGGATCTGGTCGCCGTCGATCTCGTTGCCCTCGCGGTCCACCGCGAGGCAGCGGTCGGCGTCGCCGTCGTGGGCGATGCCGAGGTCCGCGCCGTGCTCGACGACGGCCGCGCGCAGCGGGCCGAGGTGGGTCGAGCCGATGCCGTCGTTGATGTTGAGGCCGTCCGGCTCGGCGCCGATGACGGCGACGACGTCGGCGCCCGCGGCGCGGAAGGCCTGCGGGGAGGCGGCCGCTGCGGCGCCGTGGGCGGCGTCGATGACGACCTTCAGGCCGTCCAGGCGGTTCGGCAGCGCGCCGAGCAGGTGCTGGACGTACTGGTCGAGCCCGGCCTCGTGGTCGCGGACGCGACCCACCGCGGCGCCGGTCGGGCGGGACCACTCCTCCGTGCCGAAGCGCTCGTAGTGCGCCTCGATGGCGTCCTCGATCGCGTCGTCGAGCTTGTGGCCGCCCTTGGCCAGGAACTTGAGGCCGTTGTCGGGCATCGGGTTGTGACTGGCGGACAGCATCACGCCGAAGTCCACGCCCAGCGCGTCGGTCAGGTACGCGACCGCCGGGGTCGGCAGCACGCCGAGACGCAGCACGTCCACGCCCGAGCTCGCGAGGCCGGCGACGACCGCGGCCTCCAGGAACTCACCGGAGGCCCTCGGGTCCCGACCGACCACGGCCACCGGACGGTGACCCTCGAACGCGCCCAGATCACCGAGCACGTGCGCGGCGGCGACGGACAGACCCATCGCCATCTCCGCGGTCAGATCCACGTTCGCCAGTCCGCGAACGCCGTCGGTACCAAAGAGTCGTCCCATACTGCTGAAACCTTCCGGGTGACGCGTAACGCCGGATATGAACGAACCACGCCCTGGGAACACACGGTGCTCCCAGGGCGTGGCGAAAACCAGCTCCCCCATGCGATGCGGCGGAGCGGGGTGCGACTTAGCGCTTGCTGTACTGCGGCGCCTTACGGGCCTTCTTGAGACCGGCCTTCTTGCGCTCGACGGCACGCGGGTCACGCGTCAGGAAGCCGGCCTTCTTCAGCGCCGGGCGGTTGGCGTCGACGTCGGCCTCGTTCAGGGCGCGGGCGACACCGAGACGCAGGGCGTAGGCCTGGCCGGAGATGCCGCCACCGTTGATACGGGCGACGACGTCGTAACGACCGTCCAGCTCAAGGATCTTGAACGGGTCGTTCACGGTCTGCTGGTGCACCTTGTTGGGGAAGTACTCCTCCAGGGTGCGACCGTTGATCTTCCACTGGCCGGTGCCGGGGACGATGCGCACGCGGGCGATCGCCTCCTTGCGGCGACCCAGGCCGGCGCCCGGAAGGGCCTCGCCGAACCGGGAGGGAAGGGACTCGCTGGTGTACTCGGTCTCCTCGACCTCGAAGGTCTCCTCGACCTCGAGGGGGAGCTCAGCAGTGGTCTCGGCCACGGTTGTCCTCTGTTCTTCTCGTCAGATTTGGGGTGTGGCCGGTCTTACTGAGCGACCTGGGTGATCTCGAACGCCACCGGCTGCTGGGCAGCGTGGGGGTGCTGGTCGCCCGAGTACACCTTCAGCTTCGAGAGCATCTGACGACCCAGGGAGTTCTTCGGGAGCATGCCCTTGATGGCCTTCTCGACGGCCTTCTCGGGGTTCTTGTCCATCAGCTCGTCGTAGCGGACGGACCGCAGACCACCCGGGTAGCCAGAGTGGCGGTAGGCCATCTTCTGGGTCTTCTTGTTGCCGGACAGGTGCACCTTGTCCGCGTTGATGATGATGACGAAGTCACCCATGTCAACGTGCGGCGCGTACACCGGCTTGTGCTTGCCCCGCAGAAGGGAGGCGGCCTGAGAGGCCAGACGGCCGAGGACAACGTCCTGGGCGTCAATGACGAGCCACTGACGCTGGACGTCGCCGGGCTTGGGGCTGTACGTACGCACGGTCGTAGCCTTCGCTTTTCAGTGAGTGTGTGCCTGACAGGACCGCCTGGACGATCGGAGCAGCCTGCGCACCCTCGATCCGGACGCAATCGGATCTTCGGGGCCGCCGCTCATCGACCTGGCGGACCGGCGTACCGACCTCTCACGTGAGATAGAGCGAGCCAATACGCACAACGAACTCGCAGAATACCGGCCCGGCGGCTGGCGGGTCAAAACGCCGCCCACGCACCGTGCCGGTTATCCACAAGCTGTGCACCAGTCTACGTCCCGCTTCAGCGTTCCCGCGCCACGCGCCGCTCGTCCCAGACCGGCTCAGGGGCCTCGTAGACCCGTCCGTCCGCGCCGAACACCAGGAAACGGTCGAAGGAACGGGCGAACCAGCGGTCGTGTGTGACGGCCAGCACTGTTCCGTCGAAGGCCTCCAGGCCCTCCTGCAGCGCCTCGGCGCTCTCCAGGTCCAGGTTGTCGGTGGGCTCATCCAGCAGCAGGGCCGTCGCGCCCGACAACTCCAGGCGCAGGATCATCAACCGCGCCTGCTGGCCGCCGGAGAGGCTCTCGAACCGGACCGCCTCCTGGTGATGCAGCTCATAGCGCCGCAGCACGCTCATCGCCGCCTTGCGGTCCAGCGCGTGCTCGGACTCGAGGATCTCCCGGGCGGTGCGGCCGTGCAGCTCCGGATGGGCGTGGGTCTGCGCGAAGTGGCCCGGGACGACGCGGGCGCCGAGCTTCCAGGCGCCCGCGTGAGCGACCGGCTCGCCCGCCACCAGCCGCAGGAAGTGCGACTTGCCGGAGCCGTTCGAGCCCAGCACCGCGACCCGCTCGCCGTAGTAGACCTCCAGGTCGAACGGCTTCATCAGCCCGGTCAGTTCCAGCTGCTCGAAGGTGAAGGCGCGCACGCCGGTGCGCCCGCCCTTGAGCCGCATCGTGACCGCCTGCTTGCGCGGCGGCTCCGGCGGCGGGCCGGCCTCCTCGAACTTGCGCAGCCGGGTCTGCATGGCGGAGTACCGCGAGGCCATGTCGGGCGACCGCTTCGCGAACTCGCGCAGCTCCACCACCAGCTTCTTGAGCTGGGTGTGCTTCTCGTCCCAACGGCGGCGCAGCTCCTCGAAGCGGGCGAAGCGCTCCTCGCGGGCCTCGTGGTAGGTCGAGAAGCCGGCCCCGTGCACCCAGATCTCGCTGCCGTCGACGCCCGTCTCCACGCTGACGATCTTCTTGGCGGCGTTGTTCAGCAGCTCGCGGTCGTGGGAGATGAAGAGCACCGTCTTGCGGGTCTCCGCCAGCTGCTCCTCCAGCCAGCGCTTGCCCGGCACGTCCAGGTAGTTGTCCGGCTCGTCCAGCAGCAGCACCTCGTCCGGGCCGCGCAGCAGCGACTCCAGGACCAGCCGCTTCTGCTCGCCGCCGGAGAGGGTGTTGAGCGCCCGCCACTGCGCCCGCTCGTAGGGGGTGCCCAGGGCGGCCATGGTGCAGACGTCCCAGACGGTCTCGTAGTCGTAGCCGCCCGCGTCCGCCCAGTCCGCCAGCGCCTGCGCGTAGGCGAGCTGGGTCTCCTCGTCCTCCTGCGTCATCATCGCCAGCTCGGCCGCGTCCACGGCCCGCGCGGCGTTCTTGACCTTGGCCGGGGCGACCGAGACCAGCAGGTCGCGCACGGACGCGTCGGGCGCCAACGGCCGCTCCGCGCCGTCGTCCTGCTGCGTCGCCTCGCGGCCGGTCGTGCCGACGAACTGGCGCATCACGCCGAGCCCGCCGCTGACGGTGACCGTGCCGCCGTGCGGCTTCAGGTCGCCCGCGATCAGTCGCAGCAGCGTGGTCTTGCCGGCGCCGTTGGCGCCGACCAGCGCGACGGCGGCGCCCTCGCCGACCCGGAAGGACGCGTCGCCGAACAGCACCCGTCCGTCCGGCAGGTAGTACTCCAGGTGAGAGATCTCGACGTGTCCCATGAGCAGCGATTGTTGGTTCCGGAGGCGGTCACGGGCAAACCGGTTTTTCCGCCCGCTCGCCCACACCCAGTACGATTCCGGCGCATGACGACAGGGTCTGGTCAGCAGGGCGAATCGCCGGAGGGCCGTCAGGGCACGCCGCTCCCCCGCCGCGGCGCGCAGCAGCACGGGCGGATACCGACGCAGTACGCCCCGGGCAGCGGAAGACTCCGCGCCGCAGCGAGAAGCGCGGCGCGCAGCGCGCTCAGCACCGCGGTGCGCGTCCGCCCCGGCGCCCCCGAGCCGCCGATCCCGGAGCCCCAGCAGGGCGCGCCGGGAGCCACCGCGACGCGGACCGCCACGGCGTTCGCGATCCGGCCGGGCACCCCCGCGGACGACTCCCCCACGCCCGACCTGGACGAGCTCACCCAGCCCTACGCCGCCACCAACGTGCGCCGCCGCCGCTTCCGCCGGCGCACCCTCGCGCTGGGCGCGGCCGTCGTCCTCTTGGCGGGCGGCACCGCGGCCGCGCTGGCGGTCAGCGGCCACCAGGGCCGCTCGGGCCGCCACAGCTCAGCGGCGGCGCCGACCAGCCCGTCGGCGCAGCCCACGACGCCCTCCGCGGTGCCCTCGGCCGTCCCCTCGGCGCAGCCGACGCCCAGCCCCACCCTGCTCGACCCGCTCACGCTGCTCTCCAGCGCGGCCACCGACAAGGCGCCGCTCAGCGCGGCCACGCTCTTTCCGGGCAAGAGCGTCACCGTCAACGGCCATTCCTACACCCAGGCACTGACAGCGACCTCGTTGTGCGCGGCGGCGGCCTCACCGGCGCTCGCGACCGTGCTCGCCAAGAACGGCTGCCAGGGCATCTTCCGCGCCACCTACGGAAACGGCTCGGCGGAGGTCACCGTCGGTATCGCCGTCTTCGACAGCGCGGCCGAGGCGAACGCGGTCAAGGGCGCCGCCGCTACCGGCAACATCTCGTCCCTGTTCGGCGGCCCGGTCAAGCCGTTCTGCCAGAAGCAGGTCTGCCGGATCTCCAGCAACGCCGTGGGCCGCTACGCCTACTTCACCGTGGCCGGATACCCGGACGGCAGGCCGGTCCCGGCCAACGACACGACCGCCCTCGCGGCCGGCAACGACCTCGCCACCCTGGCCTTCCAGAACCTCGCCGAGCGCGGCCGCACCGAGGCGGCCGCCGCTCACTGACCCCCGAGCACCCTCAGTCGCCGGGCGGCACGGTTCCGCTCGGCGAGCAGCTCGTCGGCCGGGTAGCCGACCTCCTCCAGGGTCAGTCCGTAGGGCCGCACGACGTTGACGGCGGAGTTCCGCACCCCGCCGGCCAGCACCTCGGCCGGGAAGTCCAGCGGCCGCTGACCGCCGCCGACGAGCAGCATGGAGCCGACCAGGGCGCGCACCATGTTGTGGCAGAACGCGTCGGCCCGGACGGTCCCGACGACCAGGCCGGGGACTCCGGGGCCGAGGAGCGCGTCGCCCTCGGTGCGCTCCCAGGAGAACTCCAGCAGCTCCCGGATGGTCGTCGCGCCCTCGCGCTTCTTGCAGTACGCCGCGAAGTCGTGCTCGCCGATCAGACGTCGGGCCGCCTCGTTCATCAACGCCACGTCCAGCGGCCGGTCGTGCCAGAGCACATGGCCGCGCCGCAGCGGGTCGACGCCGCCCTGGGTGTCGCAGACGCGGTAGGCGTACCGCCGCCAGACCGCGCTGAAGCGGGCGTCGAACCCGGCCGGGGCCTCGGAGAGCCGCCACACCCGGATGTCCCCGGGCAGCCGCCCGGCGAGGCGGCGCAGCAGCTTCTCGCCCTCGGTCTGCCAGATCGCCTCCGGGAGGTCGACGTGAGCCACCTGACCGCGCGCGTGCACCCCGGCGTCCGTACGCCCCGCGACCGTCAGCGGGAAGATCTCCCGCTGCCGCGTCACGACGGAGACGGCCTCCTCCAGCTCCTGCTGGACGGTCCGCCGCCCGTTCTTCTGCCGCGCCCAGCCCGAGAAGTCCGCGCCGTCATAGGCCAGGTCCAGCCGGATCCGGACGAAGCCCTCGGCGGGGCCGTCCTTGCGAGGCTCTTCTTCGCAGCTCATCTGTTCCTCTGAGTCGAAAAACGGACCCGCCCCCTCGGAAGGGAACGGGTCCGTCGTGGATCACGCGGGAGGATTACTCCGCCGCGGTCTCCTCCGTCTTCGCGGCGACCTTGGTCGCGGCCTCGGCCTCGCCGACGGCCTCCTGGGCCACGGTCAGGCCCTCGACCAGCTCGATGACGGCCATGGGCGCGTTGTCGCCACGGCGCGTACCGATCTTGGTGATACGGGTGTAGCCACCCGGACGGTTCTCGTAGCGAGGACCGATCTCGGTGAAGAGGGTGTGCAGAACCGCGATGTCCGTGATGACCTTGCGGACCTCACGGCGGTTGTGCAGATCACCCTTCTTCGCCTTGGTGATCAGCTTCTCCGCGTACGGACGCAGACGGCGGGCCTTGGCCTCCGTCGTGGTGATGCGGCCGTGCTGGAACAGCTCACGGGCCAGACCGGCGAGCAGCAGACGCTCGTGGGACGGGCCGCCGCCGAGGCGGGCACCCTTGGCGGGCTGAGGCATGGTGTCTCCTTCAATATCCGGCGTCGGCCGTATGAGGAACCGGGCCGGGCGTACGGGCAGTGCGCCCGCACGACTTAGACATACAGCTAACAAGAGTACGGGACCGCCGAGGCGGTCCCGTACCCTCCCCCAGCCTTCGGCAGGGGGGTCACCCCAGGCAATGCCAGGAGTCAGAAGACTCAGTACTGCTCGGTCTCCGCGAAGCCCGTGTCGTCGTCGTCGGCGCCGAAGGCGTCGGCGGCGGCGGTCGGGTCGAATCCGGGCGGGCTGTCCTTGAGGGCCAGGCCCATGCCGGCCAGCTTCGCCTTGACCTCGTCGATCGACTTCGCACCGAAGTTGCGGATGTCGAGCAGGTCGGCCTCGGAGCGGGCGACGAGCTCACCCACGGTGTGGATGCCCTCGCGCTTGAGGCAGTTGTAGGAGCGGACGGTGAGCTCCAGCTCCTCGATCGGCAGTGCCAGGTCGGCGGCCAGGGCGGCGTCCGTCGGGGACGGGCCCATGTCGATGCCCTCGGCGTCGAGGTTGAGCTCGCGCGCCAGGCCGAACAGCTCGACCAGGGTCTTACCGGCCGACGCCATCGCGTCACGCGGACGCATGGCCGGCTTGGTCTCGACGTCGACGATCAGCTTGTCGAAGTCGGTGCGCTGCTCGACACGGGTGGCCTCGACCTTGTAGGTGACCTTCAGCACGGGGCTGTAGATCGAGTCGACCGGGATACGGCCGATCTCCTGGCCGGACTGCTTGTTCTGCACGGCGGAGACGTAGCCGCGACCGCGCTCGACGGTCAGCTCCATCTCCAGCTTGCCCTTGCCGTTCAGCGTGGCGAGGACCAGCTCGGGGTTGTGCACCTCGACACCCGCCGGCGGCGCGATGTCGGCGGCGGTGACCAGGCCCGGACCCTGCTTGCGCAGGTACATCACGACCGGCTCGTCGTGCTCCGAGGAGACGACCAGCTGCTTGATGTTGAGGATCAGGTCGGTGACGTCCTCCTTGACGCCCGGCACGGTGGTGAACTCGTGCAGCACGCCGTCGATCCGGATGCTGGTGACAGCGGCGCCCGGGATCGAGGAGAGGAGGGTACGACGGAGCGAGTTGCCGAGGGTGTAGCCGAAGCCCGGCTCCAGCGGCTCGATGACGAACCGGGAGCGGAACTCGTCGACAACCTCTTCGGTCAGCGTCGGGCGCTGAGCGATCAGCATGAGGGAAATCCTCCAGATAGATCTTCGGCACCCACTATTTGATGCCGACGAAAGCAAGGATACGGCCTCCGGGTGAACCGGAGGCCGTATCCCAAGAGCGTTGGCTCAGAAGCGCATCAGACGCGACGACGCTTCGGCGGGCGGCAGCCGTTGTGCGGGACGGGGGTGACGTCCTGGATGGAGCCGACCTCCAGGCCGGTGGCCTGGATGGAGCGGATCGCGGTCTCACGACCGGAGCCCGGGCCCTTGACGAAGACGTCGACCTTGCGCATGCCGTGCTCCTGCGCGCGGCGAGCAGCGGCCTCGGCGGCCATCTGCGCGGCGAACGGGGTCGACTTGCGGGAGCCCTTGAAGCCGACGTGGCCCGAGGACGCCCAGGCGATCACGTTGCCGGACGGGTCTGTGATCGAGACGATCGTGTTGTTGAACGTGCTCTTGATGTGGGCGTGCCCGTGAGCGACGTTCTTCTTCTCCTTGCGGCGGATCTTCTTCGCGCCGGCAGCCTGACGGCCCTTGGGAGGCATGAGCTGATTTCTCCTACTGAGGTGGTCGGTCCGCTAGCCCAGCGGGCCGGATTAAGTCCGGTGTGTGGGGCGGACTACTACTTCTTGCCCGGCTTCTTCTTGCCGGCAATCGCGCGACGCGGGCCCTTGCGGGTACGCGCGTTGGTGTGGGTGCGCTGACCGCGGACCGGCAGGCCACGGCGGTGGCGCAGGCCCTCGTAGCAGCCGATCTCGACCTTGCGGCGGATGTCGGCGGCGACGGCGCGGCGGAGGTCACCCTCGACCTCGAAGTTCGCGTCCACGAACTTCTGCAGCTTGACCAGGTCGTCCTCGGTGATGTCGCGGACGCGGATGTCCGGGTTCACACCGGTCTCGTCCAGCGCCTTCTTCGCGAGGGTGCGGCCGATGCCGTAGACGTAGGTGAGGGCGATCTCGATCCGCTTCTCGCGGGGGAGATCAACGCCACTGAGGCGTGCCATGGATCTGGCTCCTGTTGTTTCCTCGGAGGTCTGACGCGACACCTACCCGTTCAGCTCCCGCTGATCGAGCCCCGGCCTCCGACCGGGGGTGGCAGTCCGTCCGTCGCCGTGTGCAACGAGCGGATCGGGTGTCCCGTTTCATGTTGTTTTTCGCGTCGCGCGAAGAGTTACGACCCGTACAGGGGGTGAAATCAGCCCTGGCGCTGCTTGTGGCGCAGGTTCTCGCAGATCACCATGACCCGGCCGTGACGGCGGATCACCTTGCACTTGTCGCAGATCTTCTTGACGCTCGGCTTGACCTTCATCTGACTGTCAATCTCCGGGTCTGGATCTGCTGGTTACTTGTACCGGTAGACGATGCGACCACGGGTCAGGTCGTACGGGCTGAGCTCGACGACGACCCGGTCGTCCGGGAGGATGCGGATGTAGTGCATGCGCATCTTGCCGCTGATGTGCGCGAGAACTTTGTGACCGTTCTGCAGTTCCACCTTGAACATCGCGTTCGGCAGAGACTCGATCACGGTGCCCTCGATCTCGATGGCGCCTTGCTTCTTGGCCATAATCCTGCGGAATTCGCCTTCCGGAATCGACTACCGTAGTCGGCACTCACGCAGGGACCTGGACAGGTCCACCCTCAGCCCGGTATCGGGCGAGGACATGCGGAAGCAAGCTACGAGTGAGCCGACACAGCAGTCTACGTCAGTGGGCAAGTGAACGCGAAATCAACCCAGCGGGTCGGGGGCGACGGTCACGCCCAGCTCGGCCAGCTTCGCCTTCCCGCCGTCGAAGGCGGTGAGGACGAACGGGCCCTCCTCCGTCAGCGCGACGGAGTGCTCCCAGTGCGAGGACCAGGTGCCGTCGTTGCTGACGACCGTCCACTCGTCCTTGAGCACGTGCGTCTTCGGGGTGCCGAGCGTGATCATCGGCTCGATGGCGACGCAGAAGCCGGGGACCAGCTTCATGCCGCGGCCACGCCGGCGGTCGACGTAGTTCAGCAGGTGCGGGTCCATGTGCATGGCGGAGCCGATGCCGTGGCCGCCGTAGTCCTCGACGATGCCGTACTTGCCGCGCGGCGGCAGCGGCTGGCGGCGGATGAAGGTCTCGATGCCGCGGCTGATGTCCGAGAGCCGGTTGTTCATTTTGACCTGGGCGATGCCGGCCCACATCGAGCCCTCGGTGGTCGCGCTCAGCGCGTGCAGCTCCGGCGCGTGGCCGCCGCCGACGAAGACGGTGACGGCGGCGTCGCCGTGCCAGCCGTCGACGATCGCGCCACAGTCGATGGAGATCATGTCGCCGTCGTTGAGCACCCGTTCGCCGGGGATGCCGTGGACCACCTCCTCGTTGACGGAGGCGCAGATCACACCGGTGAAGCCGTGGTAGCCGAGGAAGTTGGAGGTGGCACCGTGGCCCTCGATGACCTTCTTCGCGATGGCGTCGAGCTCACCGGTGGTCACCCCGGGAACGGCCGCCTCGCTCGCCGCCTTCAGCGCCTCGGCCACGATCAGCCCGGCCTCCCGCATCTTCGCGATCTGCTCGGGCGTCTTGATCTCAACCATGCACTCTTCCCGCTCTCCTCAACGTGTGACCACAACGCACTGCGGCCGTGACATCCCTCCAGGGTGTCACGGCCGCAGCCCAGGCATGAAACCGCCGGGAGAGGAACCTCAGTCGTTCGCGTTCTCCCGCAGCGCGGCGATCGCGCGCTCGGTGACCTCGTCGACCTTGCCGAGGGCGGAGATCGTGGTGACCAGCCCCTGCTTGGCGTAGTACTCGATGATCGGCTCGGTCTCCGTGTGGTAGACCTCGAGCCGGGTGCGCACGGTCTCCTCGCTGTCGTCCGAGCGCTGGTACAGCTCACCGCCGCAGATGTCGCAGACGCCCTCGACCGCCGGCGGGTTGTACAGCACGTGGAAGATGTGGCCGCTGTCATTGCGGCACAGGCGGCGGCCGGCGATGCGCCGGACCACCTCGTCCTCGGGAACCTCCAGGTCCAGCACGCCGTCGAGGGCGATGCCGAACTCCGCGAGGATCTCGTCCAGCGCGACGGCCTGCGCGGTGTTGCGCGGGAAGCCGTCCAGCAGGAATCCGTTGCCGGAGTCGTCGTGCCGGAGGCGGTCCTTCACCATCGCGATGGTGACCTCGTCGGGTACCAGCTTGCCCGTGTCCATGATGCTCTTCGCGAGGCGGCCGAGCTCGGTGCCCTGCGAGATGTTGGCGCGGAACAGGTCGCCGGTGGACACGTGCGGGATGGACAGGGTCTTGGCCAGCAGCGCGGCCTGAGTACCCTTCCCGGCCCCCGGGGGTCCGACGAGGACGATACGCATCAGCGGAGGAACCCTTCGTAGTTGCGCTGCTGGAGCTGGCTCTCGATCTGCTTCACAGTTTCAAGGCCGACACCCACAACGATGAGGATGCTCGTGCCGCCGAACGGGAAGTTCTGCGACGCCGAGAACAGCCCGAGTGCGATCAGGGGCACCAGGGCGATGACGCCCAGGTAGAGCGAGCCCGGCCAGGTGATCCTGGTCAGCACATAGTTCAGGTATTCCGCCGTCGGGCGGCCGGCCCGGATGCCCGGGATGAACCCACCATACTTCTTCATGTTGTCGGCGACTTCTTCGGGGTTGAAGGAGATCGCCACGTAGAAGAAGGCAAAGAAGACAATCAGGACGAAGTACAGAATCATGTAGAGCGCGCTGTCACTGTTCTTCGCCAGGTTCTGCTCGATCCACTCTCCCCAGCCCTTCTGGGTGGAGCCGCTGAGCTGCACGACCAGCGCGGGGATGTAGAGCAGCGAGCTCGCGAAGATGACAGGGATCACACCCGCCTGGTTCACCTTCAGCGGGATGTAGGTCGACGTCCCGCCGTAGGCACGCCGCCCGATCATGCGCTTCGCGTACTGGACCGGGATCCGGCGCTGCGCCTGCTCGACGAAGACCACCAGGCCGACCATGCACAGGCCCATCGCGATGACGATGAAGAAGGTCAGCCAGCCCTTGCTCGCCTTGATGCTCCACAGCTGCGACGGGAACTGCGCCGCGACCGAGGTGAAGATGAGGATCGACATGCCGTTGCCGATGCCGCGGTCGGTGACGAGCTCACCCAGCCACATGATGACGGTGGTGCCGGCGGTCATCGTGATGACCATGGTGGCGACGGTGAAGACCGACTGGTTCGGGACGACGGTGCTGCCGGGGCAGGCGTTGCCGAAGAGCGCGCCGTTCTGGGCGGTCGCGGAGATCGCGGTGGCCTGGAGCACCGCGAGGGCGATGGTCAGGTAGCGCGTGTACTGCGTGATCTTCGCCTGACCGGCCTGGCCCTCCTTCTTGAGGGCGTCGAGGCGCGGGATCACCACGGTCAGCAGCTGCAGGATGATGCTCGACGTGATGTACGGCATGATCCCGAGCGCGAAGACGGTGATCTGGAGCAGCGCGCCGCCGGAGAACAGGTTCACCAGGCCGAGCAGCTGGTTGCCGCCGCCCTTCTGCATACCGGTGATGCACTGCTGCACGCCCGCGTAGTTCACGCCCGGCACAGGGATGTGCGCGCCCATCCGGAACACGACCATGATGCCCAGCGTGAACAGCAGCTTCTTGCGCAGGTCGGGCGTCTTGAACGCCCGGGCGAACGCGGTGAGCACGGGGCCTCCTGCTGCTCCCGGCCGACTGAGGCGGGGAGGGACGGTGGATCAGGGGGGCGCCGTCTGAGTGGCACCGCCGGGTTGCGGCTTGTACCGAGACGGGTGGCCAACCTACAAGTGGACTCCACGGACTCTAACAGTGCTCGCCCCCCCAACTGAAGTGCGCTGTCCCCGATCAAGCCGAAAGAGTCGCTTCGGCAGCGGTGGCCGTCCGCGGACAACACGATGCGCACACTCATCAGCATTCGGGCCGATCCCAGCAAATACGGACAAGATCATCAGGCTGCCCGCCCAATCATCCGGCCATCGGTATCGACCCCCTCCAATCGGAGGTCGCGCTCCCGCCCCCAGGAGGGTGTACGGAGCGATGAATTCATGGAAAATTTCGGAGTCGGCCATAGCGCCGAGCGGATCACCGAATTCCGATTCCCTGGACTGCGCTATTTCTCCAGCCAGAGGGCGCGACCGGTGGCTTCCTCGGGCAGGACACCAAGTCCTGCGAAGGGCCGGCCGGGGTTGTCAGCACCGGCTTCGATGCCTCCATCGAGCCCCAGCACAAAGCCGCGGCCACGGCGCTCGACAGCAATACTCATGGCCTCCCCCATGGCCCGGCCCGACCGACCATGTCCGGGGCGGCCCGCAAAAGTATGTAGGTCATATACACATGCGGGCGATCCGATCGCTCCTGCCGGTTGGTGCATACTCAAAACAGCCATATCGGCCCTGCCCGGCCCCGGGGACTGCCGAGCTGCCTGCCGACTGCAGCACCGCGCCCCCTGTTGCCGCACCCCGTCGCCCAAGGGGACTTGTCCGATCTGTCCGACTGCCGGTGCCCCAAGGAGTAATTGACCCGTGAATTGCCCATGAACAGCGGCTCGAGGCCCCCGCTGGCCCATCCCGGACTGGTAGACAGGACTCCATCCGGGGGACGGCCAATCGAACGACCGAGGCTTCCTTTGCTGCTCCGCTCGCTCCGACGCACGCCTGTATGGCTGCCCCCGGCCGTGTTGGCGCTCCTGATGGGTTTCTGGCATCTCGGCCGCCCGCTGCTGTGGCGTGACGAACTGGCCACCTGGAGCGCGACCAGCCGGAGCCTCGGGCACGTCTGGGGTCTGCTCGGCAACGTCGACGCCGTCTCGGGCGCCTACTACATCTTCCTGCACGGCTGGACGGCCGTGTTCGGCGACTCGGCCGTCGCCCTGCGCACACCGAGCGTCCTCGCCGTCGGACTCGCCGCGGGCCTGACGGCCGCGCTCGGCAAGCGCCTGTTCGGCGCCCGCGCGGGTCTCTGGGCGGGCCTGCTCTTCGCCCTCGTCCCGGCGGTGCTGCGGTACGCGCAGGAGGCGCGCTCCTACGGCATGGTCACCGCGGCCGCCGTGCTGGCCACCT
The DNA here is from genome assembly GCF_000787815.1 of Streptacidiphilus neutrinimicus. Classification (GTDB taxonomy): domain Bacteria; phylum Actinomycetota; class Actinomycetes; order Streptomycetales; family Streptomycetaceae; genus Streptacidiphilus; species Streptacidiphilus neutrinimicus. The sequence goes on from NZ_BBPO01000022.1 coordinate 28,352, forward strand.
GGCAGCTGGTCCGCGTCCTCGACTGCAAGCCGGAGTGGTCGCGGCGCAGGATGCGGTTGGAGTGGCTCGGCTACGCGGGCGCTCTGGTCCTCACCGGCCTGCTGCACCTGGTCGCCCTGGCGGTGCTGGCCTCCCACCTGTGGCTGGTCTGGACGCGCCGCCGTCGCGCGTGGCGGGGCCTGCTGGCCGCGACCGTGCTCGCGCTCGCCGTGCTGTCGCCACTGCTGATCGCGGGCCGCGCGGAGTCCGGGCGGCAGATCAACTGGATCCAGCGGCCGAACCTGCTGGCCTTCCCCGGCATGGTCCACGACCTCACCTTCGCGTGGCCGGTCAGCATCGCGCTGCTGGTGCTGGCGCTCGTCGCCTGCACCTCCCGCGACGGGCTGCGCTTCCTGCCGGTGCCGTTCCTGCCGATCGTGGTGGTCTGGATCGCCTCCCAGGGGTCGAACTCCTACTGGGTGGAGCGCTACCTGCTCTTCACGGTCCCGCTGTGGACCGTCCTGGCCGGGGCGGGCGCCGAGCGGCTGCCGCGCGGGCGCTGGGCCGCGCCGGTCGCCGTCGTCGTGGTCGCGGCACTGGGGTTCACCAGCCTGAAGGACCAGAGCGGCCCGTGGTCCCACACCGGCACCGACTGGCGCACGGCGGCCCGGACCATCTCCACCGGCTTCCGGCCCGGCGACGCGATGGTCCCGGAACGGGGCGGCGCGTCGGTCTACATGCTCGACCTGGGCCTCGACTACTACCTCCCCGCGAAGGTCCACCCCAAGGACCTCTTCCTGGCGCGGACCGCGGTCGCCCGGGACGACCTCATGGCCACCGAGTGCGCGGTCCCGACGGCCTGCCTCGACGGGGCGCCGCGGCTCTGGGTGGTCACCTTCGGCCATGCCCGCGATCCCCTCGCCGGACTCCCCCAGCCCGAGCAGGCCGCCCTGCGGGCGCACTACACCGTCGTCGGCATCGACCACGTCAAGGGGCTGACCGTCGGGCTGCTGACCCTCTCCTGAACGAGCGGCCGAGCAAGCGGGGCGGGCGAGTGGGTCGAGCAGCGGGTCCGGAGAGACCGCCGGAAACGCATCGGGCCCGGCTCCCCCCGAGAGGGGAGCCGGGCCCGAGTGTCAGCGACGAGCTCAGATGAGCTCGGTCACCGTGCCGCCGGCGGCGGTGATCTTCTCAGCGGCGGAGCCGGAGACGGCGTCGACCGACACCTGCAGCGCCACGGAGATCTCGCCGGTGCCGAGCACCTTGACGAGCGCGTTCTTGCGAACCGCACCCTTCGCGACCAGGTCCTCGACCGTGACCTCGCCACCCTGCGGGTAGAGCGCGGCCAGCTTGTCGAGGTTGACGACCTGGAACTCGACGCGGAACGGGTTCTTGAAGCCCTTCAGCTTCGGCAGACGCATGTGGAGGGGCATCTGCCCACCCTCGAAGCGCTGCGGAACCTGGTAACGGGCCTTCGTGCCCTTGGTACCACGACCAGCGGTCTTACCCTTGGACGCCTCACCACGACCGACACGGGTCTTGGCGGTCTTGGCACCCGGGGCGGGACGCAGGTTGTGGATCTTCAGCGGGTTCTGCTCCGCCATCTCAGTCCACCTCCTCGACCGTGACGAGGTGACGGACGGTCTGGGCCATCCCGCGGATCTCGGGACGGTCCTCCTTCACGACCACGTCGTGCATGCGCTTGAGACCAAGCGAACGCAGGGTGTCACGGTGGTTCTGCTTGCTACCGATGTAGGACTTGACCTGGGTGATCTTCAGGCGAGCCATTACGCAGCCCCCTGCCCAGCGGCCCGGGCGCGCAGCAGCGCGGCCGGAGCGACGTCCTCCAGCGGCAGACCACGACGGGCGGCGATCTCCTCGGGGCGCGAAAGGCCCTTCAGCGCGGCCACGGTGGCGTGGACGATGTTGATCGCGTTGTCGGAGCCCAGGGACTTCGACAGGATGTCGTGAACGCCGGCGCACTCGAGCACGGCGCGCACCGGACCACCGGCGATAACGCCGGTACCCGGAGAAGCCGGCTTCAGCAGCACGACGCCCGCGGCCTTCTCACCCTGAACCGGGTGGGGGATGGTGCCCTGGATACGGGGGACCTTGAAGAAGTGCTTCTTGGCCTCCTCCACACCCTTGGCGATGGCGGCCGGCACCTCCTTGGCCTTGCCGTAACCGACACCCACGGTGCCCTCGCCATCGCCCACCACGACCAGCGCGGTGAAGGAGAAGCGACGACCACCCTTGACAACCTTGGCGACACGGTTGATCGCTACGACGCGCTCGACGTAGGCGGTCTTCTCGACGACGGCGCCGCCGTCACGACCGTCACGCTTGCGGTCACGCCGCTCGCCACCGGTGCCGCCACCGGCGCCGCTGCCGCGGCGCTGGGGTCCAGCCATTGGATTACCTCTCTCGTTTACGTCCGTCAGCCTGTGGCGGGCGGGTCAGAAGTCCAGACCGGCCTCGCGGGCGGCGTCCGCCAGGGCCGCGATGCGGCCGGCGTACTGGTTGCCCGCGCGGTCGAAGACGACCTGCTCGATACCGGCAGCCTTGGCGCGCTCGGCGACCAGGGCTCCGACCTTCTTGGCCTGCTCGGTCTTGTCAGCCTCGTTGCCCTTGATGGACACGTCGAGGGTGGACGCCGAAACCAGGGTGTGGCCCGCGAGGTCGTCGATCACCTGCGCCACCATGTGGCGGTTGGACCGGGAGACCACGAGGCGCGGACGAACCGGAGTACCGGAGACGCGCTTGCGGACGCGGATGGCGCGGCGCTTGCGGGCGGCGGACTTGTAGCCGTTGCCCTTGCCGATCTTCACACCGACAGTCATGGGTTACTTACCACTCTTTCCGACCTTGCGGCGGATGACCTCGCCCGCGTACTTCACGCCCTTGGCCTTGTACGGGTCGGGCTTGCGCAGCTTGCGGATCTTCGCGGCGACCTCGCCGACCTTCTGCTTGTCGATGCCGTCCACGTGGAACTTGGTCGGCGACTCGACCACGAAGGAGATGCCCTCCGGGGCCGGGACCAGGATCGGGTGGCTGTAGCCGAGGGAGAACTCCATGTCGGAGCCCTTCGCCGCGACGCGGTAACCAACACCGCTGATCTCGAGCGACTTGCGGTAGCCCGCGGTCACGCCGGTGATCATGTTCGCCACCAGCGTGCGGGTCAGGCCGTGCAGGGCCTTCGACATGCGCTCGTCGTTCGGGCGGGAGACGACAACGGTGCCGTCCTCAGCCTTCGCGATCTCGATCGGCGCGGCGACGGAGTGGGTGAGGGTGCCCTTGGGGCCCTTCACCGAGACCGTCCGGCCATCGATGGTGACGTCCACGCCGGCGGGAACCGGGATGGGCAGCCGTCCAATGCGAGACATTGCTGTACCTCCGTTTCCCTGAGTTACCAGACGTAGGCGAGGACTTCCCCACCCACGCCCTTCTTGGCGGCCTGCTGGCCGGTGAGCAGACCCGAGGACGTGGAGATGATCGCCACGCCCAGGCCGCCGAGCACCTTCGGCAGGTTGGTGGACTTTGCGTAGACCCGCAGGCCCGGCTTGGAGATGCGCTTGATGCCCGCGATCGAGCGCTCACGGTTCGGGCCGAACTTGAGGTCGATGGTCAGCTTCTTGCCGACCTCGCCCTCGCTCGGGTCCTCGACCTTCCAGGAGGTGATGTAACCCTCCTGCTTGAGGATCTCCGCGATGTGAGTCTTGATCTTCGAGTGGGGCATCACGACGGAGTCGTGGTAGGCCGAGTTCGCGTTTCGCAGACGCGTCAGCATGTCTGCGATCGGGTCGGTCATGGTCATGATGGCCTGTGGCCTCTCTCACCGTGGTTTCCGCGCGCCTCGTTTGCAGAAGGGGCACGGGACCTACGGTGTAGTAAGACGAATTCGGGGCAGCACGGGCCCCGACCTCCCTAGGTTACAGGAGGCCGGGAGCCCGTCTGATCCGAGGTTGCTTACCTCTGAGTTCCTGACAGTCCTTCGGATCGTCCGAAGGAGCTGGTTACCAGGAGCTCTTGGTCACGCCCGGCAGCTCGCCGCGGTGCGCCATCTCACGAAGGCAGACACGGCAGAGGCCGAACTTGCGGTACACGGAGTGCGGACGGCCGCAGCGCTGGCACCGGGTGTAGCCCCGGACGCCGAACTTCGGCTTGCGCTCCGCCTTGGCGATCAGCGCCTTCTTCGCCATGGGTCAGCTCTCCTTGAACGGGAAGCCGAGAGCCCGCAGCAGCGCCCGGCCCTCGTCGTCGGTCTGGGCGGTGGTCACCACGGTGATGTCCATACCACGGGTGCGGTCGACCTTGTCGGGGTCGATCTCGTGGAACATGACCTGCTCGGTCAGACCGAAGGTGTAGTTGCCCTTGCCGTCGAACTGCTTCGGCGACAGACCACGGAAGTCGCGGATACGCGGGAGCGCCAGCGAGATCAGGCGGTCCAGGAACTCCCACATGCGGTCACCACGAAGGGTGACGTGGGCGCCGATCGGCTGACCCTCACGCAGCTTGAACTGCGCGATGCTCTTGCGAGCCTTGGTCACGGTCGGCTTCTGGCCGGTGATCGCGGTGAGGTCCTTGACCGCACCGTCGATCAGCTTCGAGTCGCGGGCGGCGTCGCCCACACCCATGTTGACCACGACCTTGACCAGGCCGGGGATCAGCATGACGTTCTCGTAAGCGAACTGCTCGTTCAGCTGACCCTTGATCTCGGAGCGGTAGCGCTCCTTGAGACGGGGGCTGACCTTCGGGGTCGAGGTGTCGGTCATCAGATGTCCTCACCGGTGCGCTTGGCAACGCGGATCTTGTTGCCCTGCTCGTCGAATCGGTAGCCGACGCGGGTGACGACCTTCTTGCCGTCCTTCTCCACAACGAGCTGAACGTTGCTCACGTGGATCGGGGCCTCGACGGTCACGATGCCGCCGGCCTTCGAGCCGTTCGCGGTGGGCGTGGCCTTGGTGTGCTTCTTGACCCGGTTGACACCCTCGACCAGGACCTTGGACGTGGTCGGGAAGGCCTGAATGACCTTGCCCTGCTTGCCCTTGTCCTTGCCGGTGATGACCTGGACCAGGTCACCCTTCTTGATCTTCATGCCTGCCATCGGTTACAGCACCTCCGGCGCAAGCGAGATGATCTTCATGAACTTCTTCTCGCGCAGCTCACGGCCGACGGGGCCGAAGATGCGGGTGCCACGCGGGTCACCCTCGGTGTTCTTGAGGATGACGGCGGCGTTCTCGTCGAACCGGATGTAGGAACCGTCGGGACGACGGCGCTCCTTCACGGTCCGGACGATGACGGCCTTGACCACGTCACCCTTCTTCACGTTGCCACCGGGGATCGCGTCCTTGACGGTCGCCACGATGACGTCGCCGATACCCGCGTAGCGCCGGCCGGAGCCACCGAGAACGCGGATGCAAAGGATCTCCTTCGCGCCCGTGTTGTCGGCGACACGCAGTCGCGACTCCTGCTGGATCACGTCTTTCTCCTGATCGTCAACGATCGGGACCGGGTCCGCCGCTGCTCACCCGAGCACCCTGACCCCTTTTCAGGGGCGGGGCCCCGAGCACATACGGCGGCACCCAATCGCGTTCGTTACTTGGCCTTCTCGAGGATCTCGACGACGCGCCAGCGCTTCGTCGCGGACAGCGGACGGGTCTCCATGAGGAGAACCCGGTCGCCGACACCGCAGGCGTTGGCCTCGTCGTGCGCCTTCAGCTTGTTGGTACGGCGGATGACCTTGCCGTACAGCGCGTGCTTGACGCGGTCCTCGACGGCGACGACGACGGTCTTGTCCATCTTGTCGCTGACGACCAGACCCTCACGGGTCTTGCGGAAACCGCGCGTCTCGTTGGTGTTCTCAGTCATCAGGCGTCCTTCACCGTGTCGATGCCCAGCTCGCGCTCGCGCATCAGGGTGTAGATCCGCGCGATGTCCTTCTTGACGAGCTTGAGCCGCCCGTGGTTGTCGAGCTGCCCGGTCGCCGCCTGGAAGCGGAGGTTGAACAGCTCCTCCTTGCGCTCACGCAGCTGCGCAACGAGACCCTCGTTGTCCAGCTCACGGAGCTCAGCAGCCTTGGTGCCGGCCATCAGCTCTCACCTGCCTCGCGCCGGACGATCCGGCACTTCATCGGGAGCTTGTGAGCCGCGCGCGTCAGCGCCTCACGAGCCATCTTCTCGTTCGGGTAGGACAGCTCGAACATGACCCGACCCGGGTGCACGTTGGCGATCCACCACTCCGGCGAACCCTTACCGGAACCCATGCGGGTCTCGGCAGGCTTCTTCGTCAGCGGACGGTCCGGGTAGATGTTGATCCACACCTTGCCGCCACGCTTGATGTGACGCGTGATGGAGATACGAGCGGACTCGATCTGCCGGTTCGTCACATACGCCGGGGTGACGGCCTGCAGGCCCCACTCGCCGAACGTAACCTCGGTACCGCCCTTGGCCGCACCACGACGCTTGGGGTGGTGCTGCTTGCGGTGCTTGACCCTGCGAGGGATCAGCATGGTCAGGCCTCCGTAGTGGTCTCAGCCGCAGCGGCAGCCGGAGCCTCGGTCGTCGCGGGAGCGGCGGCCTCGGCGTTCTGCTGCTGCGGACGGCGGCCACGGCCGCCGGCGGGACGGTCGCCGCCCCGACGGGGGCGCTCGCCCGGGCCACCCGCACGCGGCGGACGGTTCCCGGCCTTGGCAGCGGCGTTGTCGGCACGGACCTCGGCGATGTTCTTGACATCACCCTTGTAGATCCAGACCTTGACACCGATGCGACCGAAGGTGGTCTTGGCCTCGAAGAAGCCGTAGTCCACGTTGGCGCGGAGCGTGTGCAGCGGCACACGACCCTCACGGTAGAACTCGCTGCGGGACATCTCAGCGCCGCCCAGACGGCCGGAGCACTGGATCTTGATGCCCTTGGCGCCGGACTTCATCGTGCCCTGCATGCTCTTACGCATGGCGCGACGGAAGGAGACGCGGGAGGACAGCTGCTCCGCGACGCCCTGAGCCACGAGCTGGGCGTCCAGCTCGGGGTTCTTGACCTCGAGGATGTTCAGCTGGACCTGCTTGCCGGTCAGCTTCTCGAGGTCACCGCGGATGCGGTCGGCCTCGGTGCCGCGGCGGCCGATGACGATGCCCGGGCGGGCGGTGTGGATGTCCACCCGCACGCGGTCACGGGTGCGCTCGATCTCAACCTTCGAGATACCGGCGCGCTCCATGCCGGACGTCATCATGCGACGGATCGCGACGTCTTCCTTGACGTAGTCCTTGTACAGCTTGTCGGCGTACCAGCGGGACTTGAAGTCCGTGGTGATGCCGAGGCGGAACCCGTGCGGGTTAACCTTCTGGCCCATTACCGGGTCCCTTCCTTCGACGCGACGACCACAGTGATGTGGCTCGTCCGCTTGCGGATCCGGTACGCGCGGCCCTGGGCCCGCGGACGGAAACGCTTCAGGGTCGGGCCCTCGTCGACATAGGCCTCAGCGATGTAGAGGCTGTCGACGTCGTTGTGGTTGTAGTTGTGCGCGGCGTTCGCAACGGCGCTGTTGAGCACCTTGAGAACGGGCACCGAAGCAGCCTGCGGAGCGAATCGCAGGACCGCCTGGGCCTCCGTGGCATTCATGCCACGGACAAGGTCCACCACGCGGCGGGCCTTCATGGGCGTCACGCGGATGTACCGCGCCTGTGCCCTGGCTTCCATGGTTGTCCCCTTGATGGTGATTGTCATCGTGTCTTCGCTTCGCAGGTCAGCGACGCTTGGACTTGCGGTCGTCCTTGACGTGACCCTTGAACGTGCGGGTCGGCGCGAACTCGCCGAGCTTGTGGCCGACCATCGACTCGGTGACGAACACCGGGATGTGCTTGCGGCCGTCGTGCACCGCGAGGGTGTGCCCCAGCATCGCCGGAACGATCATGGAGCGACGGGACCAGGTCTTGATGACGTTCTGGGTACCGGCCTCGTTCTGACTGTCCACCTTCTTCATCAGGTGGTCGTCGACGAAGGGACCCTTCTTGAGACTGCGCGGCATCGAGACTGCTCCTAGCGCTTCTTGTTCGTCTTGCGGCGGCGGACGATCAGCTTGTCGCTCGCCTTCTTCGGCTTGCGAGTGCGACCCTCCTTCTGGCCCCACGGCGAAACCGGGTGGCGACCACCGGAGGTCTTACCCTCACCACCACCGTGCGGGTGGTCGATCGGGTTCATGGCGACACCACGCACGGTCGGGCGGACGCCCTTCCAGCGCATACGGCCGGCCTTACCCCAGTTGATGTTGGACTGCTCGGCGTTGCCGACCTCGCCAACGGTCGCCCGGCAGCGCGCGTCGACGAGGCGGACCTCGCCCGACGGCATGCGCAGGTGGGCGTAGACGCCCTCACGCGCAAGCAGCTGGATGCTGGAACCGGCGGAACGGGCCAGCTTGGCGCCGCCGCCCGGACGCAGCTCCACCGCGTGGATGACGGTACCCACGGGGATGTTGCGCAGCGGGAGGTTGTTGCCCGGCTTGATGTCGGCGTTGGGGCCGGCCTCAACCCGGTCGCCCTGGCCGAGCTTGGCCGGAGCGATGATGTAGCGCTTCTCGCCGTCTGCGTAGTGCAGCAGCGCGATGCGCGCGGTGCGGTTCGGGTCGTACTCGATGTGCGCGACCTTGGCCGGGACGCCGTCCTTGTCGTGACGACGGAAGTCGATCACACGGTACGCGCGCTTGTGGCCGCCACCCTGGTGGCGAACGGTCACGCGACCGGTGTTGTTGCGACCGCCCTTGCTGTGCAGCGGGCGGACCAGCGACTTCTCCGGCTCGGACCGCGTGATCTCGACAAAGTCGGCAACGCTGGAGCCGCGACGGCCCGGCGTTGTCGGCTTGTACTTGCGGATGCCCATGGCTTCTTCTGTCCTTAACCGTTACGGGATTCCCTGGCGCCTCAGGCGGCCGGGGCGTTCCCGAAGATGTCGATGCTGCCCTCTGCCAGCGTCACGATGGCGCGCTTGGTGTCCTTGCGCTTGCCGAAACCGGTGCGGGAGCGCTTGCGCTTGCCCTTGCGGTTGATCGTGTTCACGTTGGCGACCTTGACCGAGAAGACCGCCTCGACGGCCTGCTTGATCTGCGTCTTGTTGGCGTCCGGCGACACGATGAACGTGTACTTCGACTCGTCGAGGAGCGCGTAGCTCTTCTCCGAGATGACCGGCTTGATCAGGACGTCACGGGGGTCCGTGTACGTCTTGCTCGTGATCTCGCTCATCAGGCGGCGCTCCCATCGAGCTCGCCCTCAGCGGCGACAGCCTTGGCGGACGCGACCGGACCGGCCACGAAACGCTCGAAGGCGGCCTGGGTGAAGACCACGTCGTCGGAGACGAGCACGTCGTAGGTGTTCAGCTGACCGGCGTCCAGGATGTGCACGGTCGGCAGGTTGCGGGCGCTGAGGAGCGACAGCTCGTCGTCACGCTCGACGACCAGCAGGACGTTCTTGCGCTCGCTGATCTTGCCGAGCAGCGTGCGGGCAGCCTTGGTGGACGGCGCCTCGGTCGCGGTCACGCCGGTGACGACGTGGATGCGAGCGTTGCGGGCCCGGTCGGTCAGGGCGCCACGCAGGGCGGCGGCCTTCATCTTCTTCGGGGTCCGCTGCGAGTAGTCACGCGGCACGGGACCGTGCACGACGCCACCACCGGCGAACTGCGGCGCACGGGTCGAACCCTGACGGGCGCGACCGGTGCCCTTCTGGCGGTACGGCTTCTTGCCGCCACCACGGACCTCGCCGCGGCTCTTCGCCTTGTGCGTGCCCTGACGAGCGGCGGCGAGCTGAGCGACGACGACCTGGTGCATCAGCGGAACGCTGACCTTGGCGTCGAAAATCTCAGCCGGCAGCTCGACGGTGCCGACGGTCTCACCCGCGGGGGAGAGAACGTTGATGGAGCTCATTGCTTCAGGCCCCCTTCGCCGCAGTGCGGACCAGGATGAGGCCGCCGTTCGGACCGGGGACGGCGCCCTTGATGAGCAGCAGACCCTTCTCCGCGTCAACGGCGTGGACGGTCAGGTTCTGCGTGGTGACACGCTCGTGGCCCATACGGCCGGCCATCTTCAGACCCTTGAAGACACGACCGGGGGTGGCGCAGCCACCGATGGAACCGGGCGAACGGTGCTTGCGCTGCACGCCGTGGCCGGCGCCGAGGCCCTTGAAGTTGTGACGCTTCATGACACCGGCGAAGCCCTTGCCCTTGCTGGTGCCGGTCACGTCGACCTTGACACCGGCCTCGAACACCTCAGCGGTGATCTCCTGGCCGAGGGTGTACTCCGAGGCGTCGGACGTGCGCAGCTCGACCAGGTGGCGGCGCGGGGTCACGCCGGCCTTGGCGAAGTGGCCCGCGAGGGGCTTGTTCACCTTGCGCGGGTCGATGTCGCCGAAGCCGATCTGCACGGCGTCGTAGCCGGTGCCGTCGGCGGTGTGGACCTGGGTCACGACGTTCGGGCCGGCCTTGACGACGGTCACCGGGACGATGCGGTTGTTCTCGTCCCAGACCTGCGTCATGCCGAGCTTCTCGCCCAGGATGCCCTTGATCTGCTTAGCCATTCTCAGCTCACGCCCCTCAGAGCTTGATCTCGATGTCGACACCGGCCGGCAGGTCGAGTCGCATCAGAGAGTCAACGGTCTTGGGCGTCGGGTCGAGGATGTCGATCAGGCGCTTGTGCGTGCGCATCTCGAAGTGCTCGCGCGAGTCCTTGTACTTGTGCGGCGAGCGGATGACGCAGTACACGTTCTTCTCAGTGGGCAGCGGCACCGGGCCCGCGACCTGCGCACCAGTACGCGTCACCGTCTCGACGATCTTCTTCGCCGAGGAGTCGATGACCTCGTGGTCGTAGGCCTTGAGCCGGATGCGGATCTTCTGTCCCGCCATGGCTACTTCGTAGTCCTTCTGTCTCTGTCGCCTCTGCGCCACAGCGTCCCGGGTGGAACTCTGTGGGGTGTTTCTCCGACCCACGCGGTCGGGCGTGTCGTACTCGCCTTCGCAGTGAAGCCTTGGCGGAAACACCGGATTGACGCCTTTGCCTACGCTTCCCGAAAGATTCCCGTACTTTCGCGCCGCAGCTGCCGCGTCTCGTCCAGACGTGCTGGATCACAGACAAACGGCCATCACGGGCACGACGAGTACTGTGGGACTCGCTTTCGGTCCTCCGGACAGGAGGCGCGCAACATCGGCGCTCAACCGAGCAACTTGACTAGTGTGCCATACCGGACAGGGTGGACGCCAATCAAGCCCGGCACGAGCAAACAGAAACCCCCTGCCAGCAAGCTGGCAGGGGGTTCTGACGCTGGATCAGCGAGATGTCAATTACTTGACGATCTTGGTGACCTGGCCGGCGCCGACGGTACGGCCACCCTCACGGATGGCGAACTTCAGGCCCTCCTCCATGGCGACCGGCTGGATCAGCGCGACCGTCATGGCGGTGTTGTCGCCCGGCATGACCATCTCGGTGCCCTCGGGGAGGGTCACGACGCCGGTCACGTCCGTGGTACGGAAGTAGAACTGCGGGCGGTAGTTGTTGAAGAACGGGGTGTGGCGGCCACCCTCGTCCTTCGACAGGATGTAGGCCTGGGCCTCGAAGTCGGTGTGCGGCGTGACCGAACCCGGCTTGATGATGACCTGGCCGCGCTCGACGTCCTCGCGCTTGATGCCGCGGAGCAGCAGACCGACGTTCTCACCGGCCTGGCCCTCGTCGAGCAGCTTGCGGAACATCTCGATGCCCGTGACCGTGGTGGTGGTCTTGGTGGTCTTGATGCCGATGATGTCGACGGTCTCGTTGACCTTCAGGACACCGCGCTCGATACGACCGGTGACGACGGTGCCACGACCGGTGATCGTGAAGACGTCCTCGATCGGCATCAGGAACGGCTTGTCGACGTCACGCTCGGGGGTCGGGATGGCCTCGTCGACCGCGTGCATCAGGCCGAGGAGCTTCTCGCCCCACTCCTTGTCGCCCTCCAGCGCCTTCAGCGCGGAGACGCGGACGACCGGGAGGTCGTCGCCCGGGAACTCGTACTCGGAGAGCAGCTCGCGGACCTCGAGCTCGACGAGCTCCAGGATCTCCTCGTCGTCCACCATGTCGGCCTTGTTCAGGGCGACGACGATGTAGGGGACGCCGACCTGGCGGGCCAGGAGGACGTGCTCCTTGGTCTGCGGCATCGGGCCGTCGGTGGCGGCCACGACCAGGATCGCGCCGTCCATCTGGGCGGCACCGGTGATCATGTTCTTGATGTAGTCCGCGTGACCCGGGCAGTCGACGTGGGCGTAGTGACGCGCCTCGGTCTGGTACTCGACGTGCGCGATGGAGATGGTGATACCGCGCTGACGCTCCTCCGGCGCCTTGTCGATCTGGTCGAACGGCGTGAAGGGGTTGATCTCCGGGTACGCGTCGTGCAGCACCTTGGTGATCGCGGCAGTCAGGGTCGTCTTGCCGTGGTCAATGTGACCGATGGTGCCGATGTTGACGTGCGGCTTGACTCGCTCGAACTTGGCCTTAGCCACTTTGGGGTCCTCCTGAGGACAGTTTCTGTACGCCGTTCGACGTCAGGTGGTCTGTGTGTGGGGGGGGGCCGGAGGAGCCCGGGGACCACGTGTGACACGCGGCCCCCAGGACCACCTCCGTACAGCCTATGCGAGGTTTCGCACCGGGAAGTCCCGGTATGCGAGGTACTTACTCGCCCTTGGCCTTTGCCACGATCTCTTCCGCCACGTTCTTGGGAACCTCGGCGTACGAGTCGAACTGCATGGAGTAGCTGGCGCGACCCGAGGTCTTGCTGCGCAGGTCGCCGACGTAGCCGAACATCTCGGACAGCGGGACGAGCGCCTTGACGACGCGGGCGCCGGAACGCTCGTCCATGGCCTGGATCTGGCCACGGCGCGAGTTGATGTCGCCGATGACGTCGCCCATGTAGTCCTCGGGCGTGGTGACCTCGACGGCCATCATCGGCTCGAGCAGCACGGGGGACGCCTTGCGAGCACCCTCCTTGAACGCCATCGAACCGGCGATCTTGAACGCGAGCTCGGAGGAGTCGACGTCGTGCGACGCACCGTCCAGCAGCGTCACGCGGACACCCTGGAGCGGGTAGCCGGCGAGGATGCCGAACTCCATGGCCTCCTGCGCACCGGCGTCGACCGAGGGGATGTACTCACGAGGCACGCGACCACCGGTGACGGCGTTCACGAACTCGTAGCCCTCGCCGGACTCCAGCGGCTCGATCGCGATCTGGACCTTGGCGAACTGACCGGAGCCACCCGTCTGCTTCTTGTGGGTGTAGTCAATGCGCTCGACGGCCTTGCGGATCGTCTCGCGGTAGGCGACCTGCGGCTTGCCGACGTTGGCCTCGACCTTGAACTCACGCTTCATACGGTCGACCAGCACCTCGAGGTGCAGCTCGCCCATACCCGCGATGATGGTCTGGCCGGTCTCCTCGTCCGTGTTGACCTGGAAGGAGGGGTCCTCCTCCGCGAGACGCTGGATGGCGACACCCAGCTTCTCCTGGTCGCCCTTGGACTTGGGCTCGATGGCGACGCGGATGACCGGGGCCGGGAAGTCCATGGACTCCAGGATCACCTGGTTCTTGTCGTCGCTCAGCGTCTCACCGGTGGTGGTCTGCTTCAGGCCCATGACGGCGACGATGTCGCCGGCGCCCACCGAGTCGATCTCCTCACGCTTGTTCGCGTGCATGCGGTAGATCTTGCCGATGCGCTCCTTCTTGCCCTTGACCGAGTTGAGCACCTGGGTGCCCGCCTCGAGGCGGCCGGAGTACACGCGGACGAAGGTGAGCTTGCCCAGGTGCGGGTCGGACATGATCTTGAATGCGAGCGCGGCCAGCGGCTCGTCGTCCGACGCCTTGCGGGTGATCTCGACCGACTCGTCGCCCGGCTTGTGACCGATGATGGACTCGACGTCCAGCGGCGACGGCAGGTACTTCACGACCGCGTCGAGCAGGGGCTGGACGCCCTTGTTCTTGAACGCGGTGCCGCAGAAGACCGGGGTGAAGTTGCTGGCGAGCGTGCCGCGGCGGATGCCCGCGATGAGCTGCTCCTCGGTGGGCTCCTGGCCCTCGAGGAAGAGCTCCATCAGCTCGTCGTCGCCCTCGGCGGAGGTCTCGAGCAGCTTGGCCCGGTACTCCTCGGCGAGCTCGGTGTGCGAGGCCGGGATGTCGAGGGTGTCGTACATCTCGCCCTTGGTCGCCTCGGCGGACCAGACCAGAGCCTTCATCTTCACCAGGTCGACGACACCGGTGAAGTCGGACTCGGCACCGATCGGCAGCTGCATGACCAGCGGGGTGGCGCCCAGGCGGTCGACGATGGAGTCGACACAGCGGAAGAACTCCGCGCCGGTGCGGTCCAGCTTGTTCACGAAGCAGATGCGCGGGACGCCGTAACGGTCGGCCTGACGCCACACCGTCTCGGACTGCGGCTCGACACCGGCCACACCGTCGAACACCGTCACGGCGCCGTCGAGGACGCGGAGCGAACGCTCCACCTCGACGGTGAAGTCGACGTGACCCGGGGTGTCGATGATGTTGATGGTGTTGTCGACGCCGTCGACGGTCCAGTGGCAGGTCGTCGCGGCCGACGTGATCGTGATGCCGCGCTCCTGCTCCTGCTCCATCCAGTCCATCGTGGCAGCGCCGTCGTGGACCTCACCGATCTTGTACGACACACCGGTGTAGAACAGGATGCGCTCGGTCGTGGTGGTCTTGCCCGCGTCGATGTGGGCCATGATCCCGATGTTGCGGGTCCTGGCCAGGTCAAGGGAGGTTGCAGCCATGGTGGCTCGTTCTCTCTCTGTCTTTGAGTGACGGGGTTCGGACTACCAGCGGTAGTGCGCGAAGGCCTTGTTGGACTCGGCCATCTTGTGGGTGTCCTCGCGACGCTTCACGGAGGCACCCAGACCGTTGCTGGCGTCCAGGATCTCGTTGAGGAGACGCTCGGTCATGGTCTTCTCGCGGCGAGCGCGGGAGTAGCCGACCAGCCAGCGCAGGGCCAGCGTGTTGGCGCGACCCGGCTTGACCTCGACCGGCACCTGGTAGGTGGCGCCACCGACGCGGCGGGACTTGACCTCGAGGGTCGGCTTGACGTTCTCCAGGGCGCGCTTGAGCGCGACCACCGGGTCGTTGCCGGTCTTCTCGCGGACGCCCTCGAGGGCGCCGTACACGATGCGCTCGGCGGTGGAGCGCTTGCCGTGCAGGAGGATCTTGTTGACGAGCTGGGTCACCACAGGGGAGCCGTAAACCGGGTCGATGATGACCGGGCGCTTCGGGGCAGGGCCCTTACGAGGCATTTTTTACTTCTCCTTCTTGGCGCCGTAGCGGCTGCGGGCCTGCTTGCGGTTCTTGACACCCTGGGTGTCGAGCGAGCCGCGGATGATCTTGTAGCGCACACCCGGCAGGTCCTTCACACGACCGCCACGCACGAGCACGATGGAGTGCTCCTGCAGGTTGTGACCCTCACCCGGAATGTAAGCGGTGACCTCGATCCCGCTGGTGAGGCGCACACGCGCGACCTTACGAAGAGCCGAGTTCGGCTTCTTCGGGGTGGTCGTGTACACACGCGTGCAGACGCCGCGACGCTGGGGCGAACCCTTCAGTGCGGGCGTCTTGTTCTTCTCGACCTTGTCCTGCCGGCCCTTTCGGACCAGCTGCTGGATCGTAGGCACCGTATCTCCAAGTCTCTGTGCCAAGGCTGGGTGAAACTAACCTGGTGCGTCTCACGACTCGCCCGACCCACGCGGTCGGGTGTGTCGGACTCCCTGCACATGCCCCAGCTGGCTGAGAGCTCGGATGTGTGGTAGCGCGGTATCCCATGCGCGGCGGCCTGAATGCACGCACGCGCGAGAGACCCGGGGACACCCCAGGCACAAGGTCAGAGCGTACCTAGCGCAAGGGCCCCGGTCAAAACAAATGGATGTGCGCCCAATGTTCGGCTGTCAAGTCGCCAGGCAGCCTAGCCGTGCCGGATCGCGAGAAGGAAGAAGAAAGCCCACAGGACTGTGCCCAGGCTGCCGAGGATGATGCCGGCCGTGGCCATCCCGTCGCCCTCCTCGTCCCGGGTGCGCAGCTGGTTCTTGGCGATGACGCCGCAGATCAGCGCGGGCAGGCCGGTCGCCCCGACGCTGACCAGCTGGGCCAGGCCGAGCAGCAGCGACGCGGTGGCGGCGCCGTTGGTTCGCCGCCGGACCGGCGGCCAGCCCGGCGGGACGTAGCCGTACGGCGGCGCGGGAGGCGGCATCGCCGCGAAGGCCGGCGGGGGCGCCATCATCGGCGTGGGCATGGGGCCGACCGGCAGGTCCTGCACCAGCAGGCCGAGCTGCCCGTACGTCTGCGCGTACTGCGCGCGCTCGGTGCGGTCGTGGTACTCGTCCGTGCTGAGGCGGCCCTCCGCGAAGGCGGCCTTCAGCACGTCCACGGTCCGCTCGCGGTCCGCCTGGGACGCGCGCATCGCGGACTGCGGGACGACAGGGCGCTGCCACGGGTTCCCCGGTGGCATCGGCTGCATCATCGACACTGCGACCTCCCCGCTCGCCTGCTCTCCCCATACTGCAAGACGAGCGGGGATCCCGCACGGTGCCCGGCATCTCCGACCTGTGCTGTCACGAGCTTGTGACAGAAGCTCAGGAGCTGGTCTCGACCCGCTCCGCGTAGCGCCTCCCGAGCTCGGCCCAGTGACGGTCCAGCAGGGCGGGCGACACCTGGGTGCCGTACTCGGCGGCCAGGTACTCGCTCAGCTGACGCGGGTCCGGCTCCTGGTTGTAGGTGTCCATGAACGAGGTGAGGGCCTCGAAGTACAGGTCCAGCGGCTCCTCGCCCTCCCCCTCGCGCTGCGGCGCGAACCAGGCCTCCGGGCCGGGCGGCGGGTACGGGGGCTGTTGGTTGGGCAGCCAGCCGATGCCGCGGGTCGAGGGGTCGGCCGAGCCGGCCTCCTGGTCCTCGCCGCCGACAGGCTGTCCGGCTTGGTCCGGCACGTTCAGCAGGCGCCGGTGCCGGTTGCGGACGACGGTCTGCAGCGTGTTGACCACCAGCGGGTCCACCGCGGGCTGTGCCTCGGGCTGGGGCTGCTCCGGCGACTGCGGCTGGGCCTGCTGCGGCTGCCGGTGCTGCGGCTGGGCCTGCTGGGAGTGCGGCTGCTGAGACTGGGGCTGCGCGTACGGCCGAACGGGTGAGCCGAACGCCTCCGCCTGCTCCAGCGGCTGGGTCTGCTCCACCGGCTGGGTCTGGTCCGCCGGCTGCGGATGCGGCGCGGTGTGCGGCAGCGGGGCCTCCAGCGCGGGGGCCACGATGGGGTCGACCTCCCGGAAGTCCCGGTGGGCGCGGACCACGTCCAGGTCGAGCGGGACGCCGTAGCGGGCCAGCTTGAGCGGCAGCAGCAGCTCCAGGGGGGCACGGTAGCGCCAGCCGCGGCCGTACTGGGCGCGCAGGTGCGTCCGGTAGACGAGCCGGTTCTGCTCCAGACGGATGACCTCGTCGTACGAGCGCAGCTCCCACAGCTTCATCCGCCGCCAGAGCACGAAGGTCGGCAGCGGGGAGAGGATCCAGCGGAACAGCCGGACCGACTCCATGTAGCGGTCAGCGGTGATGTCCGCGATCCGCCCGACGGCGTGCCGCGCCGCCTCGACGACCACGATGAAGAGCAGCGGGATGATCGCGTGCATCCCCATCGCCAGCGGGTCGCCGACGGAGGAGGCCGCGTTGAAGACGATGGTGCCGACGGTCAGCGTCCAGGCCGCCTGACGCAGCAGCGGGAACGGGATGCGCAGCCAGGTGAGCACCAGGTCGAGCGCCAGCAGCACGGCGATGCCGACGTCGACGCCGATCGGGAACACGTAGGCGAAGAGTCCGAAGCCCTTGCGTGTGGCAAGCACGCGGACGGCGGAGTAGGAGCCTGCGAAACCGATGCCGGCGATGATGAAAGCGCCGGCGGCCACCACACCGATGAGGGTGCGGTGGGTCTTGGTTATCACGGGGCGGTCGGCCATGGGGCGTGCTCGCTTCGTGTTGGTCGCTGGGGGCCTTTGAGGGGAGACAGCTTGCCATACCGGTGTGCCGGGCTGGTGATCGCGTGGGGTCTGATCTTCGAGCAGCGGCTGGCGGCTTGAGACACTGGGGGTATGAGCAGGGATTCAGGGACGCGCGAGCTGGTCGCGCAGGCGCTGGCGGACACCCGGTACGCACTGCCGCGGCAGGCCGAGCGGACCGTCGAGGACTGGGCCTCGCGGCTCTCCGCACAGGGCGCCGAGCGTGCCGACGTCGACCGTGAACTCCTGCGCCAGGCAGAGGAGTTGCTCGGTTCCATGTGGTCGCGCGGCTTCTGGCGGCCGGCCGACGTGGTCAGGCTCACGCGTCGGCAGTTGAGGCCGGCCCACGTCTCCCTGGCCGTCGGCCTGATCGCGGCCGAGGCCCGGCGCTACTCCCCCGCGGCGTTCGACCGCCGTTGGACGGAGCAACTGCGCGAGATCGACGCGGAGCGGCCCGACTGGGCGGAGGACTCCGCCTGGCTCGGCGAGACGGCCGCGCGGCTGCGGCTGGACCGCTTCTCCGCACTGATCCACCTGCTGGAGCTGCTGCGCCTGTGGGGCACCGCCCCGGTGCTGACCCAGGTGGGCCCGGTCCCCGGCTCCGACGCCCCGCTCACCGCCCCGGTGCCGGGCGAACCGAAGCAGCTGGCGCGCATCCGCGCGCTGCTGGCCAAGGCGGAGGCGACGACCTACGCCGAGGAGGCGGAGGCCTTCACCGCCAAGGCACAGGAACTGATGGCCCGTCATAGCATCGACGAGGCGCTGCTCGCCGCGCGCAGCGGGGACCGCACCCTGCCCGCGGCGATCCGGGTGGGGATCGACAACCCCTACGAGTCGGCCAAGGCGCTCCTCCTGGACGCGGTGGCCTCCGCGAACCGCTCCCAGGCGGTCTGGGACAAGCACAACGGCTTCTGCACGGTCGTCGGCTTCGAGGCGGACCTGGACGCGGTGGAGCTGCTGTTCACCTCCCTGCTGGTCCAGGGGGTGGCCGCGATGAACAGCGGCAGGGTCCAGCAGGGCGGCCGCAGCAAGGCGTTCCGCCAGTCCTTCCTGGTCGCCTACGCCAGCCGCATCCGCGAGCGGCTGAACGCCGCGACGGCCCAGGCGGAGGCGGAGACCACGGCCGGCAACCTCCTGCCGGTCCTCGCGGCCCGCCAGGAGGCCGTGGAGGAGCAGACGCTGGCGCTCTTCCCCAGCATCAAGAAGGGCCGCGCCATCCGCGTCTCGGACCTGGACGGCTGGGAGCAGGGGCGGGCCGCGGCGGACCGGGCTCAGTTGCACGGCCGGCGGCGCGAGGAACTGCGCCCCTGAAGGCGTCGCACCTGAACGCCGGAGGCCCGGCTCCCCTCGGGGAGCCGGGCCTCTGTGTCTGCGGCTGTCAGCCCGTGTACGGGCCGTAGTCGTAGTCGTCCAGCGGGACGGCCTGGCCGGAGCCGGCGCCGAAGGGCGAGTAGTCCATGTCGTCGTAGCCGACGGCGGAGTACATCGCGGCCTTCGCCTCCTCGGTGGGCTCCACCCGGATGTTGCGGTAGCGGGGCAGGCCCGTACCGGCCGGGATGAGCTTACCGAGGATGACGTTCTCCTTGAGGCCCAGCAGCGGGTCGGACTTGGCGTGGATCGCCGCGTCCGTCAGGACCCTGGTCGTCTCCTGGAAGGAGGCGGCCGACAGCCAGGACTCGGTGGCCAGCGAGGCCTTGGTGATACCCATCAGCTGCGGACGGCCGGAGGCGGGGTGACCGCCCTCGGAGACCACACGACGGTTCTCGACCTCGAAGCGGCCGCGCTCGACGAGCTCGCCCGGGAGCAGCTCGGCGTCGCCCGACTCGATGATCGTCACGCGGCGGAGCATCTGCCGGATGATGATCTCGATGTGCTTGTCGTGGATCGACACACCCTGGGAGTTGTAGACCTTCTGGACTTCCTCCACCAGGTGCACCTGCACCGCGCGCTGGCCCATGATGCGCAGCACGTCGTGCGGGTTCACGGTACCGGCGGTCAGCTTCTCGCCGACGCCGACCCAGGAGCCCTCCTCGACCAGCAGCTTGACGCGCTTGGAGACCGGGTAGGCGATCTCGTCGCTGCCGTCGTCCGGCGTGATGACCAGCTTGCGGGTCTTCTCGGTGTCCTCGATGCGGATGCGGCCGGCCGCCTCCGCGATCGGGGCCACACCACGCGGGTTGCGGGCCTCGAAGAGCTCGACGACACGCGGCAGACCCTGGGTGATGTCGTCACCCGCCACACCACCGGTGTGGAAGGTACGCATCGTCAGCTGGGTGCCGGGCTCACCGATGGACTGGGCGGCGATGATGCCGACCGCCTCACCGATGTCGACCAGCTTGCCGGTGGCCAGCGAGCGGCCGTAGCACATGGCGCAGGTGCCGACGGCGGACTCACAGGTCAGGATCGAGCGGATCTTGACCTCGGAGATGCCGTGGCGGACCAGCTCGTCGATCATGACGTCACCCAGGTCCACGCCCGCGGGGGCGATGACCTGGCCGTCGACCACGACGTCCTCGGACAGCGTGCGGGCGTAGACCGAGGTCTCGACGTTGTCGACCTTGCGCAGCGAGCCGTCGGCGGCCACGTTGGCGATCGGCAGCTTGAGACCGCGCTCCGTCTGGCAGTCCTCCTCGCGGATGATGACGTCCTGGGAGACGTCGACCAGACGACGAGTCAGGTAGCCGGAGTCGGCGGTACGCAGGGCGGTGTCGGCCAGACCCTTACGGGCGCCGTGGGTGGAGATGAAGTACTCCAGCACGGACAGACCCTCACGGAACGACGCCTTGATGGGACGGGCGATCGTCTCGTTCTTGGCGTTCGACACCAGACCACGCATGCCGGCGATCTGACGCATCTGCATCATGTTTCCACGAGCACCCGAGTCGACCATCATGAAGATGGGGTTCGTCTTCGGGAAGTTCGCGTTCATCGCCTCGGCGACCTCGTTGGTCGCCTTGGTCCAGATCGCGACGAGCTCCTGCTGGCGCTCGTCACGGGTGATCAGACCGCGCTCGTACTGCTTCTGGACCTTCTCGGCCTGGGCCTCGTAGCCCTCGAGGATCTGCGGCTTCGACGGCGGAACGACGACGTCCGAGATCGAGACGGTGACACCGGAGCGGGTGGCCCAGTGGAAACCGGCGGCCTTGAGGTTGTCCAGGGTCGCCGCGACGGTGACCTTGGGGTAGCGCTCGGCGAGGTCGTTGACGATCGCCGAGAGCTGCTTCTTGCCGACCTCGTAGTCGACGAACGGGTAGTCCTCGGGCAGCAGCTCGTTGAAGAGCGCGCGGCCCAGGGTCGTCCGCAGACGCAGCGGCTCACCCTCCGACCAGGTGGGCTTGCCGTCCTCGTCGACCGGAGCGGTCCAGCCGCGCGGCGGAACCGTGCCGGCGGGCAGACGCAGGTCGATCGGGGCCTGGAGGTCCAGCTCCTTGGCGTCGAAGGCCATGACGGCCTCCGAGGTCGCGCCGAAGGCGCGGCCCACGCCGCGGAGCGTGTCCAGGTCGCGCTCGGAGGTCAGGAAGAACAGACCGAGCACCATGTCCTGGGTCGGCATGGTCACCGGGCGACCGTCGGCGGGCTTGAGGATGTTGTTCGAGGACAGCATCAGGATGCGGGCCTCGGCCTGCGCCTCC
Source organism: Streptacidiphilus neutrinimicus (assembly GCF_000787815.1). Lineage (GTDB taxonomy): Bacteria > Actinomycetota > Actinomycetes > Streptomycetales > Streptomycetaceae > Streptacidiphilus > Streptacidiphilus neutrinimicus. The sequence goes on from NZ_BBPO01000022.1 coordinate 49,987, forward strand.
GCGGAGAGCGGCAGGTGGACGGCCATCTGGTCACCGTCGAAGTCCGCGTTGAACGCGGTGCAGACGAGCGGGTGGATCTGGATGGCCTTGCCCTCGACCAGCTGCGGCTCGAAGGCCTGGATGCCGAGGCGGTGCAGCGTGGGCGCACGGTTCAGCAGAACCGGGTGCTCCGCGATGACCTCTTCGAGGACGTCCCACACGACCGGGCGGGCACGCTCGACCATGCGCTTGGCCGACTTGATGTTCTGCGCGTGGTTCAGGTCCACCAGGCGCTTCATCACGAACGGCTTGAAGAGCTCCAGCGCCATGGCCTTCGGCAGACCGCACTGGTGCAGCTTGAGCTGCGGGCCGACGACGATGACCGAACGGGCCGAGTAGTCGACGCGCTTGCCGAGCAGGTTCTGACGGAAACGACCCTGCTTGCCCTTCAGCATGTCGCTGAGGGACTTCAGCGGGCGGTTGCCCGGACCGGTGACCGGACGGCCGCGACGGCCGTTGTCGAACAGCGAGTCCACGGCCTCCTGGAGCATGCGCTTCTCGTTGTTCACGATGATCTCGGGCGCGCCGAGGTCGAGAAGCCGCTTCAGGCGGTTGTTGCGGTTGATGACGCGGCGGTACAGGTCGTTCAGGTCGGAGGTCGCGAAGCGGCCACCGTCCAGCTGCACCATCGGACGCAGGTCCGGCGGGATGACCGGGACGCAGTCCAGCACCATGCCGGCCGGCTTGTTGTTGGTCTGCAGGAAGGCGGAGACGACCTTGAGACGCTTCAGGGCGCGGGTCTTCTTCTGACCCTTGCCCGTCTTGATGATCTCGCGGAGCTTCTCGGCCTCCTCCTCCAGGTCGAAGGACTCCAGGCGCTTCTGCAGGGCCGCGGCGCCCATGGAGCCCATGAAGTAGGTGCCGAAGCGGTCGCGCAGCTCGCGGTAGAGCAGCTCGTCGCCCTCGAGGTCCTGGACCTTGAGGGACTTGAAGCGGGCCCACACCTCGTCGAGGCGGTCCAGCTCACGCTGGGCGCGGTCGCGCAGCTGCTTCATCTCGCGCTCGGCGCCCTCGCGCACCTTGCGGCGAACGTCGGCCTTGGCGCCCTCGTTCTCCAGCTCGGCCAGGTCGGCCTCGAGCTTCTTGGCGCGGTTCTCCAGGTCGGAGTCACGGCGCTGCTCGACCTGCTGGCGCTCCACGGAGACCTGGGCCTCCAGGGAGGGCAGGTCACGGGTGCGGCGCTCCTCGTCCACCCACGTGATCATGTAGGCGGCGAAGTAGATGACCTTCTCCAGATCCTTGGGGGCAAGGTCCAGGAGGTAGCCGAGGCGCGACGGAACGCCCTTGAAGTACCAGATGTGCGTGACGGGGGCGGCCAGCTCGATGTGGCCCATCCGCTCACGGCGCACCTTGGCGCGGGTCACCTCGACGCCGCAGCGCTCGCAGATGATGCCCTTGAAGCGGACGCGCTTGTACTTACCGCAGTAGCACTCCCAGTCCCGGGTCGGGCCGAAGATCTTCTCGCAGAAGAGGCCGTCCTTTTCGGGCTTCAGGGTGCGGTAGTTGATGGTCTCGGGCTTCTTGACCTCGCCGTGCGACCACTGACGGATGTCGTCAGCGGTGGCCAGGCCGATTCGCAGCTCATCGAAGAAGTTGACGTCGAGCACTCTCGTCAATCCCTTTCGTCACCCCAGAAAGCGGGGCGGGGGTCGAAAACGTCTGTCTGGTCTGAAAGGGGGGCCTGGGGGTCGAAGGGCCGGCCTTGCTTGAAGTGGAGGCCGGCCCTACCCCTGTCAGACCTCTTCGACGCTGCTCGGCTCGCGCCGGGACAGGTCGATACCGAGCTCCTCCGCGGCGCGGAACACGTCCTCGTCGGAGTCACGCATCTCGATGGACATGCCGTCGGACGACAGCACCTCCACGTTCAGGCAGAGCGACTGCATCTCCTTGATGAGGACCTTGAAGGACTCGGGGATGCCGGGCTCGGGGATGTTCTCGCCCTTGACGATGGCCTCGTAGACCTTCACGCGGCCGAGGACGTCGTCGGACTTGATGGTGAGGAGCTCCTGCAGGGCGTAGGCGGCGCCGTACGCCTCCAGGGCCCACACCTCCATCTCACCGAAGCGCTGACCACCGAACTGCGCCTTACCACCCAGCGGCTGCTGCGTGATCATGGAGTACGGACCGGTCGAACGGGCGTGGAGCTTGTCGTCGACCAGGTGGTGCAGCTTGAGGATGTACATGTAGCCGACCGAGATCGGCATCGGGAACGGCTCGCCGGAGCGGCCGTCGAACAGCTGGGCCTTGCCGGACTGGCCGACCAGGCGGTCGCCGTCACGGGTCGGGATGGTGTTCTCCAGCAGACCGGTGATCTCGTCCTCGCGCGCACCGTCGAAGACCGGGGTGGCCAGGTTGGTACCCGGGTCCGCCTTGTCGGCGCCGATCTTCTGCAGGCGGCGGGCCCACTCGTCGGCGATGCCGGAGACGTCCCAGCCCTGCTTGGCCAGCCAGCCGAGGTGGGTCTCCAGGACCTGTCCCGGGTTCATTCGGGACGGGACGCCGAGGGGGTTGAGGACGATGTCGACCGGGGTGCCGTCGGCGAGGAACGGCATGTCCTCGACCGGCAGGATCTTGGAGATGACACCCTTGTTGCCGTGACGGCCGGCGAGCTTGTCACCGTTGGTGATCTTGCGCTTCTGCGCCACGTAGACGCGGACCAGCTGGTTCACGCCCGGGGGCAGCTCGTCGCCCTCTTCGCGGTCGAAGACGCGGACGCCGATGACCTTGCCGGACTCACCGTGGGGAACCTTCAGCGAGGTGTCGCGGACCTCACGGGCCTTCTCACCGAAGATCGCGCGCAGCAGGCGCTCCTCCGGGGTCAGCTCGGTCTCACCCTTCGGGGTGACCTTGCCGACCAGGATGTCACCGGTGGTGACATCGGCGCCGATGCGGATGATGCCGCGCTCGTCGAGGTCCGCGAGGACCTCCTCGGAGACGTTCGGGATGTCCCGGGTGATCTCCTCGGGGCCGAGCTTGGTGTCACGGGCGTCGACCTCGTGCTCCTCGATGTGGATCGAGGAGAGGACGTCGTCCTGCACGAGGCGCTGCGACAGGATGATCGCGTCCTCGTAGTTGTGACCCTCCCACGGCATGAACGCCACAAGCAGGTTCTTGCCGAGGGCCATCTCGCCCTCGTCGGTGCAGGGGCCGTCGGCCAGGACCTGGCCGGCGATGATGCGGGCGCCCTCGTCCACGATGACCTTCTGGTTGAAGGCCGTGCCCTGGTTGGAGCGCGTGAACTTGGCCACCCGGTAGGTGGTGTAGGTGCCGTCGTCGTTGGCGACGGTGACGTAGTCCGCGGAGACCTCCTGGACCACGCCGTCCTTCTCGGCGGTGATGACGTCGGCTGCGTCGACGGCGGCGCGGTACTCCATGCCGGTGCCGACGAGCGGGGACTCGCTCTTCAGCAGCGGGACGGCCTGGCGCATCATGTTCGAGCCCATGAGCGCGCGGTTGGCGTCGTCGTGCTCGAGGAACGGGATCATGGCGGTCGCGACCGACACCATCTGGCGCGGCGAGACGTCCATGTAGTCGATCTCGACACCGGGGATGTAGTCGATCTCGCCGCCACGGCGGCGGACCAGGACGCGGGCCTCGGCGAAGGTGTTCTCGTCCGTCAGCGGCGCGTTGGCCTGCGCGATGACGAAGCGGTCCTCCTCGTCGGCGGTCAGGTAGTCCAGGTCGTCGGTGACGACACCCTCGACGACCTTGCGGTACGGCGTCTCCACGAAGCCGAAGGCGTTGACCCGGCCGTAGGAGGCGAGCGAACCGATCAGACCGATGTTCGGGCCTTCCGGGGTCTCGATCGGGCACATGCGTCCGTAGTGGGACGGGTGCACGTCACGGACCTCGAAGCCGGCGCGCTCACGGGAGAGACCACCGGGGCCCAGCGCGGACAGACGACGCTTGTGGGTCAGACCCGACAGCGGGTTCGTCTGGTCCATGAACTGGGACAGCTGGCTGGTGCCGAAGAACTCCTTGATGGAGGCGACGACCGGCCGGATGTTGATCAGGGTCTGCGGCGTGATCGCCTCGACGTCCTGGGTGGTCATGCGCTCGCGCACGACGCGCTCCATACGGGCGAGACCCGTACGGACCTGGTTCTGGATCAGCTCGCCGACGTTGCGCAGACGACGGTTGCCGAAGTGGTCGATGTCGTCATCCTCGATGACGAGCGTCTGGCCGTTCGGCGCGACCGTCTCGGTCTCGCCCGCGTGCAGCTGCACCAGGTACTTGATCGTCGCGATGATGTCGTCGACGGTCAGCACACCGGAGTCGATGCCCTGGGCGACGCCCAGCTTCTTGTTGATCTTGTACCGGCCGACCTTGGCCAGGTCGTAGCGCTTGCTGTTGAAGTAGAGGTTCTCCAGCAGCGTCTGCGCGGCCTCGCGCGTCGGCGGCTCGCCCGGACGCAGCTTGCGGTAGATGTCGAGCAGCGCGTCGTCCTGGCCCTGGGTGTGGTCCTTCTCCAGGGTGGCGCGCATCGACTCGTACTGGCCGAACTCCTCCAGGATCTGCTCGGAGGTCCAGCCGAGGGCCTTGAGCAGCACCGTGACCGACTGCTTGCGCTTGCGGTCGATGCGGACACCGACCATGTCGCGCTTGTCGATCTCCAGCTCCAGCCAGGCACCGCGGGACGGGATGACCTTGGCGGAGTAGATGTCCTTGTCCGAGGTCTTGTCCAGCGTGGTGTCGAAGTAGACACCCGGCGAACGGACCAGCTGGGACACGACGACACGCTCGGTGCCGTTGATGACGAAGGTGCCCTTGTTGGTCATCAGGGGGAAGTCGCCCATGAAGACCGTCTGGGACTTGATCTCACCAGTCTCGTTGTTCGTGAACTCGGCCGTGACGAAGAGCGGGGCCGCGTACGTGAAGTCGCGGTCCTTGCACTCGTCGATCGAGTTCTTCGGAGGCTCGAAACGGTGGTCGCGGAACGTCAGCGACATGGACCCGGAGAAGTCCTCGATCGGGGAGATCTCCTCGAAGATCTCCTCCAGACCGGACTTGGTGGGGACGTCGAAGCCCTCATCGAGGGCGGCGTCGACCCGCGCCTTCCATGCGGCGTTGCCGAGGAGCCAGTCAAAGCTCTCGGTCTGGAGCGCCAAGAGGTTCGGAACCTCAAGCGGCTCCTTGATCTTCGCGAAGGAAATGCGGAGCGGGGCGGTGGATGCGGAGGTGTTCGAGGCGTTGCGCGAGGCGGCCAAGAGGGGGTCCTTCCGAGGGCTCGGACTCACTACGCGCGTACCGGGCCCGCCCGTCTCACGGGTAGCATCCGCGCTCTCGCACCGAACCCTCAGACAGGGGATCTTCCCTGTTCAGAGGCGGTGCGCGGGCGGGGTGCCACCCCTGGTCGGGGCAGCGCAGACTCCGGGCGACGAGTCACGGAGCAGCTAAAAGGCAGCGCAAAGGGACAGTGTAGCCACAGGCTGCACTGCTGTCCAGTCCGGATTCGGAGACCGAATCTCAGAACTCCCTACCTCGCGGGACGCCCCCTCCCGGGGACGTCCTCAGGCGGTCACTTCGTCGCCGGGGGAATGCTTCCCCTCAGACGGCGAATCCATGCCTTCTCTGGTGCCTTCGCTCAAGACCTCGCGTCCTGAGAATTGCGCGCTGCTGGCCGTTCGTCAAGGGCACCGGGGCTCTCACCTCGGTTACGGACCGACATCACCCCTGCTGAGCGCCGACGACGATCACCATACTCCCGCCCGCTGACAGCGGAGCACCCACGCTAGACCAGATGGCCTGAATCGGACCGTTCCGGACATAAACAAACCGGGGCGATCACTCCAAAGAGTGATCGCCCCGGTTCGGCAGAGCGCTCGCGCTCCGATCCCCGGAGGGATCGGGCCGCGAAAGGTCTTACTTGACCTCGACCGAAGCGCCGGCGGCCTTGAGCGCGTCGGCGGCCTTGTCAGCGGCCTCCTTGTTGACCTTCTCGAGCAGCGGCTTCGGCGCACCGTCGACGAGGTCCTTGGCCTCCTTCAGGCCCAGGGAGGTCAGCTCACGCACGACCTTGATGACCTGGATCTTCTTGTCGCCGGCACCGGTGAGGATGACGTCGAACTCGTCCTTCTCCTCAGCGGCCTCGGCAACCGGGGCACCCGGAACACCGGCGGCAACCGCGACCGGGGCGGCGGCGGTGACGTCGAACTTCTCCTCGAAGGCCTTCACGAACTCGGAGAGCTCGATGAGGGTCATCTCCTCGAACTGCGCGAGCAGGTCGTCCTGGCTGAGCTTCGCCATGATTGGCGTCCTTCCACTAAGTCGGCTGGTGCCGGATGTAATGAACGGCGGGCGTGCACGGCCCGCTGCGAGAACGGATTACTCCGCGGCGGGAGCCTCGTCCTCGACGGCGGGGGCCGGCGTACCGGCACCGCCCTGCTCCTCGACCTTGGCGCGCAGCGCCTCGACCGTGCGAACAAGCTTCGACGGCAGAGCCTGGAAGAGCGCGGCAGCCGAGGACTGCTTGGCCTTCATGGCGCCGGCGAGCTTGGAGAGCAGCACCTCGCGGGACTCGAGGTCCGCGAGCTTCTTGATGTCGTCACCGGTCAGCGGCTTGCCGTCAAGCACACCGCCCTTGATGACGAGCGCCGGGTTCTCCTTGGCGAAGTCACGCAGAGCCTTGGCCGACTCCACCGGGTCACCGGTGACGAAGGCGACAGCCGTCGGACCGGTGAACAGGTCGTCGAGCTGGGTGATCCCGACCTCGTTGGCCGCGATCTTGGTCAGCGTGTTCTTCACCACGGCGTACTGGGCGTTGTCGCCGAGCGAGCGACGCAGCGTCTTCAGCTGCGCCACGGTCAGACCGCGGTACTCGGTCAGCACGGCCGCGTTCGAGCCGCGGAACTTGTCCGTGATCTCGGCAACGGCGGCAGCCTTGTCGGGCCTTGCCATAGGCTTACGCCTCCTTCCGTGATGTCGATGCGTGGCCGACCAGAGAGTCGACCTGCTAAACCTGACTGCCGGAAGGAAAGCTTCGGTGGAACTACAAGAGCCCCGGCGCAGGCGCACGGGGCTCGACCTCCGCTCGACGCCGTGCGAACCCGCGCGACGGAGCGATGGGACAGAAGTCCTCGAATCAACCTGCGCGGGTCACCCGCAGCTTTCGCTGTGCGGATCCTTCGGCTCTCGTCCACCCAGGGGCATACGGGAGCAACCAGCGGTCAGTGGCTTGCCTCGAGAGTACGTGACCGCCCGCCCGCGGAGCAAATCGCCCCCGGGCGGGCGGTCGTCGAGCGGTCGTCGAGCCGTCAGCCCGTCGGCAGCAGCGTGGACATGTCCAGGGTGTCGCTCGCCGCCGGCGGCGTGACGGCGACCGGCGCGGTGCCGTAGTCGGTGTAGTCGATCGTCACGTTCATCGGCACGGACGAGGAGGCGGGCGTGCTCTCCTGCATACGGACCGGCAGGCTCTGGCTGTTGACCCAGAGGTCCACGTTCATGGTGCTGACGCCCAGCTTGCTGTCCTGCTGGATCAGGGACTTCAGCTGCGGGTCCTGCTGGGCCGCGAGCTTGGCGAGGTCCACCGTGCCCGCGTAGTGGGTGGTGGAGACGCCGTCGACCGTCTCGGTGCCGACCCGCTTGATGTCGCCGGACGAGGTGAACAGCTTGACCTGCGTGGCCGGGTCCTGACCGTTGCTCTGGTTCAGCGACGAGGCCAGCGCCGCGTTCTTGGACAGGTCCAGCTTCATCCAGTGCTTGCCCTTGAGGTCGGCGGGCGCGCTGCCGGTGAAGCCCATGTACATGGTCGTGCCGGACATCATCATGTGCAGCGAGGTGCTGCCGCCCAGGCTGGCGGCCATGTCCGGGCTGTCCATGGTCATGTCGAGACCCACCGGGTTCCAGGAGACCTTGCCGTTCCCGGAGATGTTCACCTGCTTGCCCTGGGCGGTGACCTGCTCCTTCATCGTCATGCTGACCGAGGTGTACTTCTGGGTGGCCTGGGAGGCCGCCGACATCGCGTCGGCCACGCTCACCATCGGGACGGAGGCCGTGCTCGCCGTGCCGGACGCGGAGGCCTGCTTGCCGCCTCCGCAGGCCGACAGGCCGACGACGGCCAGGGCCACGGTGGCTGCGGCGGCGAGAGTACGGGTGTGACGCATGGGAATCCCCCTGTTCGCGAAGCGTGCGAACAACGACGCTACACCCGTCCTACGACGGCGAACGGACCGGTACCGAGCCTCGATGAGGCTTGGTACCGGCCCGTTACAGACCTACGGTCCTACGGCGATCCGGGGGGATCAGACCGCCGCAGGGTCCTCCTCGACGAGGAGGTTGCGGGTGCGGTTCGGGTCCACCTGGATGCCCGGGCCCATCGTCGTGCTGACGGCGACCTTCTTGATGTAGCGGCCCTTGGCGGCGGACGGCTTGGCCCGGAGGACCTCCTCGAGCGCCGCGGCGTAGTTCTCGACCAGCTTCTCGGTGTCGAAGGAGGTCTTGCCGATGATCAGGTGCAGGTTCGAGTGCTTGTCGACGCGGAACTCGATCTTGCCGCCCTTGATCTCCGTGACAGCCTTCGCCACGTCGACGGTGACGGTGCCGGTCTTCGGGTTCGGCATCAGACCACGGGGACCGAGCACGCGGCCGAGGCGGCCGACCTTGCCCATGAGGTCCGGGGTGGCGACGACGGCGTCGAAGTCCAGGCGACCCTTGGCGACCTCGTCGATCAGCTCGTCGGCGCCGACGATGTCGGCGCCCGCAGCCTCCGCGGCCGCGGCACGGTCACCGGTCGCGAAGACCAGGACCCGGGCGGTCTTGCCGGTGCCGTGCGGGAGGTTCACGGTGCTGCGGACCATCTGGTCGGCCTTGCGCGGGTCGACACCCAGGCGCATGGCCACCTCGACGGTCGCGTCGAACTTGGTGGTGGAGGTCTCCTTGGCGAGGCGGATGGCCTCGAGGGGGGCGTACAGACGCTCGCGGTCGACCTTGGCGGCCGCGGCAGTCAGAGCCTTGCTGCGCTTCACTGCTGCTCCTACTGGATTTCTTGGCGTGGAGTCGTGGTTGCTGCGGACCGCGCCCGGCCCTACCACGGGAAAAGCTCTGTCGAGCCTGAGCCGCAGCTCAGCCCTCGACGGTGATGCCCATCGAACGAGCGGTACCGGCGATGATGCGCTCGGCCATCTCGATGTCGTTCGCGTTCAGGTCGGGCATCTTGGTGGTGGCGATCTCGCGGACCTGGGCGGCCGTGATCTTGGCGACCTTGGTCTTGTGCGGCTCGCCGGAGCCCTTCTCCACGCCCGCGGCCTTCAGGATGAGGCGAGCGGCCGGCGGAGTCTTGGTGATGAAGGTGAAGGAACGGTCCTCGTAGACCGTGATCTCCACCGGCACGACCATGCCACGCTGCGACTCGGTCGCGGCGTTGTAGGCCTTGCAGAACTCCATGATGTTGACGCCGTGCTGACCCAGGGCCGGGCCGACGGGCGGCGCGGGGTTGGCCGCACCGGCGTTGATCTGGAGCTTGATAAGCCCCGTGACCTTCTTCTTCTTGGGAGGCATGCTCTCTCCGGGTCCTTACGAGAGGTGTTCCCGACCGGCGTGCGTCAGCGCACCGGCGGGGCCTTGGATGATCGTGTGGCGCCGGGCACACGGCCGACAGCGCACACACATCGAACCAGAATAGCCCGAGACCCCCGCCGCCCCGAAATCGCTTACCTGCCGAGCAGCCGCTCCACGCCCTCCGCCAGCCCGCCCAGTGCCCGCGCCGCGCCCTCCGGCCCCGCCCGGACCGGCGGCGGCACCGCGTCCCGAGCCGCCCGCCGTCCGATCGACGCCCGGGACGCCTCGACCGACGGCGGCGCTCCGTCGGGCGGGGCGGGCTCGGTCCGCACGAACTCCTCCGGCGTCAGATCCCGGCCGTAGCCTCCGCGCAGGAACCGGCGCGGGCAGCTCCCCGCCGCCCGGGGATCAGCCCCACTCCTCAACGACGGAACCCCGCACCCCTCATGGGTGCGGGGTCCGCGGCTGTCCGCCGAAGCGGCCCGGCGTGGATCAGTCGTTCTTGGCGATCTGGTCGAAGGAGAGCTCGACCGGGGTCTCCCGGCCGAAGATCTCGACCAGGCCCTTGACCTTCTTCGAGTCCGGGTTGATCTCGTTGATGGTCGCCTGCAGCGTGGCGAAGGGGCCGTCGGTGACGGTGACCGAGTCGCCGACCTCGAAGTCCAGGACCTGGACCTCCGCGGGACGGACCGGGCTCGGCTTGCCGGCCTCCTTGGCGGCGGCGCGCTCGACGTCCGGAGCCAGCATCTTGACGACCTCGTCCAGCGTCAGCGGGTACGGGTCGTAGGCGTTGCCGACGAAGCCGGTGACACCGGGGGTGTTGCGGACCACGCCCCAGGACTCGTTGGTGAGGTCCATGCGCACCAGGACGTAGCCGGGGAGCTTGTTCTGGCGGATGGTCTTCCGGTCGCCGTTCTTGATCTGGACGACCTCTTCCTGCGGCACCTCGGCCTGGTAGATGTAGTCCTCGACGTTCAGCGAGACCGCGCGCTGCTCCAGGTTCGCCTTGACGCGGTTCTCGTAGCCCGCGTAGGTGTGGATGACGTACCACTCGCCGGGGGCGGTGCGCAGCTCCTCGCGGAACGCGGCCACGGGGTCGATCTCCACACCGTCGTCCTCGGTGACGGTGGAGCCGGACTCCTCGAAGGCCTCCGTCGCCTCGGACTCGTCCTCGCTGACCACGGTCACGGCCTCTTCCTCCGCGGAGCGGCCGGCCGTTTCCTCGGCAGCCTCGACCTCGTCGACGTCCGCGCCGCTGTCGACGATCTCCTCGAAGTGGGACTCAGACACGTTGGCTGCTTCTTCCTGCTTGTTGCGATCGGTGGATTCCACGATACCGAAGCAACGGTAGCGGAGCGCCCGGACAACGGGGCGAACCGCTGAGGAGGCGGAGGATCAGCCGAAGACCAGCTGCGCGAGCTTCACGAAGCCGGTGTCGAGACCGTAGACGATCGCCATGATCACCACGACGAAGACGATGACGACCGTCGTGTAGGAGGTCAGGTCCGAGCGCGACGGCCAGACGACCTTGCGCAGCTCGGTGATGATCTGACGGTAGAAGAGCGCGGTGCGCTTGAAGATGTTCGGGCCCTTGTCGCGCTTGCGACCGCCCTTGCTCTCCGGGTCGCCGGCCTTGCGGGCACGCTTCCGGTCGCGGCGGGAGAGATCCTCACCACCGGCGGAGTTGCCGCTCTCAGGTGTGGCGGTGGAGCCTACGGTCTCCGTCACTTGTCCCTCACCTGATATCCGGGTACCTGTAGGGGCGCTCGCATGTCACGAGGCCCCTGATTGCACTGCTGACGGTACCGCCTGTCCAAGGTTTCCGACAGAGCGGACAGCAGGGCCAGAGGGACTTGAACCCCCAACCGCCGGTTTTGGAGACCGGTGCTCTACCAATTGAGCTATAGCCCTTTGAGCCCGTGGTGCGGACTCGCAGTCCCAACCTACAGCATCGCGGCCCCCGCAGGTGTCTGCGGCCTGGCGTGCCGTCGGAAGGGCTTCCAACGAGGGTTGAGTGTAGGGGGTGGATGGGTCGCGCGTCGAATGCGTTCCGCCCGAGGACCGCAGCTCGGACCCGTTCGGGTCGCATTCCGGAATGCCGCGACCCCGGCTGAAGCCTTCTGCGAGCATGCCGATATGAGCGCTGCCTCCCCCACCCCTGACGCAACTATCCGTCCCGCCGACCGTCGCGTCTCGGCGCGCGTCGGCGCCATCGCGGAGTCCGCGACCCTGGCCGTCGACGCCAAGGCCAAGGCCCTGAAGGCCTCCGGACGTCCGGTCATCGGCTTCGGCGCGGGCGAGCCGGACTTCCCGACGCCGGACTACATCGTCGAGGAGGCCGTGGCCGCGTGCCGCGACCCGAAGAACCACCGCTACACCCCCGCCGGAGGCCTGCCCGAGCTCAAGGCCGCCATCGCCGCGAAGACGCTGCGCGACTCCGGCTGGGCCGTGGACGCCTCGCAGGTGCTCGTCACCAACGGCGGCAAGCAGGCCATCTACGAGGCGTTCGCCGCGATCCTCGACCCGGGCGACGAGGTGATCGTCCCGGCGCCGTACTGGACCACCTACCCCGAGTCGATCGCGCTGGCGGGCGGCGTCCCGGTCGTGGTCGTGGCCGACGAGACCACCGGGTACAAGGTCTCCGTGGAGCAGCTGGAGGCCGCGCGCACCGAGAACACCAAGGTGCTGCTCTTCGTCTCCCCCTCCAACCCGACGGGCGCGGTCTACACCCGCGAGGAGGTCGAGGCGGTCGGCCGCTGGGCCGCCGAGCACGGCCTGTGGGTGCTGACGGACGAGATCTACGAGCACCTCGTCTACGGGGACGCCGAGTTCGTCTCGCTGCCGGTCGCGGTGCCGGAGCTGGCGGACAAGTGCATCGTGGTCAACGGCGTCGCGAAGACCTACGCGATGACGGGCTGGCGCGTGGGGTGGGTCATCGGCCCGCAGGACGTCGTCAAGGCGGCGACCAACCTGCAGTCGCACGCCACGTCCAATGTCAGCAACGTCGCCCAGCGGGCGGCGCTGGCGGCCGTCGCCGGGGACCTGGCGGCGGTCGACGAGATGAAGGTCGCCTTCGACCGGCGCCGGCGCACGATCGTCTCGATGCTGAACGAGATCCCCGGCGTGGTCTGCCCCGAGCCCGAGGGCGCGTTCTACGCCTACCCGTCGGTCAAGGCGCTGCTGGGCAAGGAGATCCGGGGCAGGCGCCCGGCCACCTCGGCGGAGCTGGCCGCGCTGATCCTGGACGAGGCCGAGGTCGCCGTCGTCCCGGGCGAGGCCTTCGGCACCCCCGGCTACCTGCGGCTCAGCTACGCGCTGGGCGACGACGACCTGGTCGAGGGCGTGAGCCGGATCCAGAAGCTCTTGAGCGAGGCGCAGTAGCCCCATCGGGGGGCGCGAAGAGGCTCTTCGCGCCCCCCGACGCCCCGGTAGGATCTGTGGATGGAACAGGTACTAGCCCCGTCCCGTCCATCGACGCTGCCTTCCGCGCCCCGTGATGTCCGGCTGCTGCCGAAGGCCCACCTGCACCTGCACTTCACCGGCTCGATGCGCCCCGCGACGCTGCTGGAGCTTGCCGACAAGCACGGCATCCGCCTGCCGGAGGCGCTCGTCAGCGCGGAGCCGCCCAGACTGCGGGCCACCGACGAGCGCGGCTGGTTCCGGTTCCAGCGCCTGTACGACGCCGCGCGGAACTGCCTTCAGGACGAGGACGACATCCGGCGGCTGGTCCTGGAGGCCGCCGAGGACGAGCGGGCCGACGGTTCCGGCTGGCTGGAGATCCAGGTCGACCCCACCTCCTACGCGCCGCGTCTCGGTGGGCTGATCCCCGCGCTGGAGCTGGTGCTGGACGCCGTGGACGACGCCTCGCGGCGCACCGGCGTGGGCATCCGGGTGCTGGTCGCCGCGAACCGGATGAAGCACCCCCTCGACGCCCGTACCCTCGCCCGCCTCGCGGTGCGCTACGCGGACCAGGGCGTCGTCGGGTTCGGCCTGTCGAACGACGAACGCCGGGGCATGGCACGGGACTTCGACCGTGCGTTCCGGATCGCCACCGAGGCCGGGCTGCTGGCCGCGCCGCACGGGGGCGAGCTCGCCGGTCCGTCGAGCGTCCGGTCCTGCCTGGACGACTTGGGCGCGCGCCGCATCGGGCACGGCGTACGGGCCGCCGAGAGCCCGGAGTTGATGCGGCGGCTGGCGCAGGAGCAGGTCACCTGCGAGGTGTGCCCGGCGTCCAACGTCGCGCTCGGCGTCTACGAACGCCCCGAGGACGTGCCGCTGCGCAAGCTCTTCGAGGCGGGCGTGCCGCTCGCGCTGGGCGCGGACGACCCGTTGCTGTTCGGCTCCCGGCTGGCCGCGCAGTACGAGTCGGCGCGGCAGCACCACGGCTTCACGGACGAGGAGTTGGCCGAGCTGGCCCGCCAGGGCGTGCGCGGCTCGCTCGCCCCTGAGCCGGTCCGAACCCGGCTGCTGTCGGACATCGACGCGTGGCTGGCCCTGCCCGCCGGGCAGCCGGGGTAGGCGCCCCACCCCTGTGCCGCCCGCACGCGGCCGGCGTCGGCGTCAGAGCTCGACGCCCACCATGACGGGCTCGTTCACCAGGGTCACCCCGAACGCGTCGACGACGCCGCCCTGGACCTCGCGGGCGAGGGCCAGCAGATCGGCGGCGGTGGCGGCGCCGCGGTTGGTGAGGGCGAGGGTGTGCTTGCCGGAGAGGCGGGCCGGGCCGGCGCCGTAGCCCTTGGTGAAGCCGGCCTTGTCGATCAGCCAGGCCGCGGAGGTCTTCACCCGGCCCTCCCCCGCCGGGTACGCGGGCGGCTGGGCGTCGGGGCCGAGGCGCTCGGCGACGCGGGCCAGGAAGGCGGCGTGCTCGGCCTCGGTGAGGATCGGGTTGGTGAAGAACGACCCTGCCGACCAGGTGTCGTGGTCCTCCGGATCGAGCACCATGCCCTTGCCGGAACGGAGCTTCAGCACCGCCTCCCGGGCCGCGCGCAGGTCCGCGCGCTCGCCCTCGGCGACCCCGAGGGCACGGGCCGTCTCGGCGTACCGGACCGGGCTGGACGCGCCCTCCGCGTCGGTCAGCGCGAAGGTGACCCGCAGCACGACGTAGCGGTCGGGCTCGGCCTTGAAGCGGCTGTGACGGTAGGCGAAGCCGCACTCGGCGGCGGGGACGGTCACCGTCTCCCCCGTGCGGCGGTCGTACGCGACGACCTCGGTGATCGTGTCGGCGACCTCCTGGCCGTAGGCGCCGACGTTCTGCACCGGGGTGGCCCCCGCCGAGCCGGGGATGCCGGCCAGGAACTCGATCCCCGCGAGCCCGTGGTCCAGGACGGCCCGGTCGACGACCTGCGACCAGACCTCGCCCGCGGCGACGGTGAGGCGAGCCCCGTCGAGGGCGAAGCCCTCGGTGGCGACGCGCAGGACGGTGCCGGGGAAGCCGGCGTCGCCGATGACCAGGTTGCTGCCGCCGCCGAGAACCAGCAGCGGCTCGCCCGCCTCGTCGGCGGCCCGCACGACGGCGACGACCTCGTCGTCGGTCGTCGCCGTCACCAGCCGGGCGGCGGGCCCGCCGATCCGGAGCGTGGTCAGGGGGGCCAGGGGCGCGTCATGGAGTTCCTGCACGGGGTCTAGCGTACGGGCCACGGGCCGCCTCCCCGGCAACCCACCGGCCCGCCCGGCACACGCCGCGGCCGCGCGGGCAAACGACCCCGCCCAGCAAGCCGGCCTCCGGCCGGGGCCCTGGGGCCAGACGCACGCTCGCCTGGCGGGGGGCTCCCGGACGGAGGTCGGAGGGGGTTTGGGTCGTCAGGCCACCGGGGCCGGGGTGGGGTCGGCGACGGTGTCGGTGGTTCCCGAGGATTCGCCGGAGGCGACCGGGAGGGACGGGGTGGTGCGGGAGCGACGCGGGGCGAGGAGGATCGCGACGGTCGCGGCGGCGATGGCCGCGGCGCCGACCCACAGCGCCGGGGTGAGGCCGTCGACGTAGCTCTGGCCGCTGGCGTAGCTGCCGTGCGCGGTGAAGACCGACGTCAGGACCGCGACGCCGAGCGCGCCGCCGACCTCACGCAGCGCGTTGTTCGCGCCGGAGGCCACACCCTGCTCCTGCGGCCGGACGGAGCCCATCAGCACGGCCGCGACCGGGCTGAAGAACAGCGCCATGCCGACGCCGGAGATGATCAGCGGCGGCACCTGCGAGACGTAGCTCACGTGCGGGGAGACGATCAGCGCGAACCAGGCCAGCCCGAGGGTCTGCAGGGCCAGGCCCATGGCGATGACGACCCGGCCGCCGATCCGGTCGACCAGCAGGCCGGCCAGTGGGGCGACGAGCATCGGCATGCCGGTCCAGGGCAGCATCCGCACGCCCGCGGTCATCGGGCTGTACCCCTGCACGTTCTGCAGGAACTGGCTGAGCAGGAAGATCGCGCCGAACATGCCGAGCGACATCAGCATCGAGGCCGCGTTGACCGCGGAGAAGGTGCGGATCCTAAAGAGGCGCAGCGGCAGCAGCGGCGTGGCGGTGCGGGACTCCCAGACGAGGAAGGAGACCAGCAGCGCGGCCCCGACCACCAGCCCGGAGAGGACGGGCCCGCTGGTCCAGCCGTC
The DNA here is from genome assembly GCF_000787815.1 of Streptacidiphilus neutrinimicus. Lineage (GTDB taxonomy): Bacteria > Actinomycetota > Actinomycetes > Streptomycetales > Streptomycetaceae > Streptacidiphilus > Streptacidiphilus neutrinimicus. The sequence continues at coordinate 66,121 of NZ_BBPO01000022.1, forward strand.
GGAGTTGCCGCGGATCAGGCCGTAGACGATGCCGAAGAGACCGGCGCTGGCCAGGGCGGTGCCGACCACGTCGAGTCGGCTGTTGGGGCCGTGGGACTCGGTCAGCCGCAGACGGGCCAGTGGCAGCAGCGCGAGGCCGATCGGGACGTTCAGCGCGAAGATCCACTGCCAGGAGAGGTGCTCGACGACCGTCCCGCCGATCAGCGGGCCGAGCGCCACGGCCATGCCGTTGACCGCTCCCCAGGCGCCGAAGGCGAGCCCGCGCCGGGCGGCGGGGACCGCGGCGGTGAGCAGGGTGAGGCTGACCGGTGTGAGCAGCGCCGCTCCGACGCCCTGCGCGGCGCGCGCCGCGACCAGCGCGCCGATGTTCGGCGCGAGCGCCGCGGCGAGCGAGGAGAGCGTGAACAGCGCGAGGCCGACGGTGAAGATCCGCCGTCGCCCGAAGCGGTCGCCGAGGGCCGCGCCGAACATCAGCAGCACGGCGAAGGTCAGGGTGTAGGCGTTGACGGTCCACTCGAGGTCGGTGATCCCGCCGCCGAGGTGGGCCCGGATGGACGGCAGGGCGGTGGTCACCACGAGATTGTCGAGGGCGGCCATGAAGCCTGCGGTACTGGTGATGAGGAAGGCCCAGACGGCCGGACTGATCTTGCGCATGCTGTCCCCCAGGCGCAGCTTGAAAGTAATCAATCAATAACTTCGGCGGGCAAAAAAACACGCTTCAGCGGGTCAGACCACCGGGCAGCCCAGGTAGTCCTTGCCGAAGCCCTGCCAGAGGCGGTGATCCACCGGAAAGCCCATGGCGACCAGGTTGTTGATCAGCATCCCGTAGGCGAAGAACTCGGTGACCTCCTCCGGCGTGGCGCCGGACGCCGCGGCCACCGTGTCCCACAGGTCCGTCCAGAGGGCGCGGACGGCCTCGCCCACCTCGTGATCGCCGGCGGCCTCGGCGGCCGCCGTGGAGACGTACATCTGCAGCTGCATGAGCAGCCGGGACTTGTCCTCGATCAGCTCGAAGTAGACCTCGGCCATCGCCAGGCGCGCCTCCTCGCCCTGCTTGCCCTCGGCGGCCCGGAGGAAGCTCTGCTTGATCTCCTCCGTGCAGCGGCGGACAGCGGCCTCGAAGAGCGCCCGCTTGTTCTCGAACAGGCGGAACAGGTAGGGCTGCGACACCCCGACCCGGCGGGCGATCGCCGCGGTCGAGGTGCCGTTGTAGCCGTGGGCGGCGAACTCGATCACGGCGGCGCGGATGACGCTCTCGCGTCGCTCCTCCGCGCTCATCCGCATGCTCGTCTTCGCCATGGTTCAAAGTTAGTGGTTGATTACTAACTACGTCAAGAGCCCTCGGGAGAGGGGTCTCAGGCCAGCTGGACGACGGCTCGGGACATGCCGAGCACCTTCTGGCCCGCGCTGGTGGCGACCAGGTCCACGCGGACCCGGCGGTCGTCCAGCTTGGCCGCCACCTTGCCGGTGACCTCGATCACGGCGCCCGCCTCGTCGTTCGGCACGACGACCGGCTTGGTGAAGCGGACCCCGTACTCGACGACCGCGCCCGGGTCGACCACCCAGTCGGTGACCACGCGGACGGCCTCGGCCATGGTGAACATGCCGTGTGCGATCACGTCCGGCAGGCCCACGGAAGTGGCGAAGGCCTCGTTCCAGTGGATCGGGTTGAAGTCGCCGGAGGCGCCCGCGTACTGGACCAGCGTGGCCCGGGTCACCGGGAAGGACTGCGCCGGCAGTTCGGTGCCGACCTCGACCTCGTCGTAGTTGACGATCGCGCTCATCGCTGCCTCACTCCCCCTCGGCGGCACGGGCCACCAGCGTCATGTAAGCCGTCACCACGTGCTCGCCGCTCTCGTCGGCCACCTCGCCGCGGACCGAGAGGACGTCGTTGCCCGCCAGCGACTTGATCGAGTCGATCACGCAGGTCACGCTCAGCCGGTCCCCGGCCCGGACCGGGCGGTTGTAGACGAAGCGCTGGTCGCCGTGGACGACGCGGGTGAAGTCCAGGCCCAGCTCCGGGTCCTGGACCACCTGCGCGGCGGCGCGGTAGGTGATCACGAAGGGGAAGGTCGGCGGGGCGACCACGTCCGGGTGGCCGAGGGCCTTGGCGGCCTCGCGGTCGGTGTACGCCGGGTTGGCGTCGCGGACGGCCTCGGCGAACTCGCGGATCTTCTCGCGGCCCACCTCGTAGGCCGGGGTGGGCGGGTAGGTCCGCCCGACGAAGGCGGGGTCCAGCGGCATGCGTGACTCCTGACGTGACGGGATGGTGCCTTGTGCATGGGGTGCGGATGCGAACACGACGAAAGGCCGCCCCCATGAGCTGGGAGCGGCCTTCGCCTGAAAACCATCGGTCGAGACCGACCCGGTGCCTTGCGGCGCAGGGTCAGCGGGTCTCGCGGTGCGCGGTGTGAGCGTTGCAGCGGGGGCAGTGCTTCTTCATCTCAAGACGGTCCGGGTCGTTACGCCGGTTCTTCTTGGTGATGTAGTTCCGCTCCTTGCACTCCACGCACGCCAGCGTGATCTTCGGACGGACATCAGTGGCGGCCACGGGAGTGCCTTCCTCGGACAGACAACGTTACAGACAGACAAGAGTAGCCGATCGAGTGGTTACCCGAAAATCGGCTACAGGCGTGGTAGCGGTGACCGGACTTGAACCGGTGACACAGCGATTATGAGCCGCTTGCTCTACCAACTGAGCTACACCGCCACGACGATCGCGTTCCCCACCCTGCGGTGGGGAACCCTCTCATCCGAGCCCCCATGCGGAATCGAACCGCAGACCTTCTCCTTACCATGGAGACGCTCTACCGACTGAGCTATAGGGGCGAACGGGGAAGACATTACACGGTCCGCAGCCCAACCGTGAAATCCGTTCTGCGCCCGCCCGGTACGACTAATCCCGCCCCGGCCCGCACGCCCCACGCGCCTCCCGGACGGCCCGTCCGCCGGGCCCTAGGCTCACTGGTCTGCGATCTTGCGAGCGAGGGAGCGATTCCGGCATGGATGCGGGCCATGGGGGCTGAGGCCGGGGCCGAGGCGGATCCCGGGGCCAACGGTCCGGGCGGCCTGCTGCTCACCGGCGCCCGTCTGGCCGACGGACGGACGGTGGACGTCCGTCTCAGCGGCGAGCGGATCGAGGCGGTCGGCGCCGTGGGCTCCCTGCGCGCCGCCGAGCGGATCGACCTCGGCGGCTACCTGCTGCTGCCCGCGCCCGCCGAGCCGCACGCGCACCTGGACGAGGCGCTGACCGCCGACGCCCACGCCGACGCCTGCGCCGAGCCCTCCGCCGGCCCCTCCGCCCCTGCTTCGGCCTCGGCCGACGACGACGTGCGCCGCCGGATCACCGAGGCCGCGCTGACCTACCTCGGCTACGGCTCGACCCTCGTGCGCACCCACATCCTGGTCACGCCGGTCACGGGCCCCGCCCGGCTCGACGCGGCGCTCCAAGCCGCCCGCGACCTGTACGGGCTGATGGACCTGCAGATCACCGCCCTGCCAGGCCCGTTGACGGGCGCGGCGGCCGGTTCGGCCCGCGCGTCGCTGCGCGCGGCGGCGCGCGCGGGCGTCCACGCGCTGGGCGGACGCCCCGGCGACGGGCCGGAGGCACAGGACCGTCTCGCCGCGCTGCTGGAGCTGGCGGACGACTGCGGCCTGCCGCTGGACCTGCACTGG
>NZ_BBPO01000022.1:70100-108516 GCF_000787815.1 Streptacidiphilus neutrinimicus
GATGGACCGGCTGCCCGCCGGCTCGCTGCTCACCCTCGCCGGGCCGCCGCCGCGTCCCTCCGCGATCGCCGCGCTGGCCGCGTCGGTCACCTCGGAGGCGTCGCGCCCGGGCGTGGTGGTGCTGCCGCAGGGCGGCTGCTGCGCCGGGCCCTCCGGGCCCGAGGGGTTCGACGCCGCCACCGCGCGGCGTCTCGCCGAGGCGGGCGTCCCGCTGGCCGCGGGCGGTGGGGCGCTGCGCGACGCGGTCCGCCCGGTGGGCCGCGCGGATCCGGTGGAGGCGGCGTTCCTGCTGAGCGCGCAGGCGGGACTGTCGGCGTCCGCGGCCTACGACGCGGTCGGACCGGGGGCGCGGGCGCTGCTCGGCCTGCCCCGCCCGGCCGTCGAGGCCGGACAGCCCGCGGATCTGCTGGCCCTGCGCGGCGACACCCTCCTCGCCGCGCTGAGCGGCGGCCACAGCCGCGTCGTCCTGCACGCCGGCCGCGTCGTCTCCCGCACGAGCGCGGTCCGCGAGTACGCGGAGACCAGCCCGGCGGCCGTCCCCCGCCAACTCCGCCCGCCGCGGCCCGCCTGAGCCGCAAGACGGGCGCTGGGGCTCCCACGGACCGTCAGGGCTGGGCGAGCGGTCTTCGGTAGTGGACGAGGAGCTCGCCCCAGTCGTCTATCTTCACGCGGCCGGTGCGGCGGAAGCCGAGGGCGCGGTAGAGGCGGTTGGCGCGCAGGTTGTCGGCGTGGGTCCAGAGCTGGGCCTCGGCGTAGCCGCGTTCGCGGCCGTCGGCGACGACCGCGTCGAGCAGCGTGCGGCCGACGTGCTGGCCCCAGCGGTCCGGGGCGACGCTGAGCAGGCTGAGGTGCAGCAGCCCCGGCTCGGGCGGCCCCGTGCCGTCGTCCTTCAGGCCCTGGAGGCCCAGGATCGTGCCGATGATGCCGGGAGCCCCCTCCTCGCCGCGCCCCTCCTCGCGCGCGAGGAGCAGCTTCGCGCCGGGTGCGGCCATGCGCGCGTAGGCGGAGCGCACGTGCGCCCGCGCGAGAGGGCGGCCGTTGCGCCGGATCATGTGCGAGTGCTGCCAGACGGCCATCGCCGCGTCGATCTCCTCGGCGGTGGCCGGACTCACCGTCACGCTGCCGCTCATCGACTCCCTCATCCCAGGAACGTTCCCCCGTGCGGCGGGGGACAAGCTTTCCACCGACCCGCGCGGTCGGCGCAAGAGGCGTGACCGAGCCGAAACCGCAGCGTGACAGCCGCGCTCAAGCCGGACTGGACCGCGCACGGAGAGAGTGGGCCGCGGTGCAGGGAAGGAGAAAGAGCGATGGCGGACGCAACCACCGACGTCTGCATCGTCGGAGCCGGGCCGGCGGGGCTGACCCTGGCCCTGGAGCTGGTCCGGCGCGGGGCCCGGGTCACGGTCCTGGAGCAGCGCGCGGACTTCGCGCGGACCTTCCGCGGGGAGTCGCTCTCCCCCGACTCGGTGTGGCTGCTGCGCCGGATGGGCCTGTTCGAGCGGTTGCGCGGCTCCTGCCTGGAGATGCGCGCCCTGGAGATCACCGACGCGGGCCGGACCGTGCTGCGCGCCGACTTCGCCGACTTCCCCTATCCGCAGCGCGCGCCCGTCGAGCTGCCGCAGTCGGTGCTGCTGGCCGAGCTCGCGAAGGAGTGCCGTCGGCACCGGGGCTTCCGGCTGCTGCACCGGGTGACGGCCGTCGGGCTGCTGGGCGCGGACCGGGTGACGGGCGTGCACTGCCAGGGGCCTGACGGCCGGTTCGAGACGCGGGCCGCGCTGACGGTGGCCGCGGACGGCCGCTACAGCCGGGTGCGCGACCTGTCCGGCCTGACCGCGGAGAAGACCCCGTTGGGCCGCGACGTGGTGTGGCTGCGGCTCCCGCGTCCCGACGTCTGGGACGCGGCGACCTACCGGATCCGCATCGACGCCGGTCGGCACGCGCTCTTCCTGCCCACCCACCCCGACGACGTCCGGGTCGGGCTGAACATCCCCAAGGGCGGCGTGCGGAAGCTGCGGGCCGAGGGCCTCGCGGGCCTGCACACGCGGCTGGACGCGCTGGCGCCGGAGCTCTCCGAGCTGGTCCGGGCGGGGGTGCGGGAGTGGGGCGACACCAGCGTGCTGGACCTGTTCACCACCGTCGTGCCGCGCTGGTCCCGTCCGGGGCTGGCGCTGGTGGGCGACGCGGCCCACACCCTCTCGCCGATCCTCGGACAGGGCGTCAACCACGCGCTGGCGGACGCGGTCACGCTCGCGCCGCTGATCGCGCCGCTCGTCGACGCCGATCCGGCCGGTGCGGCCGTCCGCGAGGCGCTGCTCGCGTTCCAGCGCGAGCGCGAACCGCTGGTCGCCCGTTCCCGGGCGCTCCAGCTGCGGCAGGAGCGGCTCTTCGCGCTGGACCGCCCGCTCGCGGCGGCGGGGCGGCGGGCCCTGTACCGGGCGGTCGACCGCAGCGCGGCGCTGAAGCTGCGCGTGCTCGCCCCGGCCTACTTCCAGCTGCAGAGCCGCGAGGAACCGAGCCGCCGGCAGGAGAGCGTCCGGGACCGGGGCCCCGACGAGCGAAGTCCGGACGAGCGGAGCCACCACGAGCAGGGCCGTGACGAGAGAGGACGTGCGGCATGACCGGGTCGAGCACGGGCGCCGAGGCGCTGGAGCGGCTCCGTTCCCTGCAGGCGGGCGGGCGGCTCGCGGCCGAGTACTCCGGGCTGCCCCGGCTGCTGTCCCCCCTCGCCGCCGGGGACGCGGCGCTGGCCAAGGCCGGGCGGCTGCTGGCGCGGCTGGACCCGGACGAGGTGCTGGCGCACCGGCCGGACACCCCGGCGGTGCGGGTCGCGGTCACCGGGAGCGGCACCCTGGGCGCGCTGGCGCCCTCCGTGTGGGCCGAGTTCGCGCGTCACGGGCTGCTGCCGCGCCTGACGGTCGGCGACTACGACAGCTGGCGGGTCGACCTGCGCGACCCCGCGAGCGCGCTGTACGCGCCGGACACGCGTCTCGCCCTGGTGGTACTGGACGCGTCCGTGGTCTTCGACCGCCTGCCGCCGGTGTGGAGCGCGGCGGACGCCGCCGAGGCGGTGGCCGCGGCGGGCGAGGAGATCGAGGCCCTGGCCCGGGGGTTCCTCTCCGGATCCGGCGCCGGATCCGGTGCCACGCTGGTGTTGAACACGCTGCCGCTGACGCGCCTGCACACCCACCGGCTGGTCGACCTGCGCTCGCGCGCGGCGCTCGGCGCGGCCTGGCACGGCCTCAACGCGCGGCTGCTGGGCCTGGGCGCGGAGCTGGAGCGGGTGGTCGTGCTCGACCTGGACGTGCTGCTGGCGCAGGGCGGACCGCTCTGCGATCCGCGTCTGGCCGCCTACGCGGGCGAGGAGCTGGGCGAGGAGCTGCTCGCCCGCTGCGCGCGCGAGATCGGGCATCTGGCCCGCGCGCTGACCGGCCGGACGCGGAAGGTGCTGGTGCTCGACCTCGACAACACGCTGTGGGACGGCGTGCTGGGCGAGGACGGCGCGGAGGGGATCGCGGCGCGCTCCACGCTGCGGGGCGAGGCGTTCGGGCGGGTGCAGCGCCTGGCCCGGCAGCTGGGCTCGCAGGGCGTGCTGCTCGCGGTGTGCAGCAAGAACGACCGGGGTCCGGTGCTGGAGGTGCTCCGCGACCACCCGGACATGCAGCTGCGCGAGACGGACTTCGTCGCCGTGCAGGCGGACTGGGGTCCGAAGAACAAGGGGCTGGAGGAGATCGCGGAGCGGCTCGGTCTGGGGCTGGAGAGCTTCGTCTTCGCCGACGACTCCGCGTTCGAGACCGGTCTGGTCGCCGCGGCGCTGCCGCAGGTGGCCGTGGTGCCACTGGGCGCCGAGCCGGCGCTCGCGCCCGAACGGCTGCTCGCCGACGGCTGGTTCGACACCCTGGAGCTGACCGAGGCGGACCGCGGGCGCACCGCCCGCTACCGCGTGGAGGCCGCCCGCTCGGACCTGCGGGAGGCGGCGACCTCGGTGCAGGAGTACCTGCGGGAGCTGGGCGTCCGGGTCTGCGTGGAGCGGGCGCATCTGGGCGATGTCGGCCGGCTGGCCCAACTGACGCAGCGGACGAACCAGTTCAACCTCACCACGGAGAGACTCACGGCCGCCGAGGTGCGGTCGATGACGGAGGACCCGGGCCGCCTGGTGCTGACCGTGCGCTCCTCGGACCGCTTCGGGGACGACGGGGTGGTCGGCGCGCTCTTCGCGCGCCGCGAGGCGGACGCACTGCGGGTGGAGAACCTGCTGCTGAGCTGCCGGGTGCTCGGCCGCGGCATCGAACGCGCGGTGGCGGCGGCGGTGCTGGACCACGCCAAGGCGGAGGGCCTCGCGGAGGTGACCGCCCGGTACCGGGCGACGCCGCGCAACCACCGGGTGGCGGACTTCTGGCCCTCGGTCGGCTTCGCCGCGCTCGGGGAGCAGGCCGCCGAGGCCGGGTCTTTGGAGGCCCTGGTGTTCCGTCACCCCCTGGACCGGCCTTTGGCCCTACCCGAGCACGTGCGTCTGGACGTGGGGTTCTGAGGACGCGCCCGAACCCGTCCGCCGCCGCGGCCCGCGTGGGACCGTCGGCGGCCGGACGAGTCCGGGAGACGGCCTCGTCAGAGGTCGAGCACCAGGCGCGGCGTGCGGGCCCGGGAGACACAGATCAGCATGGTCCGGCCGGACTCGCGGTCGGCCGGGGAGAGGACGCTGTCCCGATGGTCCGGTTCGCCGCCGAGGACGTCGGTCTCGCAGGTGCCGCAGGTGCCCTCGCGGCAGGAGGAGAAGCAGTCGTCGACGCCCTCGTCCTCCAGCACGTCGAGGATGCTCTGTCCGGCCGGGACGATCACGGTCCGCCCGGTGCGTGCGAGTTCGATCTCGATCGGGGCGTCCGGCCCGGCCTCCCCGGTCTCGACGGCGGCCTTGGGGTGGAACCGCTCCAGTCGCAGGCTCGCCCCGGCGTCGGGCCAGCCGGCGGTCCGGGCGGCGACCGCGTCCAGCAGCCCCTCGGGGCCGCAGCAGTAGACGAGGGTGTCGGCGAGCGGCTCGCCGAGCGCCGCGTCGAGGTCGAGCAGACCGGACTCGTCCTCGGCCACGACGGTCACCCGCTCGCCGTGGCGGGCCAGTTCGTCGCGGAAGGCCATCGAGGAGCGGGCCCGGCCGCCGTAGAGCAGCCGCCAGTCGGTGCCTGCGGCCTCGGCCGCGGCGATCATCGGCAGCAGCGGCGTGATACCGATGCCGCCGGCGATCAGCAGCAGGGCGGGCGAGGGCTCCAGGGCGAAGTTGTTGCGGGGCAGGCTGACCTGGAGGGTCTCGCCGACGGTCAGGTGGTCGTGGATCCAGGCGGAGCCGCCGCGACCGTTCGCCTCGCGCAGCACGGCGACGCGGTAGCGGCCCTTCTCGGCCGGGTCGCCGCACAGGGAGTACTGGCGGATCAGCCCGTTGCCGAGGTGGAGGTCCACATGGGCGCCCGGGGTCCACGCGGGCAGGGGCAGCCCGGCCGGGTCCGCGAGGCTCAGGCCGAGCACCCCGTCGGCGAGCCGGTCGAGCGCCAGAACGGTCAGTTTCCGGGTGTCGGTCACGGTCATGGGGTTCCCTTCGGCCGAACTGATAGTCACAGCGAAACTAGATTGCTTGTTACTACTCGTCTGCGTATGCTCGTAGGCGAGCACTGGAAAGCGGGGTGGATCGATGGCTAAGCAACGCAAGGTCGGGAATCTGTTGGCGCTCGCACTGCTCTCCGCGGCCTTCCAGCGGCCCATGCACCCGTACGAGATGGCTTCGGTACTGCGCGCCAGGGGCAAGGACCAGGACATGACGATCAAGTGGGGCTCGCTCTACACGGTCGTACGCAACCTGGTAAAACACGGTCTGCTCGAAGCGGCCCTGAGCACTCGTCAAGGGGGCCGCCCGGAAAGGACGGTGTACGAGATCACCGCCGCGGGGCGGGCGGAGCTCGAGGACTGGATCCGCGAGCTGGTGGCGGTCCCGGAACCGGAGCATCCGCGCTTCGCGGCCGGCCTCTCCGAGCTCCAGGTCCTCTCCCCGGACGAGGCGGCCCGACTGCTGGAGCTGCGGCTGCTGCGGCTGAAGGCGACGATCGCGGCCGAGCGGGCCCAGCTCGACGTCGACGCGACGGAGGTGCCGAGGCTCTTCCTGATCGAATCGGAGTACCAGCTCGCGCTGCGCGAGGCGGAGGCCGCCTGGGTCACCTCGCTGCTGCGGGAGCTCGCCGACGGCTCGCTCCCGGGCGTGGCCGAATGGCAGTCGTTCCACAGAACCGGACAGATCCCGCCCGAGCTGCTCGAACTCGCCGAGCTCGGCGGGGCGGAGATACCGGCGGAGTAGCAGCGGGACCCCTGGTCAGGTGCGGGAACACCGGACCAGGGTCCACGTCCTCGACGCGGCACCGCTCGCACGGCCCCGACCACGAGGTGGCGACCCAAGGATAGCCGGGGCAGTGCGGATCGGGCCGAAAACGTACGCGATTACCAAGAGCAATCCCGGATCCTTGAACAGGAGTTCGTCATGACTGACACCACCGCCCGCAGCGCCCTCGTCATCGGCGGCGGCATCGCCGGCCCGGTCACCGCGCTCGCGCTGCGCCGCGCGGGCATCCAGGCCACCGTGTACGAGGCCTACACCGGCGGCGACGACGGCGTCGGCGGCATGCTCGGCATCGCCTCCAACGGCATCAGCGCACTCGACGTGGTCGGCGCGGGCGACGCGGTCCGCAGCATCGGCATCTCCGTCAAGTCGATGGTCCTGCAGAGCTGGACGGGCAAGCGGCTGGCCGAGTTCGGCACCATGCCCGGCCTCGACCCGACGCAGACCGTCTGGCGCCACGAGCTCTCCCGGGTGCTGCGCGAGGCCGCGCAGGCCCAGGGCATCCGCTACGAGACCGGCAAGCGGCTGGTCACCGCGGAGGAGTACGGCGACGGCGTCAACGCGGTCTTCGAGGACGGGAGCACCGCCCGCGCGGACATCCTCATCGGCGCGGACGGCATCAAGTCCGTGGTCCGCGGGCTGATCGACCCCAGCGCCCCCGGCCCCCGCTACACCGGCCTGGTCGGCATCGGCGGCCGCCCGCGCGGCCGGATCTCCGGGGTGCCGCTGGGCGACACCGGCATCATGTTCATGATCTTCGGCAAGCAGGCCTTCTTCGCCTACCAGGTCTACCAGGACGGCAGCGTCGGCTGGTTCGCCAACGTGCCGCGCACCGAGCCGATCTGGCACGCGGAGGCGCAGGCGATCGGCGCGGAGGAGTGGCTGCGCCGACTGCGAAAGATCTTCGCGGAGGACCGCACGCCCGCCCCCGCGATTCTGGCGCACGCCCGCCCCGAGGACCTGATCATCGTGGGCGGCCTGCAGGACATGCCCACCGTCCCGCACTGGAGTCGTGGCCGGATCGTCCTGGTCGGCGACTCCGCGCACGCGACCTCGCCCAGCTCCGGCCAGGGCGTCTCGGTCGCGGCGGAGAGCGCGGTCGAACTGGCCCGCTGCCTGCGGGACCAGCCCATCGCGCAGGCCTTCCGCACCTACGAGTCCATCCGCCGCCCGCGGGTGGAGCGGATCATCCAGAACGCGGCCCGCACCAACAGCCACAAGGCGGCCGGCCCGATGGGCCGGGTCATCCGGGACACGATCTTCCCCGTGATGATCAAGTTCGCCAAGCCGGACCGCTTCGCCTGGCAGTTCGCCCACCGCATCGACTGGGACGCGAAGGTCCACTGAGGCTGCGCCGGGCAAGCGAGCCAGTTGCAGCACGCTAGGGGCGCTGGTCTCTGCTGATGTGCGGCTCCGCCGCCTGGGCGCGACCCGGCCCGCGGGCTTCGCTCCCGCAGGCCCCAGGGGCGCGGGGAACTCGCGCAGTTCCCCGCGCCCCCCAGCGCGTGTCGCCTCCTGCGGGAGCGCCCGCGCATAGTGCAACTTGAGCGTCTGCCTAGTGCGGGCTGCTGCCATGGCCGCATGCGGATGGTGTTTGCGTGTTGGGCTTGGCCGACGCACCTGCATGCGATGGTGCCGTTGGCGTGGGCGGCGCGGGCCGCGGGGCATGAGGTGGCGGTCGCGGTCCCGCCGGAGCTCCGCGGCCTCGCCGCGGCGAGCGGGCTGCCGTACGCGGTGGTAGGGCGGGACGTGGACGCCGTGGCGGCGTTCCGGGAGATCGTGTCCGCGCCGGGGGGCGGGGGCGGTGGCCCCCGTGTGCTGAGGCTGATCGGCGCGCTCACCGAGGCGATGGCCGAGGACCTCGCCGACCTCGTCGGCGGTTGGCGGGCGGACCTCGTGGTCCACGACCCGACCGCCTTCGCGGGGCCGATCGCGGCCGCCGCCGCGGGCGTGCCCGCGGTGCGGCACCTGTACGGGACGGACCTGCTCGGCGCGCCCGCCGCGCGGAACTTCCTGCCGGCGGTGCTGGAGCCGGTCGCGGACCGGCTGGGGCTGGGCGAGGTGGACCCCTTCGGGGTCGCCACCGTCGACCCGTGCCCGGGCTCGCTGCAACTGCCGACCGCCTCACGGCGGCTGCCGATGCGGTACGTGCCGTCGAGCCCGCACGGGCGGACCGTCGCGCTGCCGCCGCGCGGCTCCCGGCGGCGGGTCGCGGTGACCTGGGGGACCACGCTGGACCGGCTCGACCCGTCGCTGCACCTGGCCGGCGAGGTCGCCCGGGCGATCGCGGGGCCGGACACCGCCGTCGTGCTCGCGGTGACCGCCGAGCAGGCGCCGCTGCTGGGCGAGGTGCCGCCGTGGACGCAGGTGGTGAGCGACGGCGCGCTGCACCAGGTGCTGCCGCAGTGCGACGCCGTCGTCGCGCACGGCGGGGCGGCGAGCATCCTCACCGCCGTGGCCGCCGGAGTGCCGCAGCTGCTGCTGCCGCGTCTGCCGGACCACGTGCGGCACGCCGCGCGGCTCGCGGAGGCGGGCGCGGGGCTCGTCGTGCCCGCCGCCGAGGCGCAGGGCCAGCCGGAGCTCGTGGCCGAGCGGCTGACCGCGCTGCTGGACGAGCCCGGCCACGCCGCGCGGGCCCGCGAGCTCGCTGCGGAGTCGCGGTTGCAGCCCTCCCCCGCCGAGGTGGTCACCGAGCTGGAACTGCTGGTCACGACCGAGGCGGCGGCGGACCGTCCAGTCGGACTCAAGCCGGGCTCCGCTCCCCGATGACACCCTCCACTCGTCGGCGAGTCGAAGGGGGTTCCGGCATGGCCAAGGAAGTGTCCGACCACGAGTCATTCGCCATCCGCCACCGGGGCGGGGTGATGTTCGAACGGTACGACATCGATCTGCACCTGCACCCCTACCTCGGCTACGCGCTGGCCCGAAACCACCGCTCCGCGATCATCAACACCGACGAGGAGGGCTTCCGGCACGCGGACTCCCCGTTCGGAACGGTCGACGGTCCCGGCTGGCGTGCCGCGGGGGGCGGCGGCGTCGTGCTGGGCAACTCCACCGCCTTCGGCATGGCCGCCACCTCCGACCACGGCACCGTCGCCACCCACCTGGCCCTGCTGCGCGGCGACCGGCAGCTGAACCTCGGCGTGGTGGGCGGTAACTCGGTGCAGGAGGTGATCGCGGGCCTGCCGTACCTGGACCTCGCCGACACGGTGGTGGTCTTCAGCGGCGCCGGCGACTACTGGACCTCGCTGGCCTCCTGGACGCCCTACAGCGCCTGGGGGCCGCTCTTCTTCGAGGGCACGCTGACCTCGCTCACCTCGATCCCGCTGTTCCAGCTCGCCGCCGTCGCCACCGGCGTCGACCCGGACTGGCGGCCGGCGCCCCAGCCGGACGCGGCCGACCGGCCCGACTTCGCCGACGTGGTGGAGCGCGTGGAGGCCGCCGCCGCCCGGCAGATCCGCAACCTCGCCGCGGTGCGGCGGCTGGCCCGGCCGGACGCGCGGCTGCTGTTCGCGCTGCAGCCGTTCGCGACCCCGCGCAGCCGCGAGCTGAGCGCCGAGGAGATGGAGCACTTCGACTTCCACATGCCGATGTTCGGTCAGGAGAAGAACCGCCCCTTCGAGTACCACTGGGGCCGCTTCACCGAGCTGGTGGCCAAGGGCTGCTCCGAGCTCGGCGTGCCCTTCACCGACATCTCCGCCGACCGGTTCGAGGGCTTCGCCTTCTCCGACCACTTCCACCTCACCGACGAGGGCAACCGGCAGGCCGCCGTGATGATCCACGAGGCCCTCGCCGCGCTGCCCGCGCCCGCCGCGCCCCCGACCGCCCAGCCGTGACCTGAGGATCCCGAGGAGCCGACCCATGCCGCAGCCCACCCCGGACGCGGAGCTCCGCGTCCTCGTCATCGGCGCCGGGACCGGCGGCCTGTGTCTGGCCCACGGGCTGCGGCGCGCCGGCATCGACGTGCAGGTCTTCGAACGGGACGCCACCCGCGCCGACGGCCTGCACGGCTACCGCGTCGGCATCGACCCCGACGGCAGCCGGGCGCTGCGCGACTGCCTGCCGCCCGAGCTCTACGACACCTTCGTGGCGACCTGCGCGAAGGCGCCCGAATACGTCAACTTCCTCACCGAGAAGCGCGCCGAGCTGCTCTCCGTCGGCGGCTTCACCTCCGACGACCCGGATCCGGTCGACAGCGAGAAGTCCGTCTCCCGGATGACGCTGCGCCAGGTGCTGCTGACCGGCGTCGAGGACGTGGTGTCGTTCGGCAAGGTCTTCACCCACTACACCGAGGAGCCGGACGGGCGGGTCACCGCGCACTTCGAGGACGGCACCTCGGCGACGGGCACGGTCCTGGTCGCCGCCGACGGCAGCAACTCGCGGGTGCGCCGCCAGTACCTGCCGCACGCGGAGCTGAAGGCGCTCGGGCCGATCGGGATCACCGGCAAGGTGCCGCTGACCCCGGAGACCCGGGCGCTGCTCACGCCGAAGATGCAGCGTGGCATCTCGATGGTCTACGCCCCGCACGCGTACTTCTGCATCTTCCACGTCATGGAGTTCCCGTGGGACGAGGGCGGGCGGCCCAAGACCGGCATCGGCTCGGCCGACGCCGAGCTGCTGGAGAGCTGGCCCGGGCTGACCTACGACAACTCCCGGGACTACGTCGACTGGGGTCTGGTCACCCAGTCCCGCCAGCTGCCGGCGAACGTGATGGAGATGAAGAGCCCGGACCTGTACCGGCTGGTGGCCGAGCGGACCACCGACTGGCACCCGGACTTCCGCCGCCTGTTCGCGCTGGCCGACCCGAACAGCTGCTTCCCGATCAACATCCGGACCTCGGTGCCGATCCCGCAGTGGGAGACCACCCGGATCACGCTGCTGGGCGACGCGATCCACACCATGACCCCGGGCCGTGGCGTGGGCGCGAACACCGCGCTGCGCGACGCGCGCCTGCTCTGCCGCAAGCTGGTCCAGGCCCGCGACGGCGAGCTGCCGCTGCTGGAAGCGATCCGGCAGTACGAGACCACGATGATCGACTACGCCTTCGACGCGGTCCGCAAGTCGGCGCGCTCCGGCGGCGGTTCGGGCCCGAGCGCGCCCGTCGTCGGCCGCGCCCTGCTCGGCCTGCTGCGCACCGCGATGCGCATCGTCAACCACCTGCCCGCGGTGAAGAACAAGATGGCCGAGGGGCACCGCAGCTACCGCGGCCACGGCCGGGAGGAGTAGCCCGCCATGACCACGGAGACCACGGCCACCCCCCTGCACAAGGAACTGCTGGAGCTGGCCGCGCCGGTGCGCGACAGTGTGCTGCGGCACCGCTTCTGGACCGGCCTGCGCGAGGGCGGCCTGCCCGCGACGGCGCTGGCCCGCTTCGTCGAGCAGGACACCGGGCACCTGCTGCCCGCCTACGCCCGGGCGCTGGCGCGCTGCGCGGCCGCCGCGCCCGAGGACGCGGACGCGCAGCTGTTCGGCCAGTCCGTCGTCGGCACCCTGGAGGCCAGGGACGGGCTGCTGGCCGCCTACCGGCAGTTGGTCCCCGAGCTCGACCTGCCGCTGCTGGCCACGGCCACCGAGGCGCTCCCGGCGACGGCGGCCCACGCCTTCTTCTTCGGCGCCGCGAGCGCCACGAGCTACGCGGCCGGCGTGGGCGCGCTGCTGCCGATGGTCTGGTTCAACGCCGAGGTCAGCGACCACCTGCGCGACCACGTCACGCCGGGCAGCCGGTACGCGCCGTGGATCGCCGTCTACCACCCCGGGGAGGGCTACCGCTACGCGGTCCAGGCCTTCCTGGACCTGGCCGACCGGATCGGCGAGACCTGCTCGGCGCGGGACCGGCAGGTGCTCAAGGACCACTTCGCCCAGGGGATCCGCTACGAGCTCGCCTTCGCCGAATGCTGCGCGGGCGGCTGACCTGCCGCTCGGCCCGCTCCCTCCCACGACCGTCGACCGTCGCGAAAGGGCGGCAGATGACCTTCACCGAACTCGACCTGATGGATCCGCGCGCCTTCGCCGACGGGGTTCCGCACGACTACTTCCGGCAGCTGCGCGCGCTCCCCGGGCTGCTGCCCGGCACCGACGACGACGGCGAGCGCTTCTGGTACGTGGTCAAGCACCGCGACGTATCCTCCGTCTCGCGCGACGTGGCCCGCTTCTCGTCCAGTCCGACCACGATGACCTCGGTGCGCAAGGTGGACCCGAGCCCGCCGATCATCACCTTCCAGGACGCGCCCGAGCACACCCGGGTCCGCAAGCTGACCTTCAAGGCCTTCGCGCCCGCCCGGCTGGCCCTGCTCGCCGAGCCGATCCGCCGGATCGTCGACGAGCTGCTCGACGAGTGCGTCGCCAAGGGCGAGTTCGACCTGGCCGAGGACGTGGCGCTGAAGCTGCCCTTCGCGGTGCTGCTGGAGCTGCTGGACATCCCGGACGAGGACCGGACGATGATGCTCGGCTGGGCCCGGGCCACCGTCAACCTGGGCGACCCCGAGTACGACGACAGCATGAACGGCTCGGGCGACAACAGCTTCCAGAAGATCTACGACTACCTGATCGACCTGGCCCACCGCCGGGCCGCCCGGCCCACCGACGACGTCTTCTCGATGCTGCTGGCCGCCCGCTGGGACGGCAGCCGGCTCGGCCTCGCCGACCGGCTCTCCCCCGACGAGGTGGGCCTGTTCGCGTCCACGCTGATCACGGCCGGCAGCGAGACGACGTACTGCTCGGTGACCGGCGGCGTGCTGGCCCTGCTGGAGCACCCCGACCAGTTGGAGAAGCTGCGCGGCGACCGGGAGGCGCTGCTCGGCACCGCCACCGCCGAGGTGGTGCGCTGGGTCACCCCGGTGACCCACTTCACCCGCCGCGCCCTCGTCGACACGGAGGTCAACGGCCAGGCCGTGGCGGCCGGGGAGCGCGTGGTGCTCTGGTACAGCTCCGCCAACCGCGACGAGGAGGCGTTCGCGGAGCCGGACCGCTTCGACGTCGCCCGCACCCGCAACCCGCACGTCAGCTTCGGCGGCGGCGGACCCCACGTCTGCATCGGCAACGGCCTGGCCTCGATGGAGCTGCGCGCGTTCCTCGACGGGGTGCTCGACCTGCTGCCGCGCCTGGAGATCACCGGCGAGCCGGTCCGTCCCGAGACCAACTTCATGAACAGCGTCAAGCACCTGCCCATGCGCGTGCGGTGAGGGGAGCAGCAGCGTGAGCACTTCTGAACGCACCGCGCTGGTGACCGGCGCGAACCGGGGCATCGGCCGGGCCGTGGCCGCCGAGCTGCTCGGCCGTGGCCTCCAGGTGCTGCTGAGCGCGCGCCGGTTCGACGACGCCCGCGAGGCCGCACTCGAACTCGGCGCGGGCGCCCGCCCGCTGGCCCTGGACGTGACGGACGAGGACAGCGTCAAGCGCGCGGCCGCCGAAGCGGGGCCGGTCGACGTGCTGGTCTGCAACGCCGGGGTGCTGCTGGACGCCGGGACGGACCCGCTGTCGGTGCCGCTGGAGCTCGTCGAGCAGACGCTGCGGGTCAACCTGCTGGGCACCTGGCGGGTGCTGCAGGCGTTCGTGCCGCCGATGGTGGCGCGCGGGCACGGCAGCGTCACCGTCGTCTCCAGCGGGACCACCGCGGAGTTCGGCGGCCGCCTGTTCGGCCGCACCCCCGGCTACTCGCTCTCCAAGAGCGGGCTGAACGGGCTGACCACGCTGGTGGCCGAGCAGACCGCCGGCACCGGCGTGACCGTCAACGCCGTCAACCCGGGCCGGGTGCGCACCCGGATGATGCCCACCCAGGAACAGCTGCCGGAGCAGGCGGCCCGGTTCGTCGCGGACGTCGCGCTGCTCCCCACCGACGGCCCGACCGGGCAGTTCCTCACCGAGCACCGCTCGCGCTGAACGAGAGACACCGAAGGCAACCATGGGAGGACCGATGCAGATCGACATGGCCGGGAAGACGGCCGTGGTCACCGGCGCGGGCAGCGGGATCGGGCTCGCCTGCGTCCGCGCCCTGGCCGGCGCGGGCGCCGAGGTGCTGGGCGGTTCCCGGACCGTCAGCGCCGAGCTTCTGGAGGCCACCCCGCACGTCATGGAGGTGGACCTGCTCACCCCGGACGGGCCGAGCTCCCTGATCCAGCACGCGCTGGACAAGTTCGGCGGCGTCGACGTGCTGGTCAACAACGTCGGCGGCGGCGTGAAGCTGGCCAAGGGCTTCCTCGACATCGAGGACGAGACCTGGCTGCACACCTTCGAGCTGAACGTGATGACCACGATCCGGGCGACCCGGGCCGCGCTGCCGAGCCTGGTCGAGCGCAAGGGCGTGATCGTGAACATCGGCTCGATGAACGCGCACCTGGCCGACCCGACGCTGGGCCACTACTCGATCGCCAAGGCGGCCCTGTCCAACCTGGGCAAGGCGCTGTCGGCGGAGTACAGCTCGCAGGGCGTGCGGGTGAACACCATCTCCCCCGGCCCGGTGCGCACCCGGCTGTGGACCAACCCGCACATCGCGGAGCGGCTCGGCATCACCACCGAGGAGTTCCTCAAGATGGTGCCGAAGATGGCGGGCCTGTCCACCGGCGAGATGATCGAGCCGGAGGAGATCGGCACGCTGGCGCTGATGTTCGCCTCGGGCCGGATCCGCAGCGTCACCGGCGCCGACTACCTCATCGACGGCGGCATGACCCGCCCGCCGGCCCGCGACTGACCTCGCGACCCGGCCCGCACGAAGGCCCCCGCCCTTTGGGGCGGGGGCCTTCGTGTGCGCGGCCGCTCAGCCGGCGACGGCGCGGAAGACGGCGACGGCGCCGCGGATCCGGACGGTCACCTCGGGGAAGTACTTCTTCAGCTGGCGCTCCAGACCGGCCGGGTCGTCGCCCTGGTTCTGGAAGTTCCCGCGCTTGTGCTGCTCCAGGAGCATGTTGCGGGTCAGCTTGTTCATCGGCACGCCCTCGGCGAGCACGGAGGTGCCGAACAGCACGCCGCCGGGGCGCAGCGTCTCGGCCACGTGCTTGAGGATGATGCCCTTGCCGTCCCAGCCGCCGGGGATGGTGTGGAAGACCAGGTTCATCGCGGCCGAGTCGAAGTGGCCGGACGGCAGCGGCAGCGGCTCCATCAGGTTGGCCTGGCAGGTCTCTGGCCGGTAGCGGGCGAGGACCCGGGCGGACATGTCCAGGCACTCGCGGCTGAGGTCCAGCAGGGTGATCTCCGGGTTCGCCGGGAACTTCGCCTTGTCGACGAAGTAGCCGGTGCCGGGGCCGATGTCGAGGTGGCGGCGGCCCACCTCCTCGTCGTAGAGCCGGCGCATCACGCTCGGCGGGCAGCGCCACACCAGCGGGCAGAAGACGCCGAGCACCCACTTGTCGTAGATGGCCAGCTTGCCGCGCGTGTACACGGCCTGGGCGTGCACGATCCGCGGATCGAGCTCGGCCTCGGGGCCCGGCTCGGTGCCGGGTTCGACACTCGTCATGGCGGGAGTTCCCTTCGGGACGTGACGGACGTTCGGGGAGGATGCCGTGCAAGAGGACCGGCCCCGCCCCGACGGATGGACGGGAGCGGGGCCGGCGGTGGGGCTCGGAGCCTGGTCAGCCCGCAGCGCGGCGGGCTGTGCTGTCAGCCCGCAGCGCGGCGGAACTTGGCGACGGAGATGACGGAGAAGGCGACCAGGATCCCGACCGCCCAGAACAGCGAGCGGATCACGAAGTAGCCCGGGCCGTGCCCGAGGAAGGCCTGCGAGTGGCTGCCCAGGGTCAGCGAGCGGACCGCGTTGGCCATCGCGGTGACCGGCTGGTTCTCCGCGAAGGCGCGCAGCCAGCCCGGCATGGTCTGGGTCGGGACGTAGGCGCTGGACGCGAAGGTGACGATGAAGACGATCATCGAGACGCCCTGCGCGGCCTTCACGTTGCCGGCCAGCAGGCCGACCGCGATGAACAGCCAGCTGAAGGCGAGGCCGAAGACCAGGCAGAGCCCGAACGCCTCAAGGCCGCCGAGGACCGACGCCTGGAGACGGAAGCCGACGGCGAAACCGACGGCGGTGGTGACCGCGAGGACGATCGCCAGGATGCCGGTGTCCGCCACGACGCGGCCGGTCAGCATCGCCGCGGTGGAGAAGGGCATCGACCGCAGCCGGTCGATGAAGCCCTGCTCCATGTCCTCGGCGATGCCGATGGCCGTGCCCAGCGTCTGGAACAGCACGCCGGCGGTGATGAAGCCGGGGACGGAGAAGTCGACGTAGGGCAGGCCGTGCGCCGTGCCGATCGCGCCGCCGAAGATGAAGCGGAACGTCAGCATGATCGCGGACATCTGCACCAGGGAGAGCACGACCAGCTCGGGGCGGCGCAGGAAGGTCACCGTCGTGCGCTTGGCGAGCAGGCCCGTCCCCGTCACGATGCCGGCGCGGCCGGTGCGGATGGTGGGCGTCAGGGTAGTCATGTCGTGGGTCTCCTGCTCAGGCCGTCTCGAGGGTGGCGGCGCCGACCGACTCGGCGGAGGAGGTCTTCTGACCGGTCAGGGCGAGGAAGACCTCGTCCAGGCTCGGCTCGCGGACCGCGATGTCGGCCAGCACGGCGCCCGAGTCGCGCACCGCGGTCAGACCGTCGATCAGCCACTGCGCGGCGCCGTCGTCGGCGCCGACGCTGATGCGGCGGGTCGACTCGTCGATCTGCGGCGCCGCGACGCCCTCGCGGGTCAGCGCCTGGGCCACCAGCGGGATGTGCGCGCGGTCGCGCACGTGCACCTCGAGGATCTTGCCGCCGATCCGGCGCTTGAGCTCGGCCGGGGTGCCGGAGGCGACCGTGCGGCCCTGGTCGATGATGACGATGTTCCTGGCCAGCCGGTCGGCCTCGTCCAGGTACTGGGTGGTGAGCAGCACGTCGGTCCCGCGCTCCACCAGGCCCTCGATGGCGTCCCAGAGGTCGAGGCGGCTGCGGGGGTCCAGACCGGTGGTCGGCTCGTCCAGGATCAGCAGCCGGGGCTGGCTGACCAGGCTGGCGCCCAGGTCGAGCTTGCGCCGCATACCGCCGGAGTAGGTGCGCACCAGGCGGTCGGCGGCCTCGTCGAGGCCGAACAGCTCGAGCACGGCCTCGGCGTTGGCCTTGGCCTGCTTGGCCGACTGGCCGAAGAGCCGGGCGACCAGGACCAGGTTCTCCCGGCCGCTGAGCGCCTGGTCGACGGCCGCGTACTGGCCGGCCAGCCCGATGACCCGGCGGACCGACTCCGCCTCGCGCCGGACGTCGTAGCCGCAGACCTTCAGCTCGCCCTCTTCGGGGCGGATCAGGGTGGAGACGGAACGGACAAAGGTCGTCTTGCCGGCGCCGTTGGGGCCGAGTACAGCCACCACCTGGCCGGACTCGACCTCGAGCGAGAGGCCGTCGAGGGCGGTCTTCTTCCCGAAGCGCTTGGTCAGGCCCCGGGCTTCAATGGTCAGCGTCACAATCTTCCACCTCATAGGACGCGGGTCGGTTGGGGACGGCAGGTCTGGCCCCGCCGGCGGCAGCCGGCGGTACTGGCCCGTGGCCGAGAACGAACGTCGGACGGGCCTTTCTGGCCTCCTGCCACGAGGCGGCGACAGTCACCTGCCAAGGGAAGTGGCAAGGGGTCGAGGGGGGCTCGAACAATGCTCGAGCCGCGCGTGCCGACGGAGAGATGTGCGAACTGTCAGACGTCGATCTGCACGTGATAGTGCGTCAGCCAAGCGTTGAACTGCAACGCAGTTTCGATGTGCATGCGGATCGGCCAGTCGTTGGACTCCGCCGGCTGCGCCAGCATCTGCCGCGCCGCGTCCTGGTTCAGAAACGGCTGCATGGGTGCGTTCCGGTCATTCAGCAGCGCCGACAGCTCGCTGTGCAGCATCCGCAGGTACTCCGGGTCCTGGGTCACCGGCCACGGGCTCTTCTTCCGCTCCAGCACCGACCTCGGCAGCAGTTCCCCGACCGCCGCGCGCAGGATCGACTTCTCCCGGCCGTCGAAGGTCTTGAACGACCAGGGGGTGTTGTACAGGTACTCGACCAGCCGGTGGTCGCCGTAGGGGACGCGCAGCTCCAGGCCGTGGGCCATGGAGAGGCGGTCGCCGCGGTCCAGCAGCATCGGCAGCCAACGGGTCAACGTCAGGTAGCCGATCTCGCGCATGCGCCGCTCCTCGGGGCTCTCGCCCTCCTGGTGCGGGGCCTCGGCGGCGGCCTCGTGGTACGTCTCGTTGTAGTAGCCGGCCATGTCCACCCGCTCCAGCAGGCCCAGGTCGAACAGGCCGCGGCCCTGGCCGTTGAGCGAGCTGGGCTGCAGCGCCTCGTGCGCGACCCAGGGGAACGCCTGGGTGTTCACGGTGTCCGGGTTGAACATCCAGTTGTAGCCGCCGAAGATCTCGTCGGCGACCTCGCCCACCAGCGCGACCGTGGAGTGCGTGCGGATCTCCTGCGAGGTCAGGTAGTTGGAGGTGTCCATGTCCCCGAGCGTGGTCGGGGCGTCCTGGGCCAGCAGCACCTTGAGCCGGGTCTCCGGGTCCATCAGGTCCTTGGGGCTGAGCCGGATGTTGACGTGGTCCGACTTCACGTGCTCGGCGACCTCGACGGCGAACGGCTCGTCCGGCGAGAAGCGCACGTCGTCCGGGCGGAACTTCTCCGCGTACTCGTCGAAGGTGGTGACGAAGGTGCGGATCCGCTGCCCCTCGAGCCGCCAGCGCCAGCGCGCGGCCAGCGCGGTGATGCCGCTGGAGTCCACCCCGCCGGAGAGCGCGCTGCACAGCGGCACGTCCGCGACCAGCTCGCGCAGCACGATGTCGTCGAGCAGCTCGCGCACGGTGCCGACGGTGGCCTTCAGGTCGTCGGTGTGCTCGCGGGCGGTCAGCGCCCAGTAGCGACGACGCACGGTGCCGGTGCGGGACAGTGTCAGCGAGTGGCCCGGCGGCAGCTCGCGCATGTCGCGGAAGACGGCCTGGCCGGGCTTCTTCGCCACGGCGAACATCTCGCGCAGGCCCTCGGCGTCGACGACGGGGCTGACCGCCGGGTGGGCCAGCAGGGCCTTCGGCTCCGATCCGAAGAGCAGGCCGCCGCCCGGCGTCTGGGCGAAGAACAGCGGCTTCACGCCGAGCCGGTCGCGGACCAGCAGCAGCTCCTGGCTGCGCACGTCCCACACGGCGAAGGCGAAGATGCCCTCGAGCCGTTGCGCGCAGTCAGCGCCCCACTCCAGGTAGGACCGCAGCACCACCTCGGAGTCGCTGCGGGTGCGGAACCGGTGGCCGCGCGCCTCCAGCTCGCTGCGCAGCTGCTTGAAGTTGTAGACCTCGCCGTTGTAGACGAGCACCGCGCGTACGGCCCCGTCCTCCTCGGCGACGAAAGGCTGCGTGCCGTCGGCGATGTCGATGATCGCGGTCCGGGTGTGCCCGAGCGCCGCGTGGCCGCCCAGCCAGACGCCGCGGTCGTCCACACCCCGGTTGGCGAGCGTACGGGCCATCGCCTCCAGCACGGTCCGCTCACTTGTGAGGTCCCGCTCGAAGTCGACCCACCCGGCGATGCCACACATCAGCGTCTCCCTCAGTCGTTTCGGCGCGGCGAGCATGCGGTCGCCGCGTCGAGACGGGCTCGACCGGGGCTGGAACGCGCTGGACCGGGCCGTGCCTCCAGCGCGGTCAAAGCGGCGTACCACCGTGGTTCGAGCCGTCCGGCCGACCCTGTCGACGAAGAAGGCCCGCAGATGAAGGCCCGCAGAGAGGTGGACGTCGATGACTGCACAGGAGCGCACCCCCGCTGCTCCCCAGGGCACGGCCGGCTGGTTCGACATCGGGCTGCCGCCGCAGAAGCAAGTGCTGGGCTTCCTCTATGCCAAGTGGGCCATCGGCGCGCTGCGCGGCCTGGTCGAGGTGCGCGCGTTCGACGCCCTCGCCGACGGGCCGCGCACCGTCGCGGAGATCGCCGCGGCGACGGGCGCCCAGGAGGACCCGCTCTACCGCGTGCTGCGCGCGGTGGCCGCGGCCGGCGTGCTGGCCGAGCGCGAGGACGGCCGGTTCGAGCTGACCGAGCGCTCCGCCGGTCTGGTCGACGGCGCGCAGGACGGCATCCGCGACATGTTCCTGTTCACCTCGGACCCGATGCTGTGGCGCCCCTACGAGAACGTGGCCCACGCGCTGCGCACCGGCGAACCCGCGTTCAAGGCCGCCTTCGACACGACCTTCTACGAATACACCAAGGCCAACCCGGCCAGCGGCGCGGTCTTCGACCGGGCGATGCAGCAGAACAGCTACCCGGGCACCGACGCGGTCTTCGAGGGCTTCGACTTCGGCCGCTTCCGCAGGATCGCCGACGTGGGCGGCGGCCGCGGCCACTTCCTGGTCGACCTGCTGCGGAACAACCCCGGCACCACCGGCGTCCTGGCCGACCAGGAGCACACCGTCGCCGAGGCCAAGCCGCTGTTCGAGGAGGCGGGCCTGCTCGACCGGGTCGAGATCGTGCCGACCGACTTCTTCACCGCGGTGCCCTCGGGCTGCGACGCGTACTTCATCAAGCACACGCTGCACAACTGGGACAACGACAAGGCCGAGCTGATCCTGCGCCGCATCCGCGAGGCGATCGGCGAGGACCGGGACGCCCGCTTGCTGATCGTGGAGAACCTGCTGCGCGGCGCCGGCCAGTGGGACATCGGCAAGCTGATCGACGTCGAGTCGCTGTCCGTCCTCGGCGGCCGCGAGCGCAGCCTCGCCGAGTGGGACCGGATCGCCGGAGCCGCCGGGTTCGCCCTGGCGAACGAGCCCGTGGCCGGTGACATCGCCCTGCTCGAGTACCGGCCGGTCACCCCGTGACCGCGGAGGTCGTGCGGAGCCTGTCCGCCGCGGAGCTGCCGGACCCGATGGTGATGCCGTCGCGCCGCCAGTGCCCGCTGGACCCGCCGCACGAGTACGCGGCGCTGCGCGAGGAGCGCCCGTGGAGCCGGCTGCGGCTCCCCGGCGGCCGGGTGGGCTGGCTGGTCACCCGGCACGAGGACGCCAGGGCGGTGCTGACCGACCCGGCCTTCTCCCCGCCGCTGATCCAGGTGACGCCCAACGTCGACCTCCCGCTGCCGGCGGAGGAGCTGCAGGTGCCGCCGGGCATGTTCTCGGCGATGGACCCTCCCGAGCAGTCCCGTTACCGGCGGCTGGTGAGTCGCCACTTCACCCGCAAGCGATCGCGCGAGCTGAGCCCGCGGATCCAGCAGATCGTCGACGAGCAGCTGGACGGCATGGCCGCGTCCGGCTCCCCCGCCGACCTGGTGCGGTGGTTCGCGCAGGCGATCCCGACCCGGGTCATCACCGAGATGCTCGGCATCCCGGAGGAGGACCAGGAGGAGTACCACCGCTGGGTCATCGCCGCGCTCACCCTGGCCACGCCCGAGGCGGAGCTGCGGGAGGCCGGCGCGGTCATCGTCGGCAAGCTCGCCGCGCTGGTCGCGGCGAAGCGTGCGAACCCGCAGGACGACATCATCAGCGGCCTGCTGCTGGACGACGAGCGTCCGTTGACGGACGAGGAAGTCGTCAGCATCAGCGTGCTGCTGCTCATCGCCGGCCTGGAGACCACCGCCAACATGCTCGGCCTCGGCGCGTTCGCGCTGCTGGAGCACCCCGAGCAGACGGCGAAGCTCCGCGCCGACGAGAGCCTGATGGACAACGCGATCGAGGAACTGCTGCGGTACCTGACGATCGTGCAGTTCGGGCTGACCCGGACGGCACGCGAGGAGACCCGCATCGGGGACCGGGTCATCCCGGCCGGCGAGACCATCGTCGTCTCCCTGGCGGCGGCCAACCGCGACCCGGAGGTCTACCCGGAGGCCGAGCGACTCGACCTGCTCCGGGCCGAGACCGCGCACATGGCCTTCGGCCACGGCGTCCACCAGTGCCTCGGCGCGCAGCTGGCGCGCGTGGAGATGAAGATCGCCTTCACCACGCTGCTGCGCCGCTTCCCCGACTTGCGTCTGGCGGTCCCGGCGAGCGAGGTGCCGACGGGCGAGGACAAGGTCTTCTACGGCGTCCACGAGCTGATGGTCACCTGGGGGGCGTGAGAGCAAGCGCAGAAGCCGGGCGCCTTCGAGGAGGAGGCGCCCGGCTCCTCTGGCTGCACCCACCTCAGGGACGCGAGGCTCTGCTGATGTGCGGCTCCGCCGCGCGGGCGCGAGAGACCGACGGCGTGCGGACGGCCCCGCGCGTGCAGGACCATCCGCGCATCGGTGGCTTGTCGCGCCGTTCCTCGCGCCCCCGGGTAGTGCGCCTACAGCGTCATGGGCACCACGAAGGTGCGGAAGGCCGCGAGGTTGCGGGTGAGCCAGGTGTCGAAGGTGGTCGCCGGGTGGCCGGTGAGGTGGCGGACTGCGAGGGTGGGGCGGCCGCCGCGGGTGGGCTCGGGGGCGGCGAGAGCGTCGAGGAGGCCGTGGGCGAAGGCCGGCGGCAGCCCCGCGCCGATCATGCCGGCGGCGGCGTCCCGCGGCGGCGTCTCGACGTAGCGCAGCGGGCGGCCGAGCGCGGCGGAGAGGCGGGCGACGAGCTGGGGCGAGGTCAGCGCCTCCGGCCCGGTCAGCTGGTAGGGGCGGCCGTGGAGGCCGGGACGGGTGAGGCAGACCGACGCCGCCTCGGCCACGTCCGCGGGGGCCACGACGGCGCGCGGGACATCGCCGTGGCACTGGTAGACCGTGCCGGACGCGGCGATCGTGGACTGCCACTGCAGGACGTTGGTCATGAAGCCGGACGGCCGCAGCGCGGTGAACTCGGGGACGGCCGCGGCGAAGGCGGCCTCCGCCTTCGCGTGGTCCATGCCGTACCTGCCGGCCGCAGGCTCGATCGCCGCGACGGACGAGAGCTTGACGACCCGGCGGACGCCCGCGGCGGCGACCGACTCGGCGGCGGCGAGCTCCTGGGCGAGCGCGTCGGGGCCGGAGGAGAGGACGAAGACGGCGTGCACCCCCTGCAGCGCGGGGGCGAGCGTCGCCGGGCGGTCGAGGTCGCCCTCGGCGACCTCGAGGCCGGGGGCGGGGGTCAGCCGGGAGGCGTCCCGGGTGAACGCCCGCACGGGGTGGCCGCCCTGGAGCAGGCGGGCGACCAGGGGGCGCCCGATCGTGCCGGTGGCGCCGATGACCAGGATCATGAGACGGCTCCTCTCTCGAGACTCGACGCCGCCGGAGGCTGCCAGTCGCCGACCATGGCCATGCCCTCCTGGCCCGCCGAGGGCGGCAGGAGGCGCAGCCGCATGTTGCGGCGGAGCAGTTCGACGCGGCGCTCGGTCAATTTGGTCTCGCCCATGCGGCGGGAGGCCACGGCGATGCCCTGGGCGCGCGGGCGGCGCAGCTCGTCGTAGCGGGCCAGCGCGAGGACCGGGTCGGCGGCCGGATCGACGGCGGACTCGGCGAGCAGGTCGGCGAGCACGACCGCGTCCTCCAGGGCCTGGCACGCGCCCTGGCCGAGGTCGGAGGTCATCGCGTGGGCGGCGTCGCCGAGCAGGGCGATCGGGCCGCGGACGAAGCTCGGCAGCGGCTCGGCCAGCTCGAAGACGTCGTGGCGCAGCACCCGCTCGGGCGGGGTCGCGTCGAGCAGGGCCGGGATCGGGTCGTGCCAGCGGCCGAAGCGGCGGCGGACCTCGGCGTACTCGTCCGGGAAGCGGTGGCCCTCCGGGGTGTTGGCGACGGCGAACCAGTAGACGCGGCGGTCCGTCAGCGGCATCCGGCCGAACTCCAGGCCGCGGCCCCAACTGCTGCCGCCCGGCTCGGTCGTGGGGTCGACGCCCTCGGCGATGCCACGCCAGACGCTGTGGCCGCTGTAGCGCGGCGGCGGCAGCTGCGGCCACAGCTGCGCCCGGATGGCGCTGTAGGCGCCGTCGGCGGCCACGACCACGTCGGCCTGCACGGTCAGGCCCGCGCGGGTACGCACCTCGGCGCCGCCGGCGGCGAGCGCGGCGACGTGGACGACCTCCGCGTCGGTCACCAGCGCCTCGGCGGGCAGCGCCTCGCGCAGCACGGTGTGCAGCTGCGGGCGGGTCAGCACGGAGATGAAGAGGCCGTGCTCGGCCAGGAAGGACGGGTCGGCGGGACGCTGGAGCCGCCGACCGCCGCGCGTGCGCAGGCCCTCCCCGCCCGGGGCCATGCGGGCGGAGAGGGCCTCGATGCGCGGGCCGAGGCCGAGGTGGTCCAGGGCGCGGCGGCCGTTGCTCAGCAAGGAGATCCCCGCGCCCTGCTCGCGCGGGCGCGCGGCCCGCTCCAGCACGGTGACCCGCCAGCCGGCCAGGCGCAGCCCGAGCGCGGCGGCGAGCCCGCCGATCCCCGCTCCGACGACGACGGCGTGGCGTTCGGAGCTGGGCATCGACGATCTCCTCTTGTCGCTGGGTGAGCGATGTCGCTGGGCGAGCGGTTCAGACGCTGGAGACGTGGGACGGGGTCTGGCCCTCGGCGAGGTCCACCTGGAGCGACCACTTGGCGATCTTCAGCGACATCTGGACCGCCTCGGTGGCGTAGCCGACCATCTCGGTCTGGTAGACCGTCACCGCCTCGGCGAGCGTGGCCTCGCCGCGTTCCACCCGGGTCAGCTCCCGGGCCAGCACCGCGGCGTCGCGCATGGCGGTGTTGGCGCCGACGCCGCCGGTGGGCGGCATGGTGTGGACGGCGTCGCCCAGCGGGACGATCCGGCCGGTCTCCCAGGGCACCACCGGCACGGTGGTGCGCAGCCCGACGGGGTAGACCTCCTCGGCGTCCGCGTGGGCGAAGATGCCGCGCAGGTCCGGGTGCCAGGCGGCGGTCCGCTTGAGCGCGAGCTCGCGCAGCTCCTCGCCGGTCATGGCGAAGAACTCCTCGTCGGGGACGCCCAGTTGCTCCTTGTGCACGCTGAAGACGGACATGTAGTAGTCCGCGGTCGGCTCGAACCGCAGGCCCGGCCACAGCCGGGCGGACGCCTGCTGCGGGTCCTCGCGGAAGACCATCGGCATCAGGCCCAGGTGCTGCCCGTCGCCGCCGATGACGTAGATGAACCGGTCCTGCAGCAGCTCCGGCAGGCCGGCCTCGATGGCCTTGGCCCGCGGGGTGCGGGCGAGGATGCCGCGCACGCCCATGTCCACGGCCGCGTCGGCGGGACGAAGCTGGGCGCGGACCTGGGAGTTGGCGCCGTCCGCGGCGATCAGCAGGTCGCCCTCGTCGGTGGCGCCGTCCTCGAAGTGGGCGACGACGCGCTCGCCGCGCTGTTCGAAGCGGGTGAACCGGCGGCCGAAGTGGACGACGTCGTCCAGGCCCGCCAGCAGGATCCGGCGCAGGGTGGCCCGGTCGACGGCGTCGATCTTGTCTGGGGAGTCGCCGCGGGGGTCGGTGAAGCTGGGCGCCCACAGCGGCTCCAGCTTCTCGTCGTAGGCCGCGAGCGCCCCCTCGCGGCGGTAGTTGGAGCTGGCGACGACGAGGTCCTGCAGCGGCTTCGGCAGCACCTCGCGCAGCGCGCGCTCGCCGTCCGGCGAGACGCGCAGCCGGTAGCCCTGCATCCGGCCCTTGGCCGAGGCGTCGCGCTCGTAGACCGCGACCTCCCCGACGCCGGCCCGGCGCAGGCCCTGGGCGAGCGCGAGCCCGCCGACGCCGCCGCCGATCACGATGATCCGCATGGCCCGACCCTTCACTTGAGGACCACGTCCGCGATGCGGTCGAGGTGGTCCGGATCGTCGGTGACGGAGAGGAGGAAGATCTCGTCGCAGCCGTTGGCCTCGTAGAGGTCCACGACGGCCCGCAATTGCTCGGGTTCGGTGACCGCGCCCTTGGCCAGGTGCTCGGCCATCTGCCCCATGAAGGCGTAGTAGCTGAGCATGTGCTTCTTCGCTTCCTCGGCGCCGTTCGGGCCGAGGGCGACGTAGCAGTTGGCGCCCATGCGCGGGGCGCCGGTGCGGCCCTCCTCGTCCCACAGGGTGCGGAAGTTCGCGACCAGCTCGGAGAACTTGTGCGGCGGCCCGCCAGGGGAGATCCAGCCGATGCCGTGGCGCGCGGCGCGGCGCAGGCCCGCCGCGGAGTGGCCGCCGCCCCAGATCGGGATGGTCCCGTTGACCGGACGGGGGCCGACCCCGGGGACGGGGCCCTTGCCGGCCCAGATCTCCTGGAGCTCGACCAGCGCCTCGTCCAGGCGGCGGCCGCGGCTGTGGTAGTCGGTGCCGGTGGCCGCGTAGTCGTCCTCGCGCATGCCGGAGGAGACGCCGACGACCAGGCGTCCGCCGGAGAGCCGGTCCAGGCTGGCGAGCTGCTTGGCCAGCTCGACGTTGCTCGGCCGGGTGGCGGCCAGCAGGATCGCGGTCACCAGCTCGATGCGCTCGGTGGCGCCTGCGGCGGCCGCGAGCGCCACGATGCTGTCGTAGCTGTCGTAGACGACCCGGTCGGTGACGGTGAGGCTGTGGAAGCCGAGCCGGTCCGCGCGCCGCGCGAACTCGATCAGCCGGCTCCCGTCTGCGCCGGGCACGCCGGTCGGCAGGGCGACCCCTATCTGCATTGTGGTTCTCCTCTGACGGCTTGACGGCTTTCACGGCTTTGACGCTCTACGGCTGTGACCTCCGAAAGTCTGGTCGCGGGGACTGGGGACGCGGTCGAGGGGCCCTGGAGGGTGCCTCTCGACCGCGTCGGTCAGGTCCTGCCGCCGGCTCGGGCGGCGGTGCTCAGGAGCCGGACTGGCAGGCGCCCTGGTAGACGCCGATGTTGGGCGAGCTACCAGGGATCGGGTTCCCGTAGTAGTCCTTGCCGCCGTTGGCCGCGATCACGGCCCCGGCCTTGAGCGCCGGCGAGCCGCAGCTCAGCTGGTAGCCCTTGGGACCGGTGCCCGCGCCCACGAAGCCGGGCGCCGTGGTGGTGACGGCGTGGGTGTCCCCGCTGGGCGCGACGCCCACGTTGACGTACACGTTGTTGGAGAACGTGCTGACCGGGTCCGAGAAGCTCGACCCGCCCGGCTTGCCGACGAAGATGTTGTTGCTGTAGTTCACGTTCGTCTGGCCGAAGTTGCCCAGCAGCGCGCCCGCCGTCGGGGCGTAGACGACGTTGTTGTAGACGCTGATGCCGGGCTCCGTCAGGCCGCAGCCGTTGGAGATGACGGCGACGGGCGTCCCGCCGTAGTTGGCGTCGTGGTCGTTCTCGCTGACGTTGTAGCGGACCGTCGCGCCGATCGTCTGCTCGCCCGGCACGTCGCACATGGCAAGGAAGCCGCCGTAGTTGTCGTGGCTGTAGTTGTACTGGTACAGCACGTTGGTGTCGGCGCCGTCGATGTCGAAGGCCATGGCCGGGGGCGAGGCCGCGCCGCCCGACACGTTGTTGTACTGCATGACGGGCGAGTCGGAGTTCCACGCCCAGACCCCGGCGTGGAAGGCGGTGGCCCGCAGCCCGAAGCCGGAGACGGTGTTGTGCTCGATCAGCGGACTGGCGAGGTTCTGCACGGCTATGCCGTCGCCGCCGCTGTTCGTCAGCGTGTTCCACCCGATGTAGACGTGGGTGAACGGCACGTAGTGGTTGGTGCCGTCGGTGAAGTACGGCGTGCGGTAGGACCAGGTCGACGAGGTGGCGATGCCGTAGCCGTCGGTCCCGGAGACGGTGTCCCCGGAGACGTTGACGTCGTCGAACGTGGTCGCGGTGGTGTTGCCGGCCGCCTTGACCAGGATCCCGGCGCTGTCGTCGTTGGTCGGCCCGGTCGCGTCGGTGCCGGTGATGTCGTGGACGGACAGGTTGTCCAGCACGTAGTGGTGGCCCGTCCCGTAGTCGCTCAGCAGCACGTAGACGCCGATGCGCGGCTTGCCGTCCGGGGTGGTGGTGTCCGTGACGTCGAGGTTGCGCACCTCCCACTGCTGCACGTTGTTCAGCTCCACGGCGACCGGGGCCCCGGCGCCGTCGATGCCGGGCTTGGCCCCGCTGCCGTAGGCGTCGATCCTGATCGGGCTCCCCGCCTTGCCGGAGCCGTGCGGGGTGAGCTCGCCGGTGCAGCGCGTGCCGCGCTTGATCAGCAGCTGGTCGCCCGGCTGGAAGACCACCGAGTCCGCCTTGGCGAGCGTGCCCCAGGCCGTCGACGGCGAGGTGCCGGCGGCGGTGTCGTGGCCCGCGGAGCAGTCCAGGTAGTACTGGTGCCCCCCGTCGGCGCAGGCGACCGCGGGCGCCCCGAAGGCGACCAGCATGGTCAGGCCGAGGGCGAGTGCGAACCGGCCCAGGGCCGGCCGGTGCACCGGGGCAGCAGCCGGCTGCTCAGCCGAGCGGCTGGATTCGGCCATATCGTTGCTCCTTCTCTCGAACGTGGCGATGCCCGAGAGACGCTGATGTGCCCTGGTCGTCTCTTGCTAGAGAAGCCGTGGAACAGCGGCGGGAGCTGCGGTTTCACCTCCCCAGGCGGCCTTGACGAATTGAAGCTCATGTTGTGCACCTGTCAGGAATACTTCGATCAGCCCGTTCCGCTCCTGCGCGGAGACCGATCGTGCACAGTCCTCCACCAGGTCGAGGTAGGCCGAAACGTAGCCGTGGAACCCCTCCTCGGGGCAGTAGCGCGCCACCCAGCCTGCGTAGACGGTGGCGGGATGCACCCCGTCGCGGACCAGGTCGCGGCAGACGAACTGGTGGAACCAGGTCATCGGCAGCAGCCCGACGGCGGCCACCGGGAAGGGCTGCGCGCCCGTCTCGGTGAGGTAGGCGACATGCGCGGCCGTCGCCGGGGCCGCGGTCGGCTCGCCGCCCTCGGCGGCGGCCCTCCCGTGCTCCTTCAACTCACGTTCGAGGAGGTCCAGTTCGCCGACCATCCGGCGCGCCGACACGAAGGTGGCCGCGGCGGCGCCGGCCAGCAGCTCGCCGTGGCCCGGGACGGCCGCCGTCGAGGCCGCGCGGGCCAGCGCCCGCGCGTAGGCCGGGACCAGGTGCCAGGTGTCCTGGGTGGTGAAGCGCAACAGACGCTCGGGCGCCAGCGCACCCGAGCGGAGGCCCGCCCAGAACGGGTGCGCTCGCACCTCGTCCAGGACGGGCCCGGCCGCCTCCAGCAGCTCGTCGCCGAACACCTCAGCGCCCGCCGGCCGGGAAGATCACCTGGCCGTTGGTGTTGCCGTTGGCCGCGGAGCCGAGGAAGACGATCAGCTTGGCCACCTCGTCGGCCGTGGTGAGCCGCCCGCTCGGGGTCTCGGCGGTCGCCTTCTTCAGCAGGTCGGGGTCTACGGAATCGATGTTCTCCGTGGTCAGCGTGCCACCCGGGGCCACGACGTTCGCCAGCACGCCGTCGCGGGTCCACATCAGGCCGCGGACGAAGCCGTGCAGCGACGCCTTGGCGGCGCTGTAGATCTCCGACCCGGGGTTGCCGTGGGTGGCGGTGACCGAGGAGAGCAGGACGATCCGGCCCCAGCCGCGTTCGCGCATGCCGCCGAGCGCCTGACGGACCGTCCAGATGTGGCCCTCGACGTTCTCCCGGTAGCGGGTGAGCCAGTAGTCCATCGGGAAGTCCTGGAACGGCGGCATCTCGTCCGGGTTCATCCACACCCAGGTCTGCGCGTTCGCGATCACCACGTCGACGCCGCCCCAGCGCGCCTCCACGCCCGCGACGGCCGCGGCGACGGAGTCCGGGTCGGCCAGGTCCATCCGCTGCGCGAAGGCGCGCTCCTCGCCGCCGAGCTCCTGCACCACGGCCTTCGCTTCCGCCTCGGCGGAGTGGTAGGTGATGGCGACCTTCGCGCCCTCGGCGGCGAAGGCGAGCGCCGTCGCGCGGCCGATGCCGCGGCTGGCGCCGGTCACCAGAACCCTCTTGTCACTGAGCCCGAGATCCATCTGCTTCTCCCCTCGGCCGTTCGACGACGGCACAGAGCGCGGCGCGCCGCAGCGCATGGAACCCCCGCACGGTCTCAGCTCCGCCTCGCCGCGCGGTCGCGCGACGCTGGGGCGGTCCCTCGGGGAAGGAGAGCCGGCCGGAAGAAAAAGGGCCCGTTCGTGGACAGAGGGCGCGCCGCGCGGCCGGTGGGCCGCGGGAGCACCCTCAGCGGACCGGCGGCAGCGGGGGTGGCAGGCCGGTCCACGAACGAGTCCCTGGTGGGGTCGTCGGGCGCCGCCCATGATGAGGTGCGGCGCCCGAGGTCGGGTCGGGTACGACTCAGGTCGATCGCGTACGACGCAGCGGCGCGTCGCCCGGGTCAGGCCCCGGCCTTGCCGTGCGGGTCCGCCCACGGGTCGCGGGTCGGGTCGTCGATGACGGGGAGCCGGCCCTCCTTGCGGGCGCGGCGCAGGTCGTCGAAGTACTCGCGGCTCATCATCGCGGAGACCATCGCCACGCCGCCGCGGTGCACGCGGATCTCACTGTTGGCGGCGGTGCCGACCAGACGGATGGTGCGGCTGGTCTCGTGGGTCGGGGCCTGGCCGTCCTTGACCTTGCCCCGGCCGGACCACTGCAGCCCCCACTGGTCGATCTTGGCGTCCTCCGGGACCAGGAGCTTGACCATCGCCCGCTGCATCTCCACCCGGACCTCGATCTGGGCGGGGATGTTCGGCGAGCGGAGGTCCACCACGACGCTCCCGCCGCGGGCCTTGATCTCGAAGGTGTCGGCGCTGGTCCAGTTGCCCAGGCGCTTGGTGACCGTGTGGTCGACGTGGATGCGCTCCGTGCCGGCGGAGGCGTCGGCGGCGGTGCTGTCCTCGGCGAACTGGTCCTGGCTCATCGTGAGTTCCTTCCGGTAGGTGCGACTGACAAGGGCGGGCGATCCGGCTCTCCGGCCGCCCGGTCCGGCGTTCCCGCCGACACATTGATAGTTGCACTGTTACTAGTCTCGCGTCAACTAGTGCCCTTGAAACTTACTCGAGGAGTAGGATGTCCGCATGACCAGCCCGACCAATCCGGCCAGCTCAGTCAAGAGCTCGCCCCTCTCGCTGACCGTCCTGTCCCTGCTGCACTACCAGCCGCTGCACCCCTACGGGATCCAGCGGCTCATCAAGCAGTGGGGCAAGGACCAGGTCGTCAACGTCAGCCAGCGCGCGAGCCTGTACCGGACCATCGAGCGCCTGCTGGGCGCGGGGCTGATCGAGGTCCGTGAGACGGAGCGCGACCAGCAGTACCCGGAGCGGACCGTCTACGCGGTCACCGAGGAGGGCCGCCAGGCCACCCGCGCGTGGCTGGTGGAGATGCTCGCCAAGCCCAGGCAGGAGTACCCGGAGTTCCCCGCGGCGCTCTCGTTCCTGGTGATGCTGACCCCGGACGAGACGCTCAAGGTCTTCTCCGAGCGCGCCGAGATCCTGCGCGCCTCGCTGCGCGAGATCGACGCGATCATGAGCGTCGAGGCGGAGCACCGGCTGCCCCGCGTCACCATGCTGGAGACGGAGTACCAGCGGGTGACCACCTCCGCGCAGCTGGCGTGGCTGGACGCGGTGATCGCCGATCTGCGCGCCGGCCGCCTCTCCTGGAGCCCCGAGGAGCTGATCGCCTTCGCCGAGAGCGAGGGCGCCGCCGCCGAGGGTTGAGGCACGGAGGACTTCCCCTACGGATCAGTAACTGAAAGGTTTCTGCAATCCTGTCAGCAAGCCGATACAACCGGTGACCATGGACCCGACAACGGGTAACATGTGCCTGCTGATCCGGGCTGGGACTTGGGGGAGTCGATGGTGCGTATCCTGCTGGCCGAGGACATGCACATGGTCCGTGGCGCGCTGGCAGCGCTGCTCCGGCTGGAGCCGGACTTCCGGATCGTCGCCGAGGTCGAGCGGGGCGACGAGGTCGTCCCCGCCGCGCTCGAGTGCAAGCCCGAGGTGGCGGTGCTCGACGTGGGCCTGCCCGGCCTCGACGGGCTGCATGTCGCCGCGCTGCTCCACCAGGAGCTGCCGAGCTGCCGCACCCTGATCCTCACCAGCATGGGCAAGGCCGGCACGCTGCGGCGCGCGCTCGCCGCGCAGGTCTCCGGCTTCCTGCTCAAGGACGCTCCGCCGGCCCTGCTGGCCGAGGCCGTCCGAAGAGTCGCCGCGGGCGAGCGGGTGCTCGACCCGCAGCTCGCTCTCGTCGCCTTCGACAGCGTCGAGGGGCCGCTGACGGACCGCGAGACGGAGGTCCTCCGCCTGGCGGCCGAGGGGGCCGACGCGGCGGAGATAGCCTCCACGCTCTTCCTGTCCGTCGGCACGGTACGGAACTACCTGACCGCGATCGTCACCAAGCTGGGGGCCCGCAACCGCCTCGACGCCATCCGCATCGCCCGCGAGGACGGCTGGCTGTAGGGCCCGCCCCGGGGGGCGCCTCCCGGCCGAAGGCCGGGGGAGGTCAGTCCGCCGCGACGGGCGGGAGCTTGGCCACGGCGCAGAGGACGAACCAGCCGTCCTCCTCGATCGACCAGCTGAGGCGCCCCTCCACGTGGGCGAGTCTGACCGTCAGGTTCTGCAGGCCGCTGCCGCCGGACGCGTCGGTGCGGGAGACGCCGTCGTTGGCGATGGTCAGCCGGATCAGGTCGTTCTCGGCCCGGGTCGCGATCAGGCACTGCTCGGCCTTGCTGTGCCGGAGCAGGTTGGTGACGGCCTCGCGCAGCACCGTGGCCAGGATCGTGTCCAGGTGCCCCCGCGGCGGCCGCACGGTCAGGTCGACGTCCGCGCGGATGCCGGCCGCCTCGAGCACCGAGCGCGCGGCCTCCGCCTCCTCGTACAGCGACATCTCCCGGTAGCCGCGCGAGACCGCGCGCACGTCGGTGAGGGCCTGGCGGGAGACGAGCAGGATGTCGTCCAGCTCGGTCAGCGCCTCCGTGGGGCTGCCGTCCACGAGCCGCTTGGTCAGCTCGCTCTTGAGCACGATGGTGGAGAGGCTGTAGCCGAGCAGGTCGTGCAGGTCCCTGGCGAAGCGCAGCCGCTCCCGCACGACCGCGACACGGGCCAGCTCCCCCTGGGTCGCCTGGACTTGGACGACCAGCAGGGAGAGCCGGGTGAGGCCCCAGGTCACGAGGCCGGTCACGATGATCGAGATGGTCATGTAGACCATGTAGTCCGTGGTCCAGTGGTCGATCACCCCGCTGAACAGCGTCGCCGCGACCACCCCGCCGAAGACCGCCCAGCCCAGGCGCGGCGGCAGCAGGAGCAGCGCGCTCGCGATGAGGAAGCCGGACATCCCGCCCCACCAGATCCCGAACCCGAACGAGGGCAGGTAGGTGAAGACCGCCTGGAGCACCAGGCTCCACGGGAAGGCGAGCTGCCGCCACCGCTCCAGGCGCGAGTCCGAGTGGAGCACCTGGAGGGCGGCGATGCCGAGGAAGCAGATTCCCCCGATGATGATCTGTTGCAGCGCCAGGCCGTAGAAGACCAGGTTGGTGACGCCCATCACCAGGTAGCAGGTGACCACGGTGGGAACGAGGCTGCTCGCGGCCCAGCGCGGGGGCGACACCCGCTCCAGATTGCCCAGGACGACGATGCTCGGGTCCTCCGGCTCGTTCTGGAGGTCCGGCTCCTCGTGACGTGACTGAGTGATCAGTCGATCGATGGCACTGGTCACAGACGCCGCCTCCGTCCGGATGTCAGCAGACCCACGAGCAGGGTACGCGGCTCGGAGCGCGGCGCAACATTCATGTCAGATGAATACCGGGATAGGGTTGAGGTTCTGATACTTCGTCGGATATCTGAGGCGTCCTGTGCGCACCGGGACGTCGAACAGCCGACCGGGGGCGAAGCGCGCCCAGAAGTGCCGTAGTCCCGGCACGACGACCTTGACCACCGGCAGGCCGATGTCGGGCCGGGTCTGGTCCACGACGAGGGTCTCCAGCCCCTGCTCGGACAGGCGGTCGGTGACCAGTTGGACGTCGTCGAGCAGGTCGTGGCCGGCCAGCGAGGGGCGGTCCTGCGGTCTCGTGGGCCGGGCGGCCGGATCGGGCAGCAGCCAGGGCTGCAGGTGCACCCGCTGCTCACGCCACCAGGACAGCAGTTCCGGATCGTCCAGCCGGTAGCCCGTGCCGTCGGCCTGGACGTCCGCCACAGCCGGGAGCATCTGGTTCATCTCGGTGAGCGCGCGGCTCAGCGCCACGCGGGGGTCGAGATGGGCTCCGAAGCCGAGCATGATGTCCTGCGCGGGCTTGTCCACCCGGCGGGAGAGCGCGGCGAACACGGGGATGCCGAGGTCCGAGGTGAGGTCCAACGCCCACACCTGACGGCCGATCAGCCGATAGGTGGTGAGCAGCTCGTCCACCCACGCGGTGGCGAAGGCGTCCAGACTGACCGCGGGCTGCCGGGTCCGGTTGTACCACCACAGCGCCACCGCGTCCCGCTCGATCAGTTCCAGCAGGCCCTGGAGCACGGCGTCCTCGATGCAGCTGCCCGCCGCGTTGCCGTTGGAGCAGGCGATCAGGGACTCGCGTCCGGCCGGCGGGGCGACGCCCTCCTGGACGGGGTTGAAGTAGAGCATGCCGGTGGGCAGCATCCGCTGCCGGCGGCCGGTGAGCGACCAGACCGGCGTCCAGTCGACGGGGGCGTCCGCGTCGAAGGGCTCGGGCACGTGGTGGAAGACCGAGCACCGGCGGTTCCACTCGCGCCGGTTCAGGTACTGCCGGGGGTCGAAGAGCATGCAGTCGCGGGGATCGACCGCGACCTCCCCCAGCCCGCGCAGCGAGTCGCGCACGCGCAGCTCGTCGCCCTGGAGGGTGGCCGAGTAGCGCTCGACGGCCTCGCACAGGGCACTCACCTCGGCGTCCAGCGGCGTGGCGCCCTTGCCGCCGCTGCCGCCTCGGAGCCCGGCGCGCAGGTCGCGCAGGTCTCCGCCGCCCACGGCGAGGTTGCGGCCGGAGGCGTAGCTGTACAGGCCCGTGGGGCAGCCGTCGACGGGACGGATGTCCTGGACGACGCCGGTGACGGGACTGACCAGATGGGAGAAACGTTTCTTCATCTCCTCGGCGGAGCAGGCCCGATGTCCGCCCGAGGCGCGGAACACCTTCGGGCGGGAGGTCAGGTCCACTCCCCGGGCCGCCTGGCGTGCCATCAGCTGCGGATCCCCGCAACTCGGGCACTGCGGGCGGCGTCTCGCCTCGTGATGACGCGAGGCGAGGGTCAGCGTGTCCAGCTCCAGCACCGACTCCTGGCCCGGATGCCGGTATCCCGCAAGCCACTTGACAGCCTCGAGAACCAGCAGCTGGGCGCTGGCACCGTAGCCGACGGGCAGATGGGCGGCGGGCCGCACCACCGGGCCGTCCAGGCCGAGCGCCCGGCGCACCGGGGCCTCGGCGGCTCGGTGCTCGCGCAGCCGGTGCGCGAGGCAGCTCCAGCAGGCGCCCTCACCCGGCCGGAAGACCGGACCGATCCAGACCCGCGCGCCGGTCAGCCGGGCCAGCAGCCAGGGCCGCCCGGCGGCCCGGTGCTCCAGGTCGAGCCGGGCGAGCTCGGGGCGCAGGTAGTCGTCGGTGATGACGAGGGTCAGCCGTGCGTCATGCCCCTCGGAAAAGGGGCCCAGATCGAGCTGGCTGCCCCGGCAGGCCTCGCGGACGGCGTCCACCGGGGCGTCGCCCACGGAGCGCAGCTCCACCCGCGCTCCGGCGAGCCGGTCGACCGTCTCCTGCCCCTCGAGTCCCGCCATGTCCCAGTAGGCCTCGGCGGGCAATGTCTCAGGCCGGGCCCGAAAAGCGATGAGCCCCTGACGGGCCAGCTCGCGAATGGCTTGGCCGGCCTCGCCGACGGGAATTTCCGCACTCACCGAATCGAGTACGGAAGCGAGATCCCTGGTTCCGTCGAGCAATGGCACCAGCGCCGCAACGGGCGCACCCTGGAGCGCGGTGACTCCGCGCTCCGACAGCAGATAGGCAGCATCCCCCACGACATGCTCTGCCCGCAGGTGGCCACGGAAGCCCAGGAGCCGAGGCCCCCGGACTTCCGTGACAATGCCTCGCCCCTCGGACGAGGACGCGGTCACTGAAGGACCAGCTCCCGCTCCTGCAGACCGGCGGTGCAGGGCGGGCCGCAGCCCTTGGCGGTGGCCACGCGGAAGTCCTCGAGCTCCTCGATGAGGAGCACCTCTCCCGCGGACGGGTGACCGCCCTGGTCGGTGTCGCTGAGTACCTGACCGAACATGCGCATCGCGAGCTCGAGCTCGCGGTCGATCAACGTGTCCATCCGAGCCTCCTCCGGGGTGGAGTTCCGTCGCGCCCACTGACCGTGGGTGGCGACTCGATGACGGCTCGATTCTGGATGGAGGAGGGGAAGCCGAGGAAGTGATCCTGTCATGAACCCTCTATGAGTTGCTCATGATCCCCGGAGCCCCACAAGTTCGCACGCGTACCCTCCTTACACTGCCTTTCTTGCGGGGTCCCGTCAACTCCGCCTCTCATTCCCACGAACTCGGCCCGCGATAAGGATTCGACGCGCCCCACCGCGACCGGCGCCGCCCGCCGCCGGCCCGCACGGGGCCGTCGGAGACGGCGGTGCGGGCCGCGATCCCGAGCAACACGGCGGCGATCACCGCGAGTTCGGTGGGGTCGGGCTCTCCCCGGACCACCGTGAACCACTCCTGGGCACCCTCTGTCGTCACCACTCCCCCATTGCCTTGTCCCCCTTGCCTCGTCGACGGGCGGGTCGCTCACATGGGCGGGTTGCCGTGCTTCTTGGAGGGCAGGAGCACCCGCTTGGTGCGGAGCATCCGCAGCGCCTTGATCAGCGTCCAGCGCGTCTCCGACGGATCGATGACGTCGTCGACCAGGCCGCGCTCGGCGGCGTAGTACGGATGCATGAGCTCCTGTTGGTACTCCTTGATCCGCGCGGTGCGCGCCGCGTCCGGGTCCTCGGCCGCGGCGATCTCCCGGCGGAAGATCACGTTCGCCGCTCCCTCGGCTCCCATCACCGCGATCTCGTTGGCCGGCCACGCGTAGGACAGGTCAGCGCCGATCGAACGGGAGTCCATCACGATGTACGCACCGCCGTACGCCTTGCGCATGATGAGCTGGATCCGCGGGACCGTCGCGTTGCAGTACGCGTAGAGCAACTTCGCGCCGTGCCGGATGATCCCGCTGTGCTCCTGGTCCACTCCCGGCAGGAAGCCGGGCACGTCGAGCAGCGTGATCAGCGGGATGCTGAACGCGTCGCAGAACTGGACGAACCTGGCCGCCTTCTCGCTGGCGTGGATGTCCAGCACGCCGGCCATCACCGCGGGCTGGTTGGCGATGATGCCGACCGCCTGGCCGTCCATCCGCGCCAGGGCGCAGATGACGTTGGGCGCCCAGGCGGCGTGGACCTCGAAGTAGTCCCCGTCGTCGACCAGCTCCTCTACGACGGCGCGGACGTCGTAGGAGCGCGACGGGTCCGTGGGCACCAGGCTGAGCAGGTTGTGGTTCGGCCGCTTCGGGTCGTCGGTGGGCGGCTCGAACGGCGCCTCCTCCTGGTTGTTGGCCGGGAGGAGGGACAGCAGATGGCGTACCTCTTCCAGGCAGTCGCGCTCGTCGGTGTAGGCGAAGTGGGAGACCCCCGAGGTGCCGGCGTGGACGTCGGCGCCGCCGAGCCCGTTGTGCGTGATCTCCTCGCCGGTCACCGCGCGCACCACGTCGGGGCCGGTGATGAACATCTGCGCGGTGTCGCGGACCATGAAGACGAAGTCGGTCAGCGCCGGCGAGTACGCCGCGCCGCCCGCGCACGGCCCGAGGATCACGCTGATCTGCGGGATCACCCCGGACGCGGCCACGTTGCGGCGGAAGATCCCGCCGTAGCCGGCCAGCGCGGTGACGCCCTCCTGGATCCGGGCGCCCGCGCCGTCGCAGAGGCCGACCAGCGGCGCGCCGGTCTCGATGGCCAGGTCCATCACCTTGTGGATCTTCTCGGCGTGGGCCTCGCCCAGCGCGCCGCCGAAAACCCGGAAGTCGTGCGCGTAGGCGAAGACCCGCCGTCCGTGGACGGTGCCCCAGCCGATCACGACACCGTCCCCGTGCGGCTTGCGGCGGCCCATCCCGAAGGCGCTGGCCCGGTGGCGACGCAGCGGCTCGATCTCGGTGAACGACCCCGAGTCGAAGAGGAGTTCAAGACGCTCGTCGACCGTCAGCTTGCCCTTGGCATGCTGCGCGTCGGTGGCCGCGCCCTCCTTCTCGGCGCGCGCCTGCTCCTTGACCGCCTCCAACTCCGCCACGTGGCCGTGCAGACCGGGCGCCTCCTGGACCGTGGTCATCTGTTGCCTCCCAACTCCTGGTGCTC
>NZ_BBPO01000021.1:0-38398 GCF_000787815.1 Streptacidiphilus neutrinimicus
GCGGCGGACTGCGTGTCGCGGGCTCTGCTGCCGAGCTCGGCGAAGCAGCCGCCGGCGACCCCGGCGCAGCCGGGCTGGCCGGCAGGGCGGCGGGCGGCATGGGGGCCGCGGCGGTGCCCTCCGGTGCCACGGGGGACTTCGTGCTGGCCGCGCCCGTGCTCGCCACCGAGGTGGAGGAGCCGGAGGAGGCTGCTGCCGGGGCCGCGCCGGATCCGTGGAGCGGCGTGCCCACCGGGGATGTCCGCGTCTGCGTCGGCTGCGGCGCCCAGCGGATCGACAGCGACGGGTACTGCGAGGCCTGCGGCCTCGCGCAGCCGCGGCCGAGGGACCATCAGGAGCGGTCGCTGAACGGCGTCTGCGGGGTGAGCGACCGCGGGCACCGGCACCACCGGAACGAGGACGCCTTCGCCGTCGCCGCCACCTCCCGCCCGCACGGGGCCTCCGCCGTCGTCGCCGTCGTGTGCGACGGCGTCTCCTCGGCGACCCGGCCGGACGACGCGTCGCAGGCCGCCGCCGACAGCGCCAGCGAGGCGCTGCTGGAGGCGCTGGAGTCCGGCATCGAGCCGGAGACCGCGATGACCGAAGCGATCATGACCGCGGCCAACCGCGTGGACGAGCTCGCCGACGAGTACGAGCGCGAGCCCAGCCGCAACGCGCCCGCCTGCACCATCGTCAGCGCGGTGCTGACGGAGGGCCGGGTCACCGTCGGCTGGGTCGGCGACAGCCGGGCCTACTGGTTCCCCGACGACCGCTCCGGCTCGCGCCGGCTGACCGTCGACGACTCCTGGGCCACCCGGATGGTCGAGGCGGGCCTGATGTCGGAGACCGAGGCCTTCGCCGACCCGCGGGCGCACGCCATCACCGGCTGGCTCGGCGCGGACGCGATCGAGGTCGAGCCGCACACCCTCACCTTCGCCCCGGACGCGCCGGGCACCGTGCTGATCTGTACCGACGGCCTGTGGAACTACGCCGAGGCCGCCGCCGACCTCGCGGCCGTCGTCCCGGCGGACGCCCGCACCAAGCCGCTCGCGGCGGCGCAGGCGCTCGCGCGTTACGCCTGCGACCGCGGCGGCCACGACAACGTCACCGTCGCCCTGCTGCCCGTCGACCGCGTCGAACCGCACGAGCCCACCATGCCGAACCACCCGCCCACTCTCGTCGGCGACAGCCTCGACTCACCCACTATTCAGCTACGCGAGGGGGAGAGCTGACCCATGGCCAAGCTCACCAAGTCCAACTTCCCGCAGTTCTCCGTCGACATCTTCCAGAACGCGTACCTCGCCCAGGGGGCCGACGAGGTCAACGCGATCGTCACGGTCACCGCGACCGGCGGCGGCACCAGCGCGGCGCTCCCGTCCGCGGGATACGGCAGCGCGCTGGACGGACCGGACGCGGCCGTGGTCATCGCCGTCGACTGCTCGGGCTCGATGGACTACCCGCCCACCAAGATCCGCAACGCGCGTGAGGCCACGGCCGTCGCGATCGACTCGGTGCGCGACGGGGTCGCCTTCGCGGTGGTCGCGGGCACGCACGAGGCCAAGGAGGTCTACCCGGGCGCGGGGCAGCTCGCGATCTCCTCCCCGGGCACCCGCGAGGAGGCCAAGCAGTCGCTGCGGCGGCTCACCCCGGGCGGCGGGACCGCCATCGGCACCTGGCTGACCAAGGCCGACCAGATCTTCTCCACCCGCCCCGACATCTCCATCCGCCACGCGATCCTGCTGACCGACGGTCGCAACGAGCACGAGCGCCCGGACCAGCTCCAGCACACCCTCGACCGGGTCCAGGGCCGCTTCACCGCGGACTGCCGCGGCGTCGGGACCGACTGGGAGGTCGCCGAGCTGCGCCGGATCTCCTCCGCCCTGCTCGGCAGCGTCGACATCGTCGCCGACCCCTCCGGCCTCGCCGAGGACTTCCGGGCGATGATGGAGAAGGCCATGGGCAAGGCCGTCGCCGACGTCGCCCTGCGCGTGTGGACGCCGGCCAACGCGACGGTGAAGTTCGTCAAGCAGGTGGCCCCGGTCGTCGAGGACCTGAGCGGCCGTCGCGTCGACGCGGGCCCGCGCGCCGGCGACTACCCGACCGGCTCCTG
Source organism: Streptacidiphilus neutrinimicus (assembly GCF_000787815.1). Taxonomy (GTDB): domain Bacteria; phylum Actinomycetota; class Actinomycetes; order Streptomycetales; family Streptomycetaceae; genus Streptacidiphilus; species Streptacidiphilus neutrinimicus. Next base: position 2,090 of record NZ_BBPO01000021.1, read on the forward strand.
GGGCGATGAGAGCCGCGACTACCACGTCTGCATCGAGGTGCCGCCGGCGGGCGTCGGCGACGAGATGCTGGCCGGGCGGATCAGCCTGGTCGTGCCGCAGCCGGACGGGACCTCCGAGGTGCTCTCGCAGGGTCTGGTCAAGGCCGTGTGGACGGACGACCTCAACGCCTCCACCAAGATCAACCCGCAGGTCGCGCACTACACCGGCCAGGCGGAGCTCGCCGGCGCCATCCAGGAGGGCCTCGACGCCCACCGCCGTGGCGACCTCGACACCGCGACGGCCAAGCTGGGCAAGGCAGTTCAGCTCGCCGCCGAGTCGGGCAACGAGGACACCTTCAAACTGCTGTCGAAGGTGGTCGACGTGGTCGACGCGAAGGAAGGTACCGTTCGCTTCCGTAAGAACGTGAGCGAGGAGGACTCGATGACGCTCGAAACCCGCTCCACGAAGACCGTCAGGGTGAAGAAGTAGCGGGGGTCCCCCGCTTCCGACCGCCGCCTAGCTTGCCCGAGGGGGGCTTGCACGATGCCGATCTGCCCGAACGGCCACACCTCGCAGACCACGGACTACTGCGACTACTGCGGGACACCCATGACCGGGCAGCCGGCCGCCCCGCAGCCGCAGCAGCCGGGCGCGGGCCAGCCGTGGCAGCAGCCCGCGCCGTCCGCGCCCGCACCCGCGACGCCGACGGCCGGTCTGCCGGTCTGCCCGATCTGCACCACCCCGCGAACGGGTCGCTACTGCGAGGAGTGCGGCTACGACTGGGATCTGGCGCCCCAGGGGGCGGCGGCGCCGGGCCCGGCTCCGGTCCCGAGCCAGTCGTCCCCGATGGGACAGCCACCGATGGGCCAGCCGTACCAGCAGCAGCCCATGCAGCAGCCCTTCCAGCAACCGTTCCAGCAACCGTTCCAGCAGCCGCCCGCGCCGCAGCCGGTGCAGCAGCAGCCGGTGCAGCAGCAGCCGGTCCCGTCGGGCCTGGCCGAGCCCGTCTCCGGGCCGGTCACGGGCGGCGGCGGGTACGGCGCGTACATCACCGGGGACACCAACGGCGGCAACACCGAGTACGTCCTGGCGCCGCCGAGCTCCGCGGGGCCGGACGGCGGCTCGCCCGGCCTTGACCCCTTCGGTCCGCCGTCGGGTTCCGTGGGGCAGGCGCCGCAGCAGGGCGGCGGCGCGCCAGGCTACACGGGCACCTGGATCGCCGTGGTCAGCGCCGACCGTGACTACTTCCAGGACATGATGGCCCGCAGCGGTCCCGACGCCGCCGGGCTCTACTTCCCGCCCTACTCGCCGGAGCGGCGGGTCCCGATGACCGGTCAGGGCCAGCTCCGCATCGGCCGCCGCAGCCACCAGCGCGGCACCGTCCCGGAGATCGACCTGTCGATCGCCCCGGAGGACCCGGGGGCCTCGCACAACCACGCGCTGCTCCAGGAGCAGCCGGGCGGCGGCTGGGTCGTCATCGACCAGGACTCCACCAACGGCACCTCGCTGAACGGCAGCCCCGACCCGCTGCCGGCGTTCACCCCGGTCGAGCTGAAGAACGGCGACCGGATCCACGTCGGCGCCTGGACCACCATCACGGTCCACTGCGCCTGAAACGGGGCCGACCGGCACGGCCTGCGCAGGCGCTGCGGCGCGGCGCGGGCCGTCGACGGGATCCCGTCCCGCTGCGGCTTCTCCGACGGGACGGCGGGTGACTTCCGCGGTCTGAGAGGATGGACGCGTGGACCAGATCAAGCGAGGAACCCTGCAGAACCAGACCTTCTACGAGCGGGTCGGCGGCGAGCCGACCTTCCGTCGCCTGGTCCACCGGTTCTACGAGGGCGTGTCCGCGGACCCCTTCCTCCGCCCGATGTACCCCGAGGAGGACCTCGGCCCGGCGGAGGAGCGCCTCACCCTCTTCTTCATGCAGTACTGGGGCGGCCCGCGCACCTACAGCGAGGGCCGCGGCCACCCGCGCCTGCGCATGCGCCACGCCCCCTTCAAGGTCGACCGCGCGGCGCACGACGCCTGGCTGCGGCACATGCGGGACGCGGTGGACGCACTGGAGCTCGACGCGGAGGACGAGCAGGAGCTCTGGGGCTACCTCGTCTACGCGGCGCAAAGCATGATCAATTCGGATTGACCAGGTGCGCGTTCACGGCCCGGGCCTCCTCCGCCAGGGAGGGGGTCTCCAGGACCGTCGCGCCTGCGGCTTCCAGCAGTTCGACGCCCTGGCAGTCGGCCACGAAGAGCGCCGGCTCGCGCCAGGCCAGGACCACGCGGCCGATGCCCGCCGTGCGGATGAGTTCCGCGCAGGGGGAGGGGCGGGAGGCGCGGACCGAGCAGGGCTCCAACGTGGAGTAGATCGTCGCCGTGCGGAGGCGGGGGTCGCTCGGGTCGATCTTGCCCAGCGCGGACTCCTCCGCGTGCGCCTTGTCGTCGCCGCCCTCGCGTGAGAAGCCGCGTGCGATCTCCGTGCCGTCCGCGGCGACGACGACCGCGCCGACGGAGTACGCCGTCTCCGACGGCGGACACTGACGCGAGAGGTCGATCGCGACCCGCATCCAGTCGAGGTCCGCCTGCGTGACCAGCGACGCGTCCTCGCGCCGCGCGGCGTACCGCAGCACCACGACGTCCCCGAGGGTCTGCGCGCCCAGCAGCGTCATGCGGTGCGTCGCGTCCTGCGGGAACGCCCGTGCCGCCGGTGGGGCGAACCGCGGAGCGGATGCTTCGCCGACGAAGAACGGCGCGACGGCCAGCTGGATCTCGTCGACCAGACCCGCCGTCAGGAAGAGGGACTGGATCGCGCCCCCGCCCTCGACCATGAGCCGGCGCACGCCCCGCGCGGCCAGCTCGTCCAGCACGCGCGCCGCGTCCAGCCCGGCGCCCGTGCCGACGACCTCGGCCAACCCGCCCAGGGACGCCCGCAGCCCGGGGACCGCCGCGTCCGGCGCGAGGACGAGCTTCGCCCCGCCGCTGTGCCACAGGCGCAGCTCGGGAGCGAGGCCTCCATGGCCCGCGAGGGCCACCTTCAGCGGATGCTCGGTCAGGCCGCGTGCCAGGCGCGCCTCGCGACGCGCGGCGTCGCGGACCTCCAGGCGCGGGTCGTCGGCGCGCAGCGTGCCGGCGCCGACGAGGACGGCGTCGCTCTGCGCGCGCAGCGCGTCGACCCGGTCGAAGTCCTCGGCGGTGGAGAGCATCAGCCGCGCCTCGGTGGCGTCGTCGATGTGCCCGTCGACGGACATGGCCGCGCTGATCAGCACGAACGGGCGGGCGGGCGGGGGTTCGGGGCTCATGGACGACTCCAACGATTGTTCCCTTCCCGATATGCCCTCGTGTCTTGGCACAGCACGGAACGTAGTGACACACTTACTTCACGTCATCTTCACGCAATCAGGGGACCACGCTTCGCATCCGTGCGAGAACTTTCCGCATTCGGCCGATCGTGGGTAGTTGTGTTAGACGACTTTCACACCGGGGGACACAACACGGCATCCACCACCAGGAAACTTCGGCCACCCGTGGCCGAAGTTTTCTGACTGGGCGTCAGATGGAGCCGCCGTCGGGGGAACCAAGAACGGGGGAAACGTCTCGTGCGTTGGCTGATCTCTTCCTGCCTGCGACTCGCCGCCGCCGTCGTCGTCGCCGCCCTCGTGCTGATGGGGCTCGGCATCGGATCCCTGCGCCACGCCGCCGTGGACACGCTGCCCGAGTTCCTGCCGACCCAGGTGGAGGTCCAGACCGAGGCGGTCGGGCTCTCCACCAACGAGGTGGAGCAGCTGATCACCGTGCCGATGGAGGACGAGCTCAACGGCGTCGCCTTCCTGGACCACATGCGCTCCCGTTCGATTCCGGGCCTCTCCGACATCCAGCTGACCTTCCAGCCCGGCACCGACCTCTACCAGGCCCGCCAGCTCGTCCAGGAGCGCGTCACCCAGGGCCCGGCCGTGGTGAACGTCGGCACCCCGCCCGTCATGGTGCAGCCGCTGTCCGCCGAGACCCGCGCGCTGATGGTCGGCATCTCCTCGACGAAGATCAGCCCTATCGACCTGTCGACCCTCGCCCGCTGGCGGATCCGTCCGCGGCTGCTGGCCGTGCCGGGCGTCGCCAACGTCACCATCTGGGGGCAGCGCGACCAGCAGCTCCAGGTCCTGGTCGACCCGGCCAAGATGCACGCCAAGGGCGTGACGCTCACACAGGTGATCAACACCGCCGGTGACGCGATGTGGACCTCTCCGCTCTCCTTCGTCGAGGCCTCCTCCCCCGGCGCGGACGGCTTCATCGACACGCCCAACCAGCGCCTCTCCGTCCAGCACCTGCTGCCCATCTCCACCCCTCAGGACCTGGCCAAGGTCCCGGTCGAGGTCGACACCGGCGTCAGCAAGCTGAAGCTCGGCGATGTGGCGACGGTCGTCGAGGACCACCCGCTGCTGCGCGGCGACGCGGTGTTGACCTCGCAGTCCGCCGACGGCACCGGCTTCCTGCTGGTCGTCGAGAAGTTCCCCGGCGCCGACGCCCTCACGGTGGACCGCGGGGTGCGGCAGGCCATGGCGGAGCTCGCGCCCGGACTGTCCGGCGTCAAGGTCGACACCAGCGTCTACGGGCCCGCGAACTACGTCGACTCGATGCTGCGCAACCTCGGCTGGGCCGCCCTGGCCGGTCTGGTGCTGCTGGTCGCCTGGTTCGGGCTGGCGTGGCGCTCGTGGCGGGTGGCGCTGGTCGGGCTGGTCGCGGTCACGCTGCCGCTGATCGCCGCCGCCTGGGTGCTGCAGCTGCGCGGCGCGACCTTCACCTGGTTCACCCTGGCGGGGCTCGCCGCCGCCCTCGCCGTCGTCGTGGACGACGCCGTCTCCGCGATCGCAGCGGTGCAGCGCGGCCTCGACCTGCCGCGCGGCCGGGAAGGCGACGGCACGAACGGTCAGGCGGGCACGGAGGGCGAGCGGCAGGACAGCCGGGACGGCCGCACCGCCGCGATCACCGACGCGCTGCTGGGCGTGCGCCGCCCGCTCGGCTGGGCGCTGGCCGTGCTGCTGCTCGCCGCCGTCCCGCTGCTGCTGGTCCCGGGCAGCAACGGCGCGCTGACCCGGCCGGTGCTCTTCAGCTACGTGCTCACCATGGTCGCCGCGACCGCCGTCGCCCTGACGGTCACCCCGGCGCTCGCGCTCCTGCTGCTGCGCCGCGCGCCCGAGGGACGCGCCGTCCCGCCCGTGGCGCGCTGGGTCGAGGCCGCCTACGACAGCCTCACCGCGGTGTTCGCCCGGCGTCGCGCCGCGTCCCTCGTGGTGGCCGGCGTGCTGGCGCTCGGCGCGCTGGCGATCATCCCGCAGTTCGGCGACGGCACACTGATCCCCACCCCGCAGGACCGGAACCTGGTGGTGCAGTGGAGCGCCGCCCCCGGCACCTCGCTGTCCGCCATGCGGCAGACCACCGAGGCGGCCGGCGCCGAGCTGCGGGCCGTCCCCGGCGTCACGGGGGTGGCCAGCGACATCGGCCAGGCCCTGCTCGGCGACCAGATCGTCAACGTGGACTCGGCGCAGACCTGGGTCACCGTCTCGGGCGGCGCGAACCTGGCGATGACGAAGTCTGCGATCGCCCAGGTGCTGGACCGCTACCCCGGCCTGCACCACCGGCTGCTGACGTACGCGCAGACCGCGCTCGCCGAGGCCCCCGCGTCGGACACCGACCCCGGCGACGGGGCACCCCTGACGGTCCGTCTCTACGGCACCGACTGGGCCACGCTGACGGCCGACGCGAACCGGCTGCGATCCGTGGTCGACGGCGTCGGCGGCGTCAGCGGTGCGACGATCCACCAGCCGACGCAGGAACCCTCGGTCCTGATCGACACGAACGTGGACCAGGCGGCCCAGTACGGGCTCTCTCCGGGCGACGTGCGCCGCGCGACCGCCGTCCTGATCTCCGGCATCCCCGTCGGCAGCTACTACCAGCAGCAGCAGATCTTCGACGTCGCCGTGTGGAGCGTCCCGGCGGTCCGCTCGAACCTGGGCGACATCGAGAACCTGATGCTGGACACCCCCAGCGGCGGCCAGGTCCCACTCAAGGACGTCGCCACCGTCAGCATCGCGCCCACCCCGGCCGAGATCGACCACGAGCAGGCGTCCCGCTACCTCGACATCACCGCCCGGCTCCACGGCATCGACGCGGACACCGCCGTCTCACACGTGCGGGCGGCCGTGCGCGGCGTCGCCCTCCCGCTCGGCTACCACGCCGAGGTCTCCAGCGGTCTGGCGCAGCAGCAGAGCGCCGCTCTGGTGATCATCCTCGTGGCCGTCGGCTGCGCGCTGGGCACGCTGCTGCTGTTCCAGGCGGCGCTGCGGAGCTGGCCGCGCGCCGGGCTGCTGCTCGCCTCGCTCCCGCTGTCGCTGGCCGGCGGCGCGCTGACCGCGTACGCGGCGGGCCGCACGCTCACGGCCGGAACGCTGATCGGCTTCCTCGGCGTGCTGGCGCTCGCGGTGCGAGGCGGCATCCGGGTGCTGCGGCGGACCCGCGATCTCGAGCTGAGCGGCCGCTCGGGCGCGGCGGGCCTCGCGGCACGGGAGGCGTCGTTCCCGGTGGTCGCCACGGCGGTCGGCCTGATCCTCGTGGTCGTGCCGTTCACGCTGCGCGGCGACATCGCCGGCCTGGAGCTGGTCCGCCCGCTCTCCTTCGTCCTGATCGGCGGGGCGGTGACGGCCACGGTGGTCACCCTCTTCCTCCTCCCCGCGTTCGCGGGCCAGGGGCCCGCGGAGGAGGACGAGGCGAAGCTCTTCCCGAGCGACGGCGGCGACCCGGGCGAGCGCGAGGCCGCCACACCGCGGCCCGGCCCGAGCGCGACCGCGCTGGGGACGGCGCGGAGCAGCGCGGCTGCGACCTCAGGGGCACGAGGCTCTGCTGACAAGGGACTCCGCCCCGGGGCGCGACACGCCACCAAGCCAGGTAGCGTCCCGAACGAGGAGGGCCATCCTCCCCCAGCCTTCGGCCGGGGGGAGCCCCATCGGGGGGCCGGTCGCGCCCCTGATGTGCAGCCCCCCGCGCCAGGGCAAGGCACAGCCTGATGTCGCGGGTACGTGTACTCGCCGGCGTCGTGGCCGCGATCGTGGGGCTGCCCGTGGTCGCCGCCTGTGGGCCCAAGGACGAGACCCCCGCCTCCTACAGGCCCGCGTCGCTCGCGCCGCTGCCCAGCGCCGTCGCCGCGCTGCCGGGGTACGGGCACGTGCGGAAGGTCGTGCTCACCCCGCTCGCGGAACAGCGCCTGCGGGTGCGGACGGTGACCGTCGCTCCGGGGGCGGGCGGTGAGACGGAGGCGCCCATCACCGCCGTGATCTACGACCCCGACGGCGTCCCCTGGGTGTACGTCCCGGACGGCGGCCACGCCTACACGCGGCACGCCATCACCATCGCGCGGTACGACGGCGACACGGTCGTCCTCGGCGCGGGGCCGAAGGCGGGCACCGCCGTGGTCGTCGTCGGCGCAGCCGAGCTGCTGGGCACCGAGTACGGAGTGGGGGAGGAATGATGCGCGGGCCAGGAAAGGGGCACGGCGGCGTGATGCGCGCCATCGTCGCCTGGAGCCTCAGCTTCCGGTTCCTGGTCGTCGCGGCCGCCGTCGCGTTGATGACGGTCGGCATCGCGACCATGCCCAGCACCCCTCTCGACGTCTTCCCCGAGTTCGCTCCCCCGCAGGTGGAGATCCAGACCGAGAGCCTCGGCCTGTCCACCTCCGACGTGGAGCAGCTGGTCACCGTGCCGCTCGAGCTGGCGATGAACGGCATGCCGGGGCTGAGCCAGATGCGGTCCACCTCGGTGCCGCAGCTCTCCTCCATCGTCATGGTGTTCTCGCAGAACACGAACCTGCTGCGGGCCCGTCAGCTGGTCGCGGAGCGGTTGGCCACCGTCCGGCCGACGCTGCCGCGCTGGGCGAGCCCGCCGGTCATCCTCGCGCCGGTCTCCGCGACCGCACGCGTCGTGCAGATCGGCATGACCGCCAGCGGCAACGGCCCGGACGGCAAGCCGCTGACGCCGATGGATCTGTCGCAGCTCGCCTATTGGAACGTCAAGCCCCGGCTGCTGCACGTCGACGGCGTGGCGGACGTGTCGATCTGGGACCAGCGCCCGGAGACCTTCCAGGTCCAGGTGGACCCGAAGAAGATGGCGGCGCAGCAGGTCACCCTGGACAACGTGGAGCGGTCCACCGCCGACGCGCTGGACTCGGGGGCGCTGCAGTTCTCCACCGGCGCGGTCGTCGGCGCGGGCGGGTACCTCGACGGGAACGGCGCGCCGGGCCTCGGGGCCCAGCGACTCCAGGTCGCCCACCAGCTGTCCGTGCAGAGCCCGGCGGAGCTGGCCAAGATCCCGCTGGAGGACCAGGCCGCCCAGGGCAAGAAGGTGACCCTGGGCCAGATCGGCGACGTGGTCGAGAACTACCAGCCGCTGATCGGCGACGCCGTCATCAACGGCAAGCCGGGCATCCTGCTGGTCGTCGAGAAGCTGCCCTGGGGCAACACGCTCAAGATCACCTCGGCGGTAGAGGACGCGCTCAAGTCGCTGCAGCCGGGCCTGAAGGGCGTCGCCTTCGACTCGCACATCTTCCGGCCGGCCGACTTCATCGACGACTCCATCCACAACCTGCTGGACTCGCTGCTGCTCGGCTTCCTGCTGGTCGTGGTGATCCTGGTGCTGTTCCTCTTCGAGTGGCGGGTGGCGCTGATCAGCCTGGTCAGCATTCCGCTCTCGCTGACCGCGACGGTGCTGGTGCTCAGAGCCCTCGGCACCACCGTCAACACGATGGTGCTGGCCGGGCTGATCATCGCGCTCGGCGCGGTCGTCGACGACGCGATCATCGACGTCGAGAACATCCTCAGACGGCTGCGTATCGCCCGGCGCACCGGGAAGGACGACGGCCGGGCCACCAAGTCGACGGCCAGGATCATCCTGGGCGCCTCGCTGGAGGTCCGCAGCCCGATCGTCTACGCGACGCTGATCATCGTCGCGGCCGCCGTGCCGATCTTCCTGCTGCACGGCCTGACCGCGTCCTTCTTCCGGCCGCTGGCCTTCGCCTACACGCTGGCGATCATCGCCTCGATGGCGGTGGCGCTCACGGTCACCCCGGCGCTGACGCTGATCCTGCTGCGCCGCGCGCCCCTCAAGCGGTTCCAGTCGCCGCTGGTCCGGGTGCTGCGTCGGTGGTACGAGCGGTTCCTGAACCGGATCGTGGCCCGTCCCACCGCCGCCTACGGCGTCTTCGCCGCCGTGGTGCTGTGCGGCGCGCTGGTCGCGCCGCAGCTCGGCCAGTCGCTGTTCCCGGCCTTCCAGCAGCGCGACCTGCTGATCCACTGGGACGCCATCCCCGGCACCTCCGACACCGAGGTGCTCCGCTCCACGACCCAGCTCTACGACGAACTCAAGGCCATCCCGGGCGTCGAGGACTTCGGCGCGCACATCGGCCGCGCGCCGCAGGGCGAGGAGATCGTCGGCATCAACGCCACCGAGGTGTGGATCCACATCGACTCGAAGGTCGACTACGACACGACCCTGGCCAAGGTCCGCGCGGTGGTCGACAGCCACCCGGGCCTGTACCGGGACGTGGAGACCTACCTCAACGAGCGCATCGAGGAGGTCCTCACCGGCTCCCAGCAGGCCGTCACCGTCCGCGTCTACGGCCAGGACCTGGGGCAGATGCGCAACACGGCCCAGTCGGTGCTGAACCAGGTCGCAAGCGTCCCGGGCGTGGTCGACCCGCACATGGCCCTCTCCGTCGACACCCCCCAGATCAACGTCGAGGTCGACCTCGCCAAGGCCGCGAGGTACGGCCTCAAGCCCGGCGACGTGCGACGGCAGGCCGCGACCATGGTGGCCGGCCAGGAGATGGGCAACGTCTTCGAGAACAACCAGGTGTACGGCGTGTTCGTATGGAGCGTCCCCTCCGCCCGGCAGAACGCGGGCTCGATCGCCGCGCTGCCGCTGGACACGCCGAACGGCGGTCACATCAAGCTGGGCGACATCGCGAACGTCACCCTCGGCCCCGACCCCTACCTGATCACCCGCGAGGACAACTCCCGCTACATCGACGTCGGCGCGAACGTGCAGGGCCGCGACCTCTCCGCCGTCGTCGACCAGATCCGGGCGAGGCTCGCCGCCAACGTGACCGTCCCGCAGGGCTCGCACTACACGCTGCTCGGCGAGTACCAGGAACGCGAGCAGGCGCAGCAGAGCCTGCTGACGACGGCGGCGCTGGCCGCCGTGGCCATCATGCTGCTGCTGCAACTCGCCTTCGGCTCCTGGCGGCTGGCGGCGCTGCTGTTCGTCACCCTGCCGATGGCGCTGATCGGCGGCCTGATCGCGATCTGGTTCGGCGGGGCGGAGATCACCATCGGTGCGCTGGTCGGCTTCTTCACCGTCTTCGGGATCGCGGCGCGGAACGGGATCCTGATGATCAATCACTGCCAGCATCTGGAGACCGAGGAGGGCATGGCCTTCGGCCCCGACCTCGTCGTCCGCGGCGCGAGCGAGCGGCTGGCGCCCATCCTGATGACCTCGCTGGCGACCGCCCTGGCCCTGGTGCCGCTGGTCATCGCGGGCAACCAGCCCGGCCGGGAGATCGAGTACCCGTTGGCCGTCGTCATCCTCGGCGGTCTGGTGAGCTCGACGCTGCTGACGCTGTGCGTGGTGCCGTCGCTGTACCTGCGGTTCGGCCGCCGCAAGCAGCAGGGCCCCACCGGGATGCCGGAGGTCGAGGCGTAGGGCGCGACCCGGGCCGACTCAGCCCAGGGCGGCGCGGCCCCGGGCGCGCCTCAACCCGGGGCAGCTCAGCCCAGGGCGGCTCAGCCCAGGGCGCCTCAGCCCAGGGCGGCTCAGCCTGGGGCGGCTCAGCCCGGGCGCGCCTCAACCCGGGGCAGCTCAGCCCGGGGCGGCTCAGCCCGGGGCGGCGATGCCCGGGGCGGCGATGCCTTCCAGGACCATGGACAGGTACTGCCGGGCGATCTGCTCCGGGCTGTGCCCGCCGCCCGGCCGGTACCAGGACGCGGCGACCCACACGGTGTCCCGCAGGAACCGGTAGGCGAGCCGCAGATCGAGATCCGCGCGGAAGGCGTGCGCGGAGACGCCGCGCTCAAGCGTCTCCAGCCACACCTGCTCGAAGCGCCGCTGCGATTCGGCCAGGAACGCGAACCGCGGCTGCACCGCGAGCTGGCGGGCCTCCTTTTGGTAGATCGCCACCGCGTCGCGGTGCCGGTCGATCTCCCGGAACGACTCCGTCACCAGCGCGGCCAGGGTGTCCTTGGGGTCGAGCCGGGCGGCGAGGACCTCGTCGTAGCCGGCCCACAGCTCGTCCAGGAAGCCCGAGAGGATCTCCTCGAGCATCGACTCCTTGGAGTCGAAGTGGTAGTAGAGGCTCCCGGCCAGCAGCCCCGCCTCGTCCGCGATCTTCCGCACGGTCGTGGCGTTGTAGCCCTGCTCCGCGAAGACCCGGGCGGCGGTCTCCAGGATCTCCCGCCGCCGGGCTGGAGACGCCGACTGGCTGCTTCTCTGTGTACTCGGCACCCTCACATTCTCCTGTACGAAACCCTGCGGTCCCCCGGCGGGGGCGCGGCGGCTTCGGCTGCCGCTCGGAATCGTCCGGTGTCCGAATTGTCCACCCGACTGTCCGTACACGGGGCTAGGGTTCGGCCATGGCTGATTCCGGAGACCTCGACGGATTGCACTCGTGTTCGGTCGGCGGCGCGGAGCGACTCGACGCCGAGGGCGAGATCGCGGTGGCGCGTCTCGCCATGGACGGCGGCGACCTCGCGCACGCCGCCACGCACGTCGGCAACGCGATCGCCACCGCACCCCAACTGCCCGAGGCGCACGAGGCGCTGGGCGAGCTCGCCGCCCGGGCCGGCGGCGCCGAGGCCGCGCTCGCGCTCTTCCCGATGGAGCGGCCCTACATCGGCGCCGTCGCGGCCCGCGCGAATCTGCTCGCGGCCTGCGGCCAGTGGAACCAGGCGTTGCGCCTGCTCGCGGAGGTCGTGGCCACGGAGCCGGGCCGGCCCTGGTCCGAGGTGGCCTGGCTGAGCCGCCCCGACCTGCCGTCCCTGGTCAGCCCCGAGGTCGTCGCCCAGTCCATCGGCCGGATCGTCGGCTCGGGCCTGCCCGACCCCTTTCCCGAGGTGCTGCGCACCAGCCTGCGGCCCTTCTACGACGCGGTCCGCGCCGCCACCGCCGCGCATCGGCGGCACGCGATGCTGCTCTCGCTCGCCTCCGGCCTGGCCCGGCGCTACGACGACCACGACGAGTCGATCGCCTGGGCCCGCGCCGCCGTCGCCGCCGAGCCCACGCACATGAGCGCGGTCATGCTCGGCTACGCGCTGCGCGCCGCGGGCAGGCCCGACGAGGCGCTCTCCGTCTGGACGGACGAGCTGGCCCGCGACCCGGCCGACCTCAGCCTGCATGTGGACGTCGCCGAGCTGTACGCCGCGACCGGTCGGCCCGAGCTCGGCCTGCCCTGGGCCGAGAGGGCCGTCGCCGCGAACGCCGACGACCCGCTGGTCGTCCCCGCCCTCCACGGCATCCGCTTCGCCGTGGACCAGGACCCGGCCCATCTGGTCGCCCTCGTCGACCACCTGCGCGAACACCCGGACCACGACTACGCCGCGACGGTCCTGGCCCAGCACAGCAAGGGCCGCCCCTGGCTGGCCGGCGTCAGCCCCGCCCGCGAGGCGACAGCGAACATGCTGCGGCAGTTCCCGCGCAGCCCCGACGTCGAGGCGCACCACGGCCTCTCCGTCGTGGGCTCCGCCGTCGAGGCGCCCAGCTGCGTGCTGACGCTGCTTCAGTGCTTCCCCCACGCCGACCTGGAGTTCCGGTCCATACCCGAGCCGGATCCCCGGCACCCGCTGCACCCGGTCAGCACACAGGTCTGGAACTACCTCGGCACCGTGGCCGAGCCCGCCGTCGCCGCGCCGTCGGCGGAGGCGAGCGCGGCGGTGCGGTCCGTCGCCGAGCACGTCTGGCCGTCGCTGCCCGCCGCCTACGACCGCGCCGTCCTGCTGGCCTCGATCCCGATCACGCAGCTTCTCGGCGTGCTGGTGCACCCGCCGCTCCCCCGGGACGACGAGCGGGGCCGAGCCCTGGCCGCGAACGCCCCCGACCTCTGGGTGCGCGCCGTGCAGGTCTTCGCCTGCCTGGGCATCGCCCACCACGGCACGGACACCCCGTGGCCGGAGTCGGAACGTCGCCGTGTCCTGTCCGATCTGCTGGTCGGCCCCGAGGACTGGGTCACCGAGGCGGCCGGCCTCGCCCTGCTCGCCGTCGCCTGGAGTGAGCCCGCCACCAGGGAGGACATCGGGCGGCTGCTGGCGGCCCGGCTGGCCTTCGCCACGCGGGCCTTCCGTACCCGCCCGGTCGAGGTGCTGCCGACCCTCTGCGCCCTCGTCCTCGCCTGCCCCTGGCTCGACGAGCGGGACCGGGAGCCGGCGCGCCTCGCGGCGGAGGCCGTCCGCCGCAGTGACGAGGCGTCCGAACCGGTGGACGCGGAACAGCGGGGGCGTGAACTCGTGGCCGCTGGGAAGGAGCGCGCGAGAGAGAAGGTGCGCTCCACGGAGGAACCGGAGCCGAGGCGGCGGGGCCTCTTCCGTCGACGCCGCCGCTGAGTCACCATGGGAACGCGAGCCGTCACCGACAGGAGAGGGTCGTCATGAAACTGGGCAAGCTCGTCGCCAGGGGCGTCGCGGAGGACGTGCTCGACGCCACCGTCGAGGAGGCGCCTCCCGCGCCTGAACCCGAGACCACCGAGGCGGCAACCGTGGTGCCACCGCGCGCGGCACCGGTGACCGCGGGGTCGAGCACAGAGCGGTGAGCGGATTCCGGCGCGCTCCCCGCGAGCGTCCGGACCGTCCACCGGTCGGGTACAAGATCGCCCGGCCGATGCTCTCCGCCGACGGCACCCGCCTCGGCTTCCGGGGCGTGTCGCTCGGCGGGGACATCGTCTACGGGCCGCTGGACGACGCCCGGTGCGGGTACGAGCGGCGACACCGCCCGCCCTCGCGCTGGTGCGCCTGCGGCTTCTACTGCCTGCACGACGCGGGCGCGGCGATCGAACTCGGCTGTGCGACGGAGTACCGGGACACCGTGCTGCTCGAGGTCGCGGTGCTGGGCGCGTACCTGCGTCACGAACGCGGCATGCGCTTCGAGCGTCAGCGCGTGCGCCGCGTCCACTTCCCACGGTGCGCCTGCGGACGCGCGTCGGAGGGCGTCCTCGACACCGGCGAGGGCGTGATGGGCTGGCGCGCGATCACCGGCAGCTGCGCCGCGTGCGCGGGCCACCGCGCGCTGCTGCGGTTCGACGCCTACACCCGCCTCGTCGGCCCCGAGTCTGTCACCGCCTGCGACGACCGCCTCGCTCCCCCGGCCCCCGCGCTCGCGCACACAGCCGCCCTCCCCCTGGACCCGGGCAAGGACGGCACGGACGCCGTCGTCCCCCAACTCGCCGCCGAAGCCGCCCTCCTCCAGGCCCGCCTGGACTGGTTCCAACTCCAACTCGGCAAACTCACCGGCCAAGGCGAAGCCTGAGACCGGCGGCACGGCACGGCTGCGTGCGGCTCCGCATAGCTCGGCGGCGCACGGCACCCACCCGGCGAAGCCGGCGAGCGCGGCGGGTCTCACGCGCAGCCCGGGGCGCAGCAGCTCCGCTGAACCATCCGTCCCAGGGTTGGAGGGCCCGGGCCTCGCGGGGCGACCGCGCGGGGCCGGGACGGCGCCCCGTGCGACCGCGTCTACGCGGAGCCAGGACGGCGCCCCGCGCGACCGCGTCTGCGCGGAGCCAACGGTGCCCCGTGCGACTGCGTCTGGGCGGGGCCGGGACAGCGCACGTGCGACCGCGTCTGGGCGGGGCCAGGCGGGGCAACTGGCCGGTGTACCGGGAGGCGTAGGGTGGGCCGCATGGCTCAGGAGCTTCCGACCGCGCCGGTGCGGGTCGACGCGTGGATCTGGTCCGTGCGTCTGGCCAAGACGCGGTCCGCCGCCGGGACGGCGTGCCGGGCCGGCCATGTACGGGTGAACGGGGAGCGGGCCAAGCCCGCGCAGCTGGTGCGGCCCGGTGACGAGGTGCGGGTGCGTCAGGAGGGCCGGGAGCGGATCGTCATCGTGCAGAAGACCGTCGCCAAGCGCGTCGGCGCGCCCGTCGCCGCGGAGTGCCTGATCGACAACAGCCCCCCGCCGCCGCCCCGCGAGCTCCTCGCCGTGCCCGTCCGCGACCGCGGCGCGGGGCGGCCGACGAAGCGGGACCGGCGCGACATCGAGCGGCTGCGCGGCTTCTGACCCCGGCGGCCGCCGGCCGCCGTCACGCCTTCTTGATCGCCACCAGCCCGTAGCCGCCGACGTCGGAACGGCTCAGGCGCAGGTCCTCGTCGCCGACGCGCTCCGAGCCCGCCTGCCACTCGTTGATGGAGACGACGCCGGGACCGACCAGCTCCCAGCCGTCCTCGCCGGTAGCGCCGAAACGCTCAATCTCGTCCCGGGGGCGCGTCGCGACGGTGATGCCGCCGGCCTTGTAGATCCTCTCGACGGCGTCCTTGATCTCCTGGGTGGAGTAGTCCGAACTGCCATGGGTGAGGATGAGCACGCTGCCGGGGGCGAGCGCCTGCTTGTAGCGGTCGAGCAGCGCGAAGGGCTCGTCCGAGTCCGGCAGGAAGTGCAGCAGGGCCACGACCAGCAGGGCCACGGGCTGCTCGAAGTCGATCATCTCCTTGACCGCCGCCGCGTCCAGGATCGCGTCGGCGTCGTGGAAGTCCGCGTCGACGTAGGCGGTGCGACCCTGCGGCGTGCTGCTGAGCAGTGCGCGGGCGTGGGTGAGGACCATCGGGTCGTTGTCGACGTAGACGATCCGGGACTCAGGCGCCTGGCGTTGGGCCACCTCGTGGGTGTTCTCGGCGGTCGGGATGCCCGTGCCGATGTCGAGGAACTGGCGTATGCCGAGCGAGCTCGCGTAGCGGACCGCGCGGCCGAGGAAGCGCCGGTTGGCGCGCGCCGCGTCCTGGACCGTCGGGATGAGCCCCACGACCTGCTCGGCCGCGACGCGGTCCGCGGGGAAGTTGTCCTTGCCACCGAGGTAGTAGTCGTACATCCGCGCCGGGTGCGGGACGTCGGTGCGCAGCTCGGTGCGGGGCTCGGCGTCGCCCTCCTCCGCGACGGCCCAGTCCCAGTCGATCGCGGCGTCGGTGACGACGGCGACGTCGGGCTCGCCGTGCACTGCTGCCTCCGCCGCCGCCTTCGCGCCGACCTCGGCGTTGACGTCCGTGTTCTCAGCCACGTCAGCCCCCTTCACCCACAACCCCGGCACGGGGTGACAGCTCGTCACCCCGCGGTCCCCCATATGTTAGCTGTGAGACGGCAGACTGAGGCCATGGATCACGGATCGTTCACGTCTCATCAACTCCGCGCCCTCTGCCTGGACTTCAACGGGGCCGAGGAGACGTTCCCGTTCAACCCGGAGACCTCCGTCTTCAAGGTCGGCGGGAAGATCTTCGCCATCTCCGCCCTGGACGGGGATCCGCTGCAGGTCAGCCTGAAGTGCGACCCCGAGCTTGCGGTCCGGCTGCGCGCGGAACACCCCGCCGTCACCGGCGGCTGGCACCTGAACAAGCGCCACTGGAACACCGTCCTGCTGGACGGTTCGCTCCCGGACCGGCTGGTCCGGGAGATGGTCGAGGACTCCTACGACCTGATCGTCTCCGCCCTGCCGCGCAAGCAGCAGTTGCTGCTCGACTGGCCCGGCCTCAGGGCGCGACCGGAGGGGTCGGGGCCTGGGGCGGTGTCCGGGTCTGGCTCGGGGCCTGGGGCGGGGTCCGGGTCTGGCTCGGGGCTTGTGTCGGGGTCTGGGGAGGGATCACCGGAAGATCGATCGTGACGTAGGTCTTGCGCAGCGTCTCGTGGACCTCCCAGACCCCCGTCCACCCGGCCGGGGTCACCAGCGTGTCACCGGGCCCGATCTCCACCGGCTCACCGCCGGTCGCGGTGACGCTCGCACGGCCGGAGAGGATCTGGCAGACCTCGTGGTAGCCCTCCCGCGTCGCCGTGAACCGTCCCGGCGTCGCCTCCCACACGCCCGCCTCCACGCCTTCCGGTGCGGTCCACACCGTGCGCAGCGCCTCCTGTTGCCCCTCGGTGGTGCTGGTCGGCTTGGGTGCGAACGCGCCGAGCTCGGCCTTCTCGGCACGGTGCAGGACGATGGCCACGGGTGGTGCTCCTCTGGGCGGTTCGGGGCAGACGGACCACCACGCTGCCAAAGCACGGTCACCCCCACCACGGACAAGGTGTAACGCCCGTACGCGCCGGTCCGACAACCCGCGACGGTGCCGGTCTCGTCGCGGTCCGGCAACAGTCCGGGGGCCGCGCTGTTCGTCCCGTTTCGGCGGCGATACGGTGCCGTCAGAGACGACCAGGATCTGGAGGGGGCGGCCGCCATGCAGGCTGAGATCAAGGGCAGCACCATGCCGGTGCTCGAGGTACAACTCGGCGCCGGGGAGTACGTGGTGACGCCGCACGGCGAACTGTCGTGGATGTCCGCCAACGTGCAGATGTCACAGACCATGTCGGGCGGCGCACCCGGCGGCGGCGGGGGCGGCTTCATGGGCGCGATGAAGCGCGTCCTCGGCGGCGGCGGCCTCTTCGTCACGCAGTACACCGCCCAGGGCGGACCGGGCCTGGTCGCGTTCGCGTCCAAGGTGCCGGGCCACATCGTGCCGGTGGACGTCGCCCCGGGCCGCAGCGTCATGGTCCACCGCCACGGCTGGCTGGCCGGCACCCCGGGCATCACGCCGACCGTGGGCTTCCAGCAGAGTTTCCGCGGCGGCCTCTGGGGCGGCGACGGCTTCGTGCTGCAGAAGCTCGAAGGCCAGGGTCGCGCCTGGGTCGAGCTCTCCGGCGAGCTCACCACCTACACCCTGGGCCCCGGCCAGACGATGCTGGCCCACCCCGGCCACGTCGGCATGTTCGACCAGTCCGTGCAGTTCACCCTGACTCGGGTGCCCGGCATCGCGAACAAGGTCTTCGGCGGCGACGGCTTCTTCCTGGTCGCCCTGACCGGTCCCGGCCAGATCTGGCTGCAGAGCATGCCGCTGCCCAACCTCGCCCACTCCCTCGCCCCGTACCTCCCGGCGAGCGGCGCGGAGAACGCCGAGGCCGCCGGCGTCGGCGGCCTCATCGGCGGCATGCTGCGCTAGTCGCACCGGACACAACCGGACACAGGGGGGCCGCACCAACGGTGCGGCCCTCTGCCGTAAGACTTTCGTAGCCGGGTCGCCGGGTCTCGACGCCCCAGTTCAGAGGTCATATGGAGGCATGAGACGACTCCGCCTCCGCGACCCGCTCGACACGCCCCTGCCGACCCCGCCGGACTCGCTGCGGAAAGGGCCGTTCCGGGAAGGGGCCTTCCGGTCGCGCCTGCACGAGCCACGGACCGCGGTGGTGGTGGGCCGATGGCTCGGCGCGGCCGTGCTGGTCTGCTTCGTCACCGGTCTGACCAGCCACGTGCTTCAGCAACCGCCGGGCTGGCTGCGAGACCACCTGCCCAGCAGGCCGGTGCAGGGCTACCGCGTCACCCAGGGCCTGCACGTGATCAGCGGCATCGCCGCGATCCCGCTGCTGGGTGCGAAGCTGTGGACCGTCTACCCGCGCCTCTTCGCCTGGCCGCCCGCGCGCACGGTCCGGCACGCGCTGGAGCGGCTCGGGATCGCACTGCTCGTCGGCGCCATGGTCCTGGAGCTGTTCACGGGGCTGCTCAACACCCTGCAGTGGTACCCGTGGCCGTTCCCCTTCCGGCAGACGCACTTCTGGCTGGCCTGGATCGCGGTCGGCGGCCTGCTGCTCCACATCGCCGCGAAGGGGCCGGAGATCGCGGCCCACTGGCGGCGGAGCAGGACGGCTCTCCCGGGACGGCGGGCGCTGCTGGGGTCGGTGGCGGCCGCCGTCGGCGCGGTGACGCTGGTGACGGCCGGTCAGACGGTGCCGTGGCTGCGCTCCTTGGATCTGCTCGGGCCGCGCCGCCCGGACCTCGGGCCGCAGGGGCTGCCGGTCAACCGCACCGCTGCCCAGGCCGGGATGCTGCACGCGCCCGCCGACTGGCGCCTGCGTGTCGAGGGGCCGCGCCCCTACACGCTCACCATGGACGAGCTGCTGGCCCTGCCGCAGACCGAGGTCGACCTGCCGATCGCCTGTGTGGAGGGCTGGAGCGCCTCCGCCCGCTGGGGCGGGGTCCGGCTGCGCGACCTGCTCGACCGCGCGGGCGCCGCGCCGGGCGCGTTGATCCAGGTCACCTCGCTGGAACAGGGCGGCCCGTACGCCGTGATGACGATGCCGCACACCTACGCGCGCGACCCCCTCACCGTGCTCGCGCTCCGCGTCAACGGCCAGGTCCTGGCCCCGGACCACGGCTACCCAGCCCGGATCATCGCACCCAACCGGCCAGGCGTACTGCAGACCAAGTGGGTTTCCCGTCTGGAGGTGCTCTGACGATGCTCCGCACACTGCGCGCGGGCCTGGCCCTCATCGGGGCCGGCATCATCGGCTACGGGATCTACGGTCTGCTGCACGACCCCTACGTCCGCGACCCCTTCGACGTCCTGGTCTGGGGCGTCGGCGGGCTCGTCCTGCACGACGCGATCTGGCTGCCGCTGGTGCTGCTGGCGGGCCTGGTGCTGTCCCGCACGGCCCTGGCCCGACACCCGCTGCTGCGCGGCGGGTTGGTGGTCGCGGCGGCCCTCACCGCCGTAGGACTGCCCGCGGTGCTGCGGGCCGGCGTCGACCACGGCAACCCGACACTGCTGCCGCTGCCGTATCTGCGCAACTGGCTGCTGCTGCTCGCCGCCGTCGCGATCGCCGTCGCCGTGCTCGCCGCCGCGCCGAAAGTCCCGGGCGCGGCACGAGCGTTCGGACGCCGGGTCCGCGCGCCCCGGTCCGCTCGCCCAGGCCGGACGTCACGCCGGGCGTGACGCCGGGCGGGCCTGCGAGAATAGGGTGCAAGCCCCCGTGACCTGTCCGAGCGACAGACCCGACAGAAGGGCCGTATATGACCGACCAGGCAGCAACCGATCAGGCAGCGACCGACCAGGCCGTCATCCACCAGGCCGCCACCGCGCACCAGGCCAGCACTGTCCCCGCCACTGTGACCGCCGTCAGCCTGAGCGCCGAGCACTCCTTCAGCAAGCCGAACGCGCCCACGATCCGGCTGCTCGCCGGCCTCGGCGTTGAGGGCGACACGCACCTCGGCGTCACCGTCCAGCACCGGTCACGGGTCGCGGCGGACCCGACGCAGCCCAACCTGCGCCAAGTCCACCTGATGCACGCCGAGTTCCACGACGAGCTGCGCGCGGCCGGATACGAGGTGGCGGCCGGGGCGCTCGGCGAGAACGTCACCACCCGCGGCCTGGACCTGCTGGCCCTGCCGCGCGGCACGCGCCTCCGGCTCGGCGCCGAGGCGCAGGTCGAGATCACCGGCCTGCGCAACCCCTGCCCGCAGATCAACGACTTCCGGCCCGGCCTGCTCAGGCACTGCGTGGGCCGGGGCGCGGACGGCAACGTGGTGCGCAAGGCCGGGATCATGGGGGTCGTGCTGCGCGGCGGCGCGGTCCGCCCCGGCGACCCGATCACCGTCGAGCTGCCCGACGAGCCGCATCTCCCGCTCGAACGGGTCTGACGGCCTGCCGGCCTCCTCGTCTGCCGATCTGTCGGTCCGCCGGTCTGCCCGTCCGCCGGTCTGCCCGTCCACCCGTCCGTCTGCCCCGGAACGAGCACGGCCGGGCGGCGTGTTCGCCACCCGGCCGTGCTCGGGGCCCCCGTGATCGTGCGTCAGTGCTGCGCGGGGTTCCAGTAGTCGCCCGCCATCACGATCATCACCAGCGTCTTGATGGTCTCGCCGTAGTACCCGTCGCCGAACGGGTTGCTCTGCAGCTGCTTCCAGATCGCGTTCGTCCAGGTCTGGTCACCGGCGGCCATCGCGGCCGGGCCGATGGAGTCGCCGGCCTCCTCCGCCTGGGTGTCGCCGGAGACGTTGCCGTCGGCGCAGTTCAGCTTGATGTGCGGCTGCACCTTGGCCGGGTCGCCGCCGGAGAGCTTCTTGGTGCAGGCGGACCACTTCTTCGCGTCGTCGAGCGAGACGGCGGCCGCGCTGGAGCCGTAGAGCAGCGCGTCGGTGCCGAGGTGCCAGGGCACGCGGATGGAGTTGTAGCCGACGATGTTGTCGGGCTGGTCCTCCTGGTAGTTCGCCGGGGCCGGGGAGGGCGAGGTGGTGTTCGCGTGGATCACGAAGTCCGACATCAGCCCGGAGCTCGAGGAGTACTTCCCGGTGAACTCGCTGACCACCGCCTCCATGCGGTCCACGACCTTGGTCCAGTCGTGGGCCTTGTCGTAGGCGGCGAAGGCGCGCAGGTGGTCCAGCATGTTGTCGGACGGCCGGGTGTCGGTGGACGGGCCGTCGTCCTCGCACTTGAGGTGGCCGTCGGAGGTCACGTCGTGCGCGTAGACGCTCGCCAGCCAGGCCTCGGCGTCGGCGGTGTAGCCGCCCCACTGCTTGTCGGCGAGGATCAGGCCGTAGCCGATGTCCAGGTCCCCGTCGGTGGCCGCGTCCGGCGTGCCGGAGCTGTAGTACTTGCAGCTCTTGCCGTCCAGCTGCCACTGCATGAGGCCCCACGTGTCCTTGTGGTCCTTCACCAGCTGCCAGAGGCCGTTGAACTCGGTCTGCGCGTTGGCGTCATAGCCGGCCATCAGCGGCACGATGTTCATGCCGTAGCCCTGGCCCTCCGAGACCGGACCGTTGTTGGTCGCGTCCCCGTCGCCCTTGGTGGAGACGTAGTACTCGTTGCTCGCGCACCCGTGGACGAGGTACGTCTTCTTCCAGGAGTCGTACTGCTTCTCCACCGCCGCGTCGCGCGTCGACTGCGAGACCGCCGGCGTCACGCCGGTCTTGTAGGTCTGGTGCTGCGGAAAGGCGAGCTTGGGGGCCGATCCGGCCGCGCCGGCCGTGGCTGCGGCGTCCGCGTTGCCGCCGACGGCGTACGCGCCCGCGGCGACTGCGGCGGTGGCCACCAGCGCGGCCACGAGGCGTTGGGGAGTACGGGACATCGACACTCCTTCGTTGGAGTTAGGAAACCTTCCTAACCGGGCTCTGGGAGTCTTCCGTCCACCTGGCGAGACGTCAATACCCCTGCAACCAACGCCCCCTCAACCCCCGAATCCCCCGCACACCGCCCTCACACGGCCCACACAGCCACCCAGGAACAAGATCCCGTGGCGCGACGGGACCGGCTAGGCTCACGAACGGGTCATCCAAGCACCATGAGAGGCGGAAGTCCCGTGACCGACATCGTCCTGCTCACCGGCCGCACCATGCCCCGCGAGGTCCACGAGAACGACCTCCTGGTGGACGAGCTGCGCGCACTGGGCGTCACCGCCGAGATCCACCCCTGGGACGAGGCACTGGACTGGAGCGCCTACGGCCTCGCGCTGGTGCGCACCACTTGGGACTACTGGGACCGGCTGGACGAGTTCCTCGACTGGGCTGGACGCACCGACCGGCAGACCAAGCTGCGCAACCCCGGCGAGGTCATCGCCTGGAACCACCACAAGGGCTACCTCGTCTCCCTCGCCGAGCAGGGCATATCCGCGGTGCCCACCGCGCTGCTGTCCCGCGGCTCCGACCGGCGCGGGATCGACGCCACGCTCGCCGCGTTCCGGGAGCGCCACGGCGATATCGAGATCGTCGGCAAGCCCGCCGTCTCGGCCGGGGCCCGTGGCGCCCTGCGCGCCCGCGTCGACGCACCCGAGACCGCCGCCCACCTGGAGACGCTCGTCGCCCGCGGCGACGCGCTGCTCCAGCCCCTCGTCGACTCCGTGCTGACCCGCGGCGAGACCTCGCTGATCTTCTTCGGCACCGAGTTCAGTCACGCCGTGCGCAAGGTCCCCGCCGCGGGCGAGTACCGCATCCACGAGCACCACGGCGGCACGGTGCGGGAGCACACCCCCTCCGAGGCCGAACTCGCGGTCGCGAAAGCCGCGTTGGCGGCCGCGCCCGCACCGGTGGCCTACGGGCGGGTCGACCTGGTGGAACTCGAGGACGGCCCCGCCGTCATGGAGCTCGAACTGATCGAGCCCGAGCTCTTCCTCCCCCACACGGCGGGTGCGACGGCCCGCTACGCCCACCACCTCGCCGGGCTGCTGCCGTGACCGACGCAGCGCAGATCCGAACGGCGGGGCCCGAGGCAGCGCAGATCGACCTCTGGCTCGTCGACGTGCGGGTTCCCCAGCCCGCGCTGGACCCGACCGTCCTCGACCCGGAGGAGGGCGAGCGCGCGGCACGTTTCCTGCGCGAGAGCGACCGCGTCCTCTACTCCGTCGCCCACACCGCCCTGCGCACCGTGCTCGCGGCACGGACCGGCCTACCGGCGGCGGAGCTCCGCTTCGAGCGTGCGCCCTGCCCCTGCTGCGGCGCCCTCCACGGCCGACCCCGGCTGGCCTCGGTGGGCGGCCCCGAGTTCTCCCTGTCCCACAGCGGCGACCTCGTTCTCATCGGCCTGGCACCGCCCTCCGTGCCGATCGGCGTGGACGTGGAGCGGCTCCCCGAGGCGAGGGCGGTCCGCGAGACGGTGACCACCCTCCACCCGGCGGAGCGCGCCGAGTTGACCGCGGCTCCCGGCGGCCCCTCGCCCGAAGCCTTCGCACGGGTCTGGACCCGCAAGGAGGCCTATCTCAAGGCCCTCGGCACCGGCCTCGGCCGCGATCCCGCCGAGGACTACGTCGGCGAGGCCGACCCGGGGGCCCTCCCGCAGGGCTGGACCATCACCACGCTCGACGCCGGCGCCACCTACGCCGCGGCCGTCGCCGTCGCCGCGCCCGCGGCGACCTTCACCTTCCACGCGATCTGAGCCTGCCGACCACGGCCGCGGAACCCCGGACGGTGGCATGGTCGTGCTCACCAACGACGACACGGAGCAGTCTGGATCAACGCCCAGGAGGGACGCCGGTACACCGACGCCGAGGCCGAGCCGTGGACGGCGCTGGACCCCGTCTTCCCGTTCAGCCGCGACCCGTACCCGAGCGCGGGGCGGGCCCGCCGGACGGGCGGGACGGTGATCTCGGTCGACGGCGAGGGAGGTCCCGCGCTGTCACTTCGTGAAGCAGCCGCTCGGCAACCTCTACGACGTCTTCGCGGGCGGCGTGCTGGAGCGGATCCCGGCCGCCCGGCCGCGGCCCGCGAGCGCCGAGCGGGCGGACGTGCCGAGCCTGTCGAGGCCGACGACGAGGGCGGCGAGCACCACGAACTCGACGGTCAACTGAGCGATCTGCAGGCCGACCCAGCCGTAGCCGTGGCCGCTCGGGTCCAGGAAGAAGTACGGGTAGCGGTTGGGGAAGAAGGGGAACAGCGCGGCGCGAAGCTCCGTCAGTCCGGCGTAGCCGAGCGGGAAGGCGAGCCAGAGGGGCAGGTCGCGCCAGCGGGAGGCGTTGCGCGGGCGGCAGCACAGCCAGTCCAGCAGCACCATGATCGGCGTGGTGTAGTGCAGGAGCAGCAGCGACCAGCTCTGCAGGCGGTCCGCCGCGCTTCCGTGCGTGAGGCCCGGGAGCGGGCTCGCTCCGTGGTTGAGCACGATGTGCGCGACCAGGCCGGTGATCAGGATGTAGAGGGTCACGGCGCCGCGCAGGCGCGGCGCCGGGCCGTCGACGGTGCGCTGGGTGATCATCCGGTAGAGGGCCGCCGTGAAGTAGCCGAGCACGAGCACGTTGCTCTCGACGGTGAAGTACACCAGCGAGCTGGTGCCGGTGATCAGCCCTCCGCCGGCGGAGAGGACGATGCCGAGCCGCCACCAGAGGGCGGGCCTCACCCAGAGGGAGGGCCCGCTTGCCTCGACGTTCTGTTCCACGTCACGTTCCACGTGTTCCACGCTCTGTACCACTGCCTGTACCACTGCCTTGCGACGCTCGGACCAGATCGCTGCACTCTACCGGCGGGTAGCCCCCGCGGGTAGGTCTCCCGACCGAACGACACGCGCCACGCTAAACGCATCTTTCCAGCCATGTCGGGCAGATTTCTCCGCATACGATCCACCCTTACCGCACTTGTTTTCGACATGCTTGCGAACCCCGTGCCGACGACAGTTCGCAGGCGACAAACGGCTCAGACCCTCCTGTCGATCCTCTGTTCCGGCTCGGAGGATGGACGCGCTCGGCGTGCCGCCCGGCCCGTCGAGGGGTTAGGTGGACGTGGGAGGAGGAGTAACCGTGGACCATGAATCCGACGCCGCCGGACCCGACGAGCTCACGCTCGACACGGCCGCCGGCCACATCCACGGCGTGTGCTTCAAGACTGGGCCGCCCGGAAACGCGGGCATCGAGCTGGAATGGCTGGTCCTCGACCGCACACAGCTGCACCGTCCCGTACCGCCCGAGCGCCTCGACGCAGCGCTCGCACCACTTCCGACGACGGACGGAAGGCTGCCGAGCGGCACACTGCTGACCCGCGAACCCGGCGGGCAGCTCGAACTGAGCACGTCCTGCGTGCCCGGCCCCCTCGCCTGCGTCACCACGGCCGCCGACGACCTCGCACTGGTCCGGCGGGCCCTCGACGAGCAGGGCCTGGATCTGTCCGGCTACGGCCTGGATCCGTTCCGCGACTCTCCGCGGGTGCTCGACCATCCGCGCTACGCGGCCATGGAGGCCTACCTCGACCGCATCGGCCCATGGGGCCGGATGATGATGCGCGCCACCGCCGCCGTCCAGCTCAATCTCGACGCCGGCACCGAGAACGGCGACATCGACGGCTACCGCGCCCGCTGGCAGCTGGTCCACCGGCTGGGCCCGGTCCTGGTCGCCGCCTTCGCGAACTCCCCCCTGTGGCACGGCAGACCCACCGGCTGGCGGTCCACCCGCCAGGCCGTCTGGGAACACCTCGACCCGAGCCGCACCCGCCCCCCGCAAGGCCTGCCCGCGGACGCCGACCCGCGCGACGCGTGGGTGCGGTTCGCCCTCGACGCCGGGCTGCTCTGCCTGCAGCGCACCCCACCCGCCGCCTGGACCGCACCGCCCGGCCACACCTTCACCACCTGGCTGCAGGGCGGCGTCACCGAGCGCCCGCCGACGCAGGAGGACCTGGACTACCACCTGAGCACGCTCTTCCCGCCCGTCCGCGCCCGCGGCTGGCTGGAGCTGCGGATGATCGACGCCCAACCCGGCGACGGCTGGATCGTTCCGGCGCTGCTCACCACGGTGCTGCTGGACGACCCCGACGCCGCCCGTGCGGCGTGGTCGGCCACGGAGCCGCTCTGTCCGGCCTCCTCGCCGTTCCCTCCGCAGTCCGTCTGGTCCCGCGCAGCCCGGCTGGGCGCGTCCGCGCCCGAGTTCGCCAAGGCCGCGCTGGCCTGCTTCGAGGTCGCGGACGCCGCGCTCACCCGGGCCGGTGTCCCCGCGTCGTTGCGCGAGGCGGTCGCGGCCTACGCCGAGCGCTACCCCGCCCGCGGACGATGTCCCGCCGACGACCTCCTGGACGACCGCGTCGCTGGTCGACCTGCCCATCCGGAAGGACTCCTGCGATGACCGCGACCTCCCGTCCCTACGACCCCACCCGCACGA
Organism: Streptacidiphilus neutrinimicus; assembly: GCF_000787815.1. Lineage (GTDB taxonomy): Bacteria > Actinomycetota > Actinomycetes > Streptomycetales > Streptomycetaceae > Streptacidiphilus > Streptacidiphilus neutrinimicus. The sequence continues at coordinate 28,656 of NZ_BBPO01000021.1, forward strand.
CCGACGCCGCGTCGCCCGTCACCCCCGGATCCACCGAGGCGCTCCGAGCGACCGCACGGGCCGCGCTGGAGCGCGCCCGACGGCGGACCCTCGCGCTCACCGACTGCCTGGACGAGGAGGAGCTCGGCGCGCAGCATTCGCGGCTGATGTCGCCCCTGGTCTGGGACCTGGCCCACATCGGCAACCAGGAGGAGATCTGGCTGGTGCGCGCGGCGGGCGGCCGGGACGCCATCCGGCCGGACCTGGACCCCCTCTACGACGCCTTCCAGCACCCGCGCGCCGACCGGCCCGCGCTGCCGTTGCTGCCCCCCGATCCGGCGCGCCGGTACGTCGCCGCCGTGCGCGAGCGCTCCTTCGAGGTGCTCGACGCCGCGCCGATCGGCCCCGACGAGGACCCGCTGCTCGCGGACGGCTTCGTCTTCGGCATGCTCGCTCAGCACGAGCAACAGCACGACGAGACCATGCTCGCCACCCACCAGCTGCGCCGCGGCCCCGCCGTGCTCCACGCGCCGCCGCCCGCCCCGGCGCCCGCCGACGCGGGCGAGCTCCCGTCCGAGGTCCGGATCCCGGGCGGCCTGTTCACCATGGGCACGGACGACGAGCCCTGGGCCCTCGACAACGAGCGGCCCGCGCACCGCGTCGACGTGCCGGAGTTCTGGCTGGACACCGTGCCGGTCAGCAACCGCGCCTACCAGGCCTTCATCGCCGCCGGCGGTTACGAGGACCCGCGCTGGTGGACCCCGGCGGGCTGGTCCCACCGGGTCCAGGCGGGCCTGCACGCGCCGCTGTTCTGGCGGCGCGCCGAGGATCCCGACGCGGTCGAGGGCGGCTGGCTGCGCCGTCGGTTCGGCGTGGTAGAGCCGGTTCCGCTCGACGAGCCGGTGCTGCACGTGTGCTGGTACGAGGCTGACGCCTACGCCCGCTGGGCGGGGCGCCGTCTGCCCTCCGAGGCCGAGTGGGAGAAGGCGGCCCGCCACGATCCCGCCACCGGCCGGTCCCGTCGCTATCCGTGGGGCGACGCGGACCCCACGCCCGAGCTGGCCAACCTCGGTCAGCGCCACCTCCAGCCCGCCCCGGTCGGCAGCTACCCGGCCGGCGCCTCCCCCCACGGCGTGCGTCAGCTGATCGGCGACGTGTGGGAATGGACCGCGAGCGACTTCGAGCCGCACCCGGGCTTCACGGCCTTCCCGTACAAGGAGTACTCGGAGGTCTTCTTCGGCCCGGACTACAAGGTGCTGCGCGGCGGCGCCTTCGGCGTCGACCCGGTGGCCTGCCGCGGCACCTTCCGCAACTGGGACTACCCGATTCGTCGGCAGATCTTCGCCGGCTTCCGCACCGCCCGCGACGCGGGCCCGGGCGGGACCGCCGACAACCCGGCGGAGGCGCGCGGCTGATGTGTCGTCACCTCGCCTACCTGGGACCGGAGGTGCCGCTCGCCGAGGTCGTGCTGCGTCCCGCGCGCGGGCTCTACGAGCAGTCCTGGGCGCCCCGCCGCCAACGCCACGGCAAGGTAAACGCGGACGGATTCGGCCTCGGCTGGTACCCGGCGCCGCCTCCACCCCGGCAGGCTCCGGACGTCGCGTCCGAGGCCGGAGCGGGGGCCGGTTCGGAGACCGGGCCGGGGGCCCGCTCGGAGACCGGGACGGGGGCCCGCTCGGAGACCGGGACGGGGGCCGGATCCGAGGACCCGCCCGAGGCGCCCGAGCCCGCGCGCTACCGCCGCGCGGTGCCCATCTGGGCCGACCCGAACCTCCCCGAGCTGGCGGGCGCGGTGCGCAGCGGCGCCGTCCTCGCCGCCGTACGCTCCGCGACCGCGGGCACCACGCAGGACGAGTCCGCCGCCGCGCCGTTCCGCGACGGGCGCCGCCTGTTCAGCCACAACGGCGCGATCCGGGACTGGACCCGGCTGCCGGCGGCGATCGCCGCCGCGGGCGGCCCCGGGGCGGACTCCCCGCTCGACAGCGCCGCGCTGCTCTCGCTGGAGACGCACAGCGACTCCGGCCTGCTGTGGGCGATGTTGACCCGCCGCCTGCGCCGGGGCGAGACGGCGGGCGGCGCGCTCGCCGCACTCGTCCGCCAGGTCGCCGCGGTCCGCCCCGACGCCCGGCTCAACCTGCTGCTCACCGACGGCGCGACCATCGCCGCCACCCGCTACGGCGACACGCTCTGGTACCGGCACGCGCCGGGCCAGGTGCTCGTCGCCTCCGAACCCGACGACGAACCGTCGTCGGAGGCGCTGGGCAGTTGGCAGGAGGTCCCCGACCACTCACTCGTCCTGGCGACCCGGGCCGGCGTCCGCGTCATCGCCCTGCGCCCGCCAGCGGAGCCCCAGCGGCCGTCGACCGTCCGGACGGACCGCTTTTCCCGCCCCGACAGCCTTTCCCGTCCTACCCGTTCCACCCGCAGGCCCGACAACCGCCTGCCCGCCGACGGCGGATCAGAACCGGAGAGACTCACCATGATCACGCAGCGACCCCGCTTCACCCTGGACGACCGGCTTCCCGCCGACCACCTGGCCAAGGCCCTGCGCAACGACGTCGCCTCCGGCCTCACCGCCGAACCCAAGTCCCTGCCACCCAAGTGGTTCTACGACGCCCACGGCAGCGAGCTGTTCGAGCAGATCACGCACCTCGCCGAGTACTACCCGACCCGCGCCGAGCAGGAGATCCTGACCCGCCGGGCCCCGGAGATCGCCGCGCTCACCCGGGCCGGCACCCTCTTCGAGCTCGGCTCCGGCTCCTCCCGCAAGACCCGGCTGCTCCTGGACGCCCTCACCGAGGCCGGCACGCTCTCCTGCTACGCCCCGCTCGACGTCAGCCCGAGCGCCCTGGAGCAGGCCGGCGCGGCCCTCGTCCGCGACTACCCGAGCCTTCGCGTCACCGCCACCGTCACCGACTTCGAATCCGACCTCACCCTCCCGCCGGACGCCCCGGGCCCGCGCCTGGTCGCCTTCCTCGGCAGCACCATCGGCAACCTGGACCCGCAGCAACGCGCGGCGTTCTACCGCTCGCTGCGCCGCACCCTCAGCGCCGACGACGTCCTGCTGCTCGGCGCCGACCTCGTCAAGGACCCCGAGATCCTCGTCCGCGCCTACGACGACGGCGAGGGCGTGACGGCAGAGTTCAACAAGAACGTCCTCAGCGTCCTCGACCGCGAGCTCGACGCCGACTTCGACGTGGACGCCTTCGCCCACGTCGCCCTCTGGAACGAGCAGCAGGAGCGGATCGAGATGCACCTGCGCTCCCTGCGCGCCCAGACGGTCAAGGTCCCGGCGCTCGACCTCTCGGTCGACTTCGCGGCCGACGAACTCATGCGCACGGAGATCTCCTGCAAGTTCCGCCGCGAATCCCTGACCGCCGAACTGGCCGCGGGCGGCCTCACCGTCCGCCACTGGTGGACGGACGAAGCCGACCGCTTCGCCCTCCTCCTCGCGGTCCCCAGCCGCTGAGCCGCCCCTGATCGAGCGGGCCGGGATCTCGGGGCGCACTCGCCCCGACATCCCGGCCCGCTCGATTTCATCGCGTATGCGTCGCAGCCGCCCGCAACGACCCGGAATCGGCCGGACTACCCCTGTTGCTCAGGCCAGATGGCTGGTAATGTACACGTCACACAACTTCAATACCCCTGACCTGCGATAACACCGCAGAGGATCACGGCACAGGGGTTCCATGAGCGCGCCCCCGGCAGGACTCGAACCTGCGGCCAAGTGCTTAGAAGGCACCTGCTCTATCCACTGAGCTACGGGGGCATGGCGCGGAGCCTGGCGGGCGGCCTGGTCCTGTCGTGGGACAGGATAAGCAGCGCCGGGCGTGGCGTCGGGTGCGTGCGGCCGGGTCGTTCGGGCGAATCCTGCCGCGAGGCGGTCTGATAATCGCAGGTGGGGTCGGTCGGGCGCAGCGATCGCGGAACAATGGAAGCCTGCTGTTGTTCACTCGTTACGGCGCTGCCCCCTCAGCCGTTATGGAGTCGCACGGCCGGGCGAAAAGTGTGGGGTTCTCGTGAAAGTGCACCCGTAAGGGTGGCTGAGTTGTCCACACCCCCCGACTTGTCCACAGGTCGCTCGGAGGCGCGCGCAAACGTCCACGTCGCGAGGCAGTGTGGTCGCAGGCGGCCCCGCAGGGCCGGAGAACGACCGCTGGGGGCTGCACGATGATGAACGGCACGATGGTCACGCTCGTCGGGGTCGCGGTGAGCCAGGTCCGGTACGCGACGACCGTCGGCGGGGTGCCGGTGGCGCATTTCCGTCTGGCGGCGACGGAACGTCGCTTCGACCGGCCGCGGCAGGTCTGGGTGGAGGGTGACACCAGCTACTTCACAGTATGGGCGTGGCGGAGCCTTGCGGAGAACGCCCTCACCTCGATCGGTTGCGGAGATCCCCTGCTGGTGACGGGTCGGATGCGGATCCGCGAGTGGGAGCGCCCGAACGGTCAGTCCAAGGGCGTCTCCGCGGAGATCGAGGCCACCGCGCTCGGCCACGACCTGGCCAGGGGTACGACGGTCTTCCGCCGGACCCTGCGCGGCCGGCCCGAGCTGGTCGCCTCCACCTCTGAGCGGAGCAGGGTCGCCGAGCAGCGCCGTACCGCGCACCGCATGGAGCGGCCGCCCGCGGCAGACAGCGGGGATCGCGGGGATCGCGGGCCGGAGAGCCTCGACCGCAGTGACACCGTGACCGCCCCGGCGGCGGAAGGCAGGGTGCTCGCCCTCGCCTCGGACGCCGCAGCGTCCCAAGGCCTGGCATAGCGGGCCACGGCGTTCGGGGTCCCTCCGCGGGTGCGGCACAATGGAAGGCTGTAGCCACACCCCAACAACGACGCCGGACGGTTCATCTTGGCTGAGTACATCTACACCATGCGCAAGACGCGAAAGGCGCACGGCGACAAGGTCATCCTTGACGACGTGACGCTCAGCTTCCTGCCTGGAGCGAAGATCGGCGTCGTGGGACCCAACGGTGCCGGTAAGTCCACGGTGCTGAAGATCATGGCCGGACTGGAGCAGCCGTCCAACGGCGACGCCTTCCTCTCCCCCGGTTACACGGTCGGCATGCTGCTGCAGGAGCCGCCGCTCGACGAGACCAAGACGGTCCTCGAGAACGTCCAGGACGGCGTGGCCGACATCAAGAAGAAGCTGGACCGCTTCAACGAGATCGCCGAGCTGATGGCGACCGACTACTCCGACGCGCTGCTCGACGAGATGGGCAAGCTCCAGGAGGACCTCGACCACGCCAACGCCTGGGACCTCGACGCCCAGCTCGAGCAGGCCATGGACGCGCTGGGCTGCCCGCCCGGCGACTGGCAGGTCAACAACCTCTCCGGTGGCGAGAAGCGCCGCGTCGCGCTCTGCAAGCTGCTGCTCGAGGCGCCCGACCTGCTGCTCCTCGACGAGCCCACCAACCACCTGGACGCCGAGTCGGTCCAGTGGCTGGAGCAGCACCTCGAGAAGTACGCGGGCACCGTCGTCGCCGTCACCCACGACCGGTACTTCCTCGACAACGTCGCTCAGTGGATCCTGGAGCTGGACCGCGGGCGCGCCTACCCCTACGAGGGCAACTACTCCACGTACCTGGAGACCAAGCAGTCCCGCCTCAAGATCGAGGGTCAGAAGGACGCGAAGCGCGCCAAGCGCCTCAAGGAAGAGCTGGAGTGGGTCCGCTCCAACGCCAAGGGCCGCCAGGCCAAGTCCAAGGCCCGTCTCGCCCGCTACGAGGAGATGGCGGCCGAGGCCGACAAGATGCGGAAGCTGGACTTCGAGGAGATCCAGATCCCGCCGGGCCCGCGCCTGGGCTCCGTCGTCATCGAGGCGGACCACCTCGGCAAGGCCTTCGGCGAGAAGGTCCTGGTCGACGACCTGAGCTTCACCCTGCCCCGCAACGGCATCGTCGGCGTCATCGGCCCGAACGGGGCCGGCAAGACCACGCTCTTCAAGATGATGCTCGGTCTGGAGTCGACCGACTCCGGCAGCGTCAAGGTCGGCGAGACGGTCAAGGTCTCCTACGTCGACCAGAGCCGCGCCAACATCGACCCGAACAAGACGCTCTGGGAGGTCGTCTCCGACGGCCTGGACTGGATCAACGTCGGCCAGGTCGAGATGCCGTCCCGCGCCTACGTCTCCGCGTTCGGCTTCAAGGGCCCGGACCAGCAGAAGCCGGCCGGCGTCCTTTCCGGCGGTGAGCGCAACCGCCTGAACCTGGCGCTGACCCTCAAGGAGGGCGGCAACCTGCTCCTCCTCGACGAGCCCACCAACGACCTCGACGTCGAGACGCTGAGCTCGCTGGAGAACGCGCTCCTGGAGTTCCCGGGCTGCGCCGTGGTCATCTCCCACGACCGCTGGTTCCTGGACCGAGTGGCCACGCACATCCTGGCCTACGAGGGCGACTCCAAGTGGTTCTGGTTCGAGGGCAACTTCGAGTCCTACGAGAAGAACAAGATCGAGCGTCTGGGCGCCGACGCGGCCCGTCCGCACCGCGCCACCTACAAGAAGCTGACCCGCGACTGAGCGAGCAGCGCCCCGCACACCCGCACGACCAGTGACCGGGGCAGGGCGGACGCCTTACGTCCCTCCTGCCCCGGCACCGCAACCGACGGAGACTCCGTGGCCCGCCACATATACGCCTGCCCGATGCGCTGGTCCGACATGGATGTCTTCGGGCACATCAACAATGTGAACTTCCTCCGCTACCTGGAGGAGGCCCGGATCGACTTCACCTTCACCACCGCGGGCGAGGTCGGTGAGAGGGCGATGGCCGAGGGCTCGGTCGTGGCCCGGCACGAGATCGACTACCTGATCCCGCTGGTGTACCGGCCCGAGCCGATCACGATCGAGACCTGGATCAGCAAGCTCGGTCGCGCGTCGTTCACGGTGACGTACGAGGTCAAGGACGTCGGCGCCGGCCCAGACGGCAAGGACAAGGTCTACGCCCGCGCCACCACCGTCTGCGTCCCCTACGACCTGGCGGCCGCACGACCGCGGCGGCTGACTCCGGGCGAGCACGCCTTCCTGGCCGAGTACCTGGAACCCAGCACGGTCAGCGCATGAGCACCGCCGTCGAGCCGCTGCGCCTCGCCGAACCGCAGGAGGCCGCGCCGCTGGCCGACTTCCTGGAGCGGCTGCTGCGCTACGACCGCGCGGCGGCCGTGCGCCTGCAGACGGCGGGTACGACGCTTGCCGTCTTCGCCCGCCTCCCGCTCGGCCAGACGGGCCCGTTGGTGGTCCGCACAGCGCGGCTGGCCGAGCCCGCCCCCCTGGACGTGACGGTCTCGGCCGGGCAGTGGCTGGAGGAGCTGGCCCGCGACGCCTCGGCCACGGACGTCTCCTTGCCGCCCGCCATCACCGGCCCGTCCTGGGCCGGCCTGCTCCCGCCCCGGGCTGGATGGGAGCACGTCGAGGACCTCGCGACCGCGCCGCTCGGCGCGGCGGTCGCCGCGGCGATCGGGGAGTTCCGCAAGGCCGCCGGGGCCACGGAGGGCGGCGACGCACTCGCCGAGGCCATCTGGTCCCGCCGGGTCCACCCCTCGGGCCTCACCCTGCGCGCCCTCCACGCCGCCCACCTCACCGGCCTCCTGCGGCAGTCCCCGCAACTGGCCCTGCACCGCCACCCCTCCTGGCTGCGCCTCACCGCCCCCCGCGGCTCGGTCGCCATCCGGCGCAGCACCCCAGGCTTCGGCCTGACCCTGACGCCGAACTGACGCCCCCTCACGGGCTGGAGTGACACCTCGACGACGCACGGGCAGGCCCGCGCTCGGCGCCGAGCCGATCACCCTGGCGGCGAACGCCGGATACCTGGTCGACGGTCTCTCCGCCCTCGCCTGCGCGGAGGTGGAGCTCCACTACACCACGCCCACCCGGCCCGCTGTCCTCACCGGCGGGGGCGAGGACGCGTACCGCTACCTCTTCATGCCGCTGCGCACGAACTAACCCGGGCGGACGTCCGTCGCCCGGCCCCACGCGCGTGCGTCCTGTCCGGTGGGCCGCCGGGCGAGTCGCGGGCACTGTCAGAGGGCGGTGCTACGTTCGCGGCAGGACAACGGCCAGGACGAGGACAGGGACGACGAACGGTGGCGGAGCTGCGGATCGCGGTCGACGCGGACCAGGACGGTCCGGGCGGGCGGCTCCAACCCCTGGACGAGCGCGGGCAGCCCCTGGGGCCGGTCGACCGGGTGCGGGATCTGGCGGCGGCCCTGGCCGCCCGGGAGCGGTCGGAGCGTCCCCGCTGGGTCTGGGCGGCCACGGACGAGGTCTACGCCCGCCTGCTGCCGCAGCTGCCCGGGAGCCGGCTCGCCCGCTGCCACGACGTCAAGCTGGTCGAGCCGCTGCTGCTCGCCCACGAGGGGCTGTATGGCGCGCCGCGCTCGCTCGGCGCGGCATGGGCGCGGCTGCACGGGCTGCCCGTCCCGGCGGATCTGCCGCTGGGCCTGGCGGGGGCTGAGGCGGACGCCCACGCGCAGGACGCCCTCTTCGCGCCGGACCGCAGCCGGCTCGAACCGGGCGTCGATCCGCTGACCGCCCTCGTGGCCGTCCACGCGGAACAGCTGCGTCGGCTGGGGGCGCTGCCCGAGGCGGAGCAAAACGGCTTGCGGCTGCTCGCCGCGGCGGAGTCCGCAGGCGGGCTCGCGGCCGCGGAGATGGCGTACGACGGGTTGCCGTGGAGCACGACCGTCCACGACGCGCTGCTGGAGGAGCTGCTCGGCTCGCGTCCGACGACCGCTCAGGCGGCGAGCGGGGCGCGTCCGCCCAAGCTGGCGGCGCTCGGCGTGGAGCTGCAGGAGGCGCTGCACGCGCGGCAGCTGAACCCGGACTCGCCCGGCCAGGTGCTGCAGGCCTTCGCCAAGCAGGGCGTCAGCCTCACCTCGACCAGGAACTGGCTGCTGCGCCAGGTCGACCACCCGGCCGCGCCGCTGCTGCTGCGCTACAAGGAGCTCTCACGCATCTACGCGGCCCATGGCTGGGCCTGGCGCGACGCCTGGGTGCGCGGCGGCCGGTTCCGGCCGGAGTACGTCGTGGGCGGCGTCGTCTCCGGACGCTGGGCGAGCCGGGGCGGCGGCGCGCTGCAGATCCCGCGGATCCTGCGTGGCGCGGTCGTCGCCGAGCCGGGCTGGCGGCTGGTCGTGGCGGACGCCGGGCAGCTGGAGCCGCGCGTCCTGGCCGCCCTGTCGGGAGACCCGGGCCTGATCCGCGCGGGCGCGGCGGGCGACCTGTACGCCGGGCTGGCCACGGACGCCTTCGGCGGGGACCGGGCGCGGGCCAAGCTCGGCCTGCTCGGCGCGATGTACGGGCAGACCAGCGGCGAGGTGGGCCCGCTGCTGACGGTGCTGCGGCGCCGCTTCCCCCAGGCGATGGGGCTGGTGGAGGCGGCGGCGCGCACGGGCGAGGCGGGCGGCACGGTCCGCTCCCGCCTCGGCCGGGTCTGCCCGCCGCCCTCGGCGGCGTGGCAGGACGCCACCTCCGCCGCGTTCGGCGGCGACGTGGACGCCCTGGCCGAGGAGGGCGGCGGCCGCGCCGGCTCGGCGGCCCGGTCACGCGGCCGCTTCACCCGCAACTTCGTCATCCAGGCCAGCGCCGCGGACTGGGCGCTCGCGCTGATCGCGGCGCTGCGCCGCCGTCTCACGGAGCTCCCGTCCGGCCCGGCGGGCGAACGGGCGCGCCTGGTCTTCTTCCAGCACGACGAGATCGTCGTGCACAGCCCGGCCCCGTTGGCGGAGGCGGTCGCCGAGGCGGTCACGGCCTCGGCGGAGGAGGCTCGGCTGCTG
>NZ_BBPO01000021.1:38634-51713 GCF_000787815.1 Streptacidiphilus neutrinimicus
GGTCACGGCCTCGGCGGAGGAGGCTCGTCGGCTGGTCTTCGGCGACACACCGGTCCGCTTCCCGATGGACACGCACGTCGTCGAGCGCTACGCCGACGCGAAGGGCGGCGAGTCCACGGAGTCCGACCTGGACGACGAGGACGGCCCGGAGTTCTGACGTCCTGACGCTGCGTCTGAAGCTGGGTGGAAGTGTTCGTCGGATGTCGTACACTCAGAGCCACGACAGTGTTCGATGATCACCGAACACTATGACTTCGCTGGGGGAAGTGCGAGATGCGTGCTGTTGTGTTCGACAAGCTGGGCGGCCCCGAGGTGCTCCGGGTCGTGGACCTTCCCGAGCCCGAGCCGGCCGAGGGCGAGGTCGCGATCGAGGTGCACTGGGCCGGCGTCAACTTCGCCGACGCCAAGGCCCGCTCGACCGGCTACCGGATCGAGTCCCTTCCGTTCCAGCCCGGTCTGGAGGTCTCCGGCACGGTCCGCGCCCTCGGCGCCGGTGTCACCGGCCTGACGGTCGGCCAGCGGGTCTTCGCCATGCTGAACCGCAAGGGCTACGCGGAGAGCGTCGTCGCCCCGGCGGCCACCACGTTCGCCGTGCCCGACTCCCTCGACCTGCGGGACGCGGCGGCGCTCGGCACCGTGCTCGCGACGGGCTACGCCCTCCTGCACGACGTGGCCCGGCTGCGCGAGGGCGAGACGGTGCTGGTCCAGGGCGCGGCCGGCGGCGTCGGCACGGTGACCGGCCAACTGGCCCGCGCCGCCGGGGCCGGACGGATCTTCGGCGTCGTCTCCCGTCCGGAGAAGGCCGCTCCCGCGAAGGAGTCCGGCTACGACGAGATCCTCGTCGGCGAGGACTTCGACGAGCAGGTGCTGCGCGCGACCGACGGCCGGGGCGTCGACATCGCCCTCGACCCCGTGGGCGGCGAGAGCTGGCGCCGCAGTGTCGCGGCGCTGGCCCGCTTCGGCCGTGCCGTCTCCTTCGGCAACGCGGGCGACGCGGCGGCGTGGAGCGCGGGCCTCGCCGAGCTCGCCCCGCGTGGCCTCTCGGTGGCCGGCTTCTCCATCCTCGGCCTCGCCGCCGCGGACCCGGCCCGCCTGCGCGTCCTCACCGAGCAGGCGTTCCGCGAGGCGCAGCGCGCGGACATCACCATCCCGGTCACGGGCGAGTTCGCCCTCGACGACGCGGCCGAGGCCCACCGCCTTCTGGAAAGCCGCACCAGCACCGGCAAGCTCCTCCTCCACACCCACTGACGGCTCACCGCCCCTCCCGCACAAGCCCTCCGAGCGGCGGCGGAGCGGCGGATCCCCGCAGGAGGCGGCGGGGCGACGGAGGGGCCGGTACCCCGCCAGGCCCCCAGGACCGCCTCGCAGCCAGGCCCCGGGCACGCCGCCCGAGGACCCACCAGCGCCTCCTGCCCGGCAAGCCCTGAGGGCGAGGCCCGCCCGCCAGGCCCCCATCGCGCCGCCAGACCCAGGCGGCGAAGCCTGCAGGGGCCCGGCGGGGCGACGGAGGGGCCGGTACCCCGCCAAGCCCCCAGGACCGCCCCGCAGCCAGGCTTCCCGGCCACGCCCGCCCGAGGACCGACCAGCCCCCTGCCCGGCAAGCCCGGAGGGCAAGGCCCGCACGCCAGGCCACCGTCGCGCCGCCAGACCCAGGCGGCGAAGCTGCGGGAGGCGACCGACGGCGCGCCGGCCTGCGCGGGTCGGTGCGGGACTCGGGTGTTGTGAGCCGCTGGCCGCAAAAGGGCCGCGTGAGTGGCATAGTCGGCTGGTGCTCCTCACCACGTCTCGCCTGCGGCTCTGTCTCGCGCCTCCGCCGTTCGACCCCAGCGGGTTCGAGTGGGTGGTGGAAGCGCCGGGCCCAGGGGTGTGGGAGCTGGCGGGGATCACCGCCAGCGCGGCGGAGGTCGGGTGGTACGTGCCGCCCTGGGGTCTCTTCGTGATCGTGCGCGGCGCGGACGACCAGGCGATCGGCGGGATCGGGTTCCACGGGCCGCCGACCGCGACGGGCGAGGTCGAGCTCGGGTACGAGCTCGCGCCCTCGGCGCGCGGGGTGGGGTACGCGACCGAGGCCGTGCGGGCCCTCTCCGCGCTCGCGCTGGAGCACTCGGAGGTCGGCGCCGTCACCGCGCGGACCGCGCCGGCGAACAGCGCCTCGCAGGCGGTCCTGCTCCGTGCGGGGTTCGCCCTGGTGCCCGTGCCTCCGGCGGACGGCATGGTCCACTTCCAGCTGAGCAAGGGCGGAGCCGGCTGAGCAAGGGCGGAGCCGGCTGAGCAAGGGCGGAGCCGGCTGGGCGAGGACTGAGCCAGGGCCGAACAGGCGGCCCGCACAAAGCGCCGCACAAAGCGCTGAACGAGGTGCCGACGGGCGGGCCGCGCCCGCGTTCCCGCTCCGGGGCCGCGCCTTTGAGCCGCTTCACCGATAACGGCTCGACACGCGGCGCACCCCCTTGCGTACGCTTGTCCGTGCAATGGGAACCCAGCAGCAGAACACCGCGTCCCCCCGTCCCCGCCGCCGCCCCGCGCACGCGTCCGCGCAGGCCTCCGCGCCGAGCGGGGACTTCGGCGCTCTGGCCGCCCGGCTGACCGGGCTCTCGCTCCGTGACGAGTCGCGGCTCGGGCGACGGCTCGAGGGTCTGCGGAAGGTGCGCGAGCCCGAGAAGCGCGAGCGCGTCCTCGCCTCCATCACCGCCGAGGTCGACGCCGCCGAGCTGCGGCTGGAGAGCCGCCGGGCGTCCGTGCCCACCCCGGCCTACCCGGAGGAGTTGCCGGTCAGCGGCCGCCGGGAGGACATCCTCGAGGCCATCCGCGATCACCAGGTCGTGATCATCGCCGGTGAGACCGGCTCCGGGAAGACGACCCAGATCCCCAAGATGTGCCTGGAGCTCGGCCGTGGCGTGCGCGGCCTGATCGGGCACACCCAGCCGCGCCGCATCGCGGCCCGCACGGTCGCCGAACGCGTCGCCGAGGAGCTCCGCACCGAGATCGGCGAGACCGTCGGCTGGAAGGTCCGCTTCACCGACCAGGTGAGCGAGCAGACCGCGATCAAGGTGATGACGGACGGCATCCTGCTGGCCGAGATCCAGAACGACCGGCAGCTGCGCCAGTACGACACGCTGATCATCGACGAGGCCCACGAGCGCAGCCTCAACATCGACTTCATCCTGGGCTACCTGCGGCAGCTGCTGCCCAAGCGCCCTGACCTCAAGGTGATCATCACCTCGGCCACCATCGACCCGGAGCGCTTCGCCCGCCACTTCGCGGACCCGCGCACCGGCAAGGACGCGCCGATCATCGAGGTCTCCGGCCGCACCTATCCCGTCGAGGTCCGCTACCGCCCGATCATCGACGACGGCGTCGACGAGGACGAGGACGGGAACGAGTCGGGCGGCGGCGGGATCGACCGGGACCGTGACCAGGTCCAGGCGATCGTCGACGCCGTCGACGAGCTCGGCCACGAGGGCCAGGGCGACATCCTTGTCTTCCTCTCCGGCGAGCGGGAGATCCGCGACACCGCCGAGGCCCTGGAGAAGGCCAGGCTCCGCAACACCGAGGTGGTGCCGCTCTACGCCCGGCTCTCCTCCGCCGAGCAGCACCGCGTCTTCCAGCCGCATACCGGCCGCCGGATCGTGCTGGCCACCAACGTCGCGGAGACCTCCCTCACCGTCCCAGGCATCCGCTACGTGATCGACCCGGGCACGGCCCGCATCTCCCGCTACAGCCATCGCACCAAGGTGCAGCGGCTGCCGATCGAGGCGGTCTCGCAGGCCAGCGCGAACCAGCGCAAGGGCCGCTGCGGCCGTACCAGCGACGGCATCTGCATCCGGCTCTACTCCGAGGAGGACTTCCTCTCCCGCCCGGAGTTCACCGACCCGGAGATCCTGCGCACCAACCTCGCCTCGGTCATCCTGCAGATGACGGCGGCCGGCCTGGGCGACATCTCCGCGTTCCCGTTCATAGAGCCGCCGGACCGCCGCAACATCAAGGACGGCATCGACCTGCTCCAGGAGCTGCACGCCCTGGAGAGCGATGCCGCGGCCCAGCAGGGCAAGGCGATGCGGCTCACGCCCATAGGCCGCAAGCTGGCCCAGCTGCCCGTCGACCCGCGCCTGGCCCGCATGGTGCTCGAGGCGGAGAAGAACGGCGTGATCCGCGAGGTCATGGTGATCGCCGCCGCCCTCTCCATCCAGGACCCGCGCGAGCGGCCCGTCGAGAAGCGCACCCACGCGGACCAGCTGCACGCCCGCTTCACCGACCCGACCTCGGACTTCCTCACCTACCTGAACCTCTGGCGCTACCTGAAGCAGCAGCAGAAGGTGCTCAGCAGCAGCCAGTTCCGGCGCATGTGCAAGGCCGAGTTCCTGAACTACCTGCGCATCCGCGAGTGGCAGGACATCGACGCGCAGCTGCGCCAGGTGGCCAAGTCCCTCGACGTGGACCTCGGCGCGGCGCACATGCCCGAGGAGGTCGACGGGGACGCCGTCCACCGCTCGCTGCTGTCCGGTCTGCTCTCGCACGTCGGCTCGAAGGACGCCGAGAAGCAGGAGTACTTCGGCGCGCGCGGCGCGAAGTTCGCCGTCTTCCCCGGGTCCGCCCTGTTCAAGAAGACGCCCGCCTGGGTGATGGCCGCCGAGCTGGTGGAGACCTCGCGTCTGTGGGCGCGGATCGCGGCCAAGGTCGAGCCGCAGTGGATCGAGGAGCTGGCCCAGCACCTGATCAAGCGCAACTACAGCGAGCCGCACTGGGAGAAGGACCGGGGCCAGGTCGTCGCCCTCGAGCGGGTCACCCTCTACGGGCTGACGCTCGTGGCGGGCCGCAAGGTCGGCTACGGGAAGATCGACCCGGAGCTGTCGCGCGAGCTGTTCATCCGCCGTGCGCTCGTCGAGGGCGACTGGCGCACCCACCACCGCTTCTTCCACGACAACCGCAAGCTGCTCGACGAGGTCGAGGAGCTGGAGAACCGCGCCCGGCGCCGCGACATCCTGGTCGACGAGGAGACCCTCTTCGACTTCTACGACCAGCGCGTGGGCCAGGAGGTCGTCTCGGCGGCCCACTTCGACAGCTGGTGGAAGAAGGCCCACCGGGCCAAGCCGGACCTGCTGACGTTCACCCCCGAACTGCTGGTCAACGACAGCGCCGAGGCCGTCACCGAGCGGGACTACCCGTCCGTGTGGCGCCAGGGCGACCTGGAACTGCCGCTCACCTACCAGTTCGAGCCGGGCACGGAGCAGGACGGCGTGACCGTCCACATCCCGCTGACCCTGCTCAACCAGGTGAAGCCGAGCGGCTTCGACTGGCAGATCCCGGGCCTGCGCGAGGAGCTGGTCACCGCGCTGATCCGCTCGCTGCCCAAGGCGCTGCGCCGCAACTTCGTCCCCGCGCCCGACTACGCCAGGCGCCTGCTGCAGACGCTGGCCGCGCATGTGGACGAGGCGGAGGAGAAGCCGCTGGTGGAGCTCCTCGAATGGGAACTGCACCGGCTGCGCGGCCTCCCGGTCCCCCGGGACAGCTGGAACCTGGAGGCGGTGCCCGACCACCTGCGGATCACCTTCCGCGTGGAGGACGAGCGCGGCCGCAAGCTGGCCGAGGCCAAGGACCTGGACCGGCTCAAGCTGGAGCTGAAGTCCCGCACTCAGCAGGCCATCGCCAAGGCGGCCGGTGGGCTGGAGAAGCGCGGACTGACCAAGTGGACCATCGGCGAGTTGCCGCACACCTTCGAGACCAAGCGCGGCAACCAGACCGTCAAGGGCTACCCGGCGCTGGTCGACGACGGCGACTCCGTCTCCGTGCAACTGCTCGACACCCCCTACGAGCAGCGGCGCGCGATGGTCGCGGGCACCCGGCGGCTGATCCTGCTGGGGGCGAACTCACCGATCAACTCGATCCAGTCGCGCCTCGGCAACGGCGCCAAGCTGGCGCTGGCCGCGAACCCGCACGGCAGCACCGAGGCGCTCTTCGCCGACTGCCTGGTGGCGGCCGCGGACAAGCTGATCGCCGACGCGGGCGGCCCGGCCTGGGACGGCGAGGACTTCGCCAAGCTCCGCGACCACGTACGCGGCGAGCTGTACGACGCGACGGCGGACGCGGTGGTGAAGACCGCCAACATCCTGGCCGTCCACCACCGGGTCCAGGAGCGTCTCAAGGGCATCGGCAACAGCCTCGCGCTGCTGACCGGCCTGACGGACGTCCGCACGCAGCTCAAGGAGCTGATCCACCCGGGCTTCGTCGCCGAGACCGGCCTGCGCCGCCTGCCGGACCTGCTGCGCTACCTCAAGGCCGTCGAACGCCGCCTGGTGAAGCTCCCCGACGACCCGGTCCGCGACCGCGACCGCACCAGCACCGTCATCCGGATGCAGGACGCCTACGCCGAGCTGCTGGCGGAGCTGCCGCCGGAGCGCCGCGACGAGGACGGCGTCCTGCAGATCCGCTGGATGATCGAGGAACTGCGGGTCAGCCTGTGGGCGCAGCCCCTGGGCACCCCGTACTCGATCTCCGAGCAGCGGATCCTGAAGGCCGTCGACGCCCTTCTGGCCTGACGGACACCCCGGATCGGGCCGGGAGCGCAGGCCTCCGGCCCGACCCGGCGCCCTGCCTCGAACCCGGCTCGACCGCGGGTCGACCTCGGCTCGGCCGCACTCTCCCGGCCGCGCGTGCCCCTGACGGCGCAAGCCCCTGCCCGTGTGCGGCCGTCCCGTCGTGAGCGTGGCGAAGGCGCTCCGAGCAGGGCCGTCGTCGGGGCGGGAACCTCGTACGAGCGGCCCGTCACGGGGGTCCCGGGAGCGGTCACGCGTCACACATGCCCGGTTTGCCGGGCCCGGTTCGGTAAACTCGACTCTCTTGTCACCAAGGGACGAGGGCCTGATGACCACCGCCACCACCGCCCAGCCCGCACCCGCCGCACCGACCGCGCTGTTCAGCGCGGGCGCGGGTGCGGCGACGCGTACCCTCGTGGACGTCCTCGACGCCACCGTTCGGGCCCACCCGAACGAGCCCGCGCTGGACGACGGACAGACGCAGCTGAGCTACCGCGCGCTCGCCGCGGCGGTCGAGGCGCAGCGCAGGCGACTGGTCGCGGCGGGCGTCCGCCCCGGCGACCGGATCGGGGTGCGGATCCCCTCGGGCACCAACGACCTCTACGTCGGCATCCTCGCCGTGCTCGCGGCCGGCGCAGCCTACGTGCCCGTCGACTTCGAGGACCCGGACGAGCGCGCGGCGCTCGTCTTCGGTGAGGCGGACGTCAGGGCGGTCATGGGCGCGGCGCACGAGTTGACGCTGCACCAGAAGCCCGAGCACGCCGCGCCGCAGGGGGCGCAGTCACCCGCGGGGCAGTCACAGGCCGTGCTGTCGCCGACCGTTCAGTCGCAGGCGGGGCTGTCACAGACCGTTCAGTCGCAGGCCGTGCCGTCGCAGGAGGTGCAGGACGCGCAGCCGCAGGCCGCTGCCGTGCCGCAGGCGGCGCAGTCGCCCGCGCCGCAGGCCGCCGGCCGTCCCATGCCCGAGCACGACGCGTGGATCATCTTCACCTCCGGCTCGACCGGCAAGCCCAAGGGCGTCGCGGTCACCCACCGCAGCGCCGCCGCCTTCGTCGACGCCGAGGCCGCGCTGTTCCTCCAGGAGGAGCCGATCGGGCCCGGCGACCGCGTCATGGCGGGGCTCTCCGTCGCGTTCGACGCCTCCTGCGAGGAGATGTGGCTGGCCTGGCGCCACGGCGCCTGCCTGGTGCCCGTGCCGCGTGCGCAGGTCCGCAGCGGCGCCGACCTCGGGCCGTGGCTGGTGGACCAGGAGATCACCGTCGTCTCCACCGTGCCGACCCTCGCCTCGCTGTGGCCCGCCGAGGCGCTCAGCGAGGTCCGGCTGCTGATCTTCGGCGGCGAGGCGTGCCCGCCCGAGCTGGTGGCCCGCCTGGTCACCGAGGGCCGCGAGGTGTGGAACACCTACGGACCGACCGAGGCCACCGTCGTCGCCTGCGCCGCGCTGATGGAGCGCGACCAGCCGGTCCGCATCGGCCTGCCGCTGGGCGGCTGGGAGCTGGCCGTCGTGGACGAGCGGGAGCAGCCGGTGGCGATCGGCGGCTCCGGCCAGCTCGTCATCGGCGGCCTGGGCCTGGCCCGCTACCTCGACCCGGCCAAGGACGCCGAGAAGTACGCGCCGCTTGCCTCGCTCGGCTGGGAGCGGGCGTACCGCAGCGGCGACCTGGTCCGCGCCGACGCCGAGGGGCTGGTCTTCCTCGGGCGCGCCGACGAGCAGGTCAAGCTCGGCGGCCGGCGCATCGAGCTGGGCGAGGTCGACGCCGGGCTGCAGGCCCTGCCCGGCGTCGCCGGCGCGGCCGCCGCCGTCCGCACCGCGCGCGGCGGCAACCAGCTGCTCGTCGGCTACGTCGTCACCGGTGAGGAGTGGAACCGCACCGAGGCGATCGAGCGGCTCCGCAAGGAGCTGCCCGCCGCACTCGTCCCGATCCTGGCCGTCGTGGACGACCTGCCGACGCGCACCTCCGGCAAGGTCGACCGCGACGCGCTGCCCTGGCCGCTGCCCGACGCCGGTCAGGACGAGGCCGCCGAACGCTTCGAGGGCACCGAGGCGTGGCTGGCCGAACGGTGGACCGAGATCCTCGGCGTGTCCGTGACCGGACACCAGGACGACTTCTTCGCGATCGGCGGCGGCAGCCTGGCCGCCGCGCGCCTGGCCACGCTGCTGCGCGAGCGCTACCCGTCCGTGGCCGTCCTCGACGTCTACGCCTACCCGACGCTGCGCAAGCAGGCCAAGCTGCTGGACCGCTCGGCCCGCACCGGCGGCGAGCAGCGCGTCATCACCCCGACACCGCGCCGCGCACAGGCGATCCAGCTGGCGCTGCTGGTGCCGCTCCTCACCCTGGTCGGACTGCGCTGGGGGACCGCCCTGCTGGCGCTGGGCAACGTCCTGCACTGGTTCGGACCGTACACCTGGGCACCGACAGCCTCCTGGTGGCTGGTCGGCTCCGCCGCGCTGCTGTTCTTCTCCCCGCCCGGGCGCATCGCGATCGCGGCCGGCGGCACGCGCCTGCTGCTGCGCGGCCTGACCCCGGGCACGTACCCGCGCGGCGGCTCCACGCACCTGCGGCTGTGGACCGCCGAGCGGCTCGCCGAGTTCAGCGGCGCGACCGAGCTCTCCGGCTCCTGGCTGATCCGCTACGGGCGCGCGCTCGGCGCGCGCATCGCCGAGGACGTGGACCTGCACTCGCTGCCGCCGGTCACCGGCATGCTCAAGCTCGGCCGCGGCTGCGCCGTCGAGTCCGAGGTGGACCTGGCCGGCTGGTGGCTGGACGGGGATCGGGTCGAGGTCGGCCCGATCAAGGTCGGCTCCCAGGCCGTGGTCGGCACCCGGACGGTGCTCTTCCCCGGCGCCCGCGTCGGCAAGCGCGCCGAGGTGGTGCCCGGTTCCGGCGTCACCGGCCAGATCCCGACCGGCCAGCGCTGGGGGGGCGTCCCGGCCGTCAAGCTCGGCAAGGCCGACCACGCCTGGCCCAAGCGCCGCCCGCCGCGTCATCTGCGCTGGTCGGCCGCCTACGGTGCCAGCGGAGCGTTCCTGACCCTGCTGCCGTTCCTCGCGGCCGCCCCGGCGGCGCTGATCGCCGCGCAGTTCGTCACCCCGGGCGAGGGCGGCGTCGCCGCCCTGCAAGGGGCGCTGCTCGCCGTCGTCCCCGCCGCCCTCGCCTACGGCGCGACCTACGCGCTGCTGGTGCTGGCCGGCGTCCGGCTGCTCAGCATCGGGCTGCGCACCGGACACCACCCCGTGCACGGCCGCGTCGGCTGGCAGGCGTGGACGGTCAGCCAGCTGATGGACGCCGCCCGGGACACCCTCTTCCCGCTCTACGCGGGCCTGGCCACCCCGATCTGGCTGCGGCTGCTCGGCATGAAGGTCGGCCGCGGCGCGGAGGTCTCCACCGTGCTGGCGCTGCCCAGCCTCACCAAGGTGGGCGACGGCGCGTTCCTCGCCGACGACACCCTGACCGCCCCGTACGAGCTGGGCGGCGGCTGGATGCGGATCGGCAAGGCCGAGATCGGCCGCCGCGCCTTCCTCGGCAACTCGGGCATGACCGGCCCGGGCCGCTCGGTCCCGGACGGCGGTCTCGTCGGTGTGCTGTCGGCCACGCCCAAGAAGGCCAAGAAGGGCTCCTCCTACCTGGGCCTGCCCCCGGTCCGCCTGCCGCGCTCCGCCGCGCAGTCCGACGAGGGGCTCACCTACGACCCGCCCGCGCGGCTGCTGTGGGCCCGCGGCCTGGTCGAGCTGTGCCGGCTGGTGCCCGTCTTCTTCTCCGCCGCGCTGGCGGTGCTCACCGGGGCGGCGCTGTGCGCGCTGTGGCAGAGCGGGTGGACTGTCCTCGCGGGCTTCGTCCTGCTCGGCTCGGGCGTGCTGGCCGCCGTCGTCGCGATCGCGGCGAAGTGGCTGCTGGTCGGCCGCTTCAAGGCGGTGGACCACCCGCTGTGGAGCGGCTTCGTGTGGCGCAACGAGCTGGCCGACACCTTCGTCGAGGTGCTGGCGGTGCCGTGGCTGGTCGGCCGGACCACCGGCACGCCCGTGATGACCACGTGGCTGCGTGCGATGGGCGTGGGCGTCGGACACGGCGTGTGGTGCGAGAGCTACTGGCTGCCGGAGTCCGATCTGGTCACCCTCGGGGACGGCGTCAGCGTCAACCGCGGCTGCGTGTTGCAGACCCATCTCTTCCACGACCGGATCATGCGCATGGATACTGTGATCCTCGATCAAGGAGCCACCCTTGGTCCGGGTGGCATCGTCCTCCCGGGCAGCCGGGTCGGGGCCAGGACCACGCTCGGACCGGCCTCGCTCGTCATGGGCGGCGAGTCGGTGCCTGCGGACACCCGCTGGCTCGGCAACCCGATCGAGGCGTGGCAGGACTGACACCTGCCCCGGGCGGGAAAAAGCGACGCACGGAAGCACAGCGGCAGGGAGCGGAACACCGGTGAGTCCCCGACAGGCCCGGCAGCAGCAGCACGCGACGGGCAGACCGGGCGTGCCCGAGATCGACCCGTACTTCCCGACCAGCGGCGACCCGCGCTACCACGTCCACCGCTACGAGATCGCGCTCGACTACCGTCCCGAGCCGAACCGCCTGGCCGGCTCGGCGCGCCTGAACGCCATAGCGGTGGAGGGCGGCGGCCCGCTCGCCGACTTCGCCCTGGACCTGGCCCCGGGCTTCCGCATCGGCCGGGTCCTGGTCAACGGCAAGGCCCCGCACTACGCCCACCGGGCGGGCAAGCTGCGGGTCCGCCCGGTCAAGCCACTGCTCCCCGGCGCGGCCTTCACCGTCGAGGTGCACTGGACGGGCAACCCGAAGCCCGTCCGCAGCCCCTGGGGCGGCATCGGCTGGGAGGAGCTGGACGAGGGCGCGCTCGTCGCCAGCCAGCCGACCGGCGCCCCTTCCTGGTACCCCTGCAACGACCGCCCGGCGGACAAGGCCTCGTACCAGATCTCGCTGACGACGCCCTCGTCCTACGCGGTGGCCATGGGCGGCCGACCGCTGACCCGGACGGTGAAGTCGTCCAGCACCACGTGGGTGTACGACCAGGCGGCGCCGACGGCGAGCTACCTGGTCGGCATCGCCATCGGCCAGTTGCACCAGATCCGCCTGGACGACCCGGACGCCGAGGGCGTGCCGCAGTTCGGCTGGGCGCCGCACCCCAAGGTGCCGGCCTTCGCCGCCGCGTTCTCACGGCAGCCGGAGATGATGCGGCTGTTCCAGGACCTGTTCGGCCCCTACCCCTTCGACCGCTACACCGCGGTCGTCGTCGACGAGGAACTGGACGTCCCCGTCGAGTCCCAGGCGATGGCCACCTTCGGCACCAACCACCTCGAGCCCGGCTGGCAGTCCGAGCGGATGGTCGCCCACGAGCTGGCCCACCAGTGGTTCGGCAACAGCCTCAGCGTCGCGGACTGGAGCCACATCTGGCTCAACGAGGGCTTCGCCAAGTACGCGGAGTGGCTCTGGTCCGAGGCCACGGGCGGCGCGCCGGCGGCGGAACGCGCCGTGAAGGCGTACCAGCTGCTCGTCACACTCCCCCAGGACCTGCGAATCGCGGACCCGGGGCGGCGCCTGATGTTCGACGACCGCCTCTACCAGCGCGGCGGCGTCACCGTCCACGCGCTGCGCGTGGCCCTGGGCGACGAGGCCTTCTTCCGCATGCTGCGGGACTGGACCCGCCTGCACCGGCACGGCGTGGTGAGCACGGACGCGTTCCGGTCCCACGTCCGCCGCTACACCGCGCAGCCGATCGACGGCCTGCTGCACGAGTGGCTCTACGACGCGGCCCTGCCGGCGTTCCCCCGGTAGCGCTACCGCGCGGCGAGTGCCGGCAGCAGCTTCTGCAGGATGTCGTGCAGGGCGTCGCGCTCCGCCTCGTCGAGGCGGTCGAGGGCGTCGTGGACGGACTTCATGTCCTCGCGGACGGCGAGGATCGCCGCGCGGCCCTCGTCCGTCGCGGTGACGATCTTGACGCGGCGGTCCTGCGGGCCCGCCTCCCGCCGGACCAGGCCGCGGGACTCGAGCCGGTCGACGATGCCGGTCACGTTCGACGCGTCGCAGACCAGCGCCTCGGCCAGGGCCCGCATGGGCAGCGGCGCGCGGACCGCCGCGCCCAGGACCTTGGCCTGGACGGGGGTCAGGCCCTGCCGGGCCGCGACGGCGGCGAAGTCCTGGTAGTACGCGCCGCCTACGGCCGCGATCACGTCCATCAACTCCGCCTTGCTGGTGCTCATGGAGTGAGTCTACGTCCGTGAAATTGATGACCTCAACTATCCGTGGTCGGTACAGGACGACTCCATGAAACCGATCCGGGGTCGCCCACGTCCCAGGAGGCATGACGACCGAGACGATCTGGACGGACATCCCGCCGGCGGTGCAGGCCGCGCGGGCGGACGCCGCTCGGCGGCGCAGCCGGAAGGCGGCACTGGCGGTGCTGATCTCCCTGGTCGCACTGGCCGGGCTCGCCGTGGGCTTCGTGCTGCTGCTCGGCGCGAGTGCGAGCGCGGTCGGCGGCTGCGGCGGCGGCTGAACCCGCCCCGGGGCGGGGGCCCGCGTGCCCCCCCCC
>NZ_BBPO01000021.1:51922-114840 GCF_000787815.1 Streptacidiphilus neutrinimicus
GGCTGAACCCGCCCCGGGGCGGGGCCGCGTCGCCCCGCCGACGCGTTCCCGACGTGTTCCTGGCAGGTGCCGACGTGGCGTCACCGGCTCAGCCCAGCAGGTAGGGCAGCCTCTCCCGCAGGAAGGCGCGCGGGAACGCGTCGCGGAGCCGCCACAGGCCGGCGTCCAGGACGAAGTGCGCCATCACCGCGCCCAGGTAGGCCCCGTAGAGCGCACGCTCTACGGGGCCACCGCTGTGCAGGTGGGAGGCGAGGTTCAGCAGCAGGCCGAGCAGCAGCGCGACGTTGAGCAGCACGGCCAGCGAGATCAACCGCGGTATTCGCTCGACCGGGCCGCCGCCCGCCACCAGCCCCATCATCACCAGGTACTGGAAACCGTGCGCCATCGTCAGCCCGGCGACCGCCGCGTACGGGGAGTCGAACAGGAAGACCGGCAGGAAGAAGCCGAGTGCCGTGCCGAACAGTACGGCCACCTGCCACGGCCGCTGCTCGGGGCGGCGGCGCAGCAGCTGCACCACGCCGTAGCCGACCGAGGCGGCGAACAGCGCGGCGGCGAAGGGGAAGAGCGCGGTCAGCCGCGGCACCGAGCCCGTCAGCTGGAGCAGCGCCGGGTGGCAGAGCAGGCCGAGGATGCCGAACACCCCGGCCGCGGTGACCGCGAGGCGCTCGCCCGGGCGCAGCGGCCCGGTGCCGTAGGCGGCGGAGGCGAGCGCGGCCAGACCCAGGTTCTGCTTCTGGAAGTGGAAGAACTGCCAGGCGAAGAAGGCGAGCAGCAGCAAGGCGAACGGCTTCGGCGGGACCAGGGCGCCCAGCACCGTCATCCCGGCGACGAGGCCGATCGGCGCCGCCACGTACCGTCCGCGCCGGGCGGCCATGAACCGGCGCACCTCCGGAACGGTGCAGAACCAGGCGCTGCTGGCGACGTGCACGGAGGAGCCGAGGAAGAGCAGCAGGCCGAACCCGCGGCCGGCGCCGACCCCGGCGGGGGGCGCCGCGAGCGCGGCACCCAGCAGCGAACCCAGCGTCAGCAGCAAGGTGACGCACAGCCATACGTCGCGCGGCACGGCCCCGGACGCGTAGGGGCCGATCGCTCCGGCGCGGGGCCGGGTGCGGGCGGGGTCGACTGCTGGCATCGCGCCAGCATAGGGCGGCCGACCGACAGCCCGGCCACCCCCGACCGGACGGGCCCGCACCACCCGGTGGCGGGAAGCCGCCGTTCGGCCGACCGACGGACAGAAGACGCACAGGAAGCCGACAAGAGACCGCACGAGGAACTCAGCCGGAACTTCCCGGGCCCTTGCCAGACCTTAACCGTTGGCCCGTGTCCGTCCGCATATGATCTGAGTGCGCTCGACGGACCCCGACCGGGGGGAGGGGGTGCTGCAGCCGTTCGACGGCAGGGAGCCGGCAGTAGGAGGCCTCCTCGGAGCGTCGGCTGTTCAGCGACCGTCCCACCTGGGGGCGCCCCGGGCCTCTACTCATGTCGCGGGCGTTGCGCTGGCCCAGACCACTTGATCACTCAAGCCGACAGCGCTCGACGAGGAGAAGCAACAAGTGACCCGACGTACTCTGCGCCTCGCGGCCGTGCTCGGCTCCGCCGGGATGCTCGGCGGGGCGTTCTTCGCCCAGGCCGTGGCCTCCCCGCTGAAGAGCGCGCCGACCAGCAAGCCGCACGACGTCCTGGTCCTGTCCGTCGACGGCATGCACCAGTCCGACCTCCAGTGGTACGTCTCGACCCACCCCGGCTCGGCGCTGGCCCAGCTGGTGGAGAGCGGGACGCAGTACACCCAGGCGAGCACGACCGTCCCGTCGGACAGCCTCCCCGGCATGATCGCCCAGTTCACCGGCGGCGCCCCGGGCCTCACCGGCGTCTACGGCGACGACGCCTGGAACGCCAGGCTGCTGCCCCCAGGCACCACCGACTGCAAGGGCGTCAAGCCCGGCGCCAAGGTCGACTTCACCGAGGATCTGGACAGGAACAAGTCCAGCATCGACGCGGGCGAGGGCCTCGGGGGCCTGCCCGGCTCGGTCCTCCAGATGTCCGGCGCCCCGCAGAAGCTGATCGACCCGAGCAAGCTGCCGGTCGACCCGAAGACCTGCAAGCCGGTGTATCCGCACTCGTACCTGCTGGTCAACACCGTCTTCGAGGTGGCCCAGAACGCCGGCCTGCGCACCGCCTGGTCGGACGACCACGCCGCCGACGAGATCCTGAACGGCCCCACCGGGACGGGCATCGACGACCTGTTCACGCCGGAGATCAACTCCGACGCGCCCGGCTACCCGGCCGGCGGCGACTGGACCACGGACAGCAAGGCCACCGAGCAGTACGACAACACCAAGGTGCAGGCCGTCCTCAACGAGATCGACGGATTCAACCACCAGCACTCCGACCGCGTCGGCACGCCGTCGATCTTCGGCATGAACTTCCAGGCGGTCTCCACCGCCCAGAAGCTCCCCTCCTCCGACGGTCTGAGTGGCGGCTACGTCTCGGCGAACGTGCCTGGCCCGCTCCTGGTCAAGAGCCTCGACTTCGTCAGCGACGAGATCGGCCGCATGGTCTCCGAGCTGCACAAGCGGCGCCTGGACAAGACCACCACGATCATCCTCTCGTCCAAGCACGGCCAGTCCCCCACCGACCCGAAGGCGCTCACCCGGATCGACGACGCCCCCCTGCTGGCCGGCCTGAACGCCGCGTGGAAGAGGCTCCACCCGAGCGCGGGCAACCTCGTCGCCCACTCGGCCGACGACGACGGCATGATGCTCTGGCTGAGCGACCGCTCCCCGGCGGCCACGGACTTCGCCAAGTCGTACCTGCTGGCGCAGTCCGGCAAGGGCACCACGATCGACAACGCGTCCAAGGCGTTCACCCACAGCGGCCTCGACACGGTCTACGCGGGCGCGGCGGCGGCGAAGTACTTCGGCGTGAAGCCGGGCGACGCGCGGGTCCCGGACCTCTTCGGCGTCAGCCAGCCCGGCGTCGTCTACACCGCCGGCACGGGCGAGATCGCCGAGCACGGCGGGGCGCAGCCGGACGACCTGAACGTCCCGCTGGTGATCAGCGGCGCGTTCACGCCCAACCACGTCGTCGACACCGCACCCGTCGAGACCAAGCAGATCGCCCCGACCATCCTCACCCTCCTCGGCCTCGACCCGAGCTTGCTCGTCGGGGTCGACAAGGAGCACACCGAGGACCTCCCGATCCGCTGAGCGGATCGACCGAGCGGACCGACCGAGCGGACCGACTGAGCAGACCCGCCATGTGCCCAGCCTCCCCGAGGCCGGGCACGGTCGTCCCGTCGCGGCTCAGCGTTCGGTCGCCGGGTCCGCCCAGGTGACGAGCATCAGGGCGGCGTCGTCGCGCAGCGGGCCGCCGGTGGTACGGGTGACGTCCGCGTGGACGGCGGCCAGGCAAGCGCCGAGGTCGGGGCCGGCGGAGCCGATCAGCTCGGGGGCGCGGTCCGCGAGCGGGTAGAACGTGCCGTCCACGTCGCGCGCCTCGGCGACGCCGTCGGTGTAGAGCAGGAGCCGGTCGTCGGGGGCGAAGTGTTCGCGCCAGGGCTGGGGCTCGCCCCCGGCCAGCCGGGCCAGACCGAGCGGGACCCACGGGTCCGGCGGCTCCAGCAGGCTCGCCGTGCCGTCCGGGCGGACGCGCAACGGCGGAACGTGACCGCAGTGGACCAGCTCGATGATGTCCGGCGGCTCGAACTGCACCAACAGCGCCGTCGTGAACTCGCCCGTCGCCGCGTGCCGCGCCACGCTCCGGTCCAGCCGCGCGGCGACGCCCGCCAGCTCCGGCTCGTCGTAGACGGACTCGCGGAAGGCGCCCAGCACCAGCGAGGCCATCCGCACGGCCGGCAGGCCCTTCCCGCGGACGTCGCCGATCAGCGCCCGCACGCCGTAGGGGGTGTCCACCACCGCGTAGAGATCGCCGCCGATCTGGGCCAGGTCGGCCGCCGAGACGTACCGCGCGGCCACCCGGACGGGGCCGACGCGCGGCTCCGGCGACGGCAGCAGGGCGAGCTGGGCCGCCTCGGCGACCGTGCGGACCGCCACCAGATGACGGGTCCTGACGATCCGGGCCTGCGAGATGAACGCGGCCCCGACGGTGAGCGCGGCATAGGCCACCAGGGTGCCCTCGAAGAGCCGACGCGCCTCGGAGTCCCCGAGGCCGTCGTACCGGGTGAGCACCACCATCAGCAGCAGGCCGAGGCAACTGCTGACCACCACCTCCAGCGGATACAGCAGCAGCGCGGCCAGCGGCGGGACCACGGACATCAGCGAGGCCAGATAGGTGTCCTGACCGGACAGCAGGTCGGCGGCGCAGACGATCGCCATGGCCCCGCCGACCGGCAGCACCCGCTGCCACATCGGCAGCCCCAGCAGGGCGGCGCCGTCGTCGAGCGCCAGCCCGGCCGATGGCGCGGGGGCGCCCGCCCGGTCACCGGGCCGTGTGCGTCTCACAGGCCGAATTTATCGGAACGCCCTGTAAGCAACACGTCTGGATCACCGCAGCACCGCGCTGCGACCGATTCGGAAATATGACAGAAAGGGAGGTATCCACTCGCCTGGAGGCCCCATCATGTCCGCTGCGGCCGCCCCGCCCCCGCGCGCGCCGCAGCGCCCTCCGCTCCCCGACATGCGCACCCACCGCTGGCGCACCTGCTTTCTCGTGGGGCTCGCACTCTGGCTGGCCAGCGTGGCCGTCACCTACTGGACCGGCAACCGCAACCTGGTGCCGACCGTGGTCCTGCTGGGCAGCTTCCTCGTGCCGGGCAGCTTCGTGGTCTGGGCTCACGAGCGCTACGGGCAGGATCTCGGGACCGACCGGATCATCGCCTGCTTCGCCGTGGGCGGGGTCATCGGGGTACTGGGCTCCTCGCTGCTGGAGTACTACCTGCTCAGGTCCACGGTCTGGCTCTACCTGGGGGTCGGCCTGATCGAGGAGGCAGTCAAGGCCTGGGCGCTGATCCTGCTGACGCGGCGGATCCCCGCGGGCGGCGTCCGGCACGGCCTGGTGCTCGGCGCGACGGTGGGGTTCGGCTTCGCGGCCTTCGAGAGCGCCGGATACGCCTTCAGCGCGGTGCTGACCGAGCACGGCTACTCGCTGCCGGACCTGGTCACGACCGAGATCCTGCGGGGCGTCCTGACACCGCTGGGGCACGGCCTGTGGACGGCCATCCTGGGCGCGGTGCTGTTCCACGAGAGACGCGGCGACGGCCGGTTCCGGTTGAATCTGCGGGTGCTGCTCACCTATCTGGGCGTCTCGGTGCTCCACGCGCTGTGGGACTCCACCCACGGCATCACCACCTGGCTCGTCGGCGAGCTCACCGAGACGCGGTGGCAGCGGACCGTCTTCGAGCTCGGCTACCTGCCCAACCCGACCCGGCACCAGGTGGAGCTGTTCGCCCTCTTCTCCACGCTCGGCCTGGTGGCGGTGTCCTGCCTGGGCCTCGGCTGGCTCGGCCTGATCGTCCCTCGGGCCCGCCGCGAGGGCGACCTTCCGCCACGTCGTCGCCGCCCGCGCCCGCCGCAGCCCCCGCTCGAACCGCACCAGCACTGGTACCGGCCGCCGGCCCCGCCGAACCGGTAGCCCGGCCGCGGCCGGTACTCCGCACGATCCCGGTGAAAAAACCCAGGGCCGACCAGGAACCGGTTCGGTGAGGGCGTGAGGGCTCGGCCGGTGTGGCGTCACAACGCGACACCGGCCGAGGCGTCGCGGGGCGCGTATTCCTCGAATCGAAAGTGGCTCATCTCACCATCGTCAAGGCCTACCTACGGTGGCGTAGGTCACTTCATGAGGTGAAGTATCGTGCCATGCCGACTTCGCGATCACCTCAGGAGACCCCAGAGATCACGTCCTACGTGGCCATCGGTGACAGCTTCACCGAGGGGCTGAACGACCCCGGCCCCGACGGAGGGTTCGCCGGGTGGGCCGACCGGCTGGCACGGCTGCTGGCCGAACAGCGCCCACTGTCGGAGTCCGGCCGCTACGACCTGCGCTACGCCAACCTCGCCGTACGCGGCCGGCTGCTCGACCAGATCGCCGCGGAGCAGGTGCCGCAGCTCGAGCAGATGCAGCCGGACCTGGTCAGCATCTGCGCCGGCGGCAACGACATCCTGCGTCCGGGCAGCGACCCGGACGACGTGGCCGAACGCTTCGAGCGGGCCGTCGTGCGGATCACCCCGCACGCCGAGCGCGTGCTGATCTTCACCGGCTTCGACACCCGGGACACCCCGGTGCTCAAGCACCTGCGCGGAAAGATCGCCACCTACAACGCGCACCTGCGCGCGATCGCGGACCGCCACGACCTCGCCGTCGCCGACGTCTGGGCGCTGCGCTCCGTGCGCGACCGCCGGGCCTGGAGCGAGGACCGGCTGCACCTCTCGCCCGAGGGCCACGAGCGCGTCGCCCAGCTCGCCGCCCGTGCGCTCGGCGTGCCCGCCGGGGACCCGGAGTCCCCGTGGCCGCTGGCCGCCCCGCACACCCCGGCGGACCTGCGCCGGGAGAACATCCAGTGGGCGCGCGAATTCCTGCTCCCCTGGGTCGGCCGCCGTCTGCGCGGCGAGTCCTCGGGCGACCACGTGGTCGCGAAGCGCCCGGAGCTTGAACTGCTGTAGGGCCGGTCCACCGCAGGGCCCGTCGGGCTCGGTTGTTCGGCATGCCCGCCGCCACACCTTCGGGTGTGGTCGGCGGGCTTTCTGCTACCCCCAGCGACGAGAGCTTACTCTCGGTGCAGATGGGTTTTCCTCGCCCTTCTCCCCTGGGGGCGGCATACCCTAGGGGGGTACGGTGTTGTCATCGTCTACCGGTCCACCACACGAGCGAGCCTTCAGGAGGCAGCCATGACCACCGCCGTCTTCACCGTTTCCGGAATGACCTGCGGCCACTGCGAGAAGTCGGTCTCCGAGGAGCTCGGCGCCCTGCCCGGCGTGCTTCAGGTCTCCGCCGACGCCAAGGCCGGGACGGTGACCGTCGAGTCCGACCAGCCGCTCGACGACGCCGCGGTCCGCGCCGCCGTCGACGAGGCCGGCTACGAGCTCACCGGCCGCGGCGTCTGATCCGAGCCGGGGCGAGGAACGCCCGTCCGCGCACGTTCATCGAGGAGGGAACGGCATGACCACGGCCACGTCCGGCATAGAACCGGCCGCCCAGCGGATCGAGCTCGCCATCGGCGGGATGACCTGCGCCTCCTGTGCGGCCAGGATCGAGAAGAAGCTGAACCGGATGGAGGGCGTCTCCGCCACGGTCAACTACGCCACCGAGAAGGCCAGCGTCGACTTCGCCACGGACGTGGCCGTCGCCGACCTGATCGCCACGGTGGAGAAGGCCGGATACACCGCGGAGCCGCCACCGCCGCCCGCCGTCGCCGCGCCCGAGGAGGAGGACGCGACCCCGGCCTCCCCGCAGGACGAGGAGACGGCCCGGCTGCGGCAGCGGCTGCTGGTCACCGTGGCGCTCAGCATCCCGGTCGTCCTGCTCGCCATGGTCCCGGCCTGGCAGTTCCGCAACTGGCAGTGGCTCTCGCTGACCCTCGCCGCCCCCGTCGTGGTCTGGGGCGGCCGGCCCTTCCACCGGGCGGCCTGGACCAACGCCCGGCACGGCGCGGCCACGATGGACACCCTCGTCTCGGTCGGCACCCTGGCCGCCTTCGGCTGGTCGGTCTGGGCGCTCTTCTTCGGTGACGCCGGGATGCCCGGCATGCGTCACGGATTCGACTTCAGCCTTTCCCCGCAGGACGCCGCCCAGTCGCTGTACCTGGAGACGGCTGCGGGCGTCACCGCCTTCATCCTGCTCGGACGCTATCTGGAGGCCCGCGCCAAGCGTCGTGCCGGGTCCGCGCTGCGCGCCCTGCTGGAGCTCGGCGCGAAGGACGTCGCGGTGCTGCGCGGGGGCCGCGAGGAGCGCGTCCCCGTCACGGGGCTGGCGATCGGCGACCACTTCGTGGTCCGGCCCGGCGAGAAGATCGCGACGGACGGACGGGTCGTGGAGGGCAACTCGGCGGTCGACGCATCGATGCTGACCGGCGAGTCCGTCCCCGTCGAGGTCGGTCCCGGTGACGCGGTCACCGGAGCCACCGTCAACTCCGGCGGCCGCCTGGTCGTCGAGGCCACCCGCGTCGGCGCCGGCACCCAACTGGCCCGGATGGCCGCGCTGGTCGAGCAGGCCCAGACGGGCAAGGCCGCCGCGCAGCGGCTCGCCGACCGGATCTCCTCAGTCTTCGTCCCCGTGGTGCTGCTGATCGCCGTGGGCACGCTGGTCGGCTGGCTCGCCTCCGGGCACGGCGCGACGGAGGCCTTCACCGCCGCCGTGGCGGTGCTGATCATCGCCTGCCCCTGTGCGCTGGGCCTGGCCACCCCGACCGCCCTCATGGTCGGCACCGGACGCGGCGCCCAGCTCGGCA
The DNA here is from genome assembly GCF_000787815.1 of Streptacidiphilus neutrinimicus. Taxonomy (GTDB): domain Bacteria; phylum Actinomycetota; class Actinomycetes; order Streptomycetales; family Streptomycetaceae; genus Streptacidiphilus; species Streptacidiphilus neutrinimicus. Next base: position 60,324 of record NZ_BBPO01000021.1, read on the forward strand.
TCCTGATCCGCGGCCCCGAGGTGCTGGAGAGCACCCGCCGCGTCGACACCGTCGTGCTGGACAAGACCGGCACCGTCACCACCGGCCGGATGGCCCTGGTCGCCGTGCACGTCGCGAAGGGAGTGGACGAGGCCGAGGCGCTGCGGCTGGCCGCCGCGGTCGAGCACGCCTCCGAGCACCCCATCGCCGCGGCCGTCGCGGCGGCGGTCGACCGCCCCGCCCCGGTGGAGGACTTCCGGAACGTGCCGGGGCTGGGCGTCCAGGGCGTCGTCGACGGCCACGCGGTCGTCGCCGGACGCGAGCGGCTGCTGGACGACTGGGCCATGCACCTGCCCACCCCCCTGGCCGAGGCGAAGGCGGCAGCGGAGAGCGCCGGACGGACGGCCGTCCTGGTCGGCTGGGACGGCGCCGCCCGCGCCGTGCTGGAGGTGGCCGACCGCCCCAAGCCCACCAGCGCCGACGCCGTCGCCCGGCTGCGCGAGCTGGGCCTCACCCCCGTCCTCCTCACCGGCGACAACTCGGCGGTGGCACACGCGGTGGCGGCAGAGGTCGGCATCGACGCCGACCAGGTCATCGCGGAGGTCCTCCCCGAGGACAAGGCCGGAGTCGTCGCCAAGCTCCAGGCCGAGGGCCGCACGGTCGCCATGGTCGGCGACGGCGTCAACGACGCGGCCGCCCTGGCCCAAGCCGACCTCGGCCTCGCCATGGGCACCGGCACGGACGCGGCCATCGAGGCCGCGGACCTGACCCTGGTCCGCGGAGACCTCCGCTCGGCGGCTGACGCCATCCGCCTGTCCCGTCGCACCCTGGGCACCATCAAGGGCAACCTCTTCTGGGCCTTCGGCTACAACGTCGCAGCGCTTCCCCTGGCCGCCCTGGGCCTGCTGAACCCGATGATCGCGGGGGCGGCCATGGCCTTCTCCTCGGTCTTCGTCGTCACCAACAGCCTCCGCCTGCGCCGCTTCCAGGCCGAGGCCCGGTAGCCCACACGGCGGCCCGCGACGGCGTCGGCGCGCTCGCGCGCGAGCCGACGGGCGGGAGCCGGAGCCCAGGCCTTCGTCGGCCTCCGTGTACGAGTGGCATCGCGCCCGCGCGAGCGCGCTGCGGCGGTCATCTGCCGAGGAGTTCGCCGCCGTTGCAGTGGAGGATCTCGCCGGTGATGTAGCCCGCGTCCGGGGAGGCGAGGAAGTGGACCGCCGCCGCCACGTCGTCCGGCTCGCCGACGCGGCCCACGAGCGTCCGGCCTGCGCGGCGGACAAGCTCCGCCTCGTCGAGGCGGTCGCCGAAGAACTCCGTGCCCGCCACCGTGCCGGGGGCGACCACGTTCGCGGTGATGCCGATGGGACCCAACTGCCCGGCGAGGAAGTGGTTCCAGGCATGCAGCGCGGCCTTGGACGCGCCGTAGGAGCCGGCGCCCCGCAGCGCCGCGATCGAGCTGATCGTCACCACGCGGCCCTGACCGGGCGTCAAACGGTCGCGGACGGACTCGGTGAGCAGCACCGCGGTCAGCACGTTGCGCTCGAAATCCCCGCGCCACCGCGCGACCAGCGCGTGCGGGCCGCCGCCGACGCTGGACTCGCGGCTGCCCGCGTTGTTCACCAACACGTCGATGCCGGCGGGCAGTTCCTGGAGCAGCTCGTCGACCGCGTCGGGGTCGGCGAGGTCGCAGACGAGCGGACGCACCGTCGGCCCCAGCGCCGCGGCGGCCTGTTCGAGGACCTCCCTGCGGCGACCCACGATCGTGACCGCGTCTCCCCCGGCCACGAACCGTCGCGACACCGCGAGTCCGATCCCGGAACCGCCGCCCGTGACGACGACACTTCTGGCCATCTACGCCCCCAGTCCACACCTCTACTCACGTGATTCCTACCACGCGCCCTTTCGCCCGCTTCGCACCGGGTCGCCCCGACCCGACCCGCGGTCGTTCGGGACTGCGGGCGCACAAACGACCACGAACCGCGATGGGACCGCTCCCGACCGGCATATGCGGTGCTGGTGAGTGTGGCGTCACATCGCCAGACCGTAACTTCGCGAGGCCGAGTTTGTGTTAGAACTCCAGAGCCGGGGTTCCGGCGGATCCCGGTGGACGGCCGCCGTCGCTGGGCGGCCGACAGCGCACGGCGCGGGCGTGATCAGGGTGGTTGAGCGGCCTCCCCCGCGCCCCGCCGTGCGCCGCAAGCGCGTCCCGCACCACCGCAGACGCGGACGGGCCCCTGCAGCCGCCACGGCGGCTGCGGGGGCCCGTTCCACGCTTCGGCGCGACCGCGCCGGAGACGTCAGCGCGTCACCGCGCCTCGATCGGGACGTAGTCCCGGATGACCTCGCCGGTGTAGATCTGGCGCGGACGGCCGATCTTGTTGGTCGGGTCGGTGATCATCTCCTGCCAGTGGGCGATCCAGCCGGGCAGCCGGCCCAGCGCGAACAGCACGGTGAACATGCTGGTCGGGAAGCCCATGGCCCGGTAGATCAGGCCGGTGTAGAAGTCCACGTTCGGGTAGAGCTTGCGGGAGACGAAGTAGTCGTCCGTCAGCGCGTGCTGCTCCAGCTTCAGCGCGATGTCCAGCAGCTCGTCGGCCTTGCCCAGCTGCGAGAGCACGTCGTGGGCCGCGGCCTTGATGATCTGGGCGCGCGGGTCGAAGCTCTTGTAGACGCGGTGGCCGAAGCCCATCAGGCGGACGCCGTCTTCCTTGTTCTTCACCTTGCGGATGAAGGCGTCCACGTCGCCGCCGTCGGCCTTGATGCCCTGGAGCATCTCCAGGACGGCCTGGTTGGCGCCGCCGTGCAGGGGGCCCCACAGGGCGTTGATGCCGGCGGAGATCGAGGCGAACAGGTTGGCGTGCGAGGAGCCGACCAGGCGCACGGTGGAGGTGGAGCAGTTCTGCTCGTGGTCCGCGTGCAGGATCAGCAGCTTCTCCAGCGCGCTGACCACGACGGGGTTGAGCTCGTACTCCTCCGCCGGGACGGCGAAGGTCATCCGGAGGAAGTTCTCGACGTAGCCGAGGTCGTTCTTCGGGTAGACGAAGGGGTGGCCCTGGGCCTTCTTGAAGGCGTAGGCGGCGATCGTCGGCAGCTTGGCGATCAGGCGGACGGCCGAGAGGTAGCGCTGCTCGGCGTCGAAGGGGTTGTGGCTGTCCTGATAGAACGTCGACAGCGCGCTGACCACGGACGACAGCATGGCCATCGGGTGCGCGTCCCGGGGGAAGCCCTGGAAGAAGCGCTTGACGTCCTCGTGCAGCAGCGTGTGCTGAGAGATGTCGTGCTGGAAGATGCGCAGCTGCTCCGCGTTGGGCAGCTCGCCGTTGATCAGCAGGTAGGCGCTCTCGAGGAAGGTGCCCTGCTCCGCCAGCTGCTCGATCGGGTAGCCGCGGTAGCGGAGGATTCCGGCGTCACCGTCGATGTAGGTGATCGCGGACTTGCAGGCGGCGGTGTTGCCGAAGCCGTTGTCCAGGGTGGTCAGGCCGGTCTGGCCAAGAAGCTTCGAGATGTCGAAGCCGCCGTTGCCGACGGTGGCCTCGGTCACCGGGTACTCGTACTCGCCGCCCTGGTAGCGGAGTACTACAGAGTTGTCGCTCACGTCTTCCCTCATCACCAGCGGAATGACCCTGTTCAAGGGTTCAAGGGGTGCCCTGACTCCCTCATACCTTCCCCCAGGCGGGTTACACCTGTGCAGGCGGGGTGGCCCGAAAGAGCCGAAGGTCACAAAGAATCGGGTCATTCGCTTTCAAGTTCTGACAGCGGAACCTACCCCCGAGCCAGCCTATGGTCCAAAGCCGTGTGTCGGCGACCTGCGGAGACCGCCCGGACGGCCTGACCGAGCGCCCGGCGCGAGCCGACCAGTACCACCAGCTTTCTGGCGCGGGTCACGGCCGTGTAGAGCAGGTTGCGCTGGAGCATCATCCAGGCGCTCGTGGTGAGAGGGATCACAACGCACGGGTACTCGCTGCCCTGCGACCGGTGGATCGTGACCGCGTAGGCGTGGGCCAGTTCGTCCAGCTCGTCGAAGTCGTAGACCACGTCCTCGTCCTCGTCTGTGCGGACGGTGAGCTGCTGCTCCTCGGGGTTCAGCGCGGTGACGACCCCGACGGTGCCGTTGAACACGCCGTTGCGCCCTTTGTCGTAGTTGTTGCGGATCTGGGTGACCTTGTCGCCGACCCGGAAGGTCCGCCCGCCGAAGCGGCGCTCGGGGCGGTCCGGCCGCGAGGGGGTGATCGCCGCCTGGAGCAGAGTGTTCAGGTTGCCGGCCCCGGCCGGCCCGCGGTGCATCGGGGCGAGCACCTGCACGTCCCGGCCGGGGTCGAGGCCGAAACGCTTCGGGATGCGGCGGGCGACCACGTCGACGGTCAGATCGGCGGTGCGCTCGGTGTCCTCCTCGGCGAAGAGGAAGAAGTCGACCAGGCCGTCCGTGATCGGCGGGACGCCCTCGTTGATCCGGTGGGCGTTGGTGACCACACCCGACTGCTGCGCCTGCCGGAAGATCCGCGTCAGCCGGACCGAAGGGAGCGGGCTGCCGGGGGCGAGCAGGTCCCGCAGGACCTCGCCCGCGCCGACGGAGGGGAGCTGGTCCACGTCACCCACCAGCAGCAGGTGGGCGCCGGGCGGGACGGCCTTCGCGAGCTTGTTGGCCAGCAGCAGGTCCAGCATGGAGGCCTCGTCGACCACGACCAGGTCGGCGTCGAGGGGCCGGTCGCGGTCGTAGGCGGCGTCCCCGCCCGGCTTGAGCTCCAGCAGCCGGTGGACGGTGGCGGCCTCACCCCCGGTCAGCTCGGCGAGCCGCTTGGCGGCCCGGCCCGTCGGCGCGGCCAGCACCACCTTGGCCTTGCGAGCCAGCGCCAGGGTGACGATCGAGCGGACGGTGAAGGACTTGCCGCAGCCGGGACCGCCGGTCAGCACGGCGACCCTACTGGTCAGCGCGAGCTTGACGGCCGCCTCCTGCTCGGGCGCGAGGTCGGCCCCCGTCTGCCCGCGCAGCCACGTCAGCGCGCGGGCCCAGTCGACGTCGGCGAAGCCGCCGAGCCTGTCCTCGGGAGTGCGCAGCAGCCGACCGAGCTGGGCCGCCAGGGAGACCTCCGCCCGGTGGAAGGGGACCAGGTAGATCGCGCTGACCGGCACCGCGTGCCCGGCCTCGTCGTGCTCCGCTCCAGGGACCTGCTCGCGGACCACGCCCTCCTCGGCGACCAACTCGGCCAGGCACTCGATGACCAGGCCCGTGTCCACGGCCAGCAGCTTGACCGCGTCGGAGATCAGCTGCTCCTCCGGCAGGAAGCAGTGGCCCTGGTCGGAGGACTGCGACAGGGCGTACTGCAGGCCCGCCTTGACCCGCTGCGGGCTGTCCTTGGGGATGCCGACGGCCTGGGCCAGCCGGTCCGCGGTCAGGAAGCCGATGCCCCAGACGTCGGCGGCCAGACGGTAGGGCTCGTTCCTCACCACGGAGATCGAGGCGTCACCGTAGTTCTTGTAGATGCGGACGGCGAGGGAGGTGGAGACGCCGACGCCCTGGAGGAAGACCATCACCTCCTTGATCGCCTTCTGCTCCTCCCAGGCGGCGGCGATCAGCTTGGTGCGCTTGGGCCCGAGTTTGGGGACCTCGATCAGGCGGGCCGGCTCGGTCTCGATGACGTCCAGCGTCTCCAGCCCGAAGTGGTCGACGATCCGCTCGGCCAGCCGCGGCCCGATGCCCTTGATCAGCCCGGAGCCCAGGTAGCGGCGGATGCCCTGGACGGTGGCGGGCAGCACGGTGGTGTAGTTCTCGACGGTGAACTGCTTGCCGTACTGGGGGTGACTGCCCCAGCGGCCGTGCATGCGCAGGCTCTCCCCAGGCTGGGCGCCGAGCAGCGCGCCGACGACGGTGAGGAGCTCGCCCCCGCCGCGGCCGGTGTCGACGCGGGCGACCGTCCAGCCCGTCTCCTCGCTCGCGAAGGTGATGCGTTCCAGCACCCCCTCGACCACCGCCAGTTGGTTCATGAGCAGCACCGTAGCGGGTGGGGCCGACAAGGCTCGATCCGCTCATTTGCGTTCGAATCTGCTCGAAAACTATCGATAAAAATCGTTCACGACCCGGCCGCCCTGGAGGGGGTGAATTGTCAGTGGAGCGCGGAAGACTGTGAGGCGGCGCACAGGACACAACCCACAGGAGCACCTGATGCTGAGCACCGACTACACCCCGGGCACCCCGCGCTGGATCGACCTCGGCAGCCCGGACGTCAAGGCCACCGACGCCTTCTACACCTCCCTGCTCGGCTGGGAGAAGGAGGACGCCGGGCCGGAGGCGGGCGGCTACGGCTTCTACCGGAGCGGGGGCAAGCGCATCGGCGGCGTCGGCCCGGTGATGGACCCGAGCGCCACTCCGGCCTGGACGATCTACTTCGGCACGGACGACGCCGAGGCCGCCGTGCGGGCGGTCGAGCAGGCCGGCGGCAAGGTCCGCGTCCCGGCCTCCGACGTGATGGGCTTCGGCCGGATGGCCCAGTTCACCGACCCGCAGGGCGGCGAGTTCGCCGTCTGGCAGCCACAGCTGACCAAGGGCTTCGACATCGCGGGCGTGCCGGTCTCGCTGTCCTGGACGGAGCTGCACACCGCCGACGCCGAGGCCGCCCGCGGCTTCTACACCTCCGTCTTCGGCTGGTCGCTGACCGACAACGACATGGGCGAGTTCACCTACACCGTCGCCTCGATGGGCAGCGACGAGTCGTCGTTCGGCGGCCTGATGGGCCACTTCCCCGGGGAGACCGTCACCATGTGGCTGCCCTATTTCGAGGTCGCGGACTGCGACGCGACGGTCGCCAAGGTCGCCGAGCTCGGCGGCGCCGTGCTGATGGGCCCGGCCTCGCTGGAGGGCGTCGGCCGGATGGCCTCCGTGCGCGACCCGCACGGCTCCCTGTTCTCGGTGATCGCCAGCGCCCCGCAGGCTCGCTGACCGCCCGGCTGACCCGCCCGGCCGCCCGGCGCCGGCCCTTCCGGAAGAAGCCGGCCCGTCGGGAAGAAGCCGGCCCGTCGGGAAGAAGCAGGCCCGTGGCGCGGTTGTGGCCGATGGTCGAGGGCCAACCTCGACCATCGGCCGACCGCGCCCTGACGAGCAGAGCCCCGGAGGATCCAAGATGAGCCTGACCGACATTCCGCTGAAGACCCTGAGCGGCGAGCCCACCAGCCTCGCCGACTACGCGGGCCAGGCGGTGCTGCTGGTCAACGTCGCGTCCAAGTGCGGCCTGACCCCGCAGTACGCCGGCCTGGAGCGCCTCCAGCAGGCGTACGCCGGGCGCGGCTTCACTGTGCTGGGCGTGCCGTGCAACCAGTTCGCCGGCCAGGAGCCCGGCTCGGCCGAGGAGATCCAGACCTTCTGCTCGACCACCTACGGCGTCAGCTTCCCCCTGCTGGAGAAGACGGACGTGAACGGCCCCGAGCGGCACCCGCTCTACACCGAGCTGACCGCCGCCGAGGACGCCGCCGGCGAGGCGGGCGACATCACCTGGAACTTCGAGAAGTTCCTGCTCTCGCCCAAGGGCGAGGTCGTGGGCCGGTTCCGCCCGCGGACCGAGCCGGAGGCGCCGGAGCTGATCGCCGCGATCGAGGGACAGCTCTCGGCCTGAGCCCCGCGCCGCAGGGTCCGCCGCGTAGGGTGATGATCATGACCGACGTCATCTTCCGGCGGGCCGCGGCCACCGATCTGCCCGCCATCGTGGCCATGCTCGCCGCCGACTCGCTCGGCGTCGGCCGGGAGTCGCCGGACGACCTCGTCCCCTACGAGGAGGCGTTCGCCCGGGTCGACGCCGACCCGAACCAGCACCAGATCGTGGCGGAGCGGGCGGGCGAGGTGGTGGGCACGCTGCAGCTGACGGTGATCCCGGGCCTCTCGCGGCGCGGGGCCACCCGCACGATCATCGAGGCCGTCCGGGTCCGCGCCGACCAGCGCGGCAGCGGGCTGGGCACGGCGCTGATGGAGCACGCCGTCGCGGAGTCGCGCCGCCTCGGCGCCACGCTGGTCCAGCTGACCAGCGACAACTCCCGCACGGACGCGCACCGGTTCTACGAGCGGCTGGGCTTCACGGGCTCACACGTCGGGTTCAAGCTGCCGTTGAGCTGATCAGGCGGAGCTGATCAGGCGGAGCTGATCAGGCGGAGCTGATCAGGCGGAGCTGATCAGGCCTGCTCGGCCGCGGCCCCCTCCTCGTTGCGCTGGACGGTGCCGGGGGTGCCGTCGGCGCGGTGCCACTCGGCGACCAGTTCGTCCTTGGTCCCGAAGCGGACCAGATGACGGCCCACGACGTCCTCCAGACGGTCGAGGTCCTCGGCGGCGCCCTCGACGACGAGCAGCAGGGCGTCCGGAGTGGCGGTCATCGCGGCCGTGCCGAGGCTGAAGCTGAGCGAGCCCTGCCCTGTCTCTTCGTCCCAGTGGGTCTCGATCTTGCGACCGAAGTGCGAGGCGAGCTGCTTGGCATAGCGGTGCGGGCGGTCGGTGGCGACGCGTGCATGAGAGCGGGCCATGGAAACCTCCAGAGAGACGGCAGCCACGGCGGACCCCTGGCTGCTTAGGCGAGCCTAAGGCATAATGAGCTTAGCTCTCTATTTATTTCCCTCGCCGGCCCTCGCCGACTCTGTCGATATCCTGGCCTCCCCCTACGCAGGAGCCCATCCGTGACCGCCGCCGTCCCGTCCGCCCCCGCGCCCGAGCCGATCCCCACCGAGGTCGAGCTCGCCGACGCGCTGATGCGCGCGAGCAAGCGCATGCGGAAGGCCACCTTCCACCGCCTGGCCCCCCACGGGCTGACACCCTCGCAGGGCCGCGCGCTGGACACGCTGGCCTGGAGCTGCGGCCGCGGCACCCGCCTCAACCAGCTCGCGGAGCGGCTGCGGATCGCCCCGCGCTCGGCCACCACGGTGGTCGACGCACTGGAGGCCGCCGGCCTGGTCACCCGCTCCCCCGACCCGGACGACCGCCGTGCCACGCTGCTCCATCTGACGGAGCAGGGCGAGGCGGCCGTGGCCCAGATCGCCGCTGTCCGCCGAGAGGTCGCCGCCGAGTACTTCGGTCCGGTCAGCTCGGCCGAACGGGTGACACTGCTGCGTCTGCTGCACGTCGCGGAGGAGGCATACGAGCAGGCTCACCCGCACCACGGCCCGCACGGCCATCCGCACGCCGCCCCCGCGGCAGGCGGGTGACGGACGCGATCGCGATCCCGGAGATCACCAGCCCGGCCGCCGCGCCGGCGAGCGGGCTGAGCGCCTCCCCGCGCAGCAGCCAGGCCGAGGACATCCCGAAGACCGGCACCAGCAGCGAGAACGGCGCGACCACGGACGCGTCGTGACGCCGCAGCAGGTGACCCCAGAGCCCGAACCCGACCAGCGTCGCGCCCCACCCGACATAGAGCAACGAGCCCACTGCGCTCGGGCTGACCGTGGTCAGCGCGCGCAGGTCCGCCCGGGGGCCCTCGACGAGGAGCGACAGCGCCGCCAGCGGCACCGGCGGCACCACGCTGACCCAGACCATCCAGCGCAGCGCGTCCGGCGGCGCGGCCTTCCGGGTGATGATGTTGGAGAATCCGAACGCGGCCGCCGCCCCCACCACCAGGGCGAACGCACCGAGTGGCGCGGCCCCGCCGCGCGACGCCTGGTCCAACGCCGCCACGACCATGCCCGCGACGGCGACCCCGAGTCCCAGCAGCCGACGCGGAGCGATCCGCTCCCGCAGCAGCGTCGCGGCGAAGACCGCGGTGAAAACCGCCTGCCCCTGCTGGACGAGTGAGCTCAGCCCCGCCGGCATGCCGGCCTTCATTCCCTCGAAGAGCAGCCCGAACTGCACTGCCCCCAGTACCAGTCCGCCCGCCAGAACGTAGCGCCACGGCACGCCCGGTCGCCCGACCAGGAAGACGGCCGGCACCGCCGCGACCAGAAACCGGAGAGCGGTGAAAAGCAGCGGCGGGTAGTGGCTCAGCCCGGCGTCGATGGCGACGAAGTTGACGCCCCAGATGGCGGCGACGAGGACGGCGAGTCCGAAGTGGCGACCTGTCATGCTCCGAGGATCACCCGGCGCATCAGTTCAGCACCAGCAAACAGTTCTTCAGTGAACCATTCATAGATGCTGAACAGTGGAGGCCGGTGTCTTTATTGAGCCGACGGGCCGTCACATCACCCGCTTGCCATCAACAGTGGCAGCTGCCCTGTTTCTGGCAAATGATGCGGTTCATGACGCTTCGTTCGTTGGCGGCCGCCGGTGCGATGCTCGCCGTGCTGCTGACTGCGCCGCAGACCCAGGTCACCGCCTCCGGAGCGATCGACTCCACGGCGTTCGGCGGGGCCTCCCGCGTCGGCGCGATCTTCGGCTCCTCCGCCGCCCACCCCGACCACCACTTCTGCAGCGGCGCCGTCGTCGACAGCCCCACCCGCGACATCGTGGTGACGGCCGCCCACTGCGTCATCTCGCCCGGCACCGGCCACGCCCGGGGCGGCCTCACCTTCGTCCCCGGCTACCACGACGGACGGCGCCCCTTCGGCACCTGGTCGGTGGCCACGGTCGTCGCCGACAGCGGCTGGACCGCCCGCGGCAGCCAGAACTCCGACGTCGCCTTTCTGATCCTGCGTCCCGACGCGTCCGGACGCAGGATCCAGGACGCGGCAGGGGCGGAGGCCCTGGCCTTCAACCCGCGCCCCGGGACCCGCGCCGTGGCCATCGGCTACCCCAGCCGCACCGACCGCCCGGTCCACTGCGCCTCCCGCCTGCGGCGCTTCAACGCCCACCAGCTCGAGTTCGACTGCCCCGGCCTCCCCGGCGGCACCAGCGGGGGCCCCTTCCTCGTCGGCACCAGCTCCGACGCCCGCACCCGCGGCGCGGTCGCGGGTGTCATCGGCGGCTACGAGGAGGGCGGTGACACGGCCGACGTCTCGTACTCGCCCTACTTCGGCCCCTCGATCGCGGCGGTCTACCGGGCTGCGGTGGCACGCGGCTGACCACCCGCCGAGCCCGCCGTCCGCGGAACCGCGCGGCCCGGTGCACTCCGCCGCGGGTCATAAGCTGCCTGCATGATGGATCTGGGACGACTCCGCGCACTGCACGCCGTGGCCGTGCACGGCTCCGTCGGACGCGCGGCCGCGGCCCTGGGCTACACCCCGTCGGCCGTCTCCCAGCAGATCAGCAAGCTGGAACGGGAGACGCGGACCCCGCTGCTGGAGAAGCGCGGCCGCGGCGTCGTGCTGACCGACGCCGCGCAGGAGCTCGTGCGGACCGCGGGGACCGTGCTGGCGCTGGTGGAGCAGGCCGAGGTGGGGCTCGAGGCGCGCCGGGGGCAGGTGACCGGGCGGCTCTTCCTCGCGGCCTTCGCCACCGCGGCGCGCGGCCTGCTGCCGGCGGTCCTGGCCGATCTGACCGCCCGTTACCCGGATCTCGAGCTGCGGGTGTTGGAGAGCGACCCCTACCTCATGGCCGAGCTGGTCGCCCGCGGGGAGATCGACCTCGCGGTGGTCCAGGACTGGCCCAACACCCCCCTCGCCACGCCCGAGGGCGTCGCCCGCCGGCCCCTGGGCCAGGACGTGGTCGACGCCGTGCTGCCCGCCGACCATCCGCTCGCCGTGCGGGAGGTGCTCAGCGTCGGTGACCTCCTCGGGCAGACCTGGGTGAACACTCCCGCCGGCACCATCTGTCACGACTGGCTGATCCGCACCCTCAGGGAGGCCGGGGAGGAACCGGACACGCGCTTCCAGGCCACGGAGTTCGACACGCAGATCGCGCTGATCGCCGCCGGGCTCTGCCTCGGCCTGGTGCCGCGCCTCGGCCGCGCGCCGCTGCCGGAGGGGGTCGTCGCCCGGCCGATCGTGCCGGAGCCGACCCGGCGGGTCTCTGTGCTCTGGCGGGAGCACGCCTCGCGCCGCCCGGCGATCATCGCCGCGCTGGAGGCGCTGCGTCGGCACTGGCCGGAGCGCACGGCGGCCCCCGAACCGACGCTGATCGCCCAGCGCGGCTGAGCGGCCGCGCGCCGGCCCGCCTCGGCCCGCTTCGGCGTCGGTCAGCTGTTGGCGAGGCCGATGACCAGCCACATGAAGCCCGCTCCGGCGACTGTGCAGAACAGCGTCGAGCGCGAGGGGTGCGGGCTGTGCGCCTCGGGGAGGATGTCCGAGGTGGCCAGGTACATCAGGAAGCCGCCGAAGAAGCCCAGGTAGAGCCCGACGACATGTTCGGGGATGGTGAAGGCCAGGGTGACAGCCGCGCCGGCGACCGGGGCGATCGCGTCCAGTGCCAGCAGGAGCACCGCCCGCCGTGTGTCGTTGCCGTAGAGGCGGGTGATCGTGAAGGTGTTGTAGCCGTCCGCGAAGTCGTGGGCCAGTACGGCGACCGCCACCACCGCGCCGAAGCTGTTCCCGACCTGGAACGCCGCGCCGATCGCGAAGCCGTCCATCACGCTGTGCACGCAGAGCCCCGACGCGGCCGCGAGGCCGAGCTTCTGGCTCCTGCCGTCGGGGCCGACCGCCGCCATGACGCCGTGCCCGTGCCCGTGCCCGTGCGCGTGCCCGTGCCCCTGGCTCGGATCGTGGGTCCGCCCCTGGCTCCCGCCCTGCCCCGGGCCGTGCGAGGGGGTGTGGACGTGAGGGAGTCCGGCGTGCTCGTGAGCGGCGTACTCCCCCTCGTGCGCCCGGTGGATCGCCACCGAGCGCTCGGCTATGTGCAGCACCAGGAAGCCGAGGACGAACATCAGCAGTGCTTCCGGCACGCCCCACAGATGCTTCCCAGCCGCCTCGACCGCCTCGGGCAGCAGGTCGAAGGAGACGACCCCGAGCATCAGTCCGGCGGCCAGTCCGAGGAGCAGGTGCCGACGGTCGCCGAACCGCCCGGCGACGAGCCCGCCGAGGAGGGTCATCACGAAGGCTCCTGCGGCCACGAGTACCGGCATCGGCCCTCCCGAGGACGGGGACGGGGCGGGATCGAGGGAGGGGACGCGGACGACAGGCGAGGGCGGCGGCGCCCTGCCCAGTCGCCGCCGCCCTCTTTGCGGGCCCACCCTCGGCGCCCTCGGCACCATCCTCGCTGACGGCCCGTCCACCCGCGCGCCGAGTGCTCCGCACGGGCGACCGACCAGGACGACCGATCACGACCGGTCAGGGCGACCGGCGACCGCTGGCCGGCTCAACCCTCGTCGGCCTCGGAGTACACCTGCCACAACGAGGGGGCTCCCTGCGCGGCCCAGTCACGGCCGACCGCCGCCACGTCGAGCTCGCGCCCGCTCGCCAGCCGGACGAAGGGGCGCCCGTCCCGCAGCAGCTCCCAGCGCGCACCGGGGACCGACGCGATGATCACCGAGCCCAGGTAGAGCCCCGCGTCGTGCCCCAGCTCGGACGCCTCCTGCGGGTCGTCACGCCAGCGCGGCGGCAGCTGGTCCAGCGCGGAGAGCGACTCGGGGGCGTCGTCCAGCTCCAACCCCATGTCGGCGGCGCGGCCGCGCAGCAGTGCGCACTCGCCGAGCAGCTCCGCGAGGCTCGCGGGGTCTCCCACTCCCCCGGGATACCGCTCGGCCCGCGCCTCGGCGTCGTCCCTGCGCGGCCGCCAGCGATCCATGAAGGGGAAGCTCATGCCTCAAGGGTGACACCGGGGAGGCGCCCGGGCCCTGAAGGGCACGGGAAAGTTGCGGGCAGCCGGGGCCGGGCGGGGTGGAGCTCTCAGCCGCCGAGCTCCGCGCCGAGGTGCTCGCGGATCAGCGCGCGGAGCTCGCCGCCGTCGATGAGGCGCAGGCCCGGGTGCTCGGCAGCGGCCAGGACGGCCTGCGGGTGGAAGCTGCCGGTCGTGGCCCAGATGCCCGCCTCCGCCTGCTCCTCCGCCATCACCTCGGCGACGTTGCGGACCGCCTCCTCGCCGACCACCGCGGGGCGCCGCGCGAGGCAGACGACGTAGGGGTGGTCGGCGAAGCCCACGCCGTCGCCGTGGGCTATCGCGAGCAGGCCGTCGCGGCCGACGATGCGGGCGTCCCAGTCCGGCAGCCCCATCGCGGCGAACAGCTCCGCCGCGAGGCCCGCGAACTCGCCCGGCGAGAGCTCCTCCGGCAGCGGCGCGGTCGCGCTGCTGACGCCGAAGGGGGCGACGGGCGCGGGGGCGTAGGGGTCGGCGGTGATCCGGCAGGGCAGCTCCCGAAGCCGCGCCCACGCCTCCGCATGCTGGGTGGGGAGCAGCGTCCGCGCATACAGATCGTGGCGGCGCGCGTCCACGCTGAGCAGCGTCGTCTCCCCGGCCTCGGCGGTGACGACCCGTCCGTTCAGCACGACGCCGTCCAGGTGCGACTCGGTGTCGGCCGCGACCACGGCGTCCAGTGCGCGCAGCGCCAGGCGGGCGACCAGGAGAAGGTACCGCTCGACGCACTCCTCGCGCGGGCGCGGCACGGGCTCGACGCCGCCGTCGGAGTCGTCCGGCGAGACGCGGAAGGCCAGCGCGGGCGGGACGACGCCCACCCCGGGCAGAACCAGGTCGATGACGGCGGTCCGGGTCAGCGGGCGGTAGCCGACGCGGGCCGGGACCTCCAGGCCGGGCAGCCGTCCGGCCGCGGCCAGGGCGCGCTCCATCACCGACTCGACCGCGGCCGGCTCGCCGTCCTCGTAGGCGTGCCGGTACTCGACGAGGCGCTCGTTGTATGTCCGCACCGCGTCGGCGCGCTCGCGCTCCTCGCGCTCGTAGGCGAGCCTGACCTCCTCGGCGCGGTCGCGCAGCGTGCGCTCCTGCTCGCGGTACTCGCGCAGGGCGCGCTGGTGGGCGAGCCGGGCGGAGGCGAGGTTCTGCTGGTAGGCGGCGTCGAGCAGGGGCTGCCCGGAGCGGCCGACGGGCAGCTGGGCCGGGTCGGGCTCGAAGTCCGCCCAGCGCGGCGGCTCGGAGACGGCGGTCGGCGGCAGCGGGCGCGGCGCGTACTCGCGGCGCAGCGCCTCGAAGTCCACGGCGGGCGAGGGGTCGGCCGTCAGGTCCAGCAGTTCGTCCAGACGCTGCTCGGCGGCCTCCGCCACCTCGGTGTACTGCTGGGCCAGCACCGCCCGCCGATGCCCCGTCACTTCGCCGTCCCCTCCACCGCGCCGCCCACGCCACAAGGGACCAAGCATCTCATCGGCAAGTCCGTCCATGTCCCCGATATGCCACACCGCGCGAGCCCACGGGCCGTCAGCGGGCGGTCCTCCCTCGCTCACTTGTCGGCGCGGTACATCGCCAGCATCAGGTGCACCGGCACGCCGTCCGGGTCGTCGGGCTCAGCGGAGAGCTCGTCCATGAGCTGCCGGAACCGCGCCTGGTAGGCCTCGGCGCGGTCGGCGGCGAGCCGGAAGTCGGCGATCATCACCATGGGCCGCCGCCGCTCGTCGGCGTCGTCGAGGCGGACGCGCCCGGAGCGCAGCGCCTCGGCGAGCTCCCGCTCGAAAGAGATCAGCGCCGAGTTGACGAGTTCGAGCGCCGCGTCGCGCTCCTCGGTCTCACCGGCCGCTGTCGAGGCAAGAAATCCCTTGCTCAACTGGATCCGGCGCTGCGCGGCGGTGTAGCGCTGCTCCACGATGCCGGAGACGACCCGGGTCTCGGCGACGAGGATCAGCCCGGCCTCCTCCAGGTGCTTGAGGTGGCGGTAGAGCTTGGTCTGCGGCTCCTTCAGCTCGCGGGCGAGCTCCTTGGCCGTCCAGAACCGGTCGGCGGGCGCACCGGTCATCGTCTGGAGGATGCTGAGCCGGAGCGGGTCGGAGAGCGCCTTCAGCGTCTCCACGTCCTCCACGATGCGTACGTCCCGAACGTCGTCCATGGCCCCCATCTTGCCAGGCGCTCACCCATGCGCCATCATTCACGTCATAGTGAACGTCAGCGAATGCGAGAACGTTCACGCCATTCGACGGATCGGGGAGGGCCTGTCATGACCGCAAGCACCATCGACAGCAGCACGGGGCAGGGGACCGGAGCACCCGCGCCGCAGCCGACCGCCCTGCCTCCGCTGCGTCGCAACTGGCGCTTCCAGCTGCTCTGGCTCGGCTCCGCCTCCGCCCTCACCGGCATCACCGCCGCCGACGTCGCCTACCCCCTGGTCGTCCTGGCGCTCACCGGCTCCCCGGCGTGGGCCGGACTGTTCGGCGTGATCCAGGCCGCAGCCACGGTGCTGTGCGGCCTGCCCGCCGGAGTCCTGCTCGACCGCCGCGACCGCCGCCGCGTGCTGATCGCCGCCGAGACGCTGCGCGTCACGGCCACCGGCTCCGTCGTCCTGGCCGGCCTGGTCGGCGCACTGACGCTGCCTCACCTCCTGCTGGTCGCCGCCGTGCTCGGCGCGGCACAGCCCCTGGGCGGTGCGGCCCGCATGCTGCTGGTCCGGGCCGTCGTCGCCCCCGAGCAGCTGTCCGCCGCGCTGACCCAGGACGAACTCCGCGTCAGCCTCGCCGAGCTGGCCGGTCCGCCGCTGGGCGGATTCCTCTACGGCTTCGGCCGCGCGGTGCCGTTCGTCTTCAGCGCGCTCGGCTTCGCCGTCTCCCTGATCTGCGCCCTGATCGTGCGCCCGCTGCAGCCGACGGCCACCGATCCCGGCGCGTCGCTGCGCACCGTCTTCGACGGCGTCCGCTCGCTGTGGCAGGCGCCGACCCTGCGGCTGGCGCTGCTGCTGGTCACCGCGCTGAACGCGTGCGGCGCGCCGCTCAGCCTCGCCGTCATCTACCGCCTCCGCGAGCAGCACACCCCCGCCTGGGCGATCGGTGCGGCGCTCGCCGGCTCGGCGGTCGGCGGCCTGGCCGGCGCCGCGCTGGTCGGCTTCCTGCACCGGAGGTTCCGCCCCGGCACGCTGCTGATCGGCATCGTCGGTCTGGAGGCCCCGGTCTTCGCCGCGCTGGGGTTCGTGGACGGCCCCTGGGCGACGGGGGCGCTGCTGGTCGCGGGCATGCTCGGCATCCCCGCCCTCAGCGTGCTGCTGGACGTTCTGATCTTCCGCCAGGTCCCGGACGCCCAGCGGGGCCGCACCATCACCGCGACGATGACCGTGGTCGGCCTCGGCATCCCGCTCGGTAGCGGAGCCGTCGGCCTGCTGCTCCAGTTTCTCGGCGGTGCCGGCTGCATGCTCCTGCTCGCCGCCGTGCTCGCCCTGGCCGCCCTCCGCGCGGCGGCGGTGCCGGAGCTGCGCCGCGCGGTCTGGCCGTCGTCCGCCGCGTGACGGCGGCCTGAGGCTCGACCGAACGCGAGGGCCGGGCGCGGGCTATCGATCGAGGTCCGTGGGTAGTTCACCTGCGACGGACGGCTGTCGGAACGGGTGGCTGGATGATCGGCGATCTCTGGGTGCTGGTGACCTTGCTGGAGACCCCGGCCCGGAAGGGTGCCGAGGTCGACGAACCGCGCCTGCTCGCGCTGACCGAGGCGGACACCGCGGACGCGGACCGCGTGGACGGCCTGATCCCCGTCGACCGGGTCGAATGGGACGCGTGGCGCACCGCCGCCGCCGACTACCAGGCCGCCGTCGCGGAGGCCGCCCGCCTGCTGGCCCCCGCGGAGCACCGCGCGCAGCGGGCCGCGAGCCGCCTGCTCCCCGGCATCCGCCGCCGCGCCGGACAGGTGGCCGAGGACACGCTCGAGGCCGCCGTCGCCGAGTACGCCCGCGCCGTACGCGCGGCCACCACGGGCTACTGGCCGATCCACTGCGAGATCCGCCGCCGCCTCGACTCCCAAGCCGTCGCCCGTCGCTGGGCCGAGATCCGTACCCGCTTCGCCGGACGGGGCGCCGAACCCGTCTGGGGTTGGTCGCTGCGCGAGCTCGACCACGAGGGCCCCGCCGGGCTGGTGGAGCTGAGGGTGTTCCGCTGGGACGGCGATGCCCCCACGCCCACCGGCCCTGCCGACTTCGTCTCACCCGACCGCTTCGGCGCCCAGGAGCTCGATCGCGAACTGCTGCGCCTCCGCGCCGAGTGGACGGTCCGCCGCATCGTCTGGGACGAGCCCGCGCGCCTCCGGGTCGAACGGGAGAACGGCGGCGTCCCGTTCGCGCTGTGGTGGCGCGCGGTGACGGCCCGCGTCGACGCGGCGGAGAAGGTGGTCCCGCCTCGCTCGGGCGACGCCTCGTTCGCCGCGCCGCCCGCCGAGCCCGGTCGCCGCCGCATCGAGGTCCTGCAACTGCCCGAGTGAAGCCATGCGGCAGCGCCCGCCTCCGCTGTGTCGGAGGCGGGCGCTGCGCTGCACGGCGTCGGTTCGTTGCTGTGCTGCGTCGGTTCGTTGCCGTGGTGCGTCGGTTCGTTGCTGTGGTGCGTCGGCTCGTTGCTGTGCTGCGTCGGTTCGTTCGGCTCGGACAGGCCGTGTGCAGACCTGGACAGGCGCTAGCCGACCCTGGCCGTCTGCTCCTCCCCCACGAACGCACGCCACAGGCGGGCGTAGGCGCCGTCCGCGGCGAGGAGTTCGGCGTGGGTGCCGTCCTCGACGACGCGGCCGCGGTCCATGACCACCACCCGGTCGGCGCGGGCCGCCGTGCTGAGGCGGTGGGCGATGACCACCGTGGTGCGACGCTTGCCGCCGTGCCGGGCCAGGCGGTCCGCGGCGCGGTTGACCGCGGCCTCGGTGGCCAGGTCCAGCGCGGCCGTCGCCTCGTCGAGCAGCAGCAGGTCCGGGTCGACCAGCTCAGCGCGTGCGAGGGCGATCAGCTGTCGCTGACCGGCCGACAGGTTCCGGCCGCGCTCGCTGACCCGGTAGAGGTAGCCGCCGTCCAGCCGGGCGATCATCGCGTGCGCGCCGACGGCACGGGCCGCCGCCTCGACCTCGGCGTCGCTCGCCTCCGGGCGCCCGTAGGCGATCGCGTCCCGGATCGTCCCCGCGAAGAGGTACGCCTCCTGCGGGACGACGCCGAGGCGGTGCCGGTACCCGGCCAGGTCCATCTCCCGCACGTCCCGGCCGTCCACGCGGACCGCGCCCCCCGTGACGTCGTAGAACCGGGCCAGCAGCTTGACCAGGGTGGACTTGCCCGCGCCCGTCTCGCCGACGAGCGCGACGGTCTGACCGGCCGGGATGCGCAGGTCCACGCCGGTGATCGCCTCAGGCTTGCGCCCCGGCTTCGTCGCGGACGAGGCCACGATCCCGCTCGACGCGAACGCGGACGCGGCGGTCGTGCCGGACGGGCCGGCGTCGGACAGGTTCGCGTCGGCGCCGAGGGCGTTGTAGGCGAAGTGCACGCCGTCGAAGTGGATGTCGCCCGTCAGGCGTCCCACGGCCTCCGGCTGTGCCGCCTGCGGCGTGGAGGTCGGGGTGCGCAGCAGTTCGCGGATCCGGCTGAGGCCGACGGCGGCCTGCTGGTATCCGTCGAAGACCTGCGAGAGCTGCTGCACCGGCGAGAAGAACAGGTCGATGTAGAGCAGGTAGGCCACCAGCGCGCCGGTCGTCAGCGTTCCCGCGTTGACCCGGTTGGCGCCGACGATCAGCACCAGGGCCGCCGCGACGCTGGAGAGCATCTGCACGAACGGGAAGTAGAGCGATATGTACAGCTGCGCCCGAACCCGGGTGCGCCGGTAGTCGTCGCTGCGTTCGGCGAAGCGCGCGCGGTTGCGGTCCTCGCGCAGGAAGGCCTGCACGATCCGCATCCCCGCGACGTTCTCCTGCAGGTCGGCGTTGACGGTGCTGACCTTCTCCCGGCCGAGCTGGTAGATCTTCGACGACTTGGTGCGGAAGACCAGGGTGGCCAGGATCAGGACCGGCAGCACGGCGAAGACGTAGAGCGCGAGCCCCGCGTCGAGGACGAGCAGCACCACGAAGATGCCGAAGAACGTGAGCAGGCTGACCACCGCGGTGACGACGCCCGTCTGCAGGAAGGACGTCAGCGCGTCGACGTCGGTCGTCATGCGCGTCATGATCCGGCCGCCGAGCTCGCGCTCGTAGTAGTCGAGGCCGAGGCGCTGCAGGTGAGCGAAGATCTTCACCCGCAGCCCGTACAGCACCCGCTCCCCGGTGCGGCCGCTGACCTGCGTCTCGGCGGTCTGCACCGCCCAGTCCGCGAGGACCACCGCCAGAGCGATCAGCGACACCACGCCGACCGCGGCGGCCGCGCCCTTGCTGACGCCGTCGTCGATGCCGCGCCGGATCAGGATCGGCAGCACGAGCGAGGCGAGCGCGTCCAGCGTCACCAGGAGCAGGGCCAGCAGCAGCGGTCCTCGGAACGGCGCCAGCATCCGGCGCACGTTGAAGGAGGGGTCCGGCCTGCGGGCCTCGTCCAGCGGGACCGCCGGAGTCTCGTCGGCCGGCGGCAGCGCCGCGACCTTGGCCAGCAGCTCGGGCGTCGCGGCCATGGCGCCCATCGCCGCGTGCATGCCGCCGTGGCCGCCCATGTGCCCGCCGCCCGCGCCCGGGCGGTTGGCGGTCACCGGCGCGTCCGGGTCGGGATCGGGGTGACGCTCCCGGTCCCACAGCTCCGGTGTCACGCCGCCGACACGGACGGCGGCCTCCACCCGGTTGAGCCGCGCCCCGTTGACCTGCGCGTCGTTGACCTGCGCGTCGTTGAGCTGCGCGTCGTGGAGCTGCGTGTCCTTGAGCCGCGCGTCGTTGAGCTGCAAGGCGTCGAGTCCGGCGAGGTCGAGCTGCGCTTCGTCCAGCTCGATCGCGGCCGCGGCCTCCAGCAGCACGGCGTCGGCCGGGCGGACGTCGGTCAGCTCGTCGTCGGCCAGCTCGGCGGCCAGCAGCGAGTCGGTGAGGATCTGCGCCGCCGGATCGGCCTGGCGGATGTCCGCCGCCATGGCGTCCGGGTCGGTCAGCAGCGAGCGGTAGAGCGGGCAGCGGGCGTCGAGCTCCTCGTGGGTGCCGAGGTCGACCAGACGGCCCTGGTCCAGCACGCCGATGCGGTCGGCCAGCTGCAGCGTCGACCGCCGGTGCGCGACCAGCAGCGTCGTACGGCCGGCCATCACCGACCGCAGCGCCTCGTGGATCTCCGCCTCCACCTGCGCGTCGACGGCGGAGGTCGCGTCGTCGAGCAGCAGGATGTGCGGGTCGGCCAGGATCGCCCGGGCGAGGGCGACGCGCTGACGCTGACCGCCGGAGAGCGTCAGCCCCTGCTCGCCGACCACGGTGTCGTAGCCGTCGGGCAGCTCCCGGATGAAGCCGTCGGCCTGCGCGGCGCGGGCGGCGGCGACCACCTCGTCCTCGGTCGCGTCGGGGCGGCCGTAGGCGATGTTGGTGCGCACGGACTCGGAGAAGAGGAAGCTGTCCTCCGGCACGATGCCGATGGCGGCACGGAGCGACCGCATCGTGAGGTCCCGCACGTCGTGGCCGTGCACCCGGACCGTGCCGGCGGTCGCGTCGTAGAAGCGCGGCACGAGCATGCCGACCGTGGACTTACCGGAGCCCGAGGCCCCGACGAGGGCCACGGTCTCACCTGCGCGCACGCTCAGGTTCAGCCCCCGCAGCACCGGCTCGGACGAGGAGGCGTAGGCGAAGTCGACGTCCTCGAAGGAGACGGCGGGCAGGCTCGACCCCGCCCCCGCCGGGCCGTCCAGGCCTTCCGCGCGCTCGAGCTGCGTGAGCTCGTCCAGTTCGAGGTCGATCGCGGAGGCGCTCTCGGTGATCACCGGCCGCTCGTCGATCAGCTGCAGGACGCGCTCCACGCTGGCGCGCGCCTGCTGCCCGACCGTCAGCAGCATGGTGAGCATGCGGACCGGGCCGGTCATCTGGGCGACGTAGGTGGAGAAGGCGACGAAGGTACCCAGCGTCACCTCGCCGCGCACGGCCAGCCAGCCGCCGAGGGCCAGCACCGCGACCTGGGCCAGCGCCGGGATCGCCTGCATCGCGGGGCTGTAGCGAGCGCTGAGCCGGATGCCGCGCAGGCGCTTGGCGTAGAGGCGGCGACTGGCGGACTCGAGGCGGCCGAGCTCCTGCTCCTCCTGGCCGAAGCCCTTGACGACGCGGACACCGGAGACCGCACCGTCCACGACGCCGGCCACCCGGCCGGCCTCCTGCTGGGCGGACCAGGTCGCGGGGAAGAGCCGCTTGCGGCTGAGCGACGCGAACCACCACAGCGCCGGGGCCATCGCCAACGCGATCAGCGTCAGCAGCGGCGACAGGAAGAACATCACCACGATGGAGAGCAGGAACATCAGCACGTTGCCGGTCATCATCGGCAGCATGCTGAGCAGCCCGACGATCATCTGCAGGTCCGAGGTGGCGCGGCCGACGACCTGGCCGGTGTCGAGCCCGTCCTGCTTGACGCCGTCGAGCCGGGTCAGCGAGTCGAACAGGTCCTGGCGCATGTCGTGCTGGACGTCCATGGCCAGACGTCCGCCCCAGTAGCGGCGGATCATGGTCAACAGGAAGACCGCGACCGCGGCGGCGACCAGCGCGATCGCCCACGGGGCCAGCGCGCTGCGGTGGGTGGTGATGACGTCGTCGATGATGTGGCGCGGGATCAGCGGCACGAGGGCGCTGATCGCCATGCCGAGCAGTGAGGCGCCGAACGACAGAAGGACATTGGTGCGGTAGCGCCAGGCATACCCGCTCAGCCGACGCACCCAACCGGACCGGCGCTCCGCGCCGGAGCCGGTGGAGGGGGCCGAGACTTCCCCCGGAGACTTATGAGCCTGAGACATATTTAGCGATACTAATCTTCTCGTCGGTCAGCTGTCCATGCCGCTTTAGGGGCTTACCCTCTCCCACTCGTGTCACCAGCCACCCCAGCCATAGACCCGCTCGACCGGGATGCGCACGACGAGCCGCCGATCGGCCACCATGGCCGCCCGGTACTCGTCCCAGTCCGGATGCTCACCGGCGATCCGCCGGTAGACGTCGACCAGCTCGTCGACGGTCGCGTCGTCGGCCTCGGCCGCGACGGGGGTGAGCCGCGCCGTCCCCTCGACGACGGCGTAACCGCCGAAGTCGGGACGGGTCACGTACAGGCTCACCCGGGCGTCCCGTCGCAGGTTGGCCACCTTCGCGCGGTCCGCCGTCGTGGAGAATCGGATCACTCCCCGGTCGCCCTCACCGCCCTCACCGCCCTCGGCACCGTCGCCCGGACCGGGCGCGAAGGTGATGCTGACATTGGAGAGCTGCGGCCGGCCGTCCCGCTTGAGGGTGACCACCGCCCCGGTCTGCGACCGCGCCACCAGATCCAGCAGATCCTTGTTCGCCATCGTGCGTCCTCCCGTGCGCCTGATGATGCCCTCTGGGCACAGCACCAGACTGCCGCCGGGTGTTCCCGTCGCGCACCGGCCGACGGTCGCGATCGGAGCTCCGCGATGGTCGTAGGTCCTAGGGCGGAGCCACTGCCCGCCGGCGGCCGCCCCTACCGCCCGGCCTGCTCCGCGGCCGCCGCGCCGAGGGCGCCGAGGGCGAGTCGGTGCAGCAGCGCGGCCATCGCCGCACGCCCGTCCGGGTGACCGGCGACGGACGGGCCGGCGGCGGCGCTGTGCGGCGTGGAGTTCAGCAGCCCGAACACGGCGTGGACGGCCGGACGCGCCTCCTCGCCCAGCCCGGGGAACACGTCGCTGGCGACGCCGACCCACAGCTCGACGTACTGGCGCTGCAGGCTGCGGACCTGGCGGCGCTCCCGGTCCGGCAGGTTGAGCAGCTCCCGGTCGTGCAGGGTGATCAGTGCGCTCTCGTCCAGGGCGAAGTCGATGTGGCACTGGAGCAGCGACTCCAGCGCCTCGCGCGGATCGGTCGATGCGTCGACCCGCCGCCGCCCCTGCTCCAGCAGTCGCTCGCTGATGCCGATCAGCAGGTCCGCCAGCATCGCGTCCTTGCCGGCGAAGTGCCGGTACAGGCCCGGCCCGCTGATGCCGACGGCCCTGCCGATCTCGTCCACGCCCACGCCGAGGAAGCCCCGCTCGGCGAAGAGACGAGCCGCCTCCCGGCGGATCTGTGCCCGCCTCGGGTTCTCCGGCACGCCGCCCGTGGAACCCATGGACGCGGCAGGACCCGAACCGCCACCGGAGGCGCCGGTCGACGTTCCGGCCGACGTCGCGGTCGCCGCGCCGGAGGGACTCGAAGGCTTGACCATTGGGCCATCGTAGACAGACCTGTTAGGCGGCGTTAACCTGAGGCGTATAAGTTAACGCTCGTTCACAGGAGCAAAGGAGCTCTCGGCGATGGCACCCGCTCCACTCCCCACCGGCTTTCCCCCGAGCCCACAGGCCCGGGCCGCCGCTCCGCGGCTGGACAGCACGGTGGATCCCACCTCGGCCTCCTACCGGAGCAACGCCGAGGGACACCAGGCCCTGGCCGACGAACTGCGGGCCAAGCTGGCCGCAGCCGCGGCGGGCGGCGGAGCGCGCGCCCGCGAACGCCACACCTCCCGCGGCAAGCTGCTGCCGCGCGACCGCGTCGACACGCTGCTCGACGCCGGCTCGCCCTTCCTCGAGCTCGCCCCGCTGGCAGCCGACGGGCTCTACAACGGGGACGCCCCCGCCGCCGGCGTGATCGCCGGCATCGGGCGGGTGGCCGGCCGTGAGGTGGTCGTCGTCGCGAACGACGCCACCGTCAAGGGCGGCACCTACTACCCGATGACGGTCAAGAAGCACCTGCGCGCGCAGGAGGTGGCCCTCGACAACCGGCTGCCCTGCGTCTATCTCGTCGACTCGGGAGGCGCCTTCCTGCCGATGCAGGACGAGGTCTTCCCCGACCGGGACCACTTCGGCCGGATCTTCTACAACCAGGCGAGGCTGTCGGCCGCCGGCGTCCCCCAGCTGGCCGCCGTGCTGGGGTCGTGCACCGCGGGCGGCGCGTACGTGCCGGCCATGAGCGACCAGGCCGTCATCGTCCGCAACCAGGGGACGATCTTCCTCGGCGGCCCGCCGCTGGTGAAGGCCGCCACCGGCGAGGTCGTCACCGCCGAGGAGTTGGGCGGCGGCGAGCTGCACTCCCGCACCTCCGGCGTCACCGACCACCTGGCCGAGAACGACACGCACGCGCTCTCGATCCTGCGCACCATCGTCGGCGAGCTCGGCCCCCGCGCGCCGCGGCCGTGGACCGTCGAGCCGTCCGAGGAGCCCGCCGTCGACCCGGCGACCCTCTACGGCGCGGTGCCCGTCGACTCGCGCACCCCCTACGACGTGCGCGAGGTCATCGCCCGCGTCGTCGACGGCAGCCGCTTCGCCGAGTTCAAGGCGGAGTACGGCCCGACGCTGGTCACCGGCTTCGCCCGGATCCAGGGCCACCCCGTCGGGATCGTCGCCAACAACGGCATCCTGTTCGCCGAGTCCGCGCTCAAGGGCGCGCACTTCATCGAGCTCTGCGACCAGCGCGGCATCCCGCTGCTGTTCCTCCAGAACATCTCCGGCTTCATGGTCGGCCAGAAGTACGAGGCCGGCGGCATCGCCAAGCACGGCGCCAAGATGGTGACCGCCGTGGCCACCACCCGGGTGCCGAAGCTGACCGTCGTCATCGGCGGCTCCTACGGCGCGGGCAACTACTCGATGTGCGGGCGGGCCTACTCCCCTCGCTTCCTGTGGATGTGGCCGAACGCCAAGATCTCCGTCATGGGCGGCGAGCAGGCCGCCTCGGTGCTGGCGACGGTGCGTCGCGACCAGATGGAGGCCCGCGGCGAGGACTGGCCGACCGAGGCGGAGGAGGAGTTCCGCCGCCCGGTACGCGAGCAGTACGACCGTCAGGGCAGCGCCTACTACGCGACGGCCCGCCTGTGGGACGACGGCGTGATCGACCCGCTGGACACCCGCACCGTGCTCGGCCTGGCGCTGAGCGCCTGCGCCAACGCGCCCCTGCCCGAGCCGCGCCCCTACGGCGTCTTCCGCATGTGACATGACGAGAGGTCACCTCCAGTGCCTATGTTCGAAAGTGTTCTGGTGGCCAACCGCGGCGAGATCGCGGTCCGGGTCATCCGCACGCTGAAGCGGCTCGGTGTCCGCTCCGTCGCCGTGCACAGCGCCGCCGACGCCTCCGCGCCGCACGTGCTCGCCGCGGACACCGCCGTCCTGATCGACAGTTACCTCGACGGCACCGAACTGGTCGCCGCCGCCAAGCGCGCCGGGGCCGTGGCCGTCCACCCCGGCTACGGCTTCCTCGCGGAGAACACGGGCTTCGCCCGTGCCTGCGCCGAGGCCGGCCTGGTCTTCATCGGGCCGCCCGCCGAGGCGATCGAGCTGATGGGCGACAAGATCAACGCCAAGGAGGCCGTCAAGGCCGCCGGCGTGCCCGTCGTCCCGGGCAGCAGCGGCGACGACCTCGACGACGACGCCCTGATCGCGGCCGCGGCCGAGATCGGCTTCCCGGTGCTGCTCAAGCCGTCCGCCGGTGGCGGCGGCAAGGGGATGCGCCTCGTCCGTCAGGCCGACCGGCTGGCCGAGGAGATCGCCGCCGCGAGGCGCGAGGCCCGCACCTCTTTCGGCGACGACACCCTCCTGCTGGAGCGGTGGATCGACCGCCCCCGTCACATCGAGATCCAGATCCTCGCCGACGCCCACGGCAACGTCATCCACCTGGGCGAGCGTGAGTGCAGCCTCCAGCGGCGCCACCAGAAGCTGATCGAGGAAGCCCCCTCCGTGCTCCTCGACGAGGCCACGCGCGCCGAGATGGGCGCGGCGGCCGTCCGTGCGGCGAAGTCCTGCGGCTACACGGGCGCGGGCACCGTCGAATTCATCGTTCCCGGCAGCGATCCCTCCTCCCACTTCTTCATGGAGATGAACACCAGGCTCCAGGTGGAGCACCCGGTGACCGAGCTGGTCACCGGCCTGGACCTGGTGGAGTGGCAGCTCCGCGTGGCCGCGGGCGAGACACTCCCGTTCGCCCAGGCCGACGTCACCCTCACCGGGCACGCCATCGAAGCGCGGATCTGCGCCGAGGACCCGAGCCGCGGGTTCCTGCCCTCCGGCGGGCAGGTCCTGCTGCTCCAGGAACCCGAGGGGGAGGGGGTCCGGGTGGACTCCGGACTGGCCCCCGGGCTGGTCGTCGGCAGCACCTACGACCCCATGGTGTCCAAGGTCATCGCCTACGGCCCGGACCGGGACACCGCCCTGCGCCGGCTGCGCGCCGCCCTTGCGGAGACGGTCGTCCTCGGGGTCGTCACCAACGCCGGCTACCTGCGCCGGCTCATCTCTCATCCCGATGTCGTCGCCGGGCGTCTCGACACCGGTCTGGTCGAGCGCCATCCGGAGCTGACGCTAGTCCCGAGCGGCGACAACGGCCAAGCGGGCACCACCCAGCCTGTGGACAACTTCCCGCTGCTGGCCGCCGCGCTGCTGCGGCAGCTGGCTCTCACGCCCGCCCCGGCCGCCGACGGCTCGGGCTGGACCGACCCGTTCGCCCGGCCCAGCGGCTGGCGGATCGGCGGCACGCCCGCGTGGACCAAGCACCACCTGCGGCTCCCCGGCGCCGACCCGGTGGTCGTCCTGGTCCGTCCGCGGCACGGTGCGGAGACCCCCGCGGTCGCCGCCGAGCGAGGCTCGTTCGGCGCCTTCGAGGCCAGGATCGGGGACGGCGAGATCCTGCGGGCCGAGGCCCGCGCGCAGCTGACCGTCGGAGCCGGCCGACTGGCCGTCACCGTCGACGGAGTGACCCGCGGCTTCGCCTGCGGCGTGGAGGGGGCCGCGCAGGGCGACGGCACCGTCTGGCTCTCCCAGGACGGCGACAGCTGGGCCTGCCACGTCCACGACCCGCTCGCCGAGCTCGCCCTCGGCGGAGCCGGCGCCCACGGCGGCTCGCTCACCGCGCCCATGCCCGGCACCGTGACACTCGTCAAGGCCTCCGTCGGCGAGCCGGTGAAGCGCGGTCAGGCCGTGCTGGTGCTGGAGGCGATGAAGATGGAGCACGTCATCACCGCGCCGCACGACGGCACGGTGGCGCAGCTCAAAGTCGTCCCCGGTGGCACCGTGGCCATGGACGACCTGCTCGCGGTGATCGCCCCCGTGGCCGACCCGACCGGCGGGACCGGCGAGACCGCGGAATCCTGAGGAGTGGTGATGACCGATCAGACCGACCGCACCGAACAGGCGGCGTCGCACGAGCCGACGGTGCTGGAGCTCGGCCTGCCGATGCCGGTGCGCGCGGACGGCCTTCCGTCGCGCGTCCGGATCCACGAGGTCGGCCCCCGCGACGGACTGCAGAACGAGTCCGTCGCGCTGCCGATAGAGGTCAAGGCGGAGTTCATCGCACGGCTCGCCCAGGCGGGTCTGAACACCGTCGAGGCGACCAGCTTCGTCCACCCCAAGTGGGTCCCCCAACTGGCGGACGCCGAGGAGCTCTTCCCGCTGGTCTCGGAGCTGCCGCAGCAGCACCCGGGGCTGCGGCTCCCGGTCCTGGTGCCCAACGAGCGCGGGCTCGACCGCGCCCTGGCCCTGGGCGCCACCGAGATCGCCGTCTTCGGCAGTGCCACCGAGACCTTCGCCGCACGGAACCTTAACCGGACCGTCGCCGAGTCGTTGGAGATGTTCGCTCCCGTCGTGCACCGGGCCACCGAGGCCGGAGTCAGGGTGCGCGGCTACCTCTCCATGTGCTTCGGCGACCCGTGGGAGGGCCCCGTCGGAGCCGGGCAGGTCGTGGCCGTCGGCAAGGCCCTGTTGGAGCTCGGCTGCGCCGAGCTGAGCCTGGGCGACACCATCGGCACCGGCACCCCCGGCCAGGTGGAGGCGCTGCTCGGCGCTTTCGCCGCGGCCGGCGTCGGCCCGGAGCGGCTCGCGGTCCACTTTCACGACACCTACGGCCAGGCGCTCGCCAACACGCTGGCGGCCCTGCGCTGCGGCGTCTCCGTGGTGGACGCCTCGGCCGGCGGACTGGGCGGCTGCCCGTACGCCAAGAGCGCCACGGGCAATCTCGCCACGGAGGACCTGGTCTGGATGCTGAACGGCCTCGGCGTCGAGACGGGCGTCGACCTCGCGGCGCTGGCGGCGACCAGTCAGTGGCTCGCCGGTCACCTCGGCCGGCCGAGCCCGTCCCGGGCGGTCCGCGCCCTCGTCGGCTCGGCCTGAGCGGCGGGGCCCACCGGCAACCGACCACGATCCCGGCCGACCAGGATCCCGGGCTGACCAGGATCCGGCCGACCAGCGGAGCCGACCGCTCACACAACTGCACACCACCCGCGCACCACCACCGGACGGCCGTCGCAGACGCCCACAAGGCCGCACGGCGGCTGCCCGTTTCCCTTCTTCCGCCTCCCCACCCTCAGGAGACCACCATGCTGGACCACCGCCTCGAGCCAGAGCACGAAGAACTGCGTCGAACTGTCCGGGAGTTCGCCCACGACGTGGTCGCCCCCAAGATCGGCGGGTTCTACGAGCACGAGGAGTTCCCCTACGAGATCGTCCGCGAGATGGGCCGCATGGGCCTGTTCGGCCTGCCGTTCCCGGAGGAGTACGGGGGCATGGGCGGCGACTACTTCACTCTGGGCCTGGCCCTGGAGGAGCTGGCACGGGTCGACTCCTCCGTGGCGATCACCCTGGAGGCCGCCGTCTCGCTCGGCGCCATGCCGATCTACCTGTTCGGCACCGAGGAGCAGAAGCGCACCTGGCTGCCGCGGCTCTGCTCCGGCGAGATGCTCGGCGCGTTCGGCCTGACCGAGCCGGAGGGCGGTTCCGACGCCGGTGCGACCCGCACCACCGCGCGCTACGACAAGGAGACCGACGAGTGGGTGATCAACGGCACGAAGTGCTTCATCACCAACTCCGGCACCGACATCACCGGCCTGGTCACCGTCACGGCGATCACCGGTTCGAGCGAAGAATCGGGCACGTCCTCGCCCACCCGCTCGATCTCGAGCATCATCGTCCCCACGGGGACCCCGGGCTTCACGGTCTCCAAGAAGTACTCGAAGGTCGGCTGGAACGCCTCGGACACGCGGGAGCTCTCCTTCACCGACTGCCGCGTGCCGGCCGCCAACCTGGTCGGTGAGCTGGGCCGCGGCTACGCCCAGTTCCTGCGGATCCTCGACGAGGGGCGGATCGCGATCGCCGCCCTGGCCACCGGTCTGGCCCAGGGCTGTGTCGACGAGTCCGTCCGCTACGCCGCCGAGCGGCACGCCTTCGGCCGTCCGATCGGCGCCAACCAGGCGATCCAGTTCAAGGTCGCGGACATGGAGATGCGGGCGCACATGGCCCGTCTGGCCTGGTACCACGCGGCCAGCAGGATGGTGGCGGGCGAGCCGTTCAAGAAGGAGGCGGCGATCGCCAAGCTGTACTCCTCCGAGGCCGCCGTCGACAACGCGCGTGAGGCCACGCAGATCCACGGCGGCTACGGCTTCATGAACGAGTTCCCGGTGGCCCGCTTCTGGCGGGACTGCAAGATCCTCGAGATCGGCGAGGGCACCTCGGAGGTCCAGCGCATGCTGATCGCACGCGAGCTGGGGATGCCCACCGCCTGACCAGGGGGCTCCCGCCTTGACTCACGGGATCCTGTCTGGCTCAGGGGGTCCCTGGGTCGAGAGAGCCCCTCTGCCCAGGGGACCCCGCCCGGTTCAGGGAATCCCGCCTCGTTCAGGGGATGACGACGACCGGGCGGTTGGCGCGCTTCGCCAGCCGTCCGGCGACAGAGCCGAAAAGGCGGCCGATCCAGCCGTGCGAGCCGCCGACCACGATGGCGTCCGCGGCGTACTCCTTGGCGACCTCTTCGAGCTCGTGGCAGATGTCGCCGCCGCGCTCGACCAGCACCCAGGGGACGTCGGCAAGGTAGTCGGCGCACGCCAGCTCCAGACCCAGCACCTCGGTGCGGTGGTCCGGCACGTCGACGAAGACCGGCGGCTCGCAGCCGGCCCAGACCGTCGCGGGCAGTCTGTTGGCCACGTGCACCAGCACCAATCCGGAACCCGACCGCCGTGCCATACCCACCGCGTAGGCGAGCGCCCGCTCGCTGGACACGGAACCGTCGAAGCCAACCACGACACCGTGGAGGAACGCCGGGTCGCAAGGGCGGACCCGTTGTGACTTGACTTCAAAACTGGGCATCGGCAGCTGGGGTCCCGTCGTCTGTTTGGGGTCGCGGGGCTCTCGGTGCTCGTAACCGGCCATGGCTTGAGGACGTTTCGCGAGGTGGGATACGAGATGTGGTGCGCTGGGCGGAGTACGGGGAGTCGACGGCAGTCGTGGCGAGGTGAGCCGATCAGCAGCCGGTTTTCCCCTTCCCTCAAGGGTACGGCGACATTGTGTCCGCGCCCAGATGCGGAGCGCACAGGGCGCGCAGTTCCCGCGAAAGGAGGATGCGCACGCCTGGGGCGTGCATGGAGCATGCCTGAGCTCCGGGCCATGTGCAACGGTGCAGACGCGGTCAGGTCGGCCTCAAGCCCGATTCACTTTCGGACAAAAGCAGGCGATCTGCCTGTCGCATATGCCAGCAGACTGAAACCATGCGCTCATGCCGCCTCTCCTCCTCTTCGATCTTGACAACACCCTCATCGATCGGAACCAGGCCTTCCGTGGCTGGGCGCAGCGCTTCCTCCGAGCACGGGCGCTTCCTTTGGAGGATCTCGGCTGGTTGTCCACCCTGGACTGCGGCGGGTACTTCCCCCGCGAGGCCCTGCTCCGGGCCACGGTCTCCCGCTACGGCCTGCACGTCTCGCTGGAGAAGCTGCTCGACGACTACGCCGAGACCATGATCGAGCTCATCGACTGCCCCGAGGAGCACCGTGCGGCGCTGCGGAAGGCACGGGCGGCCGGATGGACGCTGGGCATCGTCAGCAACGGCTCGACCAAGCAGCAGCAGGCGAAGATCGAACGGACCGGGCTGGACGGCCTCGTGGACGGCTGGATCATCTCGGAGGAGGCCAACTGCGAGAAGCCCGATCCGCTGATCTTCCGGCTCGCTGCGGATCGCTGCAGACGGAGCAGCACGACGGACGCGGCAGGACCCTCCGATCTCTCGGGCTTCCCGGACGTCTCAGGCCTCCTGGACGACGGGGACTGGACCCGCAGCACCTGGATGGTCGGCGACCACGCCCCCGCCGACATCGCGGGCGCGGCCGTGGCCGGCCTGCGCAGCGTCTGGCTCGACCACGGCCGCCCCTGGCCCGAGCTGGACTACCGGCCCACGATCACGGCGACCGGCATCCCGGAGGCCGTGGACGAGGTGCTGAGCGCCCCGCTGCTCGCCTGAGACGGCGCAGCGCCGGGCGATCCGTGGCCGGTCAACGGCGCAGTTCCGCAGGCGTGGCCGGGAACTGCCACCAGCGGGCGAGGCCGCGCTCGGTGAAGCCGAGACGGCGGTAGAGGGGTTCTCCCAGCAGGGTGGCCGTGAGGGTGGCCGGGCGGTCCGGATGGGCCGCCAGCCCGGCGCGCATCACCGCTCGCCCGGCGCCGCGCGAGCGGAACTCGGGCAGGGTTGCCACCCAGTAGAAGCCGACCGCCACACCGTCGTCGTGCGTCACGCACGCCGCCGCCGGGCGCCCGTCCACCCGTGCCAGCCAGCTCCGCTGGCCCGGCACGACGGCGTGGGCCGGAAACTGCTCGCCGCGGCGCCAGGGCAAGCGCTGCAGGATCGGGAAGCCCTCCACCACCACGCGCTCGACGGCGGCGCGGTCCTCCTCACGCAGCGCCTCCCCCACGGACAGTCCCGCATCCGTGACCGGGTCGCCGGTGGACGACCGCTCTGCGGACAGCTCGCGCGCCGGGGCGACAGCGGGGACGGGGACGGTCGGCCACTGGCCGCGGCTCGGCGTCTCGGGCGCACCCGGGTCACGCACCATCAGCGGCATGGTCAGCGCCGCCTCGAACCCCAGGTCGGTGAGGTCCAGGGCCTGCGTCGGGTCCTCCAGGCAGAGCTGCCGCGAGTCCCACTCCCGGAACACCGCCAGCAACTCCCGTCGCAGCGCCGCCGCGTCCGCGATCGGCTGAACCGCGAGCAGGACCCGGTGGGCGTTGTCGGACCGCACCGCGAGGAAGCCGGGGCCGTCGACACATGCCCAGCCCCGTGCCCGCGCCATGGCCTTCCAGTGGCTTGCGGCATTGCCGACCGCGAGTTCGACTCCCATCCGTTCACCCTAGAGCCTGGCCCGCTGCTGCCGGGTCGCGAGGAGCTCATCCGACCACGTCCCAACTCGCCTCACAGGGAGCGATGGCGCTGTCGACCCGATCCCGCCGACCCGCCGGTCGGGTTGTAGCGCGGATCGGCTCAAGGTGGAGTGCAGGAGAAAATGTGCGCGGGCCGTGCGCCCCCTACGCTCCAGGACGCCTCTTTTCGGTCAACTTGAGGACACATGGTCGTGGTTGGCCATATGCCCAGCCCAGGCCCTTGGGCCGAGCCCCTGTCCGATCGTCAACTGTGTTGGAACCGCGCGACAACTGGCCACAGCGCGGTATGCCCCCTTCCCTGACGGGGTGATGGGTGCCACGCTTCGAGATCGAATGCTTCACGCCAAATTGCCATGTCGACATAGCGTCTGATGGTGAACTAGTCGCAACAGCCGTGCCCGAGCCAGTAGATTCGATCTTGATGGGAACATGCGAGAGGCGGGGGCTCGCCAGGACCATCGCAGGACAGGTGCGGACGGCACCGCGGAACCACAGGACCGGGACGACCATGACAGCGAGGGGGGCCGGAGCGCCTTGAGCAGGGTCAGCAGGACTACCGTCACCGGGGACGAGGCGATCGCCGGGGTTCCGGTCGGCGCCACCGGTTCCGGCAGCCTCGCCAGCGGATCAACCGGCCTCGCCACCGCCGCCCCCCGCAAACTCTCCAGCCGACGACGCGCCGAGATCGTGGCCGTGCTGCTGTTCAGCGGCGGTCCGATCTTCGAGAGCTCGATCCCGCTCTCGGTCTTCGGCATCGACCGGCAGGACACCGGGCTCCCGCACTACCGCCTGCTCGTGTGCGCAGGGGAGAACGGTCCGCTGGCAACGACCGGCGGTCTCACCATGACGGCGCCCTACGGCCTCGAGGGCCTGGCCCGAGCCGGCACCATCGTCGTCCCTGCCTGGCGCTCCGCCGGCCAGACCCCGCCGGCCGAGGCGCTCTCCGCGCTGCGCAAGGCCCACGCCGAGGGCGCGCGGATCATAGGCCTGTGCACCGGCGCCTTCGTCCTCGCCGCGGCGGGCCTGCTGGACGGCCGTCCCGCGACCACGCACTGGATGTACGCGCCGACCCTGGCCAAGCGCTACCCCCAGATCCAGGTCGACCCGCGTGAACTCTTCATCGACGAGGGCGACGTGCTGACCAGCGCCGGCACGGCCGCAGGCATCGACCTGTGCCTGCACGTGGTCCGCACCGACCACGGCGCGGAGGCCGCGGCCGCCCTGGCCCGCCGACTCGTCGTGCCGGTCCGCCGCTCCGGCGGACAGGCCCCGTACGTCGACAGGTCTTTACCCGAGGAGATCGGCAACGACCCGCTCGCCGAGGTCGTCACCTGGGCCCTCGACAACCTCTCCAAGCAGTTCGACGTGGAGGTGCTGGCGGCCCGCGCGTACATGAGCCGTCGCACCTTCGACCGGCGCTTCCGGGCGCTGACCGGCAGCGCGCCGCTGCAGTGGCTGATCTCGCAGCGCGTGCTGCAGGCGCAGCGACTGCTGGAGACCACGGAGCTCTCCGTCGACGAGGTCGCACGCCGCTGCGGCTTCCGCTCGCCGGTGGCGCTGCGCGGCCACTTCCGGCGTCAGCTGGGCGTCTCCCCCGCGGTGTACCGCAGCACGTTCCGGGCACGTCGCCCGGAGCCCGGCGCGCCGGGCGGCAACGGCGGCGCCGGGGGGCTCGCCGGCGGCACCACGACGGGTACGGGGACGTCCGTGCCCGCGCAGGGCGTCGCGCCGACCGCGGGCGGGGACCAGTTCGGCGCCTCGCTGCCCACGGTGCCGCCCCAGGGCGCCCCCGGGCGCAGCCGTCCGCCCCAGCGCGTGAGCAACCGCTCACGTCAGCCCGGCGCGAGCCGCCCGGCGTCGGCCGACCACTCCTCCCCCACGGAGGACGGCCGCCCCGGCCCCGCCCAGGCTCTCAGTCATCCCGACAGCGCCACCGCCGCGCTCCGCCGCCGCGGCGCGGAACGCCGGTAAGAGGTCCCGGGCGGGCCCGGCCGGGGCCTGCCCAGGAGGCGCACGTCGGCAGCATCGGCTTCGCGCGGCTGCGCAGCGACACCGCTTGCGGGCACCAGGCGGGCAGTGGCCCCGGAGCCGTGAGGCGGTCCACTGGAGCCACCCCCGTTCGGTGCTCCCCGCATCCGCCCGTGCCCTGCTCCGCCGGGGTCTCCCGCCGCGCCAGAGCTTCGACTCCAGCCCCTTGTGGGCCAGCGGGGTCGACGTGTCGACTTGCACGGGCGAAGCGCGATGATCGACCATGACGGGTCAGCCGATCGCCCGCCCGGGTCCGTCGCGGAGGTCGCGGTTGACGTCGAAGGCAGGACGCGCACAAGCCCCGGGACGGTGAGCCGGATGAACGATCGCATGGTGTGGATCGACTGTGAGATGACGGGACTCGACCTTGAGCGAGATGCCCTGGTGGAGGTCGCCGCCCTGGTGACCGACTCGGAGCTGAACGTTCTGGGCGAGGGCGTCGACATCGTGGTCCGTCCTCCGGACGCGGCGCTCGCACAGATGCCGGACGTGGTGCGGGAGATGCACACCTCCTCCGGGCTGCTGGAGGAGTTGGCCGAGGGCGTCACCCTCGCGGAGGCGGAGGCGCAGGTCCTCGCCTACGTCCGGGCCCACGTGCCGGAGGCCGGCAAGGCGCCGCTGTGCGGCAACTCCGTCGCGACCGACCGCGGCTTCCTCTCGCGCGACATGCCGGCGCTGGAAGGTCATCTCCACTACCGGATCGTCGACGTGTCGTCGATCAAGGAGCTGGCTCGCCGCTGGTACCCGCGCGCCTACTACAACAGCCCCAAGAAGCAGGGCAACCACCGCGCGCTCGCGGACATCCGGGAGAGCATCGCGGAGTTGAAGTACTACCGGGAGGCCGTCTTCGTGCCGCAGCCCGGCCCGGACACCGAGGCCGCGCGGACGATCGCGGCACGCTACGAGCAGCCGCCGGCCTGAGACCGGTACGCCGGTGACACCCCCACGACCGGGGGTGCGCCGGACCGGCCGCGGCCACCGCAAACGTGGTCGTGAGCATCCCGACGGATCCTGTAGAGTTATCTCCGTCAGCGCGCGAGAGCGCAGCGGACAGATGGTGGGCGTAGCTCAGCTGGTAGAGCACTGCGTTGTGGTCGCAGGTGTCGCGGGTTCGAGCCCCGTCGCTCACCCCACCGAAGGCTTCGGGCCCGACCGTTCAGCGGTCGGGCCCGAAGTCGTTTACGGTCGTCAGGGCCTGAGGCCCGCTCAGGATCCGGGGCGCTCCTCCGGCTGTCCCTCCGGGCCCCCCTCCGTGGTCTCCTCCGGATCCGGGAACACCAGACCACCGGCCTCCAGCTCCGCGTCCGCCTGAGCCTCGAGCTCAGGGACGCTCGGCACCGGAGGCACGCTCGGCACGTGCTCCTCGGGCTTCGCCGCGGCTGCGGCCGTCACAGCGGCCGCAGCGCCCGCCGCCGCACTGGCGCTCGGAGCTCCGCCGTTGCTCCCCGGCTTGGGCGTCATCCCGTCCAGGAAGCGGAGCAGCTCGACCGGGAACGGCAGGACCAGCGTCGAGTTCTTCTCCGCGGCCACCTCGACGACCGTCTGCAGCAGACGCAGCTGCAGCGCGGCCGGGGTGTCGGACATGATCGTCGCGGCCTCGGAGAGCTTCCGCGAGGCCTGGAACTCGCCGTCTGCGGTGATGATGCGCGCACGACGCTCGCGCTCCGCCTCGGCCTGCCGGGACATGGAGCGCTTCATCGACTCCGGCAGCGCGACGTCCTTGATCTCGACACGGTCGATGTGGATGCCCCAGCCGACCGCCGGACTGTCGAGCATGAGCTCCAGGCCCTGGTTGAGCGGTTCGCGATTGGTGAGCAGGTCGTCGAGCTCGCTCTTGCCGATGATCGAGCGGAGTGAGGTCTGCGCCACCTGCGACATCGCGAAGGTGTAGTTCTGCACCTGGACGGTCGCGAGCACCGGGTCCTCGACCCGGAAGTAGACGACGGCGTCGACCCGGACGGTGACGTTGTCACGGGTGATGCCCTCCTGCGCGGGCACCGGCATGGTGATGATCTGGACGTTCACCTTCCGCAACCGGTCCGCGACGGGTAGCAGCAGGGTCAGGCCGGGCTCCTTGATGCCGCTGCGAACCTTGCCGAAGCGGAACACGACACCGCGCTCGAACTGCTGGACGACACGCACCCCCGTCGCCAGCCACACGGCACCCACGCCGAGCACCCCCAGGACGACATCCACAGCCAGCATCGCCATCACCCGATCTCGTCCGTACAGGACACACGGCAGCCACCCCGTCACCCTCCACGCTACTCGCGGGTCCGGCCAGGAGGAACGGTCGTGCGGACCTGATGATCAGCCGTTCGGGTCCAGGCCGGACCGTGGCAGCACGGCCGCGTCCCGGCCCGACGGGAGCCGCAGACCGGGCAGGCTAGGCGGACTCGCGGACCACCAGATCCGTGGAGAGGATGATCTGCCGATGACTACGACCGGGCGCCGCGATCTCCTCCAGTAGCAGCCGGGCCATGGCACGGCCCATCTCCTCGCTCGGCTGACGGACCGTGGTCATCGGGGGCTCCGTGTGCCGCGCCAGCGGTGAGTCGTCGAAGCCCACCACGGCCACGTCCGTCGGTATCCTGCGGCCGACCCGCCGCAGCGCGCGCATCGCGCCCGCCGCCATCAGGTCGGAGGCGCAGAAGACCGCGTCGAGGGTCGGCTCGCGCACCAGCAGCTCCGCCATGGCCCGCTCGCCCGACTCCTCGGAGAAGTCACCGTGGGCGATGAGCCCGGGCTCGACCGCCACCCCGGCCTCCTCCAGCGCCCGCCGGTAGCCCTCGATGCGGACGCAGGACGCCTCCATGTCCAGCGGGCCGGTGATCGTCGCCACCCGCCGCCGCCCCAGGCCGAGCAGGTGCCGAACCGCCGACCACGCACCACCGAGGTTGTCCGAGTTGACGTAGCTGAGGGGCTCCAGCTCGGAGCGGCGACCGCCCAGCACCGTGGGCAGCCCCGTGCTCTCCACCAGCTCGGCCACGGGGTCGTCGGCGTGGACGGAGACCATGAGCACCCCGTCGACCCGCCGCCCGTCCAGGAAGCCGGCCAGCCGGCGGCGCTCACGCTCGGTGCTGACCAGTATCAGCAGCAGCTGCAGCTCCGTCTCCGAGAGCTCGCTCGCCACCCCGCGGATGATCGAGGCGAAGAAGGGCTCGGAGGCGAGCCGGGTCTCCGTCTCCGGGATGATCAGAGCCACGGCGTCGGCCCTGCTGGTCGCCAAAGAGCGGGCGGCGCGGTTCGGCACGTAGCCGAGCTCGGCGATGGCCTGCTCGACAGCCGTGCGCGCCCGGGGGCTCACCCCGGCGGCGCCGTTGACCACGCGCGACACCGTGCCGCGGCCGACACCGGCCAGCGCGGCGACGGCCTCCAGCGTGGGCCGTCCCTCGCCGCGACCGGCGGACCTGCTGCTCATGGCGTTCCCTTCGTTCCCCTCGTGTACGGCGCGGACCGCTCGCGACCCGGCCCGACGCCCTGATGCGCGCCACGTGTCCCAACGCACCCGAGACCGGCCTCGTCACGTCAGCGTTCGGGTCTCGCGCGATCCGGGCACCTCGTGATGCGGGTCCATCGTGCCAGCGGCCGCCGGGCCGCATGTACGGAGTCGCGCGGGGCCCACGCTAGACGGGCGTCCACAGCGCCGTGGCCTCACCCTAGCGCGATCCCACGTCGAATGGGAGCGCTCCCAACTTTCGAGGGAAAGCCGGACCGGAGTCCTTGACATCCGTACACCGCAGGGCTCAGGCTTCCGGCATCAGGAACTGGGAGCGCTCCCATCGCCGACCGTCCATCGGCCCCGACCGGGAGCGCTCCCGCTCCTCCCGCCTCACCGCCATCCGTCTCGGAAATCTCGGGAGACTGCTGCGATGACCTCCGTCGGCACCACGCCGTCACTCCGCCCGCCTGGCCCTGCCGCCATGACGCGTTCCGCACGGCCCGACGACGGCCTGCTCCACTTCCCGCCCGACTTCCTCTGGGGCGCGGCCACCTCGGCCTACCAGATCGAGGGCGCCGCGGCCGAGGACGGACGCACCCCCTCCATCTGGGACACCTTCAGCGCCACGCCCGGCAAGGTGCACCACGGCGACACCGGAGCGGTCGCGGTGGACCACTACCACCGCTTCCGCGAGGACGTCGCCCTGATGCGCGACCTCGGGCTCAGCGCCTACCGCTTCTCGATCGCCTGGCCCCGGGTCCAGCCCACCGGCCACGGTCCGGGGGTCGAACGCGGGCTCGACTTCTACCGCCGTCTGGTGGACGCCCTGCTCGAGGCCGGGCTCACTCCGGTTGCGACGCTCTACCACTGGGACCTGCCGCAGGAGTTGGAGGACGCCGGCGGCTGGCCCGCCCGGGACACGGCCGAACGCTTCGGCGCCTACGCGGCCCTGGCCGCCGAGGCCCTGGGCGATCGGGTGAGCCACTGGACGACGTTGAACGAGCCGTGGTGCTCGGCCTTCCTCGGCTACGGCTCCGGTGTGCACGCGCCCGGCCGGACCGATCCGGCCGACGCCCTGCGCGCGGCACACCACCTGAACCTCGCCCACGGACGCGCCGCCGCCGCCGTACGTGCCGCGGTGCCGGACGCCCGGCTGTCCGTCAGTCTGAACCTGCACCAGGTCCGCCCGCTCACCGACTCCGCGGCGGACGCCGAGGCGGCGCGCCGGATCGACGCCGTCGGCAACCGGGTCTTTCTCGGTCCCATGCTGCACGGCCGGTACGACGACGACCTGCTCGGCGACACCGCCCATCTGGTCGACTGGGACCGGCTGATCCAGCCCGGCGACACCGTGGCCGCCCACGCGCCGCTCGACGCGCTCGGGATCAACTACTACACCCCGGCCTGGGTTTCGGCTGACGGGCCGAGCACCAGCGTGGCCCACGGGACGGGCAGCGGATCGCCCTGGCCCGGCTCCGAGTCGGTCGCGTTCCACCAGCCTGCCGGCCCCGCCAGCAGCATGGGCTGGCCGATCGACGCCACCGGACTGTTCGACCTGCTCTCTCGGGTGCACCGAGAGCGCCCCGACCTTCCGCTCCTCATCACCGAGAACGGGATGGCCTGCGACGACTACCCGACCCCCGAGGGCGAGGTGCGGGATCCGGAGCGGATCGCGTATCTGCAGGACCACCTGACGGCGGTGCACCGGGCGATCGCGGCGGGCATCGACGTTCGCGGCTACTTCCAGTGGTCGCTGATGGACAACTTCGAGTGGGCCTACGGCTACGCCAAGCGATTCGGCGTGATCTACGTCGACTTCGCCACCCAGCGCCGCACGCTCAAGTCGAGCGCGTACTGGTACGGCGAGGCCGCGCGCAAGGGGGCGATACCGACGCCCTGACAGTAACGCTGCGTAGCTCACGATCGTTGGACCGGGCGTGCACGTGTTCGCCACTCTGTTCGCCCGAGCGCCCTCACCGGCACCCGCCCAAGGCGCGGTTCCGGTTCCGGCCGATCATGTCGGCACCATGGCGTGGCTGCTGCCGGTCCTTCTGGGCCTGCTGCTGACAGCGATCGCGTGCTACAAGCACCGCGGCCTGCCCGGGGGGCACTGAGCCGCCTGCGGCCCGCCTCGTGCGGTGCTCGCGCAGTGCTCCCGCGGTGCTCCCGCAGAGACGGGCGCCGCCCGTCCACGTGTACGCACCTTTTGGCAACCGATCACCGTGCCCCGGCCCGTTCAGGGGATCAGCACGCAAGCCTCCGAGGTCCACCCATGATCACCTCACATCAGATACCCGCTGATGACTCACTGTCAGATGCCCTGCCCATCCATGACCAGGTGACGCCCTTCGGGCCTCGCCTCGGCTGAGCGGAGGCCGGCATGCGAGCACTCCTGCGAAGGCTCTGGTTCTATCTCATCGCCGCCTACGCGGCGATCACGCTCAACTTCTTCATCCCCCGGATGGTGCCGGGCAGCGCCCTGCAGAACTTCCTGGCCAAGATGAACACGGCCTCTCTGACCCCCGCCCAGCTCCAGGCCCTCCAGGCCCAGTACGGCGGCGGTCACCAGGGCCTGGTCGCGCAGTACCTCACCTACCTGGGCAACCTCTTCCAGGGCGACCTGGGCGTCTCGACCTCGCTGTCCGCGCCCGTCTCGACCGTGCTCGCCAACGACCTGCCGTGGACGATCGGCCTGGTCGGCTCGGCGACGGTGATCGCCTTCCTGGTGGGCACACTGATCGGCGTGCTGGCGGGCTGGCGGCGCAGCGGCCTGCTGGACGCCCTGCTGCCTGCGGCCACGTTCTTCCAGGCCGTCCCGTACTTCATCCTGGCCTCGCTGCTGATGCTCAGCTTCGGCTTCTACGGAGGGATGTTCCCGACCGGCGGCGCCTACGACACCGGCCGCTACGCGACGGTCACCCCGGGCTGGAACTGGCCCTTCATCGCCAACGTGATCGACCACGGGGCCCTGCCCGCGGCGACGGTGGCGCTGGCCTCGATCGCCGGGTGGATCCTCGGCATGCGCAACATGATGATCACGACCATGGACGAGGACTACGTCCTGGTCGCCGCCGCCAAGGGCCTGCCCAGGCACAAGGTCGTGGCGGTCGCAGCCCGCAACGCGCTGCTGCCGAGCATCTCCAACTTCGCGCTGTCGATCAGCCTCGTGGTCACCGGCTCGATCGTCACCGAGATCGTCTTCAACTACGCCGGTGTGGGCCGGGAGATCTTCAACGCGGCCCAGGCGGCCGACTACCCGGTGATGCAGGGCATCCTGCTCGTCGTCACCTTCACCGTGCTCGGCGCCAACCTGCTCGCCGACCTCGTCTACGTCGCGCTCGACCCACGCGCGAGGAAGGTGGCCTGAGCCGTGTCGCCCGTTCTCCGACCACGACAGCCGCGCCGCTCGGGCGGCGGCCGCACCCGCCTGCTGCGCTCGCCCAAAGTGGCCGTCGGCTCGCTGATCCTGCTCTTCTTCGTGCTGCTCGCGCTCTTCGGCCCGATGGTCGCGCCGCACTCGACCGACTGGCGGGCCTCCCGCCTCGACAACGTCCCGCATCCGCCCTCGGGCCGGTTCTGGCTGGGCACCGACGTGCAGCAGCACGATCTGTTCTCACAACTGCTGGCCGGCGGCCGGGACACCCTGCTGATCGCCTTCGTCGCCGGGATCATCGCCACCGTGCTCTCCGTGCTCGTCGGCGTGAGCGCGGGCTACCTCGGCGGCAGGGCGGACGAGGTGCTGTCGATCCTGACCAACATCTTCCTGGCCCTGCCCGGCCTGCTGATCCTCATGGTCGTCATGAAGATGATGCCGGACGGCGACACCGGGAACCCGCTGCTGATCGGTGCGGTCATCGCCCTCAGCGCCTGGGCCTGGGGCGCCCGCGTGCTGCGCGCGCAGACGCTGGCCCTGCGCAACCAGGACTACGTCGAGTCGGCACGGGTCGTCGGCGAGGGCCGGGTGCGGATCATCCTCTTCGAGATCCTCCCCAACCTGCTGCCGATCCTGGCCTCCTCCTTCATCTTCACCGTGATCTACGGGATCGGCGCCTACGCCTCGCTCTCCTGGCTGGGCCTGATCAATCCGACCAACGCCTCCTGGGGCACCATGCTCAACACCGCCCAGCAGTTCAGCGCGACCACCAGCGGCACCTGGTGGTGGTACGGGCCTCCGGCCCTGTGCGTCGCCTTCGTCGGCATCGCCCTGGCGCTGCTCAACTTCGGCATCGACGAGATCGTCAACCCCCGGATGCGCAGCACCCGTCGAGGTCTGGGCCGCGGGCGCGGTCCGCGCTTCCAGCTCGGCCTCACGCCGGTCGTCCGCGCCGAGGAAGGAATACGCCGATGACGCAGAGCCAGACCATCAGCCCTGCGCCGACCGCGCGAGAGCGCGAGGCCGTCCTGGAGGTCCGTGGCCTCGACGTGGACTACGGGCACGGGCCCGACGCGGTCCGCGCCGTCAGCGGAGCCGATCTCGTCCTGCACCGGGGCGAGGTGCTCGGGCTCGCGGGCGAGAGCGGCTCCGGCAAGTCGACGCTCGCCTACGCGCTCACCCGCCTCCTCCGTGCGCCCGGCGTGATCACCGGCGGCGAGGTGCTCTTTCACTCCCGGCCGCAGGGCTCCGACGCCGGCCCCCCCGAGACGGTGGACCTGCTGGCCGCCGACGCGGCCACACTGCGCCGGATCCGCTGGTCGGAGCTGGCGGTGGTGTTCCAGAGCGCGATGCACGCGCTCAACCCGGTGGCCCGCATCGACGCCCAGTTGACCGACGTTCTCAAGGCGCACCGCCGGTCGATGACGCCGGCCCAGCGGCGCGAGCGCGCGGTGGAGCTGCTGCGGATGGTCGGGATCAGCGCCGACCGCTTGCGCAGCTACCCGCACGAGCTCTCCGGCGGCATGCGGCAGCGTGTGATGATCGCGATGACGCTGGCTCTGGAGCCGCAGGTGGTCATCATGGACGAACCGACGACCGCTCTGGACGTGGTGACGCAGCGGGAGATCCTCGAGGAGCTGATGCAGCTGCGCGAGCGCCTCGGCTTCGCGGTCGTCTTCATCACCCACGACCTGTCCCTGCTGCTGGAGCTGGCCGACTCGATCGCGGTCATGTACGCCGGGCGCATCGTCGAACGGGCCAGCGCGGCGGAGCTGTTCCGGGCCCCGCGGCACCCGTACAGCCTCGGCCTCAAGGGCTCCTTCCCGAGCCTGCACGGCGAGCGGGTCCGGATGGAGGGCATCCCCGGCTCCCCGCCGAGCCTGCGCTCCATGCCGAGTGGCTGTGCCTTCCACCCGCGCTGCGCCTTCGCGATGGATCGCTGCGCCGAGGAGCAGCCCCTGCTGGTCACCCCGTCCCTGGAGCTGCCCGACGGTCGGGCCGGAACGGCAGGCGGACCGCCCAGCGACCGGTCGAGCGCCTGCTGGCTGCAGGACGGGCGACAGCCGGTTCCCGCCGCGCTGGCCCTGCCGTTCCCGCCCCTGCCCGCGACGGCCACCGTCGCGACGCCCGAGCCGCCCGCGACGCCCGAGCCGAACCGCTCCGCGGCCGGCATCGCGCCGGTGCCCCTGCCCGCGCCCGCTCCGATCGGCGCCGCGCCGACCAAGTCTGCGCCCACCAACGCTGCGCCCACCAACGCTGCGCCGACCGACTCGGCGCCGGTCGACTCGGCTCCGGTCGACTCGGCGCCGGCGGGTGCGACATCCGGCGCGACCGCGGCCACCCCTCCACTCGGGAGCTCCTCATGACCGACACCGCCACCCCGGCCCGCTCCGAGCGGGTGATCCACGGACCGGACCGGCCCGGCACCCCGGCCCTGGAGGCCCGCGGCCTGACCAAGCACTTCAAGGTCCACGGCGGCCTGGGCCGGGGTGCGGGGACCGTGCACGCCGTCGAGGACGTCTCCCTCGCCCTGCCGCGCGGGACCGTCACGGCGGTGGTCGGCGAGAGCGGCTCGGGCAAGTCCACCCTGGCCCGGCTGCTGACCCAGCTGATCACCCCGACCACCGGCGAGCTGCTGCTGGACGGCGAGCCGGTGCGCGGCGACGCCCGGTCCCGCCGCGCCTACACCAGCCGCGTGCACCTGGTGCTCCAGGATCCGTTCTCCTCGCTGAACGCCGTGCACACCGTCCGCTACCACCTGGAGCGACCGCTCAGGCTGCACGCGGGACGTCGTCTGAGCCGGGAGGAGCTGGACGCGCGCGTCCTCGCGCTGCTGGAGCGCGTCTCGCTCACTCCGGCAGAGAACTACGCCGACAAGTACCCTCACGAGCTCTCCGGCGGGCAGCGCCAGCGCGTCGCCATCGCGCGCGGCCTGGCGGTCGAGCCTGAGGTGCTGCTGGCCGACGAGCCCGTCTCCATGCTGGACGTGTCGATCCGGCTCGGCGTGCTCAACCTGCTCGACGAGCTGCGTGAGCGCGAGCAGTTGGCGATCCTCTACGTCACCCACGACATCGCCTCGGCGCGGTACCTCGCCGACTCGATCGTGGTGATGTACGCGGGGCAGA
This sequence comes from Streptacidiphilus neutrinimicus, assembly GCF_000787815.1. Classification (GTDB taxonomy): domain Bacteria; phylum Actinomycetota; class Actinomycetes; order Streptomycetales; family Streptomycetaceae; genus Streptacidiphilus; species Streptacidiphilus neutrinimicus. The sequence goes on from NZ_BBPO01000021.1 coordinate 105,151, forward strand.
TCGTCGAGTCAGGCGACGCGGTGCGGGTCACCGACGCACCGGCCCATCCGTACACCCAGCTCCTGCTCAGCGCCGCGCCCGACCCCGAGCGGGTCGAGGCTCCCGTCCTGCGCGGGCGGGGAGCGCCGCCCAGCCTGGTCTCCCCGCCCAGCGGCTGCCGCTTCCACCCGCGCTGCCCCTTCGCGATGCCGGTCTGCTCGGAGGAGGCGCCGCCGACGCTTCCGGCCCGCGACGCCTCCTCCGCCCGGCATGTCGCCGCCTGCTGGCTGCTGGATCCGGAGCACGCGTCGGGCGCGGCAGCGGGAGGCTCCCCGGCAGAGCCGGGGTCCTCGAAGACGTCGGCGGGCCCGGCGTGAGCCGGCCGGCCGGTGGCCCGCGTCCTCCGCCCCGGCGGCGGTGCCGCGGAACCTCGGGCGAGCGCCAACTCGCCCGAGGCGGTGTCCGCCTCGACTCACCGTGACCGTCCGGCGCTCGCCGGCCGGATCACGGCACCAGCACCGAACCACCCTTCACGGACCTGGACATGGTCGCTCATCACTGGCCGGCGCCCGCCGGTCGGACACAAGGAGCGTACGACAATGAGACGCAGCACCACCATCAAGAGCATGGCCGTCGTGGCTGCCCTGGGACTGGGCCTGACGGCCTGCTCGAGCTCCTCCTCCAAGGCCGGGGGCTCGGGCGGCAAGGGCAACATCGCCGCGGAGACCCTCTATCTGGAGGACAACACCGGCGCCACCTCGTTCACCGAGGACTTCAACCCCTTCGACGGCAACTCCTTCGGCCGGACGCAGAACACCGACGCGCTGATCTACGAACCGCTGCTGCAGTACGACACGCTCAACCCGAGCCAGGCGCCCACCCCGTGGCTGGCCGACAAGATCGACTGGTCGGCGGACGGCAAGACCGCCACGATCCACCTGCACGCCGGGGTCAAGTGGTCCGACGGCTCTCCGCTCACCTCGGCTGACGTCGCCTTCACCTACCAGCTGGTGACGGACAACGCCGCGGCGAACACCCAGGGCGTGCCGAAGGCCGCCTCGATCACCACGCCCGACACCGACACCGTGGTGCTCAGCTTCGCCGCGCCCGAGATGGCGAGCGCACAGGCCATCGGCAACCAGCTGATCGTGCCCAAGGCGCAGTGGTCCTCGATCTCCTCCCCGGCCACCGCGGTGATCAAGTCCTCGCAGGCGATAGGCACCGGGCCCTACCTGGTCGACGCCTTCTCCGCGCAGAAGGTCAGCTACAAGACCAACCCGAGCTACTGGGGCGGCAAGCCCAAGGTGCCCGAGGTCGCGGTGGCCAACTACGCGAGCAACGACGCGGCCACCACCGCGCTCGCCCAGGGACAGCTCGACCTCGCGGGCAACGACATCAACAACGTGCTCACCTCGTTCGTCGCCAAGGACTCCCAGCACAACCACCTGTTCCAGAGCGACGCGCCTTACTTCCCGGCAGGCAACACGGTCGCGCTGCTGCTCAACACCAAGAGCCCGACGGCGCCGGCCCTGGCCGACGTGGCGGTGCGCAAGGCCATCAGCGCGGGCATCGACCGCGCCTCCATGGCCAGCCAGTGCGAGACCGACTACGAACTCCCGGCCTCCTCGTCCGGCGGCCTGACCCTGCCGCTGGACCAGAGCTCGCTCAACCCCGCCACGGCCAACGACCTCAAGCCGGCCTCGGACGCGTCCGCGGTCCAGTCGCTGCTGAGCGCCGACGGCTGGTCCAAGACCGGCGGCAAGTGGACCAAGGGCGGCAAGACGATCTCCTTCACGATCATCGACCCGAACTCCTTCACGGACTACTGGTGCGACGCCAAGGCCATGCAGCAGACGCTCAACGGCCTCGGCTTCGACGTGAAGGTCAACGGCGACATGGACTACAACGGCTGGAACACGGCCATCACCACCGGCAAGTACGACGTGGCACTGCACTGGGGCCAGGGCACGACGGCCTTCCAGCGGCTTCAGTTCATCCTGGACTCCACGCTGACCTCGCCGGTCGGTCAGCCGTCCGCGGGCGACTTCAGCCGGTACCAGAGCAACGCGGCGGACACGGCGGTCAAGCAGTACGAGAACGCGACCACCCCGGCCGGCCAGCAGTCGGCGCTCAACGCCCTGCAGCAGCAGCTCTCGACGGACGTTCCTGCGGTCCCGGTGCTGTACGGCGCGGCCTGGTACGAGTTCAGCACGGCCAACTTCACCGGCTGGCCGACGAAGGACAACCCGTACGTCAACCCGTCGCCCCAGGATCAGGCGTACGAGTACATGATCCTGCACCTCACCCCGGTCAAGTGAGGCACGCCGTCAGGTGACGGTACGTCAGGCCGACGAAGGCTGCCTCCTGCCGTCGGCCTGACCGCCGACGGCGGGACCGCCGTCAGGACCGGAAGACCGCCGACGGCGGCTCCGGGGAGGCCTCCGCCTCGGCGTCGCGCACCGGCAGGGCACCGGCCTGGAAGTCCTCCAGGTCGGCGCCCTGCACGATGCGTCCGAGCACCGGATCGCCGGCCATCGACCGGCCGAGCTCCGCCAAGGGCAGCGGCGTGGCGGCGGCGAGCAGGATGAGGTTGCCGAACCGCTTTCCGCGCAGCACCGCGGGGTCCGCGACCATGGCGACCTCGGGGAAGACCGCCCGCAGCGTCGCCACCTGTCGGCGGGCGAAGGGGAGCCGCCCGCCGTCGGCGATGTTGGCCGCGTATCGACCACCGGGGGCCAGGGCGCGGGCGGCGGCCTCGGCGAACTCGACGGTGGCGCAGTGGGCGGGCACCCGGGCGCCGCTGAAGACATCGGCGATCACCAGGTCCGCCCACGCCTCCGGGGTGCGCGTGAGCACCTCGCGGGCGTCGCCGCCGCGCACGCGGATCTGCCAGGCCCGCTCCAGCGGCAGCTCGCGGCGGACGAGTTCGGTCAGCATGGTGTCGATCTCCGCGACCTGCTGCCGGGACCGCGGACGGGTCGCGGCGATGTATCGCGGCAGGGTCAGCCCGCCACCGCCAAGGTGGAGCGCGTTCAGCGGCCGCCCCGGCGCCGCTGCCAGATCGGCCACACGGCCGAGACGGCGCTGGTACTCGAAGGTCAGCCGGCTCGGGTCGCCGAGGTCCACGTGCGACTGCGGCGCACCGTCCAGCAGCACGGTCCAGGCCTGCGGCCGGTCTCGGTCGGGCACGAGCTCGGCGGTGCCGAAGGCCACCGGCTCACCGATCGGCGCGACGGCAGAGCCGCCCCGCCCGCCCGCGCCGCCACGCCCCGGCACGGCTGCATTCGCCGTCGTGGCCTCGCTGACCTGGGCCTTCCGCTTTCTCGCCATCGGTCCAGTATCCGTGATCCGATGAGGGCACCGGTCCGCGACCGTTGGTTGCCTCGGCGGCCTCGACGGATCCGCCCGGCGGAGCGGGCCTCCGGTCAGAGCCTGTCGCTGGCCGCGAGGGTGCGGGCCGCCTCGCCCAGGGCCGCGCGGAGCTCGACAGGATCGGTGAGCACGGGGCTCGGGCCGCCCACCGCGGGCGGCAGCAGCCAGTGCGACCCCGCGCCGGGGGCGGGCACGGTCCGACAGGAACTGCCCGCCAGCTGCCACTGCGCGGCTGTGCCGAAGGGGACGAGGAAGGACAGCGTCGACTCGGCGTCCTCCAGCAGCACGGCGCCGCAACCCCCGCGCAGCCGCAGGATGTCCACCGTCTCCAGCCCCTGCCGCTCGGGGACGGTGACGACCTCACACGCCGGACGGGCGACGGGCCGCCTGACCCCGCTGCGCCACCCCGCCCACCCCGCGTCGGCGCGCGGAGCCTGAGCGCGCGCCCCCTGGGCCCGCCCCGCATCCGCTCGGACGGAATCCGCCCGTACCGAGTCGCCCCGGGCCGAGTCATCGCATCCTGACTCGCTCTCCGTCCTGACCTGCACGACCGCCTCCTCGCTCGCGTGCCGGGCGCTTGCGCCCTCTGCCCCTGACTAACGCGCGGACACGGCCGGGGCCACGGCGTCCCAAACCCGCAAGGCGTGGCATTTCATGGCAGACGGCTGCGATCAGGCCCGACTGATCCAGAAATGTCGGAAAACCCAGCGTGTTCGAATTCTCGCTCAGAGTAATGTCGCTGGTGCAGTTCCGTACCAGGGGGTGCCGCATGGCTCACGTCTCTCTCCCTTCACCCACCTCTCCCAACCTGCGGATGCGCGAACGTCGCGGAGACCTGTCGCCGCGCGAGTTCGCGGCGTCGGTGCGGCGCGCGGCACGCGAGATCGGTGAGCACGTGTCCTGCGACGCCCGGTACATCGGCCGGATCGAGTCGGGGGCGATCCGGCGCCCCAACTACGCCTACGAGCGCGTCTTCCGCCACATGTTCCCCGGCGCCACCCTGTCCGATCTGGGCTTCACGCCGCGAGGGGAGTCACGGCGCGCGGCCGTGCTCCCGGCGCCACGCGACGAGGAGAACAACGACGTGCAGCGACGCACGTTCCTGGCCGGCGGCCCGCTGGCCGTGGTCACCGCACTGAGCTGGGACACCCCGGCGCAGGCGCAGAGCTCCCCCGCCGCCCGGGCCGTCCGGGGGGCGCCGTCCGAGGCGGTCGCGGGATCCGCAGCCCTCCCGGGATCCGGGGCGGTCCTGGATCCCGGGATGCTCCCGCCGTCGAACGCCCGGGTGGGCCTGCGGGAGGTGCGCGAGGTGGAGTCGGCGGTCCGTCAGATCCGGCTGCTGGACGACGTCCACGGCGCGGACACGCTGTTCGAGCGCGCCGGCCACACCCTGCGCACCGCCTACCAACTGCTCAACTGCGGGACGTACACGGCCCGGGTGGAGCAGCGGTTGCAGGCCTCCGCCGGGGAGCTGGCCATCTCCGTCGGCTGGCTCGCCCACGACTCCGGACGGTTGGCCGAGGCCCGCTCCCTGTACGCCGAGGCGCTGGCCACGGCGCGGATGGCGGGCGACGCCGCGCTGGAGGCGCACGCCTTCTGCAACACCGCCTTCCTCGCCCGCGACGCCGGGCGGCCGCGCGAGGCCGTCCGCGCGGCGCAGGCCGCACGGAGTGCCGCCGCGGGCCTGGGCTCGGCCCGCCTGCAGTCGCTGCTGGCGCTGCGCGAGGCCGGCGGCTGGGCGCTGCTGCGGGACCGCGCCTCCTGCGTCAAGGCGCTGGGCGAGTCCCGCACCGCGTTCGAGCAGGGCCCCTCGGACGCGGATCCCGAGTGGATGTCCTTCTTCAACGAGGCGGAGCTGGCCGGACTGACCGCCCAGTGCTGGGCCGCGCTGGGCGAGTTCGAGTCGGCGGCGCATTGGGCCGAGCAGGCCATAGCGCTCCAGCCGACGCACTTCGTCCGCAATCGCACCCTTTACACGGCTGAGCTGGCCCACGACCAGCTGGGTCGCGGTGCGGTCGTCGACGCGGCCGTGACGGGCATGTCGGCGGTCGCCCTGCTCGCCCAGGTCCGCTCCACCCGTATCCGTGGCATGGTCTCCGCGACGGCCGAGCGGATGCGGCAGCACGAGAAGGTGCCGGAGGTCTCCGACTTCCTGGAGCGGTACCGCATGGCGCTGGCGAGCTGACACTCGCGCGCGACACACAAGCTGCGCGGCCTGCGGGGTGGGGCTCCCTCGCGGGCCGCGCATCGGCCCACCGTTCGCCGCCCACCATCGCGCCCCGGCCCAGGTCACGACGGCCGGCGCCGCGCTGGCGGCAGCAGCGACGGCTCGGGCGCCGCGCTGGCGGGTGACGGGACAGGTCGCGGTTCCTGGGTGTGGTCCGAGTCCGTGGCCTGCCCCCCGAGGTCGGCCGGGCTCCTTCGGCGCTTCCACCCAGCGGGAGACGCGGCGGCCACGAAGAGAAACGCCTCAGGGCGGGCGTCAGCCGAAGAGGACGCCCCGGGCGGGCGTCAGCCGAAGAGGACGCCCCGGGCGGGCGTCAGCCGAAGAGGACGCCCCGGGCGGGCGTCAGCCGAAGAGGCGGGCCAGGACCAAGCCCGCCGCGCCGAGGGCGACGGCGTTGGGGCCGGAGGGGGCCACGCAGACCGTGACGGGTTGCCAGGTCGGGTCGGGTAGGCGCTCGGTGAGAACCTTGCGGATCTCCGCGAGGTACGTCTCGGGCGCGGCGAGTACCTCGCGGCCGCCCAGGACGATCTCGTCGAGGTCGAGGAGGCGGACGAGGTTGGCGATCGCCTCGCCGAGCACGACGGCCGCCTCGCGCGGGCCGCTCGCCGCAGCCCACAGGGCTTCGACGCATCCGGTGTTGCCGCAACCGCAGCGCGGGCCGTCGGGGTCGAGGGTCTGGTGGCCGAACTCGCCGGCATTGGTGCGGGCGCCGCGCTGCACCGCGCCGCCGAGGACGAGGCCGGCGCCCAGCCCCCGGTCCAGGTGGACGAAGGCGCGGTTGGGAGAGCCGAGCGCGCTGAGCACGCCCGCCGTGCTGTCCTTCTCGATCAGGGTGGGGAGACCGAGCCGCCGGGCCGCCTCGTCGCGGAGGGAGAGGCCGTCCCAGGACGGCGCGCCGGTGACCTGGTGCAGCACCCCGGTGCGTTGGTCGAGCGGGCCCGGCGAGGCGATGCCGACTCCCAGCACGCGCTCACGCGCCACCTCGCCGAGCAGCCAGGACACCTCCCCGGCCAGCAGGTCCAGCACCCGGCCCGGTCCCCAGCCGGCGAGGTCGATCGGAACGCGGCGGTCGGCGACCGCGCGTCCGGTCAGGTCGGCGCGGAGCACGGTCAGGGCGTCGCGGCCGAGTTGCACGCCCACGGCCCAGCGCGCGTCGGGCACGAGGGTGAGCAGGGTGCGCGGCTTGCCACCGGTCGACGGCCCGCGTCCCGCCTCGGCCAGCAGGCCGTTGTCGAGAAGTCGTTGCACGATCTTGCTGATCGCCTGGGCGGTGAGCCCCGACGCACGGGCGAGCTCCACCCGGCTGATCCCGACCTCGCCCCCGGCCGCCGCAGCCGCTCGGACCAGGGTCAGCACGGCCGCCGCGTTGTGGTCCCGCAGGGCGGAGAGGTTCGCGCCGGACGGCCTCGGGCTGGACGGACGCGCACCGCGCGGACTGCCCCCGGACGGCCTCGGGTCGGACGGACGCGCACCGCGCGGACTGCCGCCGGCCGGACTGGCGGCGGGGAGGGTTGCCCGGTCCGGCGGGGTGGAAGACGGGGAGGACACGAGTCGATTATGCGGGATGCTTGCCACTTAATCCACGCTGTTGTTTAACTGGTCCCATGGCGAACAGCACTCCTGACTCCACCCCCGCCGCCGGTCCGGGCGGCGCCGAGCCGCTCCGCGTGGGCCTGATCGGCTACGGCCTGGCGGGCGCGGTCTTCCACGCCCCTCTGATCACGACCACGCCCGGACTCCGCCTGGACGCCGTCGTCACGGCGAACCCGGAACGCCGCGAGCAGGCGGCCGCCCGGCATCCCCAGGCGCGGCTGCTGTCCACGGCCGAGGAGCTCTGGCCGCTCGGGCTGGATCTGGTGGTGGTCGCATCGCCGAACCGCACCCACATCCCGCTGGCCACGGCCGCACTGCAGGCCGGGGTCCCGGTCGTGGTCGACAAGCCGCTGGCGGCGACCGCTGCCGAGGGCGCGGAGCTGGCCGAGCTGGCGGAGTCGCGCGGCCTGATGCTGAGCGTCTTCCAGAACCGCCGCTGGGACGGGGACTTCCTGACCGTCAGCGAGCTGGTCCGTTCGGGACGACTGGGGCGGGTGCACCGCTTCGAGTCCCGCTTCGAGCGTTGGCGTCCCCATCTCAAGGGCGGCTGGCGGGAGTTGGGCGACCCGTCCGAGGCAGGCGGGCTCCTCTACGACCTCGGCAGCCATCTCGTCGACCAGGCCCTCACCCTCTTCGGACCGGCCGCCAGTGTCTACGCCGAGCTCGACGTGCGCCGTGCGGGCGCGGCGGCCGACGACGACTCGTTCGTGGCGCTCACCCACACCGACGGCACCCGCTCCCACCTGTGGATGAGCGCGACGGCGGGCGAACTCGGCCCGCGCTTCCGAGTGCTGGGCAGCGAGGCCGCCTACACCAGCTGGGGCCTCGACGGTCAGGAGGACGCGCTGCGGGCGGGCCGGACCCCGGCCGACGAGGGCTGGGGCGTGACGCCCGCCGCGATGTTCGGGCAGCTCGGCGCGGTGGACGACTACGTCGCCCACCCGACCCTGCACGGCGCGTACGAGCGCTACTACGCCGGTGTCGCGGCCGCGCTGCGCGGCCAGGCGCCCGCGCCCGTGGAACCGCGCGACGCGGTGGCCGCGCTGAAGGTGCTGGAGGCCGCACGGCGCTCGGCCGCCGAGGGACGGACGGTGCAGCTGTGACCACGACCGCCGAACTCATCGAGCAGGAACGCCGCCTGCAGTTCACCCGGTTCACCAACGAGGACGCCTGGCGGCTCGGCTGCCTGCTGGTCGACCTCGCACGGGAGCGGCAGCTACCGGTCGCCGTCGACATCCGCCGCGGGGAGCAGCAGCTCTTCCACTTCGCCGCGCCAGGCACCTGCGCGGACAACGACGCCTGGATCGAGCGGAAGATCCGCGTGGTGCGGCGGTACGGAGCCAGCTCCTACCTCGTCGGCCAGCGCTTCCGGGAGCAGGGCAGCAGTTTCGAGGAGAAGTCGCGCCTCGACCCCGACCAGTACGCGGCGCACGGCGGCGCGTTCCCGATCGTGATCGCGGACGTCGGTCTGGTGGGGACGGTCGCCGTCTCGGGACTGCCGCAGGTGGACGACCACAAGCTGGTGGTCGAGGCGCTGGAGCACTTCTTGGAGGGATGACAGCCGACACGGACGGCAGGCCGTGGGCAGCAGGCCTGAGGGATGACTGCCCCAGCAGCGACGTCAGACGAGGTGCGCGGCGTCGTTCCAGCGCTCGATGGCACGCTCCGCGTACTCCCAGGTCAGCACGGACAGCGTGGCCGGGCCCAGCTTGAACTGCTGGCCGCCCTCGGGCGGCAGGCCGAGCCAGCGGGCGGTCATGATCCGCAGCAGGTGGCCGTGGGCGAAGACGACGACGTCGTGGTCGGCGGCGTGCATCACCGTCGAGTCGGGGTCGGGTACGCCCACGCGGGCGTCCAGCTCGGCGAGGAACGCGTCGACCCGGGCGCCGACCTCGGCGAGCTTCTCGCCGCCCGGGACGCCGTCGCGCCAGATCAGCCAGCCCGGTTCGCGCTCGGCCCGGATGTCCGGGCCGGTCAGGCCCTCGTAGCCGCCGTAGTCCCACTCCTGCAGCCGTTCGTCGGTGCGCAGGCGCGCGCCGAAGCCGGCGAGCTCGGCGGTCTCGCGGGCCCGGGAGAGCGGGCTGCTGACGATCTCCGCGTCCGCGAGCCCGTTCCACGGCGCGGCGGCGAGGCGCGCGCCCAGGCGGCGCGCCATGTCGCGCCCCTCGTCGGTCAGCGGCACGTCGGTGCGACCGGTGTGCCGACCGGTGGCGGACCAGCTGGTCTCACCGTGCCGAACCAGAATGATCCGCGCGGGCATGCGTGCCTCCTCGGGCAACGCCGGGGACCGGCCGCACGCCGCGCTGCGCGCATCCGGTGCACTCCGGGACGGGAAATCAACGAGTACTCCCATGATCTCGGACTCCGCGGCAGCCCGCGCACGCGGGCCGGATCGCGAGACCGGGCGGATGCGTGCCCGCTCCAGGGGCGCACCGGGCGGCCTCTGCACTCCCGCAAGGGCCTGGGACGCCCGAGGGCTCGTCGGCCGATGAGCCATGGTGTCGGCAGAGCGCGCCGGG
>NZ_BBPO01000020.1 GCF_000787815.1 Streptacidiphilus neutrinimicus
GTGCCGCGGGGGGCGGGGCGTGCCCGCGGTAGCTGCGGGCTGCTCAGTGCAGGCGTTCCACGAGGACCGCGGCGTGGCTGCGTTCCGGGTGCTTGGAAGCCGTCAGGAGGGTGACCGGGCCGGACGCGACCTTCTCACGCAGCGCGTCGAGCGCGTCCGACTGCTCGGGTTCCGCGAGTTCCGCGAGGTAGCGCTCGCGGAACTCGGCGAAGGCCGCGTCGCCCTCGTCGGTGGCGTGGTACCAGCGGCGCAGCTCGGGCGACGGGGTCAGCGCCTTGGGCCAGTCGTCCAGCTCCGCCGCCTCCTTGGACAGGCCGCGCGGCCAGAGGCGGTCGACCAGCACACGCGCGCCGTCGTCCGGCTCCGGCGCGTCGTAGACGCGGCGGACACGCGGGTTGTGGCGGGCTGCGGGGCTCATGCCCCAAGTCTCGCCGAGGCGGCACCTGTCAGCCGGCACGGCACGCCAGGGGCGCCGGGTGATCCGTCGCCTCCCAGCGGGCAACCCTCCAGTGCTAGGGTCTGCGCGCCGAACGACATATCCAGGGGGAAAACCGGCATGAGTGCCAGTACGGGCCTGACATCTGACGCGGGGTCGTCCGCAGGCGGGCGCAAGGGTCTCGTCCTCGCGGCGATGATCTGCGCCGTAGCGATGACCTTCATCGACCAGACCATCGTCTCGATCGCCGCGCCCAAGATCCAGAGCGAGCTGAACCTGAGCGGGACCGGCGTGCAGTGGGCGGTCAACGCCTACCTGCTGGCACTGGCCGCCTTCTTCGCGCTCGGCGGGCGCCTGTCCGACACGCTCGGGCACACCCGGATGGTGGTGATCGGCGTCATCGTCTTCGCCGGCGCCTCGGGGCTGTGCGGCCTGACGCCGCACGGCTCGGCCGCGCAGGCGTGGATCATCGTTTTCCGCGCGGTGCAGGGGCTCGGCGGCGCGCTGATGTACCCGGCCGCGCTCGCGATCGTGGTCAACACCTACGACCTGAGGTCGCGCGGTCGCGCGCTCGCTCTCTTCTTCGGGATCGCCGGCGGTCTGACCGCGGTCGGCCCGGTGCTGGGCGGCTACCTGACGGAGTGGACCTGGCGCGGCATCTTCTGGGTCAACATCCCGGTGGCCCTCGTCGCGCTCCTGCTGATCGCGGTCGCGCGCCCGAAGACGCAGTTCCGCCCGGCCCCGATCGACTGGGTCGGCGTGGTGCTGATCGCCGCCGGCGTCGCGCTCAGCGTCTTCGGCTTCCAGCAGTCGCACGTCTGGGGCTGGCACAACCCGCTCATCGGGCTCTCCATCGCGATGGGCGCGGCGCTGCTGGTCGTCTTCTACCGTTACGAGCGCGGGCGGTCCGCTCCGCTGATCGACGTGGCGATCTTCGGCGACCGGGCGTTCCTGGTGCAGTGCGTGATCCTGGCCATCGCGATGGCCGTCTTCCTGCCGATGTTCTTCTTCGCGAGCGAGTACGCGGCCGTGTCGCTCGGGCAGAACACCCAGAAGTCCGGCATCACGCTGCTCTACTTCTTCATCGGCTTCGTCGTGACCGCCCAGATCGGCGGACGGATGCTGGACAAGTTCGGCGCCAAGCGCCCGGTCGTCATCGGCTCGGTGATCGCGGCGGTGGGCTTCTACCTGTGGGCGAGCAAGGTGACCTCGCTCGACCTCAACCAGCTCACCTGGGCGATCATCGTCTCCGGCGCGGGCATGGGCATGATGGTCGGCCCGTCCAACACGGATGCCGTCAACCGTGCCTCCAGCGTCTCCTACGGCGAGGCCACCGGCATCACCCAGACCGTGCGCAACTACGCCTCGAGCCTGAGCTTCGCCGTGCTGGGCACCGTGATGATCTCGGTGTTCCAGGCCCGGATCGCCGACTCCCTCGTCAACGACCAGCACATGTCCCGGGCGGCGGCGAACGCCGCGGCGGAGGCGTCGACCCACGGAGCGTTCAGCGGCGGCGGCTCGGCCGGTTCCGGCGGTTCCGGCGGTTCCGGCGGGGGCTCGGCGGCGGCCATCCCGCACTTCGTCCGGTACGACTTCGCCCAGGGCGTCCAGTACGTCCTCTACATCATGGCCGGACTGATGGCGCTCAGCGCGCTCGTCGCCGTGCTGGGCCTGCGCGGCGGGGTGCAGACCGCGCCCGCGGGGGACAGCGAGCCCGAGGCCGAGACCGTCTCGGGCGGCTCGGCGGCCTGAGGGGCCGTCAGCCGTCGTTCCTGAGCCGCCGAGGGCACCCCGTCCGCCGCTGGGCCGTGGACCAGCGCCGAAGCCCGCAGCGCCGCCGCGACCACGCGGTGAAGGCTCGTCACGCCACCGGCGTCACGCCGCCGTCGTCACGGCGGCGGCCGCGTCGTGCAGTGCCGTCCACAGGTCCAGGGCGCGGGGGCGCTCCTGGCGCAGGCCCTCGTGCTCCGGGTTCGCCTCGGCGAGGGCGAGGTAGCCGTCCAGCGCCCGCAGGGCCTGCTCGACCGCACGGGGCACCCCGCCAGGGTGCGCGCGCAGCCGAGCGGCCAGCGCGTCGAGTTCGTTCCGGGTCACAGCGCCAACTCCTACGGGCGGAATCGGGGCCGCGATCGGCGGCCTGCGTTCGGGGAAGCAGCTCAAGACTCGCCCGTACTGGGCGCAGGTGTCAACCATTACACGAAAACCGTGTCGTGATTCTGCTGCCGCGAATCCGTGTGCGAGACGGCGGGTCGCCGTCCCTCAGATCTCTTCTCCCGTGCGCCGGGCGCGGAACGCCGCGGCCTTGACCCGGTTCTGGCAGGCCGTCGAGCAGAACTGGCGACCCGCGTTGCGGGAGAGGTCCACGTAGACGCGGTCGCACCGGGGGGCCGCGCAGACACCGAGGCGGCCGGCGTAGTCGCCGCCGATGGCCATGGCGAGGCCGGTGGCGCAGCCCGCGCTCCACCCGACGGCGTAGGAGTCGTCCGCGCCGTGGAAGTGGACCTGCCACGGCTCGCCCGCGACACGGTCGAGCTGAGGCCGTGCGCCGCTCTCCCGGAGCAGGGCGTTGAGCGCGTGCGCGGCCTCGTCGAGGCGCTCGTCCGCCACGGCTTCGAAGACGGTCCGCAGCGAGCGCGCGGTGGCGGCCAGGTGGTCGGCGGCAGCAGGACCGAGATCGGCGTCGGCGTTGAGGAGCGCGCGAACCGCGCCGACGCGCTCGGCGCCCTCCGGGGCGAGGTATCCGCGCCCGCGCGCCTCACCGTCGGTCAGCGCGTTGACCAGCGCGACCGAGGCCTCGAGCAGCGTCCGCATGTGACTGTCGAACAGCACTTGGCCAGTTACCTTTCGTCCGCCTACGGTGAAGCCACCGGTTCATCACTGACCATAGTCGATTCACCAGTGACGCGAGGGGGCCCCGGCCGTGAGGCGATCCGAAGCGCTCCCCCGCACCGTCCGCCTGCTGCTGCTCGCACGCGTCGTCAACCGCCTCGGTGCCTTCTCGCTGCCGTTCCTGACCGCGATGATCTGCGCCGACCACGGCGCGAGCCTCACCACCGCCGGACTGGTCACGGCCGCCTTCGGCCTGGCGACCATCCCCTCCCGGCTGACCGGGGGACGCCTCGCCGACCGCCTCGGCCGGCGCACGACGATCCTGCTCGGCCTCTGCGGATGTGCGGTGTCGCAGCTCGCCATCGCCGCCTCGGGCTCGCTCGCCTGGGCGGTGGCGGGCGCGGTGCTGCTCGGGCTCGCCTACGAGCTCTACGAACCGCCGAGCCAGGCGATCATCGGCGAGTCCGTGGCCCCGGCGCAGCGGGTGCGGGCGTTCAGCCTGTTCAGCGCCGCGCTCGCGGCCGGCGCCATGGGCGCGGGGCTGCTCGCCGCGGTGCTCGGCCGCTGGGACCTGCGCTGGCTGTTCGTCGTCGACGCCCTCACCTGCCTCGCCTGCGCGCTGCTGGTCAGGCTGGTGCTCCCCCGCGACCGTCCCGCCGTTGGGCGGCGAGGCAGAGCGGAGCCCGCTGCCGCCGCGCCGACGTCCCCGCCCGTCCGGCCGCTGCGCGACCGGGCGCTGGTGAGCATCCTGTGCACCGGCACCGCCTACGCCCTGATCAACCAGCAGACCGTGATGTCGCTGCCGCTCGCGCTCGCCCGGCAGGGGAGGCCGGCCGCCGACGCCGGGCTGCTGTTCACCGCCGCGGCGGCCACCACCGTGCTCGCGCAGCCACTGGTCCGGCTGCGGGGGGTGACGCGGCTCTCGACGCCGACCGCGCTCGCGCTCGCCCATCTGCTGCTCGCCGCAGGGCTGCTCGGGTATGCACTCCTGCACGCACTGCCGGCCCTGCTCGTCTCCGCGGCGGTCTGGAGCCTCGGTGACCTGCTGGTCATGGGCCGCGCCTACGCACTCGTCACCGACCTGGCGCCCCCCGGAGGCAGCGGCCGGTATCTCGCGGTCTTCGGCACCAGCTGGGGCGTCGCCGCGACGCTCGCACCGCTGCTCGGCACCCAACTGCTCGCCCGCGCGGGGACGACGGCGCTGTGGTCGGCGACGGCGGGGCTGTGCGTGGTCCTCGCCGCCGTGCATCTGCGGGCGACGCCCGACGCGGCGCGTCCGTCGGTGCGTCCCGAGCCGGAGTGGCGCCCTGCGGCTAGGGTCGTGCTACGCACACGGAGCGCGCGCGACGAGGAGTGAGCCGTCATGACCATCGCCACCGAGCTGCTCACCGACGCCTTCGGCCGGATCAGGGAGGTCGTCCACGACACGGTCACCGATCTGACGCCCGACCAGCTGGCGTTCCGGCCCGAACCGGGCGGCAACTCGATCGGCTGGCTCGTCTGGCACCTCACCCGTATCCAGGACGACCACATCAGCGACCTCGCCGACCAGCCGCAGGCCTGGACCGAGCTCGGCTGGCACGAGCGCTTCGACCTGCCCTTCGGGCCCGGCGCCACCGGCTACGGCCACAGCTCGCGGCAGGTCGCGTCGCTCAGCGGCATCGACGCGGAGCGGTTGCTCGGCTACCACGACGACGTGCAGGACCAGACGGCCGCCTTCCTCGCCGGACCCGGCATCCACCATCTGGACCGGGTCGTCGACTCCAACTGGGTTCCGCCGGTCACCGCGGCGGTCCGGCTGATCAGCGTCGTCTCCGACGCCCTGCAGCACGCCGGCCAGTCCGCCTACGTGCGCGGCCTGCTCCCCCGCTGAGCCGGATCCGACGCCCGCGGCCAAGACGGACCGTCGGCTCAGGCCGACTGGCGCACCACCAGCCGGGTGCCCATCACCACGGGCCCTGCCACCGCTCCGCCGCCCACCAGCTCGGACACGACACGTGCGCCCATCTCCTCCACCGGCTGCCGCACCGTCGTCAGGCGGGGCGTCGTGCGGAGGGCGAGCGCGTCGTCGTCGAAGCCGATCAGTGCGATGTCGTCCGGCACGCGGACGCCCAGGCGCGCCAGGGCGCGCAGCGCGCCGGCGGCCATCGGGTCGGACGCGGCGAAGACAGCGTCCAGGCCGGGACACCTGTCGAGCAGACGCAGCATCGCGGCCTCGCCGGAGGCGACGGTGAAGTCGCCGTGGGCCACGATCTCGCGTGCCGCGCCCGCGAGCCGCACCGCGCGGCGGTAGCCGGTGAGGCGGTCGACGCCGACGGACATGTCCGCGGGGCCGGCGATGGTGGCGATGCGGCGGCGGCCGCGCCTCTGCAGGTAGCGGACCGCACCTGCGGCTCCGCCGACGTTGTCGGCGTCGACGAACGGGATCTCCGCGCCACCGGGCGGGCGGCCCATCGAGACGACGGGGACGTCGGCGGCCCGCAGCAGCCGCGGCAGGGTGTCGTCCCCGCGCAGGCCGACCAGGACCACGCCGTCGACGTGGCCGCCGCCCAGGAAGCGCAGCAGGGAGGGGCGGGAGTGCCACAGCGCCGTCAGCACCAGCAACTCGCGCTGCTGCGGCACCAGGGCGCGCTCGATCGCGACGAGCAGGCGCGGATAGAACAGGTCGGACTGGTAGTGGAGCATGTCCTCGCAGACCACGACCGCCACCGCGCCGGTGTCCCTGGCCCCCGCACGCGGGGCGCGGTGCCGGACGTAGCCGAGGTCCGCGACGGCCTGCTCGACCGCCCGGCGCGCCGCGCCGCTGACCCGGGCCGACCGGCTGAGCGCGCGGGACGCGGTCGCGGTGGACACCCCCGCCCGCAGGGCGACCTCGGCGAGCGTCGGCTTGGCGGTCACGGATCCGACTCCTTGAGTTCTCGTCATGGCCCGTCCAACTGGGAGCGCTCCCAATATGGAGCCAGGAACGCAAGAAGCCGTCAAGGGCCCGTGCGGCGTTTGATTCTTGAAGCCTCGTCGGCCTTCTCGGCCCCGCGGCCGTGCCGAGCACGCGTCGTCCACCGTCGGCCCCGGGTCGGGTATCTGGGCGAGCGCCTCGGCCGGCGGTTCGAGAACGGCGGGCGTGCAGAGCGCGGTCAGGTACACGATCGCGAGCCGCGCGCCCTCGGCGGCGAACGCGGCCGCCGTCGCGGCGGTCGCCGGGGGCGTGCCCAGTTCGACCCCGTAGGCGCGGGACTCCTCCGCGTTCCAGCCGACGCCGACGCCGAGTTCCAGGCGGCCGGCGGAGAGCACGTCCACGGTCGCGGCCATCTTCGCCGGCATGGCCTGGCGCCGGTAGGGGACGCCCGCGTGACGAGTGCGCCGAGCCGCAGTCGCCGCGTGGCCAGGGCGACGGCGCGAGAGTCGTCCAGTGCCGCCCCGTCACCGTCGCCCCGCCATCGCCGGAGCGGGCCGGACCGACCACGGGACCCGCCACAGAGGTGGCAGGTCCCGTCGTCCGCGCGCTCCTGACGCTCAGGAGGCCGTGCAGGTGAGCGTCGGCACGGCGTTGCTGCCGCTGTACGTCGCCCCGAAGCCGAAGCTGGTGTTGCCTCCGGCCGCTATCGCGCCGTTGTAGGACATGTTGGCGGCGGTCACGCTCGAACCGCTCTGGGTGTAGGCGGCGTTCCACATGTTCGAGACCGCCTGGTTGCCGCCGAACGTCCAGGTGACCTTCCAGCCCGTGGTCGCGGCCGTTCCGGTGTTGGTGACGGTGACGTTGGCGTTGAAGCCGCTGCCCCAGTCGCTGCTCACGGTGTAGGTGGCGGTGCAGCCGCTCCCGCCGCCCGTACCCCCGCCGCCGGAGGCCGACGTCGTGGCGGTGACGGCCGCCGAGGCCGCTGAGACGTTGCCCGCGGCGTCCTGGGCGGTGACGGTGTAGCTGTATGCGGTCGACGCCGTCAGCCCGGTGTCCGTGTAGCTGGTGCCGCTGGGCACCGTGGCGACCTTGGTGCCGCCCCGGTACACGCTGTAGGCGGTGACGCCCACGTTGTCCGTGGAGGCCGTCCAGGACAGCGTGACACTGCTGCTGGTGGTGCCGGTGACGGTCAGTCCGGTCGGTGTGCTGGGCGGGGTGGTGTCGCCCCCGCCGGAGGAGGCGCCCAGGCTCGGGAAGGCGTTCGTCACCAGCTGCTGGAACTGGGCGGCGAACCACTGGCCGGCCGGGATGTCGTAGCCGGGGATGGCGTCGGTCGGGTAGGTGCCGCCGTTGCCGTCGGTCTGGGTGCCGCTGGGGTCGCAGTGCGGGTCACCGTGGGCGTGGGTGGCGGTCGGGTAGTCGCCGTCGGACTCGCCCGGCGGCTTGACCCAGACGAAGGCGATGATCGGGTCGCTGCTCCCGTAGGGCTGCGCCTGTGGCCGCGCGCCGATGCCCGCGCCGTTGACGTTGCACCAGTCGCCGCGGAACGGACGCTGGTCGACCTTGTTGGCGGCCACGTAGGCGTCGACGGTGGTGGGCGTCGAGTTGAGCGCGGTGGGCCGGGCGGAGCCGCCCCAGCCGTTGCGCGAGGTGTCGACGATCATGCCGACGCTGCTCGGGAAGCCCTGGGCGACCAGCGCGGCGTGCATGTCCTCGTCGTAGTGGTGCTCGTCGAACTCGGGGTTCCACTGGTAGAACTTGGCCGAGTCGAGCGGCTGGCCGCCCACCTGGAGGGTGGAGTTGGGCAGGAACGGCTCGTCGACCGGCGTGGTGTTGGCGGTGTCGCTGATGAAGCCGTCGACACTGGCGACCCCGGCCGCCGTGGCCTTGGCGACCTTGGCGAACTCCTGCGCGGCGGGCGTCATGTTGCTGGACCAGCCGAGCCAGCCGGAGTGGCCGATGTCCAGGTAGTCGTAGACGTTCGGGATCGCGTGCAGCTTGTTGAGCGCGTACTCGACGCCGGTCTCGTAGTAGGGCGTGGCCGTCGCGCAGGCGGTCTTGCTCTGGTTGGTGACGGCGTTCGGCAGCGAGTCCGGCTCGATGATCGCCGCGATGCGGATGTTGCTGTACTTGCTGTTGCCCAGGATCGCGGCGATCGGGTCGATGTACTGGGACTCGTACTCGGTGAGACCCGCCGAGGTCGCCGGGATCTCGCCGTTGGAGGCGAGCGCGGCGCAGTCGCGTCCCGGCAGGTCGTAGATGACGACCTCGAACAGGTTGTCGCCCTCGGCCACGGCGTTGTCGAGCTGGGCCTGCAGGCCCCGGTGGGTGCTGTCGCCGGCGATCGCGCCGATGTGGTCCATCCAGATCGCGGTCTGGTAGCCGGCGACCTTGCTCTCGGCCGCGCCGAGCGTGCCGCCGTCCGCGCCGGCCTGGGCGCTGACCTCGCCCACGTAGTCCGGGTTGAGGTAGGGGGTGGCTCCGACGAACGGGTTGGCCAGGTGGGTCACGGCGGCATGGGCGGCGGGTGCGGTGGCGAGCGGGACGACCAGCCAGGCCATGCCCAGCGTCGCGGCCACGGCCGCGATCCGACGGCGTCTGCGCAGGGGTGGATGCGCCACGGTGGTTGCCTTTCTGTGCCTGGGAGCGATCCCAGATCTGGAGGGGGATTCCCGTACAGGGCGCCCGCCTGGCGAGCAGGGGCGCACCTGGGGGCTGGGGCAGCTGTTGGGAGCGCTCCCAATCGTTGGCAGTCACTGACGCGGCGTCAAGTGTCTTGTCGGTGTTCAGGAAAATTCCATCCGAGTCCGCTTGCGGGGCTGTCGGCGCGTCGCCGGCTCCGCTACGGTGGCGCCCGGGCAGCGCGGGGAGCACTCCTCCCGAAGGAACCACCACCGTCAAGGAGCGTGCCTTCCATGCGACTTCGCGCCATACGCCCGCGCACCCAAGTGGCGGCCGTCGCCGCCGCGCTCGGCGGCTTCACCGCCGCCGTCGTCCCGCTCACCGCGACCGCCGCGACGCCGACGTCCGCGGCCGCCGCCGCCCCGGCGGCCTGCAGCGTCGCTTACACCGTCAGCAACGACTGGGGCACCGGCTTCACCGCCGCGATCACCGTCACGGACACTGGAACCGCCCCGCTGACCTCCTGGACCCTGGGCTATGCCTACAGCGGCAACCAGACGCTCCAGTCCGGCTGGAACGGCACCTGGAGCCAGTCGGGCAGCGCCGTCACGGTGACCGCGCCCAGTTGGGCCACCACGATCGCACCCGGCGCCTCGTACACGACGGACGCAAACTTCGGCTACTCGGGCGTGAACAGGGCGCCCACGGCTTTCACCGTCAACGGCGTCGCCTGCGGCGGCGGCGCCTCGCCGAGCTCCAGCCCGACCCCGTCGCCGAGCACCTCACCGAGCCCTTCGCCGAGCCCGTCCGCGAGTTCGAGCCCGACCGGCTCCCCGGGGGCCGCGCCGGCCCTGCACGTGTCCGGCAACCACCTGATCGACGCGAACGGACGCACCGTCACCCTGCACGGCGTCGACCGCTCCGGCACCGAGTTCGCCTGCGTGCAGAACACCGGCATCTTCGACGGGCCTTCGGACCAGACGTCCGTCTCGGCGATGACCTCCTGGCACATCAACGCCGTGCGGGTGCCGCTCAACGAGGACTGCTGGCTCGGCACCGACGGCGTCAACCCCGCCTACGCCGGGTCCAACTACATCACCGCGATCAAGGCCTACGTCGCCCTGCTGGAGCAGAACGGCCTGAACGTCATCCTGGACCTGCACTGGACCGACGGCGTCTACACCGGCAACTCCTCCGGCTGCTCCGGCGCGACGGCGGTCTGCCAGAAGCCCATGCCGGACGCGGCGGGCGCGGTGCCGTTCTGGACCTCGGTCGCCTCGACGTTCAAGGGCGACAACGCCGTCGTCTTCGACCTGTTCAACGAGCCCTACCCGGACCGGGCGACGGGCAGTGAGACGAGCGGCTGGACCTGCTGGCGCGACGGGGGCACCTGCCCGGGCATCGGCTACTCCGTCGCGGGCATGCAGTCCCTCGACAACGCCGTGCGCGGCACCGGCGCGACCAACGTGGTCATGCTGGGCGGACTCGCCTACTCCAACGACCTCACCCAATGGCTGGCGTACGAGCCCACCGACCCGACCGGCAACGTCGCGGTGTCCTGGCACTCGTACAACTTCAACGCCTGCGGATCCAGCTCGTGCTGGAACGCGCAGATCGCGCCGGTGGCGGCCAAGGTGCCGCTGGTCACCGGCGAGCTGGGCGAGAACGACTGCGCCCACGGCTACCTCGACTCGCTGCTGCCCTGGCTCGACAGCATCGGCGCCTCCTACCTCGCCTGGACCTGGAACACCTGGGACTGCTCCAGCGGCCCGGCCCTGATCAGCTCCTACGACGGGACGCCGACCGGCTTCGGCGCCGGCTACAAGGCACATCTGGCCGCGCTCGGCTGATCCGACGTCAGGCCTTGCTGCGGCCGCGGCCCCGGCGACACCCGGCCCGGCGCGAGGCGGTCGGGGCGTCAGCCGACCAGCAGCGCCAGCGAGCCGTCGCGTTCGACCAGCGGGCGGACCTGGGAGAGGTCGGCGATCATGACGTCCGCCTCCAGGTCGGCGGGGTCGTGGCTGGTCGCGAGGGCGAGGGTGCGCATGCCGGCGGCGCGGCCCGCGGCGAGGCCCGCCGGGGCGTCCTCGACGACCAGGCAGCGGGCCGGCTCCACGCCCAGGCGGTCCGCCGCGGCCAGGAAGGCCTCCGGGTCGGGGTGGCCGCGGCGGACGTCCTCGGCGCCGACCAGCATCGGCACGGTCAGGCCGAGCGTCGAGAAGCGGCGCAGGGCCAGCGTCCGGGTCGCGGCGGTGACCACCGCCCAGCGGTCTCTGGGCAGGGACGAGAGCAGTTCCTCGACGCCCGGGAGCAGCCTGCTGTTCGGGGCGTCGGCCAGCTCCAACTGCTGGACCCGTGCGGCGGCTGCTGCCACCTGCGGCTCGGGAAGGAGCTCGCCGATCACCTCGTGGACGCGTCGGCCGAGGTAGCCCACCTCGTCGAGCCGCTCCTGAGCCAGACCGACCTCCTCGGCCCAGCGGGCCCAGGAGCGACGGACCGAGCCCACCGAGTCGATCAGCGTGCCGTCATTGTCGAAGAGGACGGCGTCGACGGTGAGCACGGCAGGTGCGGTGGAGTGTGCGGTCACGGAAGGGGATCGTCCCTCCTATCCGGGGAGCGGCCCGTTCCTCGGCAGGGCCCT
The DNA here is from genome assembly GCF_000787815.1 of Streptacidiphilus neutrinimicus. Classification (GTDB taxonomy): domain Bacteria; phylum Actinomycetota; class Actinomycetes; order Streptomycetales; family Streptomycetaceae; genus Streptacidiphilus; species Streptacidiphilus neutrinimicus. The sequence goes on from NZ_BBPO01000020.1 coordinate 11,425, forward strand.
GTACCTCTCCAGCCTCCCCGGCCGCGGCCGTTCCTCCAAGAGGAAAAAGTCCCGCAAGGGTCGAAAGCCCCGTGAGCCGCACGGACCACGGGGGCCACAAGGGCCACGGAGGCCGTGGGCGGACGGGGGACGCCCGTCAGCCGTGACCGTACATCAGTGAGCCAGGGGTGGTCAGCAACTCGCCCGTCTCGAGCCAGGTCTTCAGTCCCGACAGTATCATCGGCCAGCCGCCGTACAGCTGGTCGTTGGCACCCTCCCGGAGCTGGTCGTGGGTGACGGTGAGCCGGCAGGAATCGCCGACCGGCTCGATCTCCCAGGTGACCCTGGACGTGCCCTCCGCCTTGACCTCGTCGCTCCACAGCGCCCTCATGCTCTGCACCAGCCGACGCGGTGGATCGACCTCCAGAGTGACGCCCTCGCCGAGCGGCGTGGGCGCGCCGGGGGCGGACATCGCGAACGGCGCCCCGGGCTCGAGCTCCCCGATCATGCCCGCGCCGAAGTTGTACTTGGCGCGGATCGCGGGATCCGTGATCGCCTCCCAGAGCCGCTCCGGGGTGGTGCGGATGTAGATCTCGAAGACCTTCTCCATGGTGGACTCCAGATCGCGCTTGAGGCCGCTGAGCGCAGCCGCCCAGGGCTCGGCGTACTTGCTGACCCAACGGTCGTGGACCAACCGGATCGGGACGGGGTTCAGGAAGTGCAGCTTCTCCCGGCCCTGGCGTCGGGTGACGACCAGGCCGGCCTCTTCCAATTGCTTGAGGTGCTTCATCACAGCGAAGCGACTCGTCTCGAACCGTGCTTCCAACGCACTCAGCGTCTGTCCGTCCCGCTCATACAGCGCGTCGAGGAGGGCGCGCCGGGTGGGATCGGCCAGGGCCTTGAAGACCTCGTCCACACTCCCGAAAATAGGTGACCATAAGGTCACATGTCAAGCCGTCTCCTAAATTCCCGCCGGTGCGCCTTGTGACCAGCGGCGACATCAGGGCAGCATGTGCCCAACCTCCCCATCGCACTGCGAGGTCCCGCTGATCCCCGCCAAGCACCCCGCAAAGGACGTCGACACCGGCGGCGCTCCTCCCGCCGCCCCGCTCGACGATGCCGAGTCCCCGGCCCCGCGCCGGCGTCCCACGGTCGCGGCCGTGGCCTGGCTGGTGGCCCTGGCGCTGGCCGGCGCGACCGGCGCCGCCTCCCCCTCCGGGGAGCTGGGCACCTCCCGGACCGCCTCCGCCGACCGCGTCAGCGACCGAGTCGGCGCGGTCTTCACCGGCGGAGTCGGCGGCACCCACTACTGCACGGCGAGCGTGGTCGACAGCCCCGAGGGCAACATGATCGTCACCGCCGCGCACTGCCTCAGCGGCGACGACGGCGACAAGGTCTTCATCCCCGGCTACCGCGACGGTGCGGCCCCGCACGGCGTCTGGCCGATCACCCGCACCTTCGAGGACCCCGCCTGGACCGCTGGCGGCGACCCCGACGTCGACGTCGCCTTCGCCCTGGTCGCGCCCGTGAACGGACGCACCGTGGAACAGACGCTGGGCGCCAACCGCCTCGCCGTCGACGAGGGCTTCGACCACGTCGTCACCCTCACGGGCTACCCGGGCTCCACGGATCTGCCGATCACCTGCTCGGACCTGGTCGACCGCTTCAGCGCGACGCAGATGCGGATCGACTGCACGGGGTACAGCGACGGCACGAGCGGCAGCCCCTGGCTGATCCCGGGCCAGGGCGGCCCGACCCACGACGAGGGAACGGTCATCGGGGTGATCGGCGGCTTCGAGACCGGCGGCTACACGGACGACATCTCGTACAGCTCGTACTTCGGCGACCGCGTCGGCGATCTCTACCGTCAGGCCGTGGCCCAGGACGCACGGGGTTGAACGCACGACGCGTTACGAGGCGTCTTTGCGAAAGCGGCGGCCGGGCACCGGTCGGGGTGAACTCCGGGGATCTTCCGTGAACTCCGCAAACCTCGCGAAACCCGCGAATCCCGTGAACTCCGCGACCCCCGCGAACTCCGGATCAGGAATTGCCGCTGCCCGGATACCAGGCGAGTGCGTGGGCCTCCGCGAGCGTGTCGCGGACCTGGTTGCGGTAGCGGACGGCCTGCTGGGGATCGGTTTCCGCCAAAGCAGCCGCCGCGAGCGCCGCGGCCGAGGTGGACCAGGCCAGCAGCCGCACCGCGTCCTGCGCGGACGCGTCGATCAGACGTTCGTCGGGCAGTTCCGCCGCGTGTCTGGCGAGGAGGGTGGAGAGCACCCGCAGATGGGTGCGCGTCACTGCCGGAGGCGGCAGTGGTTCGTTGGCGTGACGTCCCACGTCGACGGCTCCAAAAAGAGGGCGAGGGTTCGTGGACCCATCATGGCGCAAATGCCTCTGGCATGTACGCGCATTCCTTCAACGAATACGCACACATTCCGCATTTCTTGATCACGAACCGACGCGTCCGCTTCCGGTGCGGAACCGTCGACACCAACCCACCACTCCCCTAGGCTCCGAGCCATCAAACCCCGTCGTGAACAGGGAGCCCTCGCCCATGTCCGTCGAGCTCGATCCGGGTCTCTCCCACCGCCGCGGCGCGTCCGCTCCGGCGCTGCCCGATGCCACCGTGAGCGCCGACCTCGCCCGGACCGCCCGCGCGTTCCCCGGCAACGACGCGCTGGTGGAACGCGCCACCGGCCGCCGCTGGACCTACGCCGAGTTCGACGCCGCCGTGGACGATCTGGCCCGGGGGCTGCTCGCCGCCGGCATCGAGGTCGGCGACCGCGTGGGCATCTGGTCGCCGAACTGCGCGGAGTGGGTGGTGACCCAATACGCGGCCGCGCGGGCCGGGGCGATCCTGGTCAACCTCAACCCCGCCTACCGTCGGCACGAGATCGCCTACGCGCTGCAGCAGTCCGGGACCAAGCTGCTCGTCTCGGCCACGCGCGTGAAGACCAGCGACTACGTCGCGCTGGTGCAGGCGGTCCGCGACGAGTGCCCGGAGCTGCAGCGGGTGGTGTTCATCGGCACGCCGGACTGGGACGCGCTGGTCGAGGGCGGCGCCGACGTCCCGCTGTCCGCACTGCGCGAGCGCGAGGCGGGTCTGTCGCCGGACGACGCGGCCAACATCCAGTACACCTCCGGGACGACCGGCCGTCCCAAGGGCGCGACGCTCTCGCACCGCAACATCCTCGGCAACGGCTTCCAGGTGGCGGAGGTGCAGGCCTGGACCGAGCAGGACCGGGTCTGCGTACCGGTGCCGTTCTACCACTGCTTCGGCATGGTGATGGCCAACCTGGGCGCCACCTCGCACGGTTCGTGCATCGTCGTGCCCGGCCCGCTGTTCGACCCCGTGGACGCGCTGGACGCCGTCGCTGCGGAGCGCTGCACCGTGCTCTACGGTGTGCCGACCATGTTCATCGCCGAACTCGCCCAGCTGGAGGCCCATCCGGACCGCTGGGACCTGTCCACGCTGCGCACCGGCGTGATGGCCGGCTCCCCCTGCCCGGCGGAGGTGATGAAGCGGGTGATGGCCGAGATGGGCATGACGGAGGTGACCATCGCCTACGGCATGACCGAGACCTCCCCCGTCTCCACCCAGACCCGCCCCGACGACTCGCTGGAACACCGGGTCTCGACGGTGGGCCGGGTGCACCCGCACGTCGAGGTCAAGGTCGTCGATCCCGAGTCCGGGGCGACGGTCCCGGTCGGCGCGCCGGGCGAACTGTGCACCCGCGGGTACTCGGTGATGATCGGTTACTGGAACGAGCCGGAGCGCACCGCGGAGGCCGTGGACACGGACGGCTGGATGCACACCGGGGACCTGGCCGAGATGGCGGCGGACGGCTACGTCTCGATCGTGGGCCGGATCAAGGACATGGTGATCCGCGGCGGCGAGAACGTCTACCCGCGCGAGGTGGAGGAGTTCCTCTACACCCACCCGGACGTCGAGGACGTCCAGGTGATCGGCGTCCCCGACGAGCGCTACGGCGAGGAGCTGATGGCATGGGTCAAACTCCGCCCGGGCGCAGCGGAACTGACGGCCGACCAGCTGCGCGAGTTCTGCTCCGGCAAGCTCGCCCACTACAAGATCCCGCGCTACGTCCACCTGGTGGACGCCTTCCCGATGACCGTCACGGGCAAGGTCCGCAAGGTCGAGATGCGCGAGGAGTCCCGCAGGCTGCTGGGGCTCTGAGGCGCGAGTCGAGCCGTGATCGCCGCCGCCCGGCGAGAGCCGGGTGCGGCGGCGACACCGGCGAGTCGCGGGTGCCGCCACGCACGCCGCCAGAAGCTCGTCAGGCAGGCCTCAGCGCCGATCCGCGAGGAGCTCGAAGACTCGCACGCGGCGACCGCAGGTGGGGTTGACGGTCTCACGGACCGGGTGCATGCCCAGTTTGGTCATGATCCGTTCGGAGGCGTCGTTGCCCACCTGGGCGATGCTGAGGACCCGGTCGAGCCCCCGCTCGTCGAAGCCGAAGCGGAGCGCGGCCGTGGCGGCCTCGGTGGCGAGGCCCTGGCCCCAGTAGGGGCGTCCCAGCCGCCAGCCGACCTCGACGGCCGGCAGGAGCTCCGGGAGGAAGGTGGGCACCGAGAAGCCGGTGAACCCCGCCAGTTCGCCGGTGGACCGGATCTCCACGGCGAACAGGCCGAAGCCCTGCGACTCCCACTCGCTCTCCCAGGCGTGGATCCCGCGGCGCGTCTGCTCCTCGTCGCGGACGCTGCCGTCGCGGATCCAGCGCATGACTTCGGGATCGGCGTGGACGGCGGCCATGGGCGCGACGTCTTCCTCGCGCCAGCGACGCAGAATCAAACGGGGGGTCTCGAGCGTGACCATGCGATCATTCTGGATCACTCACGGCCGAGAGGAAGTTGGCGACCAGCGGATTGCGGTCGTCGCGGCGCCAGGCGACGGCGACGCGGGTGCGCGCGTCCCCTGGGGCGATGCCGCGGTGGACGACGCCGTCGAGGCGGATGCGGCGGATGCTCGCCGGGGCGAGGGTCACGCCGAGCCCGGCCTGGACGAGCGCGCACAGGGTCTGCCACTCGACGGCGCGCTGGACGATCCGCGGGGTGAAGCCCGCCTGCTCGCACAGCCCGACGATCTGGTCGTGCAGCTGCGGCCCCACCGCCCGGGGCAGCAGCACGAAGGGCGCGTCCGCCAACCGTGCGAGGGGGACCGTGCGGTGGGCCGCGAGCGGGTGCCCGCTCGGCAGCACCGCCACGAAGGGCTCACGAAGGACCACATGGAAGCCGAACTCCGGCTCTTCGTCCGGCGGTTCACGCAGCAGGCCGACGTCGATGCCGCCCTCGCGCAGCGCGGACAGCTGCGGGGAGCTGGTCATCTCACGGATGTCCAGCCGCACGTCGGGGAACCGCTCCCGGTAGGCGCGCAGCAGGCCGGGCAGGACGGTGAGGGCGAGCGACGCGGCGAAACCGATCCGGAGCCGCCCGGCCTCGCCGCCGCCGACGCTGCGGGCCGCGGCGAGGCCGTCGGCGAGCTCGGCGAGCGCCCGCTGAGCGGCGGGGAGCAGCTCGCGCCCGGCCGGGGTGAGCGTGACGCCTCCCGGATCGCGGTGGAACAGCGGATGGCCGACCTTCTCCTCCAGGCGGCGGATCTGCTGGCTGAGCGGCGGTTGGGCGATGCCCAAGCGGGCCGCGGCGCGGCCGAAGTGGAGTTCCTCGGCGAGCACGACGAAGGCGTGCAGCTGCGGGAGCGGAAGTTCGGGACGCTGCATACGCCTACAGATATCAGGTACTGCCGCAAGGAGTATTGGACGTATCACCCCAGCTCGCCTAGCGTTCGGATCATGACAGGGACCATCAGGGAGCGACGTCCGATCCTCAGCGGCTCGACCTTCGAGGAGCAGATCGGCTACGCCCGCGCGGTCGTCGACGGCGACTGGGTGCACGTCTCGGGCACGACCGGCTTCGACTACACCGCGATGACCATCTCCGACGACGTCGTGGAGCAGGCCGAGCAGTGCCTGCGCAACATCGGCGCCGCGCTGGCCGAGGCGGGCTGCACCTTCGCGGACGTCGTGCGGGTGCGCTATCTCCTGCCCGAGCGGGCCGACTTCGAGCCCTGCTGGCCCGTCCTGCGCCGCTGCTTCGGCGAGGTGCGGCCGGCCGCGACCATGATGGTCTGCGGCCTGGCCGACGAGCGGATGAAGATCGAGATCGAGGTGTACGCGCGCCGCTCCGCGCGCTGAACCGGCTGGGCGCCCCCGCCGCCCGGAGCAACCGTTACCGAACCGACCCCTCCCGGATCAGCCCCGCTCCGGATCAACCGCCCTCCGCGACCGCCCGGTTGTAGAGGGCGAGCACGTCGTCGTCGAAGTACGGGCTGTACGAGACGTCGGGGGTGTCCCCGCCCTGCTGGTAGCCGCCGATGACGCCGATGACCGTGCCGGTGCGGGTGGCGCGGTCGAAGCCGGTGAGCCACGGGCTGCCGCTGGTGCCTCCGGGGAAGGCGGGGCAGGAGATCTTCATCTGGTAGGTGCTCTGCTGCGTCGTGGTGTTGAAGCAGGCGATCGGCTCGCCCGCGTTGGCCGGGTAGCCCGTCAGCGCGACCGTGCGCCCGAAGCCGGCGTTGACGCCCAGCTTGTTGCCGCCGAGCACGGAGGCGATGGTCTTCCCGTCGACGCTGCCGAGCACCAGGAAGGCCACGTCCAGGTCGGGGTCGCTGGAGTCGATCCAGCGCTGGTCGACCACGATGCTGCGGATCGGCCACTCGCCCTGCGGCTCGGCGCCGTCGCGGTAGCCGGGTACGAAGACGATGTCGGTGTTGTAGTTCCCGCCCTTGCCGCCGTGGACGCAGTGCGCGGCGGTCACCACCATGCTCTGGCCCTGGCTCTGCACCACGCTGCCGGTGCAGAAGTGGTCACCGGCGCCGCTGTGCGCGAAGATCGCGCCGACCCGCGCGGTGATCTGGTTGGCGGGAGCCGTCGCCGTCTTCCCGCCGTGGGCGGAGACGGCCCGGGTGAGCCGCTCCTGTTTCCACGCCGAGGGCGAGGGCAGGGCGCGGACGACCGCCTCGCCGGAGGTGCTGGGCGCGGCGCCGGCGCCCCTTCCGCCGGGCGAGGCGGCCACGGCCGCCCCAGAAACCCCGGAGATCCCCGGGCTCCCGGACGCGGGCGTGCCGGACGCAGCGGTGCTCCCGCTCCCGCAGGCCGCCAGCAGCGCGGCAGCCAACACGACGGCGGCTCCGGTCACCAGCCGAGTCCGGGGCGCGCCCGGTCGCGTCCGGCGCGCCCGCAGCCCGTTCCACTCCGTTGACGGCTGCCGCTCCCGCAGTCGTTCCCGCACACACATGTGCCGCGCCCCTCCGTGGGATCCGCATCACCGCTCGGTTCGTCTGCGGTCCATCCTGGGACGCGAGGTGGACCGGCACGTGGCGGCGCGCCGGTCCACGCGGGTGCTCCCGAAGCGCCCGCTCCCGCACCGCGGGGTGCTGCCCCCGCGCCGCGCGCCAGGGGTCAGCGCCCCGGGCGGGACGCCCGCGCCGGGACGACGAGGAACGCGAGCGCGAGGGCCAGCACCGCGAGGCCGCACCAGGAGATGGCCGGCAGCCGCTCACCCAGCACGGCGACCCCCAGGACGGCGGCGACGGCCGGTTCCGCCAGCGTGAGGGTCGTGGCCACCTGGGCGCTGGTGCGCCGCAGGCCGTAGCCGAAGAGCCGGTAGGCGAGGAAGGTGGTGACCACCGCGAGGTGCAGCACCACGGCCGCGCCGCGCGGCGTCCCGAGCCACCCGGAGCCGGTGCCGAGCAGGACGGGAAGCACCAGCAGCGCCGCACCGCCGAACATGGTGCCGAGCACGGCTCCCGAGGCGTGGCCGTGCACGATGAGCCTGCCGCCGACGAGGGTGTAGACCGCGTAGGACAGCCCGGAGACGGTCGCGAGCGCGACGCCGAGCAGATCGACCGGCGCGGCGCCGGCGGTGAGGTCGGGCCCGAGTACCAGGAACGCGCAGCCCAGGACGGCCGCGCCCGTGGCAAGGCCCCAGCGCACGGTCGGCCGCGTCTGCCCGGTCAGCCAGGCCAGCAGACCGGTGAAGACCGGCGCGCTGCCGAGGGCGACCACCGTCGACACGGCGACGCCGGAACGCGCGGCGGCCGGGTAGAAGCTGAGCGGATAGCCGACCACCGCGATCGCGCCCAGGGCCAGCAGGCGGCGCTCGGCACGGGTGCAGTGACGCGGGAGGGTGCGGGCGCCGCGGCTGGAAAGCAGGAGCAGCAAGCCACCCAGCACCAACCCCGCCGCGCCGACTGCGACCGGGGACGCCCCGGCGGGCGCGAAGGAGGCCACCGTCCCGGTCGTGCCCCAGAGCACGGACGTGAGAAGGATCGGCGCGGGCCCGCGCAGCAGGTCGGGGCGGTCCGCGTGGACCGGTGCAGCGGGGGCCTGAGCAGGGGAGGAGGAAGAAGAAGAGATCGTCGTGCGGTTCGGCACAGTCGTGAACTTCCGTCGTCGGGAACCGTTCAGGGAAGCGGGTTCGCAACGGGCGCACGCCACGGCACCCGGGCCTTGGCCGGGGTGTGCTTCGAGGTCAGACCGTCAGCAGGAGATGCGCCCGTTCAGGCGCACAGCGGGGGCAGGACGGCGTGCCAGTAGAGGTTCACGCCACCGACCCTACCCGACGGGATCCGCGGGTCCCCGACTACGCCGGATAGGCACGGGTCTGGGAGGCCTTGACGGCGGCCCACACTTCGCTGCCCTCGTGCAGGCCGAGGTCGGCGACGGCGGCCGGGGTGAGGTCGGCGGTGAGCCGGAGCGGACCGGAGAGGTCGAGGCGGACCTGGTCGCCGTGGCGTTCCATGCCGACGACGGTCACCGGCCACTGGTTGCGCGCGCTGGTGTCCGGGCGGGCGCGGTGGACCGTGACCGCGGCGGGCGGGAAGGCCGCGAAGACGGGACCGTCGGCGGCGTCCGCGACGGCGAGGGACGGCCCCGCGTCGAGGGCGACGTCGTGGCCGGTTGCGGTGCCGCGGAAGAGGTTGAGCCCGACCAGGCGGGCGATGTAGTCGCTGCGCGGGTGCCGGGCGATGTCAGCGGGCGCGCCCTCCTGCACGGGCCGGCCGTCCTCCAGCACGACCAGGCGGTCCGCCAGCACCATGGCGTCGAGCGGGTCGTGGGTGACCAGGACGGCGACCGCCTCGAACGCGGCCAGGTGGCGGCGCAGCGTCGTGCGGACCTCCAGGCGGGTGCGGGCGTCGAGCGCGGCCATGGGCTCGTCGAGCAGCAGCAGGCGCGGCCGGGGCGCGAGGGCGCGCGCGAGCGCCACGCGCTGGGCCTGGCCACCGGAGAGGGCACGAGGACGCGACCGGGCGAGGTCGGCGAGGCCGACGCGCTCGAGCCACTCGTACGCGAGCGCGCGGGCCTCGCTCTTGGCCTGCCCGTGCGCGCGCAGGCCGAAGGCGACGTTGTCGAGGGCGGACATGTGCGGAAAGAGCAGGTAGTCCTGGAACACCACGCCGACCGGCCGCCGTTCGGTGGGCACACACACGCGCGCGGCTGGATCCTCCAGGAGCGCACCGTCCAGGCGCAGGTGACCGCCGGTCAGCCGGGTCAGCCCGGCGAGGGCCCGCAACGCGGTGGTCTTCCCGGCCCCGTTCGGCCCGAGCAGCGCGACGACCTCCCCGGAGGCGGCGGTGAGCGGGAGGTCGAGCGAGAAGGCGCCACGGTCGACGACCAGCCTGGCCTCCAGCGCGGGCGCGGGCATGGACCGGCCGCCCGACCGGTCCTCCGTCGGCGCCGCGGACGCGTCCGGCTCGGCCGTGGCGGGCTCGGCCGCGTCCTGCTCGGCCGCGTCCGCGGTCGGCGCGGGGTCGGGGTGCGGTGGGGGTGTGGTCATGCCTGGGCTCCCGTGGTCCAGCGGCCGCGCAGGGCGAGGAGCACCGCGAGGGAGACGGCGAGGAGCACCAGGCTGAGGGCGACCGCGGCGTCGGGGCTGTCCTGCAGTTCGAGGTAGACGGCCAGCGGCAGCGTCTGCGTGGTGCCGGGGAAGTTGCCGGCGAACGTGATGGTCGCGCCGAACTCACCGAGCGCGCGGGCCCAGGCCAGGACCGCGCCCGCGCCCACGCCGGGCGCGATCAGCGGCAGGGTGACCCGGCGGAAGACCTCGAACCGCGAGGCGCCGAGCGTCAACGCGGCCTCCTCGTAGCGGGTGTCGGCGCTGCGCAGCGCGCCCTCGACGCTGAGGACCAGGAAGGGCATGGCGACGAAGGCCTCGGCGACGACGACCCCGGCCGTGGTGAACGGCAGCGTGATCCCGAACGCGCTGTCGAGCCAGCGTCCGATGATCCCGTTGCGCCCGAGCACCAGCAGCAGCGCGACGCCGCCGACGACCGGCGGCATCACCAGCGGCAGGGTGACCAGCGTGCGGGCGAGCCGCCGTCCGGGGAAGTCGGTGCGGGCCAGCAGCCAGGCGAGCGGCACGCCGAGCACGAGCGAGACGGCGGTCGCGGCCGTCGCGGTGGTGAGCGAGAGGCGCAGCGCGGGCCAGACGACGTCGCCGCTCAGCAGCTCCGGCATGGAGCGCCAGGGCGCGCGGACGAGCAGGCCCACGAAGGGCAGCACCAGGAAGGCGAGGCCGATGACCGCGGGCACGAACAGCGCCCACGGCCGCCCGCTCCCGCCCGTCGTCGCGGGACCGCCCGCCGCGCCTCCCGCGCCGCGTCCCGCGACGCGCCCCCCGCGCGCGTCGCGGGACCACCGGGACCGCCGCCCGTGGCTGAGCACCTCGACCGGCGACGACTTCTCGTCGCCGGTCACGGCGTCGTGCTCGTCCGTCATGGCGTCACGGGGCCTGGAAGCCCGCGGCGGCGAGGACCTGCTCGCCCTGGGACGAGGCCACGAAGGCGGCGAAGGCCCGCGCGGCGGCGGCGTTGGCGCTGCCCTTGACGGTGGCGATCGGGTAGGTCGTGACGGCCTTGGCCGCCTCGGGGAAATCGACCCCGGTGACCTTGCCCTTAGCGCCCTGGACGTCCGTCTTGTAGACGAGCGCGGCGTCCACCTCGCCCAGCTCGACCTTGTTGAGCGCGGAGGTGACGTCCTGCTCCAAGGTGACGGGGCTCAGCTTGACCCCGCTCGCGGCCAGCGCCTTCACGGCGGCCGCGCCGCACGGGACGGTCTTCGCGCACAGCGCCACCTTGACGCCCGAGCCGGTCAGGCCGGCGAGGGTGGTCAGGTGCTTGGGGTTGCCCGGGGCGACGGCGATCTCCAGCTCGTTCTTGGCGAAGTCGACCGGGGTACCCGCGGCGTCGCCCTTGGAGACCACGGTCTGCATGGTCGCCGTGCTGGCGGCGGCGAAGACGTCGGCGGGGGCGCCGGAGACGATCGAGGCAGCCAGGGTGTCGCTGCCGCCGAAGTTGAAGATGACCGTGGTGCCCGGGTGGGCGGCCTCGAACTCCTTGCCCAGCTCGGTGAAGGTTTTCTTCAGCGACGCGGCGGCGAAGACCGTGACCTTGCCGCTGACGGCCGCGCCCGAGGCGGTGGAGGAGACAGAGGCCGAGGCCGAGGGGCCGGAGGAGCCGGCAGAGGAGGACGAGGAGCTGCAGGCGGCGAGCCCGAGCAGGGCGAGCGCGGCGGTGGCGGCGACGGCGGTGCGGCGCAGGCCGGGCACGGAGCGAGTGGTCATACGGGGAACCCCCAAGGTTCTTCGGCCAAGGTTCTTCGGCTCATCGGAAGGCACGGCGTCGGCCGGGACGGACCGCGGCTCAGGTCCGTTCGACGACGACGTTGGTCGACTTGATCACAGCTACGGCCGGCACCCCGGGCTCCAGGCCCAGCTCCTCCGCGGACTCCCTGCTGATCAGTGAGACCACGCGGAACGGCCCCGCCTGGATCTCCACCTGTGCGGCGACGTCCCCGAGGATCACTTCGGTGACGATGCCGCGGAATCGGTTGCGCGCCGAGGAGGGCAGGCCCCCCTCGGCCGTCTCCGACCGCGCGAGTTCGCGGGCGAAGGCGGCGAGCTCGGGACCCGGCACGATGCGGTGACCGTGTTCGTCCCGCTGCGCACTGAGCCGACCCGCGTCGACCCAGCGGCGCATCGTGTCCGCGCTGACGCCGAGCAGAGCGGCGGCCTCGCCGATCCGATAGCTGTTCACGTGACGATCATCCTGTCGCACCTGCTGCCCCTTCGTCACTCGTAGCATGGCACAAGCGAGCCTCGGAGTGAACTTCCTCTCGCATGTGCGGGCCTCCAGTGATCACCGGGGACACTCCCCGCTCTTTCTCCGCGCCTTCCTCCGCGTCCACCGCGCCCGTCCGCATGCTGACCGACCGGGTCGCGAAACGGAATCCGCCCCTAGGATCTTGGTACGGACCATAGACGGTGGGGGCGGCATGGGGAGTGGGCACGACGCGCAGGAGACGCGCACACTGCGCCGCGCGCGGCGCTCGGTCGCGGCGGTCTTCGCCATCCACGGCGCGGCGGCCGGGAGCCTCGCGACCCGGATCCCCTGGATCAAGGACCATCTGCACCTGTCCGCCGGACAGTTGGGCCTCGCCCTGGTCGCGCCCGCCATCGGGTCGTTCACCTCGATGCCGCTCGCGGGGCGCGTCCTGCACGCGCGCGGACACCGCGCCGGGAACGGGCTGCTGATCTGCCTCTACGCCGCCGCGCTGGCACTGCCCGCGCTGGCGCCCAACCTGCCGCTGCTGGTCATGGCGCTGCTCGTCTACGGCGCGACGGCCGGCGTCGCGGATGTGGCGATGAACGCGCAGGCCGTGGAGGTGGAGGCGCGGCTCGGTCGGTCCGTCATGTCGGGGCTGCACGGGATGTGGAGCGTCGGCGGGCTGCTCGCCTCCGGCGTCGGGATCGCCGCCGCCGCGCTCGCCGTGCCCGGCTCCGCGCACCTGCCGGCCATGGCGGCGTGTCTGGCGCTGCTCGCCCTGTCGGCCTGCCGCGGGCTGCTGGACGTGCGGCCGGAGCCGGAGGAGGAGGCGCCGCCGCGGTTCGCCCTGCCGCCGCGTTCCGCCTTCGCGATCGGGCTGGTGGGCTTCTGCGCGGTCTTCGCCGAGGGCGCGGGCGGGGACTGGAGCGGGGTGTACCTGCGGTCCGTCGCGGGCGCCGCGCCAGCCGTGGCGGCGGCGAGCTACACCGCGTTCGCGGGCACCATGGCGGCCGCGCGCCTTTCGGGCGACGCGGCCGTGCGGCGCTTCGGAGCCGTGCGCGCCACGCGGGGCAGCGGCGCGCTGGCCACGGCGGGCGGCCTGCTGGTGGTGACCGCCGGCAGCGCCGTGCAGGCCATCGCGGGCTTCGCGCTGCTCGGCGTCGGCATCGCCGTGGTGGTGCCGCTCTGCTTCGCGGCGGCCGGGCACAGTGGGGACAACCCGAGCCGGGCGATCGCGGGCGTGGCGACGGTGACCTACACCTCGGGCCTGATCGCCCCGGCCACGGTCGGTCTGATCGCGCAGGCGACGTCACTGCGCGTCAGTTTCGGCGTGGTCACGGCCCTGACACTGGGGCTGGCCGCAGGCGCGCGGCTGCTGGCCCCGAGGGCGGCGCTGCGCGGCCGGTCCGTCGGCCCGCGCGAGTCCGACGCAGTCGAATCGAATCTCTGATCGATTTCGAATATGCCGCTTTCTGGCTCATCCGACAAATCCGTGGCCGGAAAACGTCAGAGCCCGCAATCATAGGCGCATGAGTTCCTCCGACTCCTTCGACCCGAGGGACCGTCAGATCGTCATTCCCGCCAAGGACGAGCGGGCCGATCCGCCCTACCTCCAGGCTGAGCGGGTCATGCTCGAAAGCTTCCTCGAGTGGCACCGGGACACGCTGGCGGTCAAATGCGCCGGCCTCGACGCGGCCCAGTTGCGCGAACGTTCCGCGCCGCCGTCGACGCTTTCCCTGCTCGGTCTCGTCCGCCACCTGGCGGACGTGGAGCGGTACTGGTTCCGCGTCGTGCTCGGCGGGCAGGACGCGCCGGCGCACTTCTGGACCGAGCAGTCGCCCGACGGCGACTTCGACGAGGTCGACACGGCCGACGTGGAGGCGTCCGTGTCGACCTGGCGTCAGGAGGTCGCGCTGGCCAGGGAGCTGGCCGGGGCGCGCACGCTCGACGACACCGGCACCCGTCGCGGCGAGCAGGTGCCGCTGCGGTGGATCTACATCCACATGATCGAGGAGTACGCCCGCCACAACGGACACGCGGACCTGCTCCGCGAACGGATCGACGGCGTCACGGGCGAGTAGCGTGACGCCGGAACCGCAAGGCCGTGTGCACGACCGCGAGTCCGGAATGTGCCCCTCGGGGCGCGCGCGAAACCGGGTCTGCATCGAAGTCAGCAGATCCGGCGAACAAAAAATCGCATATCTGTTCGAGTGGAACCAGCTGAATCGCCGCCACGTCCGAATGAATCGTCAGAACGGTTGACACAGACGGCGCGGCGAGGCGTCCGGACGGGTGCCTTGTCGGTGATCAATGCGATACTCGGACAGCATCGTGGGAAACCACGTCAGCAAGAAGCCCGCCACGCACCGGTTCAATGCCGAAATCGCGGGCACCACACGGGGCAGCAGGATAGATGGGGAGGTTGGGCATGGGAGCAGCACTGCGTGACGACTACCGCGGGTGGCTGTCGCCGTCGGGGAGGTACCCGGTGGCGGTCCCGGACTACGAGGAGCCGTGGGACTCCCCGGAGCCCGACGCGGCACCGCTGTCCCCCAAGATCACCCAGGTCCGCCCGACCGGCTTCGAGTCCGCCCGTGAGATCGGCGAGCACGTCCGCGTCGGCACCCCGGTGATCATGGATCTCAGCCAGATGGCCGATCCGGACGCGAAGCGCCTGATCGACTTCGCCTCCGGCCTGGTCTTCGGCACACGCGGCACGATGGAGCGGATCGCCCGCCGGGTCTTCCTGCTGGCGCCCCCCGAGATCGAGGTCGTGGTCATCGACAACGCCTCGGACGACTCCGGCTTCTACAACCAGAGCTGATTGCGCGTCGGGCTCTCTTGCCGGAGCCCGACGCGCGGACACCGCCGGCGCCGTGCCCCCGTCGCGGCTCCGGCGGTGCGGATTCTGTCGGTGGCCCCGCTTAGGCTGCAGGTCGGAGGTGGACGGAGCAGCCGTCCCCCGGCAGACCGGGAGCGGGTGAGGCGATGTTCGCGCTGCACGGCATCTGGCGCGCGGACCGGCGCCTCGCGCTCTGGGCGGAGGACGCCGCCCGCCCGATCGCCCCGCCGGACGCCGAGGCGGGCCTGCACCCCTTCGCCTGTCCCCCCGCCGCACTGCGCGCGCTGCTGTCGGCCGTGGGGCCCGGCCTCGCCTGGCTCACCGAGCAGGCGGCGGAGGACGACACCCGCCTGCTGCTCCCCACCGCCGAGGGCGCGCCGCTCCCCTCTCCGGAGATCGCCTTCCCCTCGGCCCACGAACGCCGCGCCGCGGCGCGGCTGACGCCGTGGCGGGTCCCGAGTCTGCTCTTCACCCCGGGCCAGGCCGCGCAGCTTCTCGGCGCGCTCCACTCCCCCGACCGCCAGGCGGTCCACCCCGACCTCCCGGGCCTGGGCCCGGTCGAGGCCGCCTACGGCGCGTCCCTGCGCTGGCTCACCGCCCTCCACGACCTCGCCTGGCGCCTCTCCGGCCGCGGCCGGGTCCTCCCCGCGGTCACGCTACGGGGTCGCACCCCCTCCGGCTCCCCGGACGACCACGGCCCGGCCGCGCAGCCGGCCTCCGGCCCCGCCCAAGGACCGGTAGCCGCCGCAAGCCTCACCGCGAGCTCCCCCAGCGGCGACCTGCCCCACGGCCCCGTCGGCGGAGCCGACGGGCCGGCGCGTGCGTATGCGCGGTGGGTGGCGGCGCCGCAGGGGGCGGATCTGGGGGAGCTGGCGGGGCTGGTGGCCGCGTGTCCGCATGTGTGCCGGGCGGAGGCCGGGGCGCGGCGCGGGGCCGGGGCCCTGGCGGAGGAGCTGCTCGGGGTGCTCGTCGACGAGGAGACGCGGGCACGGCTCGCCTCGGTGCCGGTCGAGCCAGGGCAGGGCGGGGACGTCGCGGCGCTCGTCGCCGCGCTGTGCGCCGAGGAGGGCGCGCTGCCGGGCCCGGCCGAGCGCTGGCGGGCGCTGGCCGAGCGCCTGCGCCGCTGGCGCGCGCCGGGTGAGGGCGCCTCAGGCAGCGGGCTGCGGCTGGGCTTCCGGCTGGTCGAGCCGTTCGGGCAGGCCGAGGAGGACGAGGACCGCTGGTGGCTGGAGCTGCTCCTCTCCCCAGCCGACGAGCCCTCGCAGGTCGTCACCGCCGAGGACCTGTGGGCCGGTCGCGCGGGGGCCGAGGTGCTGGCGGAGACGGTCCCGGCGCCGGAGGGCCTGTTCGTGCTGGAGCTGCGGCGCGCCGCGCGCACGCATCCGCTGGTGGCCGTCCTCGCCGACGAGGGCCGGCCGCAGGGCCGGTGGCTGGACCGGTCGGAGGCCCTCACCTTCCTGCGGGACGCCGCGCCCCGGCTCGCCGAGGCGGGGTTCGAGGTGCTGTTGCCGTCCTGGTGGCGTGAGCCCCCCTCGCTCGGGCTGCTGTTGGCAGCGCGACCGGCGCAGGCGGGCGTGGTCGAGCAGGAGAGCACGGTCGGTCGCGACGAGCTGCTGGCCTTCCAGTGGCAGCTCGCCCTCGGCGGCGAGCCGCTGACCGTCGAGGAGCTGGCGCTGCTGACGGACGCGAAGGACACCCTCGTCCAGCTGCGCGGCCGTTGGGTCGTGGCCGATCCGGAGCGGCTCGCCGCGGCCACGGCGTTCCTCTCCCGCGAGGGCTCCGGGGAGATGGCCGTGTCCGAGGTGCTCGGGCTGATGCTGGACGCGCGCGAGCCCGCGGGGCTGCCGGTCCTCGCCGTCGAGGTCGAGGGCCGGCTGCGGGAGCTGATCACCCGCCTCTCCGGCGGAAGCGAGGACGGAACCGAGGGCGGGAGCGCGGACGGAAGCGGGAGCACCACGGCGGCCGGTGCGCCCGCGCCCGTCCCCCTGCCCGAGGGCTTCACCGCCGAGCTGCGTCCCTACCAGCACGACGGCGTGGCCTGGCTCGCGCAGCTCGCCCGGCTGGGCCTCGGCGGGGTGCTCGCCGACGACATGGGCCTCGGCAAGACCGTGCAGACGCTCGCCCTGCTCGCGGCCGAGTACGCGGGCGGCACCGGCGCCCCTCCGGGCGCGCCGACGCTCGTCGTGGTGCCGATGTCCCTGCTCGGCAACTGGGAGCGGGAGTGTGCGCGCTTCGCGCCCATGCTGCGCGTGCACGTGCACCACGGCGCCCGGCGCGGCGGCGCGGCGCGGGTGCGCGAGGCCGCGCTCGGCGCGGACGTCGTGCTCACCACCTACGGCCTGGCGGCCCGCGACTTCACCGCGCTGCGCGCCGTCGCCTGGCACCGGGTGGTCGCCGACGAGGCCCAGCATCTGAAGAACGCCGCGACGCTCCAGTCCCGCGCGGTACGGGCGTTGCCCGCCACGCACCGCGTCGCGCTCACCGGCACGCCGGTGGAGAACCGCCTGGCGGATCTGCACTCGCTGCTCGACTTCGCGAACCCGGGCCTGTTCGGCACGGCGGAGCAGTTCAAGGAGCGGTACTCCGTCGCCATCGAGCGCAACGCCAGTGAGCGCGCCACGGCGCTGTTGCGCCGCCGTACCGAGCCGTTCGTGCTGCGCCGCGTCAAGACCGATCCGGCGATCGCGGCGGAGCTGCCGCGCAAGCAGGAGATGACGGTGCTGTGCAATCTGACGGTGGAGCAGGCCGCGCTCTACCGCGCCGTCGTCACCCGGCTGCTCCAGCGGATCAAGGGGTTCGGCTACACGCGGGATCTGGAGCGGCGCGGCTCGGTGCTCGCCGCGCTGACCCGCCTCAAACAGGTATGCGACCATCCGGCGCTCTTCACCGGGGAGGGCGCGCGCGGCGGCGCGGTGCGCGTCGCGGGCCGCTCCGGCAAGGTGGCGCTGCTGGAGGAGATCCTGGAGCAGGCGCTCGCGGAGGGCGACACCACGCTCTGCTTCACCCAGTACGCGCAGTTCGGCAAGTTGCTCCAGCCCTACCTGCGCCGCCGCCTCGGCTGCCGGGTGCGGTTCCTGCACGGCGGCGTGCCCGAGCCCGAACGGCGCGCGCTGGTGGACGCGTTCCAGGAGGACGGGGAGCCGTCCGTCTTCCTGCTCTCGCTCAAGGCGGGCGGCACCGGCCTCAACCTGACGGCCGCCAACCAGGTGGTGCACCTGGACCGCTGGTGGAACCCGGCGGTCGAGGAGCAGGCCACCGACCGTGCCTTCCGGATCGGCCAGCGCCGGGACGTCCAGGTGCGGCGGCTGGTGTGCGTGGGCACCGTCGAGGAGCGGGTGGACGAACTCCTCACCGCCAAGCGGGCGCTGGCCGACGCCGTGATCGGCGAGGGCCTGCCGGCCGACGCGGGCGTGCTGGAGGTGCTGACGGCGCTGTCCCCCGACGCGCTGGCGGACGTGCTGTCCCTGGCAGAGGAGGCGGTGAGCGAGCTGTGAGCATGCTGCCGTGGTCGGAGCGGTTCCTGGCCCGCGTCGAGTCCCTGGGCATCGGCCTGTACGCGGCGCAGATGCGGGAGGCGGGCGGTTCGGCGCAGGTGCGGGAGGTGTCCGTGACGCCGGGTTCGGCGCGGGCCCGGGTCGGCGGCGTGGACGTGTGGGCGGACCTCGCCGTCTTCGACGCCGACCAGTGGCGGCTGGCGGAGGAGGCCCTGCTCCCGGTGCGCCGCCGCCTGCTCGCCGACGAGCTCCCGCCGGACACGGACGGGCTGCTGGCCCGGGTCGGCCTGCCGCTGCTGCCCGCGCGGGCGACGGAGCTCACCCTCGATTGCGCCTGCGGGCGCACCGGGGGGCCGGACGGCGCGGTGTGCCGACACGTCGCGGCGCTGCTCGGTGCGCTCGCCCTGGTCTTCGACCAGGACCCGTTCCTGCTGCTGCGCTGGCGCGGCCGCGACCGCGTCCGGGTCCTCGCCCACCTGCGCCGCACGCCGAGCCCGTCCGGCCCGGAGCCGCTCACGCCGACCCCGACGGGCTTCTGGACGGAGCCGGCCCCCTACCCGCCTCCGGGCGGTGACGAGCTCACCGCCGCACCCGCCCTGGACGAGCTGGGCCCGACGGGGCTCACCCTGCACGGCCGTCCGCTGGACCGCGCCCTGCGGCGGCTCTATCGGGCGATGACGGAGGACTGAGGGCCGAGGGCTGAAGGCCGAGGCTTGAGAGCCGAGGGTTGGGGCCACGGGGGCCGCGTCAGCGGGCCTCCGCCGCAGGGGCGGCATCTTGGCGACGGCACGGCCGCTTAATCGATGGCGGCCGCCCGACCAGGCGGCGATCATTCCCGGCGTGACCACAGAGAACACAACCACGACCCCGGCCGCCGACTCGCTCCCCGCCGCCGCGGCCGGGATCTGGACGCTCGGCGACCTCACCGTCAACCGGATCGGCCTGGGCGCCATGCGCCTGCCACAGACCGGTGCGGCCTTTCATCCCGACTCCCCGCCGCGCGACCGGGACCAGGCGATCCGGGTCCTGCGGCGAGCCGTCGAGCTCGGCGTGAACCACATCGACACCGCGGCGTTCTACTTCTCCGCCACCCGCAGCGCCAACGAGTTGATCAACCGTGCCCTGGCCCCCTACCGGGACGGCCTCGTCGTCGTCACCAAGGTCGGGCCCGGCCGGGACCCGTCCGGCGCGTGGACCGATCACGCCGGTCCGGCGCAGTTGCGCGGCCAGGTGGAGGAGAACCTGCGCCAGCTCGGCCGCGACCACCTCGACGTGGTGAACCTGCGGATCCTCGGCGACGCCCCGATCGCCGAGCGCTTCGGCGTGCTGGCGGACCTGCGGGAGCAGGGGCTGATCCGCCACCTGGGCCTGTCCAACGTCCGCCCGCACCACCTGAAGGAGGTCCAGGCGATCGCGCCGGTGGTCTGCGTGCAGAACCGGTTCGGCCTCGGCGCGGCCACCGCCGAACAGGACGAACTCCTGCGTGCCTGCGGCGAGCAGGGCATCGCCTTCGTCCCCTTCTACGCGATCGCGGGCGCCGGAGGGGAGCGGGGTGCGGGCGGCCCCGAGCCAGAGGCGCTCCAGGCGGTCGCCCGCGACCACGGCGTCAGCACCGCCCAGCTCCGGACTGCGTGGACGCTGCATCAGGGCCCACATGTGCTGGCCATTCCGGGTACGGGAGACCCGGGCCATCTGGAGGCCAACGTCGCGGCCGCCGGGTTGCGTCTGTCCGCGCGGGAGCTCGCCGCGCTGGACGCGGCACACCGGACGGGCCTGCGGTGACGAGCGCCTCCCCCGACTCCGCGACAGCCCTTTGCACGGTCGCCGCGCTGTGGCGCTATCCGGTGAAGTCGATGCTGGGCGAGGCCCTGGACGAGGCCGCCGTGACCGAGCGCGGGCTGGACGGCGACCGGCGGCTGGCGGTTCTCGACCTCGCGACGGGCAAGGTGGCCAGCGCAAAGCAGCCACGGCTCTGGCGGGGCCTGCTGTCGTTCCGCGCGACGCTCGCCGAGGGGCCCGCGGTGCGGATCCGGCGCCACGACGACGCGTCCGCGTGGGACGCCGGGGACCCGGCCGCCGACGCGCTGCTCTCCGCGGCCCTCCGCCGGTCGGTCACGCTGATCGACACGCCGCCGGTCGGCGCGTGCCTGGACCGCGCCCGTCCCGAGCAGGTGCTGCGCGACGGCGAGGCGGCCGAGGTGGACGCGGATGTCGTGGCCTTCGGGTCGGCCGCGCCCCCGGGCACGTTCTTCGACTTCGCGCCGCTGCATCTGGTGACCACGGCGACGCTGGCCCGGATCGGCGCGTTGAGCGCACGCGGGCGGGTGGAGGCGGAGCGGTTTCGGCCCAACCTGGTGCTGGACACCGGCGAGGGGCCGTTCGCCGAACACGCCTGGGCCGGGCGGGAGTGGCGGGTGGGGCCCGAGTTGGTGCTGCGCGTCGTCGCGTCGACCCCGCGCTGCGCGGTGCCGACGCTGGCGCACGGTCCGCTCCCGCGTGATCCGGACACGCTGCGCGTCCCGTCCGTCCACCATCGCGTGCCCGCCCTGCCGGGACGGCCCGCCGAGCCCTGTGTGGGGGTGTATGCGCAGGTCCTGAGGCCGGGGCGGGTCCGTCTGGGCGACTCGTTCACAAGACAACTGAATATCTGATGAGACAAGACTGTCTCAGTTGATATATCCTTGAAGCATGGCCACCGATCGCGAATCCGTCCTCCTCGCCGCCGTCGGGCTGCTCTCACGGCAGCCCACCGCGGCGATGGACGAGATCGCGCGCGCCGCCGGCATCAGCCGGGCCACCCTGCACCGCCTCTTCCCCGGCCGCGAGGCGCTGATCCACGAGATCGGCGCGCTCGCCCTGGCGCGGATGGAGGCGGCCCTGGACGTCGCCACCGTCGACGAGGGCGACCCCGTCGCAGCGGTCCGGCGTCTCGCGGACGCGTTGATTCCGCACGCACAGCTCGTCGCCTTCATCTCCGGCGAGAGCCGGCTCTTCGACGAGGACGCGATCAACGACGCCTGGGACCGGGTCGACGCCCGCGTCGCCGCGCTCTTCCTGCGCGGCCAGCAGGCGGGCGCGTTCCGGATCGAACTGCCCGCCTCCTGGCTCAGCGAGGCGTTCTTCGACCTCCTCGCGGGCGTCGGCTGGGCCGTCCAGGACGGACGCCTCGCCCACCGCGAGAGCACCCGTGCGCTGACCGAGCTCTTCCTCGGCGGCGCGGTCCGCCGGGACCATCCCGGTTCCGGCAGCTGATCCCCCGCTCACCACGCCTCCCCGCGAACCAGGACCGAGAACCCTTCGATGACCACGGACATGACCGTACCGCAGACCACCTCCGCCTACCGATATAACCGCCCGGGTGCGCCCGCGGGCAGCCCGCGCACCCGCTGGACCGCGCTCGCGGTCCTCGTCCTGGCCGTGCTCCTGGTGGCCGTCGACGCCACCGTGCTGGTCCTCGCGCTGCCCTTCATCAGCGAGAGCCTCAACCCCTCCGCGCCGCAGTTGCTCTGGATCGGCGACAGTTACTCCTTCGTGATCGCCGGCCTGCTGGTGAGCATGGGCTCACTCAGCGACCGCGTCGGCCGCCGGAAGCTGCTGCTGCTCGGCGCCGCCGCCTTCGGCGTCGCCTCCCTGCTGGCCGCCTACGCCCCGAGCGCCGGCTGGTTGATCGCCGCCCGCGCCCTGCTGGGCGTCGCCGGCGCGACGATCATGCCGTCCACGCTGTCGCTGATCCGGACTCTCTTCCCCGACGACCGCGAGCGCGCCCGCGCCATCGGCATCTGGGGCGCCGCGGCGACCGCCGGCGCCGCGGCCGGTCCGCTGCTGGGCGGCGTGCTGCTGGAGCACTTCTGGTGGGGATCCGTCTTCCTGATCAACGTGCCGCTGGTGCTGGTGCTGCTGGTTCTGGGCACCCGCCTGCTGCCCGAGTCCCGCGACCCGAAGCCGGGCGCGTGGGACCTGCCGAGCGTGGGACTGTCGCTGGTCGGCATCATCGGCGCGGTCTACGCCGTCAAGGAGGGCGCGGTCGAGGGCCTGGCCCGGCCGGACGTCTGGCTCGCCGGCGTCCTCGGCGTCGCCTGCCTGACCACGTTCTGGCGCCGCCAGCTGCGGCTGCCCATGCCGCTGCTGGACGTGCGGCTCTTCGCCAACCGCCGGTTCACGGCGGCCGTGCTGGCCGCGCTGATCGCCCTGATCGGGCTCTCCGGCGTCGTCTTCTTCCTGGCCCAGTACTTCCAGCTGGTCCGCGGCTACTCGCCGCTGATGGCCGGTCTCGCCGACATGCCGGCGTTCGCCGGGTCCACGCTCGGCGCGCTGGTCGCCGCGTGGCTCGCCGCGCGCGCCGGCCACCGCCGCGCCCTGGCGGGCGCGCTGCTGGCGATGGGCCTCGGCATCGGCGTGCTCGGCTGGCTGGACGCCACGACGCCCTACCTGGTGATCGGCATCGCGTTCACGGCGATCGGCATGGTCGAGGGCACCGTGTACGCCTTGTCCACCACGATGGTGCTGGACGCGTCCCCGGCCGCCAAGGCCGGCGCGGCCTCCGCCGTCTCCGAGACGGCGTACGAGCTGGGCACGGCCCTCGGCATCGCCCTGGTCGGCACCGTGACCACGGCGATCTACCGGTCCGGCCTCCCGGCGGGCAGCTCCGAAGCGGCCCGTAACTCGCTCGGCGGCGCGGTCGAGTCCTCCCGCGCCCTCCCGGCCGCCGAGGGCGGGAACCTGCTGCGCGCGGCACAGGAGTCGTTCGTCCACGGGCTGAACGTCGCCGCACTGCTCTCCGGCGGCCTGCTGGTCGCCGCGGCGGCGCTGGTCTGGTTCCTCATGCGCCTCACCAGGCGCTGACGCGCGCAGCCGTCACCTCCCCTCTGGCCCACAGCCCGAAAGCGGCCCATACTCGGCGCACTGACGTGCTTTCAGGGGGGAGAGCCACGTGGGCTTCTGGGTACTGTGGATGCTGCTGTGGGTGGCCTTCGTCGCCCGGACGTACACGGTGGCGCGACGGCGCTGGAACGGAGCGCCGGAGGCCGCCCTGCGCACTCCCGCCTCCTGGTCCGAGCGCCAGCGGCGCAGCCAGCTCCGGACGGTGGTCCCCATGACCGTCGCCTTGGACTCGTCGTTCGGGCTCGTGGTGCTCACCGCGGGCTACGACCACCTCCACGGAGCCCCGGCGACGCTGCTCGCTCTCGTCGTGCTGCTGTTCTTCCTGGTGGCCGTCGTCGCGGCGGTGCTCACCGGGATCGTCTGGCGCTTCAATCGCCCGCGTGCGCTGGTGCCCCCCGCGCTGCGCGACGATCTCGGCAGCGTCGGCGACTTCCTCGCGCGCTGGCGAGGCCGCCGCAACGGCAGCGGCTACCAGGGGTAGGACGGCTACCAGGGCCGGGCGGACAGGCCCTGCGGGCTCGCCCACGCGCTGATCCGCTCCCGGAGGGAACGGGCGTCCAGGCCGTGGGCGGCGATGTGCTCCTGCATCGTCCCGTAGTGCCGCAGCTCCTGGCGCGAGACGCCGAGACCCAGGACGCGGTGCGGCCGGTCGGCGAGGGCCTCCGCGACGAACGGCGTCGAGGTGCCCGCGAGGTAGGGCTCGACGACGACCACGTCCGCGCTCCCGCTCCCCCGGTCCGCGAGGGCGGCCCGCAGGGCCGCGGAGTCGAACGGGCGGACCGTCGAGGCGTAGAGCACCGTCGCGTCCACGCCCTCGACCCCGGCCAGCACGTCGTCGAGCACCGGCCCGACCGCGATCACCACCGGCCCGCCTCGTCCCTCACGGGCGGTCAGGAACCGGCCGGGCGTGACCGGCCGGGCCTGGGGTTGCGCTGCAGGGACAGGCGCACGTAGACGAGCCCGTCGGCGGCGGCCGCGTCGCGCAGCAGCAGCTCCGCCTCGTCCGGGTGCCCGGGGACGTGGACGGTCCAGCCGGGCAGCGTGTCGAGCAGGGCCACGTCGGCCGGGGACATGTGGGTGCGGCCCCCGGCCGGCCAGTCGAACGAGCCGAGCGCGCTGACCAGGACCGCGCCGACGCCCTGATGACCGAGGTCCAGCTTGACCTGCTCGAAGGGCCGCTCGACGAGGAAGCTGCCGAAGGTGTGCGCGATCGGGCGGAGCCCGGTCAGCGCGAGGCCACCGGTCGCGCTGACCAGCAGTTGCTCACGGATCCCGACGTTGATCACACGGTCGGGGTGCGCAGCGGCCGCCGCGTCGAAGCCGGTGGCGGAGATGTCGGCCAGCACGACCGCGAGGCGCGGGTCCTCGTCCAGGAGGGCGCTCGCGGTGGAGATGAAACGGTCACGCATGGTCGCGTCGGTGATAGTGGTCATGGCAGGACTCCCCCGGTCGGTTCAGTTCTTGGGCTCGACGACGGCGACGACCGCGTGCGGCCGTCCCGGATGCGGCCGGGTGAACGCCTCGAACAGCACGGCGTGGTCGCGTCCGTCGACGGTCGCCGTCGACCAGCCCGCGGCGGCGAAGTGCGAGGCGATCCCGCCGTACCAGCCGTGCGTGGCGGACTGGTTGTCGATCACGACGGTGTGCAGCCGGTCCAGCCCGGCCGCGCCGGCGTAGGCGATCGCCTCGTGGTTGCTTCCCTCGTCCAGCTCGGCGTCACCGGTCAGGACCCACACGGCGGGGTCCAGCAGCCCCTGCGCCCGCAGCCCCAGCGCGGTCCCGACCCCGAGCGGCAGCCCGTGGCCGAGCGAGCCGCTGCCGATCTCCACTCCCGGGATCAGTGTCCGGTCGGGGTGGTGGCCCAGCGGCGAGTCGTAGTCGCCGAAGGTCTCCAACTGCTCCGGCGCGATGAACCCCTTGGCGGCGAGCACCGCGTAGTAGGCCATCGGCCCGTGGCCCTTCGACAGCAGAAACCGGTCCCGCCCCGGATCCTCCGCGCCCTCCGGCACAACCCGCAGCACCCGGTCGTACAGGACCCAGAGCACGTCCAGGGTGGAACTCGCGGCCGGCCCGTGCTTGTCGGCGCCGGCCATCCGGCCCATCAGCCCAGCCAGGTCATCGAAGGCGTACAGCGTGCGGGTGTCGGCATCTGCCGTGGTCAACGTCATGGCATGAGGGTGCAACTTCAAGCGCACTTGAGGTCAAGTCGGCACCCCGCCCGTGCATCCGCAGACGGCGGTCGACGCTGCGCAGGTCATCACTCCGGCCAGGCGTCACCTCGAACACGCGCGTGGAGATGTTCGTCGTGCCAGCCGTCCTGGTGGAGGAGGGCGCTGCGCATCGTCCCCTCCAAGGCGAAGCCGGCCGTCTCCGCCACCCGGCACGAGGCGGCGTTGGCGACGGAGTGGGTGATCCGGAGGCGATGCAGCCCGAGGTCGTCCAGCGCCCAGCGACTGACGCGGAGAACCGCGTCGACCATCGCTCCCCGGCCGCGGCCGGCCGGGAGGAGCCAGTAGAGGAACTCGGCGCTCCCGCCTCTCAGATCGACATCGCCCAGACCGATCAGGCCCACCGCGCCGCCCGCTCCGTGCTCCGCGATCGCCCAGATCGCAGCCGCTTCGTCCCGCCAACGCTTCTCCCAGCGGGCGATCCGGGCCCGCGCGTCGGGCAGTGACAGGCGCCCTGGGCGGTTCCAGTGCTGGACGTCCGGGTCCTGGCACGCGTCCGTGAGAACCTGCGCGTCGTCGGCACGCCACGGACGCAGCTCGAGGCCGCAGGCCAGGCCGAAGACGGGCTGGTCGCTGCCGCCCATCAGGCCCTCGGGAACGACAGGGGGTATCGGAACGATCATCCGGGCATCATGCCAAACCCCGTCGGAGTGACTTCAGCGCTCACGAGACCGACGCTCTGATCAGGACGCCCTCCGGGGGCGGCCCGCGCCCGTATCGTGGCCGTATGGCAAGGACTCGGCTGTACCGGGACGGCAATCTCGTCCTGGAGGACTTTCCCTCCGAGGACATCTCCGACTACGTCGGCGATCCCGACGCGGTGGTGTGGCTGGACCTGTGCGCGCCCACACCGGAGGACTTCGCCATGATCTCCGAGGAGTTCGGGCTGCACGAGCTGGCCGTCGAGGACGCCCGCCACGAGCACCAGCGCCCCAAGCTGGACCGGTACCGCACACACGCCTTCCTGAGCACCTATGCGGTCCGCGCCGAGCCGGACGGCGACGGTCTGAGCACCAGCGAGATCTCGGTGTTCATCACCGCCAACGCACTGATCACCGTCCGGCCGGACGACCGGCTCGACATCGAGGAGGTCGTCGCCCGGTGGGACGACTCCCCGGAGCTGGCCCGCTACGGGGTGGGGTTCCTGCTGTACGGGCTGCTCGATCTCGTGGTGGACGGTCACTTCGCCGCCGTACAGGATCTCGACGACCGACTGGAGCAGTTGGAGGACCTGCTGTTCGAGGAGGGCCGCCGACAGATCCAGGAGGTGCAGCGCCGCTCGTTCGAGCTGCGCAAGACCCTGGTGCATCTGCGCCGGGTGGTGCTGCCGATGCGGGAGGTCGTGAACTCCCTGCTCCGCCGCGATCTGCACATCGTCGCCGAGCCGATGATCCCCTACTACCAGGATGTCTACGACCACGTCCTGCGAGCCACCGAATGGACCGAGTCACTGCGCGACCTGGTCGGCTCCATCATGGAGACGAACCTCACCGTCCAGGGCAACCGCATGAACATGATCATGAAGAAGGTCACCAGCTGGGCCGCCATCATCGCCGTCCCGACCGCGATCACGGGCTTCTACGGGCAGAACGTCCCCTACCCCGGCTTCGGCCGGGAGTGGGGCTTCCTCACCTCCACCGGGTCCATGATCGTGATCTCCGTGTTGCTCTACCTGGGCTTCAGGAAGCGCGACTGGATCTGACGTGGGTCGGGCCGCCGAGCCGGTCGGCACCGCGGTCCGCCCGGCACCAGTAGGCTGCGCACGCCGGCCAGAGCGGCCGGGGGGAAGGGACACGCGGTGTACTGGGTGGGGCTGCTGCTGTGCGTCGTGCTGGGTGTCGAGGCCGGGGGGATCGTGGCCGGCATCCTGGCCGACGACACCGGCTGGAGCGTGACGCTGATCGTCGTCGGTGCGAACCTGGCGCCGTGGACGGGCATCGCCGCGTTCGCCCTCCTCCTGGCGGGCCGACGCAGGCGACTGGCAGCGGCGGCCGGCGCCGTCGAACCGCCGCAGTGGGAGACCGTCATGGCGCGGATCGAGTCCGTCCGCGCGGTCGGGGACGGTCCCGACGTTCCGCTGCGCCTCGACCTCACCGTCGCGCCGGAGGACCGGCCCGGGTGCCGCGTCGACGCCACTGCGGTGGTGAACCTGATGGACCTGGACGACTTCCGGGTCGGCCGCACGGTCGTGGTGGACCAGGACCGCGCGCACCCCTGGGAGGTCCGGGTCCACCCTCGCCCTCCGGCGGCCTTCGCCGGACAGGTCGCACTGGCGAGGATCGACAGCGCGCCGTCGGAGACGCGTCTGAGCGCGCCCGCCCGCTCGCTGCCCGCCGCGCACGGCTGGGGCGGCGTTCGGGCCGGCGTCCTGGCGGCTTTGGCCGGAGCCGTGCTGTCCGTGCTCCCGTTCCACGGCTTCTTCTAGGACGCGCACCGGCTGGCCGGTGAATCGTGTTGTCCGCGCCGGTGACGGTCACTCAGGTCGGACAGGTGACTGCCGGGTCGGCCATGGGCCACACACGAGTGAGGCTCCCGGCCTCGGTGTGAGCCCGAGGCGGGCACGCGGCCTTCCCCCACTCCGCGTCTCAGCCCCCTGCGCCCGTATCGGCGCCCGTATCGGCGCCCTTCACACCCCGAGACCGGAGAAACACCCCCGATGTCCCATACCCAGCAGCACCTCCAGGCGTCCGAGCAGCCGAGGTCATGACCCGGCCCTACGCCCGCCCGTAGGGCATGGGCCGGCTTTCTCCGGGGGTCTGTCGCCGCAGTAGGGTGAGACTTCAAGCACGCTTGAGGTAAGCGGCGAACTCCGGGAGACGGACCCCATGACCCAGTCGGCGGACCGGCTGACGATCGGCGAGCTGGCCGCGCGTAGCGGGCTGGCCACGTCCGCCCTGCGCTACTACGAGGAGCTCGGCCTGATCTCCTCGGAGCGCACGGTGGGCGGCCAGCGCCGCTACCACCGGGCGATGCTGCGCCGCCTCGCCTTCGTGCGCGCGGCGCAGCGGGTGGGACTGTCGCTGGACGAGGCCGGTCAGGCGCTCGCCCGCCTGCCCGACGACCGTGCGCCGACCGCCGCCCAGTGGGCCCCGGTCGCCCGCGCCTGGCAGCGTCGCATCGACGACCAGATCGCCGAACTCCAGCTCCTGCGCCGCAAGCTGGGCGGCTGTGTGGGCTGCGGCTGCCTGTCCTTGAAGACGTGCGCCCTCTACAACCCGGACGACACCGCCGCCACCCACGGCCCGGGCGCCCGCTGGCTCCTCGGCGACACCCCGCCGGAACCCCCGGCCCACCTCTGACGCATACCCGCCACGAAAAAGGACAGCGGGCCGCCCGGTTCATGCATCGGACCCTATCCGTACGCCCGGCGACGGCCACTCCCACGGCGGCAGAGGCGGGTACGCCGGCCGCGGCTCGACACGCCTCGCGCTCACGGGAGCCGCTCACCAGGCTCGCTCTGCCGACGCAGCTCCCGCACGTGCACGCGGTGTTCGACCCGGAGCTCGACTTCGTGGCGTCAGAGCGAAGGCACCCCGGCCCCCGTTGGCGCGCCCGGGCCGGGGCGGTGGAGGAAGTACTCGGTGCCGAGGCCGAGTTGGCGCAGCGCGGGGTCGGCGAATGCCGAAACGCTCGCGCCGCGGTCGAACTCGGAGGCGTGGCAGCGCAGGGCCGCCCACTTGATGGCCAGCCACGGGCGGACGTCGAGCGGGACGGCGATGCGCTCGTCCGGGGTGGAGGGGACGTCCGCCGGCGCGAGGCCGATCGCGGCCGCGTGGCCGACCAGCGAGGACGGGGCGGTGACCAGCCAGACCGACTCCACGGCCCACGCCGGGCCGTGCGAGGGCAGCAGGAAGGGGACCGCCGCGGCCTCGACGGCCGCAAGGGTGGCGCGGTGGACGCGGATGTGGTCGAGGTGCCCGGAGACGCCCGCCGCGTCGTAGGTGACGACGGCGGTCGGGCGCAACGCGCGGATCCGCTCGACGAGGTCGGCGACGACGTCGTCGAACGGCGCCGCGCACAGGGAGCCGGGCCCCTGGCCGCGACGGCCCGAGTCGCGGTAGGGCAGCATCGCCGAGGAGGTGACGCCGAGGACCTCGAGGGCCTCGGTCCACTCCTTGGTGCGGGTGCCGGGCGCGGCGAAGGAGCCGCCGCCGGCGAGCTCCCCGTCCGTGCAGGTGACGACGGCGGTGGGGCGTCCCGCGTCCGCGGCACGGGCGAGGAGGCCGCCGGTCCACAGCGACTCGTCGTCCGGGTGGGCGTGCACCGCCAGCAGGGCGTGCCGCGCCCGCGTCGGCTCCGTCGGCCCAACGGGCTCCGTCTGCGGCATCGCGGCTCGCTCCCCTCGTCGACGTGGGTCCACGCTACTGGACGTGCACGGCCACGCCCGGCCTCCCGCCCCCGCTACCGCTGGCTACCGCCACTGCTCCCGCTGCTGGGCGTTCCCGAAGTACGCGGCCAGCTCGGGGGCCAGCGGCGGGATGTCGTACGGACGCCCGCCGTCCCGCAGCGACATCGTGGCCATGTAACCGGCGGCGACGCTCATGCGGGCGGCGAGCGGCGAGGTGTCCGTCGGGCCGCCCTCGCGGACGAAGCGGGCGAACTCGGCGAGGATGGCAGTGTCACTCCCCCCGTGAGTGCCCTCCACGTCCGGGACGCGGTAGCTGATGTCGCCGTCAGCCCGGTAGCGGGTGGGGCCGGTGTTCCAGACCCGGACCTCCGCGCCCGCCTCGTCGCCGAAGTTCTCCAGACGTCCCTCCGTGCCGATGACGGTGTAGTTGCGGACGTAGTCGGGGCTGAAGTGGCACTGCTGGTAGGCGGCGAGGACGCCGTTGTCCAGCCGCATGTTCATCACCGAGACGTCCTCGACGTCGACGTGGTGGTTGAGGCCCGTGCGGGCGGTGGGCGGCCACTCGTACTCCTTGAGCCAGTTCTCCGGGCGCGGAGTGCCCGGGGCGCGGCGCGGGAGGTCTCCGTGGAGCATCAACGAGCCGAAGGCGTTGACGCGTTCGGTGTAGCCTCCGGCCAGCCAGTGGATGACGTCGAGGTCGTGGGCGGCCTTCTGCAGCAGCAGGCCGGTGGTGCGGCTGCGTTCGGCGTGCCAGTCCTTGAAGTAGAAGTCGCCGCCGTAGGAGACGAAGTGGCGCACCCAGACGGTCTTGGGCTCGCCGATGTCCCCGCGCGCGATGACCTCGCGCATCCTGCGCACCACGCCCATGTGCCGCATGTTGTGGCCGACGTAGAGGCGCGCGCCGGTCTCGTAGGCGGTGCGCAGGATGGCGTCGCAGCCCTCGACGGTGATGTGCATGGGCTTCTCGAGGTAGACGGCCTTGCCGGCGCGCAGGCAGTCGACGGCGACGGCCTCGTGGGTGTCGTCGGGGGTGACCACGAGGATCGCGTCGAGGTCGGCGCGGTCGAGCAGGTGCCGGTAGTCCGCGACCGCGTCCTCGGGCTTGATCCAGTCGAGGCGGTCGAGGCCGCGCCGCAGCGCCTCGGGGTCGTTGTCGCACACGGCCGCCACCACGCTGCCGTGGCCCGGACGGTGGGCGGCGAGGGCGAGCGAGAGACGCAGGCCGAGACCGATGACACCGAGGCGCACGTCTTGCAGGGTCACTGAGTTCCTTTCAGCAAAATTCGTCCACACGTCACTTGGATCCGGTGAAGGCGATGCCCTCGGTGATCCGGCGCTGCGAGACGAGGAACATGACGATCATCGGCAGGCTCGCCAGCAGCGAACCGGCCATCAGCACGGGGTAGTCGGTGACGTGCTCGCCCTGGAGCGTGGCGAGGCCCACCGAGAGCGGCATCCGGCCGGCGTCGCTGGTGACGACCAGCGGCCACAGCAGGTCGTTCCAGGACCACAGCACGGTCAGCACGCCGAGCGAGATCAGGCCGGGCTTGGCGAGCGGCAGCATCACGGACCAGAAGATCCGCACGGGCCCCGCGCCGTCGAGCCGGGCGGCCTCCTCCACGTCCAAGGGCAGGGAGAGGAAGAACTGCCGCAGCATGAAGGTGCCGAAGGCGCTGAACAGGCCGGGCAGCACGATGCCGGTGAGGGTGTTCAGCAGGCCGAGGTGCATCAGGATCTGGTACTGCGGCAGCAGGTAGGCCTGGCTGGGCACCATCAGCACCGAGAGCATGACCAGGAAGAGCACGTCACGGCCCGGGAAGCGCAGCCGTGCGAAGGCGTAGGCGGCCATGGAGCAGAACAGCAGCTGCGCGGCGACGCGGACCACGGTGATGACGACGGTGTTCAGGAACTGCCGCAGGAACGGCATGCTCGTGAACACCTCCGCGTAGTTGGACCAGCGCCAGCCTGGCAGGAAGGTGGGCGGGACATGGGTCGCCTCGCCGAGGGTCTGCAAGGAGGTGAGCAGCTGCCACAGGAACGGGGCGACCATCGCGGCGGCGCCGACGGCGAGCAGCACGTGGACCGGCCACAGTCGTTGGCTACGCATAGTGGACCCACCGCTTCTGGACCCGGAACTGAACTGCCGTCAGCAGGAGCAGTGCCACGGTGAGGACGACCGCGATGGCGCAGCCCATGCCCTGCTCGTGGTCGAGGAAGACGTACTCGTAGAACAGGTAGGCGATGGTCTTGCTGTCGGCGAGGGCCGGGTTGGACCGGCCGAGCATCAGCAGCACGTAGTCGAACATCTGCAAGCCGCTGATGACGGTGACCACGGACACGAAGAAGATGCTCGGGCTGAGCAGCGGCAGCGTGATGGAGAAGAACTGCCGGACGCGTCCCGCGCCGTCGAGTTGGGCGGCCTCGTAGTAATGGCGCGGGATGCCCTTGAGCCCGGCCGCGAAGATGATCATGTTGTAGCCGACGACCGACCAGATGCCGACGAGGGCCATGGCGTAGACGGCGAAGCGCCCGTCGGAGACCCAGTGCGGGCCGTGGATCCCGACCAGCGACAGCAGGTAGTTGATCAGGCCGTAGTCGCCGTTGTAGAGCCAGCGCCAAACCATCGCCACCGCGGCGGGCATGCTGACCACGGGGATGAAGTACAGCGTCCGGTACAGGCCGACGGAGCGGCCGCGCACCTGGTTGAGCAGGGCCGCGAAGACGATCGAGAGCGGGATGGAGGCGAGCAGCAGCAGCGAGTAAAGGACGGTGTTCCAGGCGGCCTTGGGCAGCTGCGGATCGCTGAGGAAGGCGCGGTAGTTGGCGAGGCCGGCCCACTGCTGGCCGCCGAAGGCGCCCCAGGAGGTGAAGCTGTAGTAGACGGACTGGACGATGGGCCACAGGTAGAAGCCGGCGAGCCCGAGAGCCAGCGGGGCGACCATCAGGTAGCCCCAGACCCACTCGCGCGGATGCCCGTGGCGTGCGACGACCCGGCGGGCCAGTCGCGACCGGGCTCCGGCTCGGGCCGCCGCCACCGAGACGGCGGACCCAGCTGCGGACCCGGCGGAGGAGGGCGACGCGGCCTCGGCGCCGACGGTGCGGGTGACCGGCATGGTCACCCCTTCGCGAGGTCGGCGTCGGTGGTGGACTTCAGCTGCTGGGCGCCCGCGTTCAGGCTGAGCTTGCCGGCCCAGATCTGGTCCAGGATGGTCTGGTCGGCGGTGGCCCAGGGGCCGGTGTTCGCCGAGACCGGGTAGGGCACGGCGTGGTCCAGTTGGTCGACGAAGGTCTGCAGGTGGAACTGCGGCATGGACTTGACCCAGGCGTCGCCGAGCCCGTGGTAGGCGGGGATGACCGCGCCGCTGGCCGCCTGGATCGCGTTGGCTTGCTGCCCGCCGAGGAACCTGACGAACTCCCACGCCGCGTCGGCGTGCGGGGTGCGGGCGTAGATGACGTTGGCCAGGCCGTTGATGACGGTGGCCCTGCCCTGCGGGCCGGCGGGCAGCGGCGCGACGTCGGCCTGGAGCCCGGGGGCGTTCTTGTAGGTGAGCGCGTCCCAGTCGCCGTCGGTGAACATCGCCACCTTGCCGGAGGCGAACAGCTGGGACGGGTCGGTGTCCGTCATCTGCTGCGCGGTCGGCGAGGTCTTGTACTTGGTGATGAAGTCGAGCGCGTACTGCATCCCGGAGAGGGTCTTGGCGTCGGTGAACCCGGAGGACTTCTTGTCGGGCGAGACGACCCAGCCCCCGGCCTGGAAGATGTCGTTGTAGAGGTTCTCCTGGGTCCAGTCCGGGGAGGCGATGCCCCAAGTGCCCTTGGCAGGGTCGGTCAGCTTCTTGGACGCGTCGATGACGTCCTGCCAGGTCCAGGCGGCGGTGGGGTAGGCGACCCCGGCGGCGTCGAAGAGCTTCTTGTTGTACCAGAGGCCGATGGTGTCGTAGTCCTTCGGCATCCCGTACTGCTTGCCGCCCACGGTGTAGATGCCGTTGAGCGACGCGGGGAAGGGGCTGCTCTCGAAGCCGGGGCGGCCGGAGAGCGGCAGCAGCTGGCCCTGGCCGGCGTAGAGGCCGATCCGGGTGGTGCTCATCCAGAACACGTCGGGGGCCGTGCCCGAGGCCGCCTCGGTCTGCAGCTTCTGCCAGTAGTCGGCGTTCGGCGTGAGCTCGATGTCCACCGTGATGTTCGGGTGCAGCTTCTCGAACGCGGTGACGATCTGCTGCATGGCGGGCTTCTGGTTCGGGTCCCAGATGCCGTAGGTCAGCGTGACCGGTCCGGTGGCGTCGCCGCCCCCGGCGGCGGAGGTGGAGGACGAGCAGGCCGAGGCGGCGGCGACGAGCGCGGCGGCGCACAGCAGCGCCGACAGCTTTCTGGTCATCGACGGTCCCATCGATCGGTGGGGGTGGAGGGTGTGTCGGGGACCTTAGTCGAGCATTTATGTCGAGAACTAGCGTTAATTGAGCAAGGGTGCGCAGACGAGACCGGAAAGTGATCCGTGCGTGACTTGCTCGTGTTCTACCGCTCAGTACATATGAGACTTGTTGACGAAATAGCCCAGGTGGACGCCTCAGGCGGACGCGAAGAGCAGCCGCTCGGCCTCGTTCAGCGCGTGCCGCACCGCGCCCAGGCAGACCGCGTCGGCGCCCAGCTCGGAGACCACGACCTCGGGCGGGTACAGGCAGACGTCGGCCAGGTAGGCGCGGATCGGATCGGTGAGCTGCTCCCCCGCCTGCGCCAGGCTGCCTCCGACGACCAGGAGCTCGGGATCGAGCGGGGTCACCAGCGTCACCAGCGCCTCGGCCAGGGAGCGGGCGAACGACTCGACGGCACGCGCGGCCTCGGCGTCCCCCTCACGGGCCCGGCCCAGCGCGAACAGGGCCGCCTGGGAGGGCGCGCGCAGCTCCCCCGGGTCGACGGCCATCGCGTAGTCCATGACGTGCTGGAAGGTCCGCCACCTGCTGTTCGGGTGTCCGCCGAGCTCGCCGGCCGCCGCGTGGGAGCCGCGGTAGGGCGTGCCGCCGAGCAGCAGACCGAGGCCGATGCGGCTGCCCGTGTGCAAATACATCACGTCCGCGCGCCCGCGGGCGGCGCCGCGCCAGTGCTCGGCCAGGACGGCCAGCCGCATGTCGTTCTCGACCAGGACCGGCACGGCGAGCCTGCGCGCCAGCTCGGCCTGGAGCGGCACGCCCGTCCAGTCCGACAGCACGACGCTCTTGACCACTCGGCCCTCGCCGTCGATCACGCCCGTCGTGCCGACGCCGACGCCCGTCAGGGCCGAGACCCCGATCCCGGCCCCCGTGCAGGCCTGCTCCACGAGTCCGCCGATCGCGTCCAGCCGGCGGGCCGAGGGAAGATCGGTCGGCACGCTCACCTGCTCGCGGGCGACGATCCGCCCGCGCAGGTCCGCGACCATGACGGTCACCCGCGCCGCGCCGATGCCCACTCCCGCGACGTGGCCGACCGCGCCGCGGAAGGCGAAGCGCCGGGCGGGGCGGCCGCGCAACCCCTCGGCGGCGTTCGGGGCGAACTCCTCGGCCTGGCCCTCGCGGAGCAGCGTCTCCATGATCGCCTCGGTGGTGGCGCGGGAGACCCGTGCCGCGCGGGCGACTTCGGCGAGCGTGGCGCTCTCGGTCGCGTGCAGGGCGCGCAGCACCGCGACCTGGTTGAGCCGACGCAGAAAGCTCGCGTCACCGCTCTCGCGTGGCACCGGTCCTCCTGCACGTCTCCGTCTCACGGCTCCCGCCCCGGGAGCCGGATGTCGATCCTAGGCGGTCACCGGACCAGCCTTCGGGTTACTCCGACGGAGCGGAACCCCCGCGAGCCCGCGTCACCCGTTCATACGGCCTCTGACCTGCCGGATCATGCATTGACGCACCGTGAGACGACAACCCTTCGGGCCGAGCCGCCGAGGTGCGGGGCGCCGCCCCGGCATTTCTCATGACTTCAGAGGCAACCGCCGCCCCAGCCGTACCGGAGCACCGGAGTCCCGCGTGAGCACCGTGGAAACCCATCCGTCGAACCGGCGCCGCAGCGTGCTCGTGATCGCGCTTTTCGCGGTCGCCGCGCTGCTGGGCGTCGCGCTCATCGTGAAAGGCTCGCAGCGCTTCGCCCCGCCGCCGCAGCCCTCGGCGGCCCAGGGCTTCGGCGCGTCCGCGTCCGCGGCGCCCAGTGCCGGGCCCTCCCCGGTCAGGCCGCTGCCCCCGGCGACGCCGACCCGGGTGCGGATTCCCGTGATCGGCGTGAACGCCCCGCTGACCGGGCTCTCGCTGCAGTCCGACGGCCACCTGGCGGCTCCTCCCGCGGCGAACCGCAACCTCGCGGGCTGGTACCAGGCAGGCATCACGCCCGGCTCCGCCGGGAGGGCGGTGATCGCCGGTCACGTCGACAACGCCCAGGGACCCGCTGTCTTCTACGACCTCGGCGCACTGAAGAAGGGGTGGACGATTGACGTGGACCGCGCGGACCACACCACTGCCGTCTTCACCATCGACGCCGTTCAGGCCTACGCCGCGAGCAGCTTCCCGACCCGGCAGGTCTACGGCCAGACCGCCGACGCCGAGCTACGCCTGATCACCTGCGGCGCCGGCTTCGACCGCAGCCGGCAGGAGTACCTCGGCAACGTCGTGGTCTTCGCCCATCTCACCGGGTCGACGCACCACTGAGCCGTCTCGGCCTCGTCGCGCAAAGCTTGGCACGACCCATGCGCGGACCTGCTTGATTAATTACAGGTCTTGTCAGAAATGCGCAACGTCCCGTAGAAAGGGTCCGGCTGCTGAGGACACGTCAGCCACCATGCCCTGACCCCGAGACAGCGTGAGGTCGAAGCGTGACATCTCCCCTGCCCCGGTGGCTGCGCGCCACCGTCGCCTGCTGCACGACACTGGCCGCGGCCTCCGCCGGCCTGCTCCTCGCACCACCCGCGCTCGCCGCCGGAGCCGCCAGCGGCGCGGCCCAGTACCCGAACTTCGCGCCCACCCCGCCCATGGGCTGGAACGACTGGTCCTACTACCAGTGCGGCATCGACGAGAAGACCATCCTCGGCAACGCCCGCGCCCTGGTCAGCACCGGGCTGGCCAAGAAGGGGTACGACACTGTCACCATCGACGACTGCTGGATGGCCAAGCAGCGCGACGCCGCCGGCGACCTGGTCGCCGACCCGCAGCTGTTCCCGGACGGCATGGCCTACGTCGGCGCTCAACTGCACAAGCTCGGGCTGAAGTTCGGGATCTACGAGGACGCGGGGACCGACACCTGCGGCGGCTACCCGGGCTCGCTGGGCCACTGGCAGCAGGACGCCGACCTCTTCGCCTCCTGGGGCGTCGACTACGTCAAGCTCGACGGCTGCAACGTGCCCAGCAAGCCCGGCGAGACCGACGAGCAGAGCTACCGCGACACCTACACCGCGATGAGCCAGGCCCTGCTGAACACCCACCGCAGGATCGTCTTCTCCATCTCCGCACCCGCCTACTTCCAGGGCGAGTCGAACTGGGACTCGGTCATCCGCTGGTCCTCCCAGCTCGGCAACCTCTGGCGCGAGGGCGCCGACATCGCCCTGGGCCAGGACACCGGCCCCGACAAGTGGGCGTCGATCGACTACAACTACAGCTACAACGTCGGGCTCGCCGCCCTGCAGAAGCCCGGCCGGTGGAACGACCCCGACTTCCTGCTCGCCGGCGACACGGGCCTGAGCCGTGACGAGATCCAGAGCCAGGTCTCGCTCTGGTCCATCATGGCCGCGCCGCTGATCTCCAGCACCGACCTCACCCACCTCTCCCCCGCCGCGCTGGCCGTGCTCGGCAACAAGGACGTCATCGCGGTCGACCAGGACCGTCTCGGCGTCCAGGGCCGGATCGTCCGGCACGGCACCGGCTACGACGTGCTGAGCAAGCCCCTGGCCGACGGGGACCGTGCGGTCGCGCTGTTCAACTCCTCCGACAGCGCGCGGACGATCACCACCACCACCGCCGAGGCCGGTCTTCGCGCCGCCTCCGGCTACTCCCTGACGGACCTGGTGAGCAAGCAGGTCACCGAGACCACCGGGGTGATCTCCGCCGACGTGCCGCCGCACGCCACCGTCCTGTACCGCGTCCACACCGGCGCGGCCCGCGGCTTGGCGCCCGCCACCGCGATCACCTGGCGCGACGTCAGCACCGCGCAGCACCCCGGGACGTACCGGATCACGCTGGCCGACCACGGCGCGGTCGCCCTGAACGATGCGCAGCTGCGCGTCGGCGCGCCCGCCGGGTGGACCGCGACGCCGGCCACCGTCCGCCTGCCGCGTATCGCGCCCGGCGGGTCGGCGAGCACGACGGTGAAGGTGAGCGGGCCGCAGGGCGCGCCCGGCACGACCGTCACCCCGATCACCGCGACCGCGAGCTACCGCGCCGTCGGGTCGGGCCGCGTCGACACCGTCCGCGGCGAGCAGACGATCGTCCAGGTCGTCCCCTACCCGTCGCTGGCCTCCGCCTTCGACAACGTCGGCGCCACCTCCGAGACCGACACCACGCCGGGCAACTTCGACGGCGGCGGCGACAGCTACTCGACAGAGGCGCTCGCCAAGGCCGGTGCCACGCCGGGCGCCGCGATCAACGCGAACGGCCTCAGCTTCACCTGGCCGTCCGCCGCGCCCGGCACCGCCGACAATGTCGCGGCGAGCGGCCAGGAGATCGCCTTCGGCGGGGAGGGCAGCACGCTCGGCTTCCTCGGCGCGGAGGCGGGCTTCGTCTCCGGCACGGTCACCGTCACCTACAGCGACGGCACCACCAGCACCGGCCAACTCGGCTTCCCCAACTGGTGCTGCGCCCCCACCGACGCCTACGGCGCGAAGACGGCGTTCACCACGGACCACCGCGACACGCCCACCGGACCGGCCAACTACGGCACCAGCTACGGGGTTTTCACCAACACCGTCCCCCTGACGCCGGGCAAGACGGTCCGTTACGTGACGCTGCCGAACGCCCCCGCGATCCACGTGTTCGCGCTGACCGTGCAGCCGTGACCGGCGGGTAGCCGCGCAGAGCGGAAGCCGCCGCCCCGAGCACGACGGGGCGGCGGCTCACAGCTTCCGCGGCTCCGGCTCACGCGGTTCGCGGCTCACGCGGTTCGGGCGGCCTGGATGAAGGAGTCGCGCGGGTGCCTCGCGCCTCGGCCGAAGGCCTACCAGCAGCCCTCGACCGTGGTCGCCCAGCGGTCGATGAGGTCGCGGGCGGAGGTGGTGTTGAAGCCGCCCTGCTCCAGGAAGGCGAAGGCCTTCCAGCGTCCGTCCTGCTTGTTGAGGGTCACCCCGGCCAGGGCGATCGCGCCCGTCAGCGTGCCCGTCTTGGCGTCGATGCGCCCCTTGGCGCAGTCGGTCGGCGCGGTGGTGAACCGTCCCCAGCTGGGGCCGAGCGTGCCGTCCACGCCCGCGATCGGGAAGCCGACCAGGACCGGCCGCAGCACCGACTGGTAGCGCGGGTCGACCGCCAGCGCGGCCATCGACGCCAGGGCCTGGGCCGTCATCCGGTCGTCACGGGAGAGCCCGCTGCCGTCGTAGAGGCGCACTCCGCCGAGCGGCACGTGGTAGCGCGAGACCTCGCTGAGCACGGCCTTGGTGGCGCCCTCCCAGTCGGCCTGCTGACCGACCGCGAGGGCGGTGAGCCGCGCAAAGCCCTCGGCGTTGTCGTTGACGCTGTCCTTCAGCATCCGCTCGACCTCGGACGCCAGCGGCTCCGAGGTGTGCGAGGCGAGCTGGACCGCGGTGCGCGGCGCCTTGGCGCGCGTCAGCGTGGTCTTCTGCACGCCGACTCCGTGGGTCCCGAGCCGCGCTCGGAAGACGTTGCCCGCGTACAGGGCGCTGTCCACGTCCTCGTGGCCGAAGACCTGAAGCGCGCTGATCGAGGAGACCTCGCCGGGGATGTAGCCCGGCTGCCACCCCGGAGAGGTCGGCTGGACGTGCGGGAAGAGCGAGTCGTCGACGTAGAGCGTCACCGAGCCGAGGTGCCGCGCCTTGAGCGCCTGGGCGGTCGCGTCGGCCAGGGCGTTGACGTCGTCGCCGGTCAGGTCCTGGTCCGCGCCGCCGACGAGGTAGAGGGCGTGGCCCAGGAGCAGGGCGCGGGTGCGCTCGGTGTGGCTCGGGCCGAGCACGGTGAGTGCGGCGATCGCGGTCGCGATCTTGGTGGTGGACGCGGGCATCAGCTGCGCCGCGGCCCCCGAGGACCAGACGACGCGTCCGCTCGCCGCGTCCAGCACCTCCCCCGAGGCCTGCGAGCTCGGCAGCGCGTGGAAGCGCAGGCCGAGGTTGTGCACGATCCGCTGGTCGCCCAAGGTCGCGCCGGCGGCCGTGGCCGTGCCGACGCCGAGGCTGAGCGCGGAGACCCCGACGAGCGCGACGACGCACGCGCGGCGCAGGGTAGGACGAAGGGTGCGGCGAGGCCGAGGCATGTCTCCCCCATGACCGGCCGCGCCCCCGCGCGCCGGTCTGCTGATCTTCATTCGACAGACCGCCCGATTGTGCCAGGATCCGGGCAGGAGGCGGTAGCGCGACACTCTGGGGTGAATGCGGGCAGACCTGCTGAAACAGGCCCACACGGCTGCGGAATCGGAGTGTCGTCGCCACAGCGCCGCACGGGCTCCCAAGGCGCAGGGCCGCGCAAGCCCCGGGGGCCAGGCCCGCGAGCCCACAAGCGCGTCAGGCCCGCGAGGCCACAAGCGGCTCAGGCCCGCGGGGGCCGCCGGGCCCCAGAGCCACCAGACCGCCCGACCCCATGGCGGCCAGACCACAAGGCCGGATGGCCGCACGGACAGCCAGCCGGCGGGACCGGGGCGTAGGCGGAGCGCACCCCCCGGCGGGGGTCAGCGGGCTTGGGAGAGGCGGGTGAGGATGTGGGCGGCGGGCTCGTCCGTCGCGTGGGTGTGGCCTGTGCCGGCCCAGAGGTTGATGTGTTCCGGGTCGCCCGCCGCGGCCGCCGCGCGGCGTAGGGGCGAGGTGAGGTGGTGGAGGGCCGGGTAGCCGCTCGGGGCCTCGGCGGTGTGGCCGTCGGTGAAGGCGTTGCGCAGGGCCCGCGCGGGCCGGCCGGTGAACGCGCGGGTCACCACCGTCTCCTGACGGGCCGGATCGGCGAGGGCCGCGCGGTACGGCGCTGAGGTGCCCGCCTCGTCCGAACGCAGCAGGACGGTGCCGACGGCCACAGCCGCGGCGCCGGCGTCCAGCGCTTCGGTCACCGCGTCCGGCGTCGCGACGCCGCCCGCGCCGATCAGCGGCAGCGTCACGGCGTGCCGCACCCGGCCGAGCAGCTCGGCCAGCGGGATCGGCTCAGGGATCAGCCGCGGGGTCAGCGTGCCGGAGTGCCCGCCCGCGGCGGAGGCCTGCACGGCCAGCATGTCGACGCCGGCCTCCGCGGCGGTCCGCGCCTCGGCCGGTGAGGTCACCGTCTGCACCACGACGGTCCCGGCGGCGCGCAGCGCCGCGACGACGCGGGCCTCGGGCAGGCCGAAGGTGAAGCTGACGACCGGCACCGGCGCGTCCAGCAGCAGGGCGATCTTCGCCGCCCAGTGGTCGTCGTCCTCGACGACCGTCGCGCCGAGCGTCGCCGGGTCGAGGCCGACCGCGCGAGCGTCGTCGGCGAGGGAGCGGGCATAGCGCGCGAACGCCTCGCGGTCGACGGGGACGGGGTTGGGCGCGAAGAGGTTGACGCCGAAGGCGAGGCCCTCGGCGCGCACCGCCGCGATCTCCTCGGCGAGGCCGGACGGCGTCTTGTAGCCGCCTGCCAGGAACCCGAGGCTCCCGGCCCGCGCGGCGGCCGCGACCAGCGCGACCGTCGTCGGGCCGCCGGCCATCGGCGCGGCCAGAACCGGGAGGTCGAGCCCGAGAGCGTCCAACGGCGAGGGCATGGATCGTCTCCTTCGGCGACCGCGGAGCGGCGCGGCGCGGTGCGGAGCGGCACGGTGCGGGCGTTCGGGCGGGCTGGCGATCACCATCCTGCCCCCGCGCCGCCGTCCGCGCCACGACCGGCCGTCCGTTCAGGCGTCAGCGCCGAGGCGGCGTTGACGGTTGAGGGTCTCGAGGAGGCGGAGCCAGATCTCGCTCGGGGTCGGGTAGCTGGGGACGGCGTGCCAGAGGGCGGCGACCGGGACCCGGCCGACGACGGCGACCGTCGCCGAGTGCAGCAGGTCGGCGACGCC
This sequence comes from Streptacidiphilus neutrinimicus, assembly GCF_000787815.1. Classification (GTDB taxonomy): domain Bacteria; phylum Actinomycetota; class Actinomycetes; order Streptomycetales; family Streptomycetaceae; genus Streptacidiphilus; species Streptacidiphilus neutrinimicus. Next base: position 53,471 of record NZ_BBPO01000020.1, read on the forward strand.
GCTGCCGACGAAGGTCGCGCCGACGAGGGTGTCGGAGGCACGGTCGATCACCAGCTTCGCGCGGCCGGTGTACTCCTCGCGCAGCAGGTAGGTGCCGGCGAGCGCGGCCATGTCGTACTCGACCGTCTCGACGTCGATCCCGGCCTCGCGGGCACCGTGCTCGGTCAGGCCGACCGAGGCGACCTCGGGGTCGGTGAACGTCACCTGCGGCACGGCCCGGTGGCCCTGCGCCGTGCTCAACTCGGCGGCGAAGCCGCCGGACGCACCGCCGCCGTTCGCCCGGGAGGCGATGACCTCACCGGCGATCCGGGCCTGGTACTTGCCCATGTGCGTGAGCAGCGCACGGCCGCAGACGTCGCCGATCGCGTAGAGCCACTCGCCCGGCACGCCCTTGACCCGCTGCTGGTCGTCGACGTCGAGGTAGCCGCCGTCTGGCAGTCCGACGGCGGGGAGGCCGATGTCGTCGGAGGCCGGCACCCGGCCCAGCGCCACGACGATCTCATCCACCGTCAGTTCCGTTCCGTCGTCCAGCGTCAGCGTCGCCGGTCCGCCGTGCACACGGCCGACGCCGGTCTCCGCCGCCTTCTCGCGCCGCACAGCGACGACCTTGCGGCCGAGCAGCAGGTCGACCCCGCTCTTGCCCAGCTCCGCGGCCACCAGCTCACCGGCGAAAGGCTCCTGCTTCGCCAGCAGGGCGCTGCCACGGTGGACGAGCGACAACTCCTCGACGCCCAGGCCGCGCAGCCAGGTGGCCGCCTCGCAGGCCACCACGCCGCCGCCCAGCACGGCCACCCGGCGCGGGACTTCGCGCAGGTGCGTGACGTCGCGGGAGATCCACGGGTGGGCCGCGCGCAGGCCGGGGATGTCCGGGACGGACGCTCGCGATCCGGTGTCGACGACCACCGCGTGCCGCGCGGTGATCGTCCGGACCGAGCCGTCCGGCTTCGTCACCGCCACGGTGCGCTCACCGGTGAGGCGTCCGTAGCCGCGCACGACGCCGATGCCGGTGTCGAGCGCCCACTTCACCTGACTGTCGTCGGAGAGGTTGTTGACGATCGCGTCCCTGCGGTCCAGCACGGCGTCCACGTCGATCCCGTTGTCGCCCACGAGCGCGGCCACGCCGGGCAGATGCCGGGCGGTGTTCAGCACCTCGACCGGCCGCAGCAGTCCCTTGCTGGGCATGCAGGCCCAGTACGAGCACTCGCCGCCGACGAGTTCGGCCTCGACGATGACCGACTCCAGGCCGGAGAACTGCGCCGCGTACTGCGCGGCGTTCTCACCGGCCGCCGCGCCCCCGAGCACGATGACGTCCCACTCCGACCGCTCGGGGTCGACTGCCGCTGCCATGAGCCACTCCTGCCTGTTCGGTCCAGAGGGTGCGCCCGGCCTGCCGGATCCCGGCGGGCCGCCCACACCCCGTGCGCCCTGCCATTCTGGAGGAGCCGTTCGCGTGCGGCACGTCCATCCGCGCGGACGTCACACTCACGTCATCACGCGGACGTGGCAGGACGTCGTCGTCGCGGCCGATCCCGGGGTCCAACTCCGGTTACTCGGGGCAGCGGTGGCGCAGAACGTTCGGCCCGGCACAGCTCCACAGCGCCTCGACCAGCTCCTCGGCTCCCGCTGTCTCCCCGGCCCGAGAACCGCAGCGCTTCCACGTCGTCGCTCTGCCTCTCCTGTGCGGGGTGCAGGTCCCGGGCAGCAGCTAGTGCAGAAGCAGGCGTGGATCGTTACATAAGGATCATGAATTTCCCCCCTCCGGACCGGGAACACGCCCGGAGCGAGCCGGAAAACGAGAAGGTGCGCGGCCCGCGACAGCGGGCGCCGCACCTTCGGTCGGCGCTCGGTGGTCGGGCGGGTCAGGCGACGTCCTTGCGGCTGACGCCCAGGTACCCGACGAAGACGGCGATCAGCGCGGCGAGCACGAGGCTGACCGGGCCCGTGCCCCAGTCCAGTCCGCCGCGGGCGTGCGAGACGCCCATCCAGTCGGCGAACGACGCGCCGAGCGGCCGGGTGACGATGTAGGCGAACCAGAAGGCGAAGATCGCGTTCAGGCCGAGCTTCCAGTGGCCGATGGTCGGAATCGCGATGAGGACGGCGAAGAGCACGCCGGAGGAGAAGTAGCCGAGCTTCAGCGTGCTCGCGGTCATGTCGCCGGTCGCGGTGCCGAGCGCGAAGGTGGTGAGCACCGTCGCCCAGTAGAAGAGCTCGCGCCGGCGGGTGGTGATGCTGTGGATCGAGAGCGTCTTCTCCGTGGCGTACCAGAGGCCGAGGACCGCCGCGAGGACGACGGCGAAGAAGCTCGTGGAGACCACGTACGGGATGCCGAGCTGCACGTGCATTACGTCGGCGGCCATCGTGCCGAAGACGCTCACCATGACGACCGCGAACCAGTAGATGCCCGCGCTGTAGCGCTTGGCGAACAGCTGGACGGCGAGCGACACCGCCAGCACCACGCCGGCCGCGGGCACGACCAGGAACGGATTGAAGGTCTTCACCAGGAAGTCGGAGGTGGTCTCGCCCATGCCGGTGGTGAGCACCTTGACGACCCAGAAGAAGACCGTGACTTCGGGGACCTTGCTCAGAGCCTGTCGGGCGTCCACCCCACCGTGGCGCGCGTGCAGCAGTTGATCTCTCGCCATAGCCGGAGAGCTTTTCACACCCTGGCGCCCCGACCGCACCACGGGGGCCCCGACCCCAAAATCTCACCCACTTATGGAAACGCCCATAACGGGGCGAACTTACTCGATCTGCCCCACAATCCACTCGCACAGTTCGTGCGTCGCCAGCGCGTCGCGAGCGTCGATGCGGGTGCCGGAGCGGACCGCGTCGAGAAAGGCGAGGACGACCTGCTCGATGCCGCGCTGCCGGGCGACGGGGACCCAGTCGGGGCGGCGGCGCACGCGCGGATCGCCGTCCGGGTAGGTCACGACCTCGGCGAGGTTGCGGACCTCCAGCTTCGCGCCCCGGCCGGAGACCTCCAGGACCTCCTCGGTGGCGCCGCTCTCGCGGTTCATGATCCCCAGGGCGGTGAAGCCGTGGCCGGAGAGCTCCAGCACCAGGTGGCGCACCAGCGGCCGCCCGTCCGGGCCCGGCGTGCAGCGCCAGCGCACCTGGCGGTGCGTGGCCTCGGTGGGAAGCAGGAACCGCAGGGTGTCGACGACGTGGACGAAGTCGTCGAAGACCATGCTGCGCGCCGCCTCCGGCAGGGATCGGCGGTTCTTCTGCAACAGCACCAGGTCCCGCGGCTGCGCCGCGGCCTCGACGTAGCCGGGCGCGTAACGGCGGTTGAAGCCCACCATCAGCGAGCGGCCCCGGCGTTCGGCCAGCTCGACCAGCCGCCTCGCCCCGTCCAGCGTCTGGTCGAGGGGCTTGTCCACGTAGACGTCGACATCGGCGGAGAGCAACCGCTCCACGATGGGCACGTGCTGGTCGGTCGCCGCGTGGACGAAGGCGGCGCGGATGCCGCTGTCGATCAGCTCGCCGAGGTCGGTGAAGCGCGCCCCCGCCGCCACGCGGTGGGCGTGCCCGAGCCGCTCGACCTTCTCCCGGTCCCGCGTCATCAGCCGGAGGTCCAGGCCCGGCAGGGCGCCGAGCACCGGCAGGTACGCCTTCTGCGCGATGTCGCCGAGGCCGACCACCCCGACCGGGAGCGGCTCGTCGACTGGGAGGCCGACGGGAAGGGTGTGAGGCACGGACGCTCCAGGCATGCGGGGTGATCACCGACGCGCCCACCCTATCCAGGGCCGTCCGGATCCGGGCGGGTCCCGGTCAGCGTCGCTTGCGGTACTGCCTGCGCATGTAGCCGAGCACCCCGATGACGCAGCCGGCCAGCAGCATGATCAGCAGGACCGCCCACATCGGGGCGTTGACGGTGGTGAGGCCCCACAGATGGATCTTCACCGACTGCCGGTTGATGAGGATGAACCACACCGCCAGGACCGTCACGACCGCGAGGACGATCCTGCCGGTGGTGACGCGCACCCCGCCGATCCGGCGCTCGGCGGCCTCCTTGTTCGTGGTCATTCTTCCAGTCTGGGGCGGCGGCCCGGTCCCCGCCCGGCGAGGGCCGCCGAGCGGGACCGACAGGCCCCGCCGGGGTCGGGACGGTGGGCCGGTCGGCCCTGTCCGAGCGGCGCGGCCGCCCGCCAGGCTGGACGGTGAGGACAGAAGAGGCCGTCGCCTGCACTCCCGGAGGGGGAGCCGACCATGAGCGCACCGCTGACCGACGCGGAACTCACCGAGCTCGACGCGCACTGGCGCGCCGCCAACTACCTCGCCGTCGGACAGATCTACCTGATGGACAACCCGCTGCTGCGGGAGCCGCTGCGCCCCGAGCACATCAAGCCCAGGCTGCTCGGCCACTGGGGCACCTCCCCCGGGCTCAACCTGGTGCACACCCACCTCAACCGCGCGATCCGCGCCCGGGACCTGGACGCGCTCTGCGTCTGGGGGCCCGGCCACGGCGGACCCGCCGTGCTCGCCTGCTCCTGGCTGGACGGCAGCTACACCGACCACTACCCCGGCATCACCCGTGACGAAGCCGGCATGGCGCGCCTGTTCCGGCAGTTCTCCTTCCCGGGCGGCGTGCCCTCCCACGTGGCGCCGGAGACGCCGGGCTCGATCCACGAGGGCGGCGAGCTCGGCTACGCGCTGGCCCACGCCTACGGCGCCGCCTTCGACAACCCCGAGCTGGTCGTCGCCTGCGTCGTCGGCGACGGGGAGGCGGAGACCGGGCCGCTGGCCACCTCGTGGCACGGAGACAAGTTCCTCGACCCGGTGCACGACGGCGCGGTGCTGCCCATCCTGCACCTGAACGGCTACAAGATCGCCAATCCGACCGTCCTCGCCCGGCTCCCGGAGTCGGAGCTGGACCAGCTGCTGCGCGGCTACGGCTACACGCCGATCCACGTCAGCGGCGACGAGCCCGCCGTGGTGCACCGGGCGTTCGCCGCGGCCCTGGACAGCGCCCTGGACGCCATCGACGCCGCTCAGTACGCCGCCCGCACCGAGGGCGCGACGGAGCGACCGCGCTGGCCGATGATCGTGCTGCGCACGCCGAAGGGCTGGACCGGGCCGGCCCGGGTGGACGGGCTGCAGGTCGAGGGAACCTGGCGGGCGCACCAGGTCCCGCTCGCCGAGGTCCGCGAGAACCCGGAGCACCTGCGGCAGTTGGAAGCATGGCTGCGCTCCTACCGCCCCGAGGAGCTGTTCGACGCCGACGGGCGGCCCGCCCCGCCGGTGCTCGCGCAGATCCCCTCGGGCGCCCGGCGGCTGGGCTCGAACCCGCACGCCAACGGCGGCCTGCTGCTGCGCGAGCTGCCACTGCGGGAGCTGGAGCGGTTCGCGGTGCCCGTCGACAAGCCCGGCACGGGCATGCACGAGCCCACCCGGGTCCTGGGCGACTACCTCGCCCAGGTGATGGCGGACACCGCCGCCCGCCGCGACTTCCGTCTGGTGGGCCCGGACGAGACCGCCTCGAACCGGCTGCAGGCCGTCTACTCCGCGACCGGCAAGGCCTGGCAGGCGGAGGTGCTGCCGGTGGACGATCATCTGGCCCGCGACGGCCGGGTGATGGAGGTGCTCTCCGAGCACCTGTGCCAGGGCTGGCTGGAGGGCTACCTGCTGACGGGGCGTCACGGCCTGTTCTCCTGCTACGAGGCGTTCGTCCACATCGTCGACTCGATGGTCAACCAGCACATCAAGTGGCTGCGGACCACCCGCACCATCCCCTGGCGCGCGCCCGTCGCCTCGCTCAACTACCTGCTCACCTCGCACGTGTGGCGCCAGGACCACAACGGCTTCTCGCACCAGGACCCGGGCTTCGTCGACCACGTGCTCAACAAGAGCCCCGAGGCGGTGCGGATCTACTTCCCACCGGACGCCAACACGCTGCTGAGCGTGGCCGAGCACGTGCTGCGCAGCCGGAACTACGTCAACGTGGTGGTGGCGGGCAAGCAGCCGTGCTTCGACTGGCTGACGCTGGAGCAGGCCCGGGTCCACTGTGCCCGGGGGCTGGGCATCTGGGACTGGGCGGGCACCGAACGCGGCGACCGCGAGCCGGACGTGGTGCTGGCCTGCGCGGGCGACGTCCCCACCCAGGAGATCCTGGCGGCCGCCCAGCTGCTGCGGCACGAACTGCCCGAGCTCGCGGTACGGGTGGTGAACGTGGTCGACCTCGCCCGGCTGATGCCGGCCGAAGAGCACCCGCACGGGCTGTCGGACCCCGAGTTCGACGCGGTCTTCACCCGGGACCGGCCGGTCATCTTCGGCTACCACGGCTACCCGTGGCTGATCCACCGCCTCGCCTACCGCCGCGCCGGACACGCGCAGCTGCACGTGCGCGGGTACAAGGAGTCCGGCACGACCACCACGCCGTTCGACATGGTGGTCCGCAACGACCTCGACCGCTACCGGCTGGTCATGGACGTGATCGACCGCGTCCCGGGCCTCGCGGTCCGCGCCGCGCCGCTGCGTCAGCGGATGGCCGACGCCCGGATCCGGCACGGGGAGTGGATCCGCACCCACGGCGCCGACCTGCCCGAGGTCGCCGACTGGAGCTGGACCGGCTGACCCGGCCGCGCCCGCCTACCGCCCGCCCGAGGCGAGGGCCTCGGGGCGGTCGGTGTCGCCGTGCCAGGTGGGCCAGCCGAGCAGGCGGGGGCGCTCGGTGACCCAGGCGCGGGTGTCCGCGCCGATCTCGGCGTCGATCAGGGCCTCCAGCAACGCCCGGTAGCGCTCGACCAGTTCGCGGTGGGCGGGGTCGGCAGCCAGGTTCCGCACCTCCGCCGGGTCCTGCTCTCGGTCGTAGAGGACGACGTCGTTGTCGGCCAGCAGCGCCTCGGTGTCGGCCGGACGGTTCGGGCGCAGCGGGGAGAAGTAGCGGCCGAAGGTGTAGCGCGCGTCGCTGTATCCGCGCAGGAAGCCGCGCTTCTCCCAGTCCGGCCGTAGGTCGCCGGAGGCGACGCGCTGGGGCGCTTCGGGGTCGGCGAACTCGAACCAGAAGGAGGCGTCCAGGGTCGTGATCGACTCCACCGCGTTCAGGACCCCCTCGCGCACCGACCCGCCGTGCAGCACCGGCATCAGCGAGTGGCCCTTCAGCGCCGGGTGACGGGCGGCCCTCTGGGCGGCGTCGACCCCGGCGACGTCCAGCAGCGTGGGCACGAGGTCGACCGCGGACGCGAGGGCGGGGGTGCTCGCGCCGCCGGCCACGTCGGGGTGGGCGATCAGGAACGGCACGTGGAAGTTCTCGTCGTAGAGGAGGTTGCCCTTCTGGCGCAGGCCGTGGGAGCCCGCCATCTCGCCGTGGTCGGAGGTGAAGACCACCACGGTGTCGTCCGCCTGGCCGGTGGCCTCCAGGGCGTCCAGGACGAACTCGACGCTGCGGTCCACGTCCCGCAGCGCGTTGAGGTAGAAGTTCAGCCCGTCGTACCAGTGCTGGTCGTCGGCGACCGGACCGAAGACGGTGTCGAGCATCCGCGCGTACTCCGCCACGGCCGGCGCGGCGCCCGACAGGTCGTCGTGCAGGCTGGCGGGCAGGTCGAACTCCCACCGGGGCCGGTAGACCGGAATGTCCGCCGCCGCACGCGTCACCACGGCGTGAGCGAGCCCGAAGGGCAGCTGGACCTGGGGCCGGCCGCCGTAGTCGAAGCTCATGATGTCGTGCGGGTTCACGAAGTTGACGGCCATGAACCACGGCTGGTCCTGCAAGACGACCGGGGCGCGGTTGCGCAACCACTTCACCGCTTGCCCGGCGATGACCGGGTCGATCTTCAGTCCCGCCCAGGCGCCGCCGTCGATGTCCCCCCAGTCGTTGAACTCGCTGAACCCGTAGGGCTCCAGCGCGTCCGTGGTGGGGCCGGGGTTCTCCGGCGTGACGTACGCGTTCGAGAGATGCCACTTGCCCTGGTAGGTGGTGTAGTAGCCGGCCGAGCGCAGCATCGTGCCCAGGGTGCCGAGCGCCGGGTCGAGCGGGCGGATGTAGGGCATGTTGTCGTTGTCGTAGATCTCGGTGATCGGCAGGTGCTGCCCGGTGTAGATGACCGAGCGGGCGGAGCTGCACTGGGCCGAGGCGGTGTAGTAGCGCTCGAAGGTGGTCCCCCGAGCCGCGATCCGCTCCCGGGCGGGCAGCGAGAAGCCCGGCGGCCGGGGCAGGGACACCCGCTCCTCGTCGGTGACGATCAGCAGGATGTTGGGTCGCCTGGTCATGAGCTGCCCTTCGTTCGCCGCCCGGGTTCGCTCCGAATCTAGGACGCCCCGCGTGGACCGCCGGTCAGGACGCGGCCGGGGGCGGCCGGACGGGTGAGCCCGCACCGCCAGGAGCGCCGGGGGCGCCGGGCGTTCCCGGGTCGGACGGCGCGTTCTGCCGTAGCTCGGCGAGGCCGGGTCCGGGGGCCAGGAACTCGCGGATCCCGAAGGCGATCAGGACGACGAACGCGAACCAGAACACCACCAGACCGGTCGGGTGGTCCCACAGGACGAAGACGAGCGCGGCGATGAGCAGGATCGCCACCCCGATCCCGTGCTTGAAGCGCCGCACGAAGGTCTCGACCGGCCCGGCCCGGAAGCCCACCTGCTCCGCGGCCTGCCGGACCCCGCCGATGCCGGTGCTGCACGCCGCCCGGACGAAGATCGCGGCCCGGGAGCGGCCGCCGAAGAACGCGCCGAGCGCCACCAGCACGGCGAGCACCCCGACCGCCCGCACGGTGACCCGCAGGAAGTGCGCCAGCGCGTCGTAGACCGCGCCCACCGCTGCGGCGTCGACGCCGGGCGGGAGCTGGTCGAGGAAGTAGCCGCGGAAGACCGCCAGCGACACGCCCAGCACGAGCATGGCCACCGCGACGGCGACCGCCGCCCCGATCAGCGCGCGTCTTCGGTCCCGGGCCAGGTAGACGCCTGCCGCCGCGACCACGACCGCGATCACCGGCATCCAGTTGCCCGCGACGTCCAGCAGCCGCAGGTAGGACTTGAGCTTGCCGATCGACTTGGAGGAGTAGACGGTGAAGGTCGGATGGATCGCCGGCAGCTTCGCCACCAGGCCCAGCCCCGAGTTGGCCAGCTGCTTCTTGACCTGCTCGATGATCGGCCCCAGGTCGATGGTGACCTGGTTGTTCGCCAGCGACACGGTCCCGCCGCCCTCCCCCGTGAGCGCCTTGACCATGGAGGAGTGGGCGGCCCGCAGCGCGTTGGTCCACAGCGTGGCGAAGGCCGGGCTGGTGACGACCTTGTTCACGACCGTGCCGACCAGGCTGGTGATGCCGCTGCCGATCGCGCCGCTGAGCGACCCGATCAGGGTCGCCGCCTTCGGCGGCACGCCCTTCTGCGAGGCGGCCTGGGAGAGCTGGCTCACCAGCGAGGGCACGTCGATCTGCTGCACCACCGCGTTGGTCACCCGCGTGGTCAGCGCGCTCTGCACGTGCGGATCGCTCGCCAGTGGGGCCATCGTGGCGACGAAGCGGCCGGTGTCGGTCACCTGGTCGCGCGCCCACACCGACACCACCGCCAGCAGCGAGAGGATCGCGGCCAGCACGATCAGCACCGCCGACCCGGTGGCCCGCGCCCGGTGGTGCTCCCTGTGGACGGGCGCGGCACGGGCCTCCAACTGGGCGATCCGCCGCCGCAGCTCCTCCAGTTCGCCGGAACCGGGCTCGGGCTCGGACCCGTCGTCCGGTGGCGCCATGTGCTGCTCCGTCCTGGCCGCGCGTCCCGGCCGTCAGGGCCGTCCTCATCCAAGGAAAGGCGCGGCCCGGCGGGTCGGCGACAGGGACTGGCCCGGTCGGGTGCAGAGTTTCCCCATGACTGACGCCGGCTGGACGGGGGCCGCGGTCGCCGGGGTCGCCGCCGGCTACGCGCTCGTCTCCCGCAGGCTGGCCGGAACGCCGGTCTCCGACGCGCTGGTCTTCGTCGGCTTCGGCGTCCTGCTCGGGCCGGTCGGCGTCAACCTGGTGAGCCTGAAGCACGACAGCGGGCCGCTGCGCACGCTGGCGGAGGCCGCGCTCACCCTGGTGCTCTTCGTCGACGCCTCGACGGTGCGCCCCGCGGAGCTGCGCAGCGAGGGAACGCTGGCCGGACGGCTGCTCTCCGTCGGGCTGGCGCTCACCATCGGGGCGGGGTGGCTCCTGGCGCGGCCGCTCTTCCCGGGGCTGACCCTCTGGGAGTGCGCGCTGGTGGGCGCGGTCCTCGCGCCCACCGACGCGGCCCTCGGCAAGAGCGCGATCTCCGATCCACGGGTGCCGAGCCTGGTCCGTCAGACGCTCAATATGGAGAGCGGGCTGAACGACGGGCTGGTGCTGCCGTTCTTCGTGCTCTTCCTGGCGGCGATCCCCGGCACCTCCTACGCCCACGAGGGCATGGCCGAGACGATCTGGAGCGCTCTGCTGCTCAGCCCCGCCCTCGGGCTCGCGGTCGGCGGGGTCGGCGGACGGCTGCTGCGGGCGTCCTTCGACCACGGCTGGGTCGCCCGGGACTGGCGGGAGATCTTCGTCCTCGCCGCGGCCGTCGGGGCGTACACGCTGGCCGCGGTGACCCACGGCAGCGGCTTCATCGCGGCCTGGGTGGCGGGGTTCGCCTTCGCCGGCGTCTTTCGCGGCGCCGGGGAGCCGGCGGTCGAGCCGGCCGACACCACGGAACTCGCCGAGGACCTCGGCGGGCTGCTGGCCATGCTGAGCCTGCTGTTCTTCGGGGCGGTGCTGCTCGGTCCCGCCCTGCAGCACCTGAGCTGGCGGGTCCTCGGCTACGCCCTGCTGAGCCTGACCGTCATCAGGATGGTCCCCGTCGCCCTGTCGCTGGCCGGCAGCCACCTGAAGCGGCCGACCGTCGCCTATGTCGGCTGGTTCGGGCCGCGCGGGCTCGCCTCGGTGGTGTTCGGGCTGCTCGTCGCGGAGGAGCCCATCCAGGGTGTGGGGCTGATCAGCCAGGTGGTCGCGGTGACCGTCGGGCTGAGCGTGCTGCTGCACGGCGCCTCGGCCGCGCCGCTCGCCGCCCGCTACGGACGCTGGTACGAGCGGGCCGCCGCCGACCCAGGGGTCGCTCCGGGGCTCAGGGAGAGCGCCGCCACGCCCGTCACGCCACGACGGCGCAGGCTCGGCCCGCTCGAACAGCCCGAGGGCTGACGCGCGGGCCGGACCGGCGGCGGCTCACCAGGTCGGACGGGAGGTCACGACCCGAGGATGCGGGCCTTCTGTGCCGCGAACTCGGCGTCGGTCAGCACCCCCTGGTCCTTGAGGGCGCCCAGTTGCTGCAGCTGGGCGAGCTTGCTGTCCATGTCGCCGCCGGGGGCGGGGGCGGCAGGGGCGGCCGGCGCCGCCTGGGGCGGCGGGTAGTCGGCCTGCGCCGAGGCCATGTACTCGCGCTGCTCCTGCTCGGCCCAGCGGCCGGCCTGCCGGCGCGAGACGCGGTTGGAGACGGCCGTGGCCGTCCCGGCGATGGCGGCGGTGCGGGCGACGCCCCGGATCAGTCCAGGCATGGTGTGCTCCCTTCGGAGTCGGTGGCGGACGGCGGCGGATCACGCCGTGGCGGCGTCCAGTTCGTCGAGCGTCGCGAGGATCTCCTGCACCGGGATCCGCCCCCCGGCGACGAGGTGGGCGCCGCCCCGGCGCAGCGCCGCGGCGAAGGGCGCGGCCCAGAGGTTCTCGTAGACCAGGATTCCGGCGGAGTCGCCCGGCGACAGGATCGACGTGGCCTCCTCGAGGTCGTCCGCGCCCAGCAGGCCGGACGAGACCCCCTCGAACACGGCGAGGTCGAGCGTGCCGTCGCTGTCGAAGTCGGCGATCTGAAGCCCCGTCAGCGTGCCGTCGCTCTCCTTGCGGACGAACGCCAGATCGAGGATCCGGATGATGCCCCGGTCCACCAGGTCGACCAGGATCGGCAGCCCCTCGCCGGTCATCCGGCTGCCGGGGAACTCGACGATCAGGTAGTCGATCGGTCCCATCTCGTTGAATTCGGTGGTCACGTCTCCTCCTCGGGGTGTGCGTCCCGGCGCGGCACCGGCTCCACGTCCCGCACCCGTTGTCGACGTAACCCCTTGGTGGTGTGCCCGGGGATCACCCCTCGTGGGTGACCCGGTCCGGAGCGCCCGGCAGCACCGTGGAGAGAGGGCGGGTTCCCCGGAGCCGCAGCCGCCGGAACTCCTCGGATCGACGGGCGAGAGGTGTCACATGCGCTACGAGATCCGCGTCGAGGGGCTGATGGTGGAGACGACCTTGCACGAGGCCTTTCCGGAGCTGGAAGGAGTCTTCGTACCGAACCAGACCATCCTGTTCGGCCAGATCGTCGACGACGCGCATCTGTACGGCCTGCTCAACCGCTTCCAGGCGTTCGGCCAGCGGGTCACCGAGATGCGCCGGCTGCCCGACTGACGGCGCCGCCGCGCGCCCGTTCACAGGAGCTTCAGCATGCGTGCGCGGCGTACCGCCTCGCCGCGGCGGCCGGCCCCGAGCTTGCGGTTGATGCTCTTCAGATGCGTCTTGACGGTGTTGACGGACAGGTGGAGGTCGGCCGCGATCTCCTCGGTGGACATCAGCTCCGCGGCCCGTGCCAGCACCTCGTGCTCCCGCCCGGTGAGCGGCTCGACCACCACCGGCAGCCCGGGCTGGGCGGCCCCGGCCCCCGGCGGGTACGACCGAGCGGGGCGGAGGTCCGACGGCAGCCAGGCGTAGGGGCGGGTGAGCGCCTCGTCGCCGCGCAGCACCCGGCGCAGCCACGGGGAGGCGAGCCGGAACGGCAGCCACAGCCGTTCGGCGTCGGCGGCGGCCAGCGCCCGCCGGACCAGCCGCCGTGCTCCAGCCGGGTCGCCCAGGGCGTCGGCCGCCTGGGCGCGGGTGAGCAGCGCCTGAACGTCGACCACCGATCCGGGGCCGTGCCGCGGCCCGAGCTCGCCGAGGTCGCGCAGCGCCGTCTCCGGCTGGCCGCAGGCCAGGCGGGCGCGGGCGGAGGCGACCGCGGGCTCCGGCGCCTGCGGGTCCGCGTCGCACAGGGCGTCGATCGCCGCGTCGGGACGGCCGGCCGCGAGCAGGGCGGTGGAGGCGGTTGCCGCGACCCTGTCCGCCAGCCAGGGCGAGCCCGCCCCCTCCGGGACGGCCTTCTCTCCCTCCTGCAGGGCGTGCAACGCCGCGGCCGGCTCTCCCTTGGCGAGCATCAGGCGGGAACGGGCGACGGAGAGCTCCTGGGTCACCACCGGGTCCGCGCGGTCGGCGGAAGCGGCGTCGGCGCGCCGCAGTTCGGCGTCTGCGGCGTCGAGTTCGCCGCGGTCGATCGCCACCTCCGCCAGCACCAGCTGTCCGGCGCGGGTCCCGGTGCCGGGCCGCAGCCCGGAGCGCTCGGCCTCGGTCACGGCGGCCCGCGCCCGCGCCTCGGCCCGCGCCAGGCGGCCGTCGAGGACGTCGATGAGGCCGAGCCAGCTGAGGGACTCGTGCCGCAGTTGCGCCGTACCCGGGGCATCGGGCGCTTCGGCCGCGGCCACCAGAGCGCGGCTGGCCTCGTCGAACCGGCCGTCCCGCAGCAGCACCGCGCCGAGGTCGCCCATCAGGTGGGCGGAGAGCTCGGGGTGTTCGTCGACCAGCTCCCGGGGAAGCTGCGCCCGGAGGCCGGCGGCCTCTTCGGCGGCGGCCTCCGCGGAGTCGGCCGAGCCGTGCAGCCGGGCCGCGAGCACCCGCAGGCACGCGCCGGTAAGGCGCAGCGCGGCCGTCTGCGCGCTCAGGGGCTGGGCCCGGTCGGCGTCCCGCAGTGCCTCGTCGGCGTCCCGCAGGTGGTGGACCGCCTGGTCGGCGTCGCGGCCGGCCAGCGCCAGGGCGGCTCGCACCAGGGCCGGGGCCGGTCCCGGGGTCTGCGGCGGCATGGCCGCGAAGAGCCGGCAGAGCCGTTCGGCGTCGCGGCCCTCCAGCAACCGGCCGATGGCGAGGCTGCGGACGAGCAGCGTCGCGGCGAACTCCCAGTCCTCGGCCTCGGCGGCGTGGGCGAGCGCGGGCTCGGGCTGCCCGTGCTCGCCGAGCCAGCGCGCGGCACGCGCGTGCAGCTCCCGCTCCAGGCCCGGCTGCCAGACGTGCAGCCGGATCCGCACGATCTCCGCGAACAGCGGATGGTGCCGGTACCAGGAGTGGCCCACGGGGGTGACGAAGGCGTTGGCGCGGTACAGGTCGGCCAGGATCCGGGCGCCGTCGCGGCGTCCGGTGAGCGCGTCCGCCAGGTCCGGATGGACCTGGTCCAGGATGCAGGTGCGCAGCAGCAGGTCCTGGGTCGGCGCGGGCTGGGTCGTGAAGACCTCGTTGGTGAGGAAGTCGGCGATGGTGCTCTGCCCGGCCTCGAAGTCGCGCAGGCACGCCTCCGCGTCCGGCGCCTCCGGGGCGGCGAGCGCGGCCAGGCGCAGGCCCGCGGCCCAACCTGCCATCCGGGCGGTGAGGGCGCGCACCGACTCCTCGGAGACGGCGAGCCCGTGCGCCCCGAACAGCGCCACCGAGTCGTCCGCCGAGAAGGCGAGATCGGCGGCCCGCAGGGAGGTCAGCTCGCCCGAGACGCGGTACCGGTGCAGCGGGAGCAGCGGCTCGGTCCGGCTCACCAGCACCAGCCTCAGACCGAGGCCGGCGTGGCGGAGCAGCTCGTGCAGGCCGGCGGCGATCTCCGGTGAGCCGATCCGCTCGAACTCGTCCAGCACCAGCACCACGGGCTGCTCGGACGGTTCCCTGGCCTGCAGGTGCGCGGCGAGCCTGCCGAGCAGCGCCTGGTCGGCCTCCCCCGCCTCGGCCGGGGCGGTGATGTCGGCGGGCAGCTCCACGCCGTGGTGCTGCAACGCCTGCAGGACATAGGCCCAGAACAGGCCTGGATCGTCGTCCGGGCGTTCCAGGGTCAGCCAGACGGCACGACCGGCGCGGCCGGCGCGGCCGCGCTCGGCGCGGAACCAGTCGGCGACCAGCAGGGTCTTGCCCGCCCCGGCCGGGCCGGTGACCAGCACCAGCGGACCGCGCACGCCCTCGGCCAGCCGCCCGACCAGCCGGGGGCGGCGCACGTAGGTCGCGGGCAGCACCGGGACGGCGAACCGGGCGACCATGACCGGGTCGCCGCTCGGCGTGCTCGAGGTGCTGAAGGGACGGGGCATGGTGCTCACCGCCAGGCTCAGGGCGGACAGGACGTCCGCGACCGTCTCACCATGAGTGTCGTTGTGCGCGCACCACCCTCGAAGGGCCTCTCGGCCTCCGCGGCAGGGACCGTCGGCCCCAGTCGGAGGGAGGGGAACACGGCCCGTCCGTTCCCCGACCCCATGGTGACACCGACCGCCCGAAGGCGCTGGACGAGCAGCGATTCACCCGGAACGGGTGGTGTGTGCGGCGGCACGCCGTGCGGAAGTGGAGGCAGCAACGTCCGTCGAGCGAGGAGAGGGCGATGAACTACCCGCTGCTCAATGTCTTCTTCACCACCATGTGGGTCTTCCTGTGGGTCATGTGGTTCTTCCTGCTGTTCCGGGTCTTCGCGGACCTGTTCCGGGACGACTCCGTGAGCGGTTGGGGCAAGGCCGCCTGGTCGGTCTTCGTCCTGGTCCTGCCGTTCCTGGGTGTCTTCGTCTACCTCATCGCACGCGGCAAGGGCATGGGCGAGCGCGAGATGGCGCGTTCCGAGCAGGCCGAGAAGGACTTCCGCGCCTACGTCAAGGAGGCGGCCGCCACCAGCCCGGACGCCAAGCCCAGGAGCCAGGCCGAAGAACTGGCCCAGCTCGCGGAGCTGCGACAGCACGGCGACATCACCGAGGCCGAGTACCAGAGCGCCAAGGACCACGTCCTGGCCGCGTGACGTCGGGCACGACGACGCCGGGTCGACAACGCCGGGTCCGGTCACCTCTCGAGGTGTCCTGACCCGGCGTCCGGCGGCGTCGACGCCGGCTCAGTGCCCCACGGCGACCTTGGCGACCACGATGAGCAGCCCGAGGGCGAGGTTGACCGCCGCCTCGACGGCCATCTGCGGCCTGGACGCCCCGGCCCGCCGCGCGCCGAGCGTCGCCCAGACGACCTGCTGCGTGATCGCGACGCAGAGGGCCAGCCAGGCCTCGTCGGTCGTACCGAGCCACGGGCTGATCAGCACCGCCAGGGCCGGCAGGACCGCGGCCTCGACGATGGACCACTCGTGCCGCCCGATGCTCCGGGCCTGCTGCCAACTGACCGTCTTCCCCGCCTCACGCTCGCCCGCCACGTGCGCGTACACGTGCGCCAGCCAGAACACGAGTCCGGTGACGACCAGCAACACGATGATCGACAGCCGCGCGTGCGGCGCGTGCACGTCGGACGCGGCGATCACGGAAGCCGCGAGCAACGAACCGTAGACCGCGCCGGCGTAGTCCGTGCGGTCGCGGTCCCCACCCTTCTCCGAAAGTTCCACGACTCGAGGATTCCAGGACAGGGACGTGAGCGACGATGACCGACACCCTGACCCTGCCCACGGCCGCGGGACGCCGTGTGCTGATACCGCTCGCCCTGGCTCAGTTCATCTGCAGCTTCGCCGGCTCCAGCATGAACGTGATGATCAACGACATCAGCAAGGACCTGCACACCACCGCGCAGGGCGTCCAGGTCGCCATCACCGTCTTCCTGCTGGTCATGGCCGCACTGATGATCCCCGGCGGCAAGCTCACCAACCGGTACGGCCGCAAGCGCTGCCTGATGGTCGGTCTGGCCACGTACGGGATCGGCGCGGTGCTCAGTGCCCTCGCCCCCGGACTCGGCGTGCTGATCCTCGGCAACTCGATCCTGGAGGGCGTCGGGACGGCCCTGCTGATCCCCCCGGTCTACATCCTGACCACGCTGCTGTTCACCGGGACCACCAACCGGGCCAGGGCCTTCGGCGCGATCATGGCGCTCGGCGGCATCGGCGCGGCGGCCGGCCCGCTCATCGGCGGCCTGCTCACCACCGCCATCAGCTGGCGGGCCAACTTCGGCTTCCAGGTCCTGGTGATCGTGCTGATCGTGTTCCTCACCCGCACGCTCAAGGACCCGCTGCCCGCCGACCCGTCCCAGCAGTTCGACACCGTCGGCGCAGTGCTGTCCGCGCTGGGGCTGGTGCTCGTGGTGACCGGCATCCTCGCCGCCGACAACAACATCTGGCTGATGCTCGGCCTGCTGGTGGCCGGCGTCCTGGTGCTGGCCGGGTTCTTCCGCTGGATCAGGAACTGCGAGCGGTCCGGTCGCGAACCCCTGTTGTCCATGGCCCTGTTCCGCAACCGCGTCTCCAACCTCGGGATGGTCACGCAGAACATCCAGTGGCTGGTGCTGATGGGCGTCTCCTTCACGGTCGGCGCCTACCTCCAGGTCGTCCGCGGCTACAGCGCCATCGCGACCGGCGGCGTGTTCACCGCCGCCACCCTCGGCCTGCTCGTCTCCTCGCTCTCGGCCGAGCGCCTGGCCAAGCGCCATGCCCAACGCACGCTGATCGTCACCGGGTTCGTGGTCACCGTCGCGGGCATCGTGCTGCTGCTCACTCTCGTCCGCGCCTTCAACGACGTCTGGTCCTTCACCCCGGGCCTGCTGCTGATCGGGCTCGGGCTCGGCGCGATGCTGACGCCTTCGGTGAACGTCGTGCAGTCGAGCTTCCCCGACAGCCAGCAGGGCGAGATCTCCGGGCTCTCCCGCAGCATCTCCAACCTCGGCTCCTCGCTCGGCACCGCCATCGCGGGCACGATCCTGGTCTCCGAGCTCACCAAGAACGGCTACGCCGCGGCGATGCTCGCGCTCGCCCTCTTCGGCCTGGTCGGCCTCGGCGCCGCCTGGCTGCTCCCGCGCGGCGACCGCACCATGCCGACGGCCTGAGCGCGCGGTGCGCGCAATGGCAGGCTGTGCGGGTCGGGACGCCCGCCGGGCGTCTCTCGGCCGAGCGGGGGTCCTGTCGTGGGTTTCGGTGCTGTTCCGCCCTTCGACCCGGAGTTGGGGGCCGTGCTGGCGGCCTTGGGCGCGCGGGCGCCCGAGCCGCTCACTCCGGAGGGGCTGGCGGACTGGCAGGCGCGGGACGCCGCCGCACGGCCCAGGCCGACCCTCCGGGAGCTGCGGGCCGACGGCCGGTTCGACATCGAGGAGCTGCGCGTGCCGGGCCCCGGAGGCGGGCCGCCGGTGACGCTCGTCAGCGCGCGGCCCGCCGGGCTCACCGGGCCGCTGCCGCTGCTCTACTACCTGCACGGCGGCGGGATGGTCACCGGCAACGCCTGGTCGGTGCTGCCGCGGGTGCTGCGCGAGTGGGCGCTCCCGCTCGGGCTCGCGGTGCTGTCCGTCGAGTACCGGCTCGCGCCGCGGGCGCGGTACCTCGAACCCGTCGAGGACTGCTTCGCGGGGCTGCTCTGGGCGGCCGAGCACGCGGACGAACTCAGGCTCGACCCGGCGCGGTTCGTCCTGGGGGGGAAGAGCGCGGGCGGCGGCCTGACCGCCGCGCTCGCGCTGCTGACCCGGGACCGGAGCGGCCCTAGGGCGATCGGCCAACTGCTGCTGAGCCCCATGCTGGACGACCGCAGCGACAGCTTCTCCGCCCACCAGATGGCGGGCGCCGACCCGTGGGACCGTGCCTCCAACGCGACCGCCTGGCAGGCCCTGCTGGGCGACCGTCACGGCGCGGCCGACGTGTCCCCGTACGCCGCGCCGGCCCGTGCCACGGACCTGGGCGGCCTGCCGCCGGCATACCTCGAGGTCGGATCGGCCGAGACCTTCCGGGACGAGGCCGTGGCCTACGCCGACGCGCTCTGGCGCGCGGGCGGGGACGCGGAGCTGCACGTCTGGCCCGGCGCCTTCCACGGGTTCGACACCGTCGCCCCGCAGGCGAGCCTCAGTCAGGACGCCCGCGAGGCCCGGCTTCGCTGGCTGCGGCGGGTCGTCAGCCGATGAACCGGGCGCTGTCAGTCGCGGCGGGTAGCTTCGGGCAGAAGACCGGAGGACCGGAGGAGGAGGACGATGGCGACGTTCACGCTCGTTCCCGGCGCGGACGGCCGCGCCTGGTTCTGGCACCGGCTGGTGCCCGAGCTACGGGCGCGCGGCCACGAGGCGATCATCATGGACCTCCCCAGCGAGGCCTCGGCCGGGCTGGACGAGATCGCCGACGCCGTCGTCGCGGCGGTCACGGCGGCAGGCGGAGAGGGCGCCGGCCGCGGGCTCGAGCCGCTGGTCCTGGTCGCCCAGTCCCTCGCGGGCTTCTCCGCTCCCCTGGTCTGCGAGCGGCTGCCCGTGCCGGTCGCCGAGCTGGTGCTGCTCAACGCGATGGTCCCGGTACCCGGGGAGACGGCCGGTCAGTGGTGGGAGAACACCGGGCAGGCCAAGGCGCGGTCGGACCTCGCGGAGGCCACCGGCCGCGGGCGGGTCCCTGCTTTCGACGTGCGCACGGACTTCTTCCACGACGTCCCGCCGGAGGTGACGAAGGAGGCCCTCTCCGGCGGCGCCTCCGCGCCGCCGGAGGCGTTGTTCGGGCAGCCGTGGCCGCTGGCCACGTGGCCGGACGTGCCGACCCGCTTTCTCCAGGGGCGCGAGGACCGCTTCTTCCCGCTGGAGTTCCAGCGCCGCGTGGTGCGCGAACGCCTGGGCCTGGACGTCGAGGAGATCCCAGGCGGCCATCTCGCCGCGCTCAGCCGCCCCCGCGAGCTGGCGGACCACCTGCTGCGGTCCCCTCACCTCTGACGCGCCGACCACGGTGCGCGTCGGCTCCACCGGTGCGTGCGGCGGCACGTGCGTGCCAGGACCAGCCAGGCGCCCGCAAGGAGCGGGCGGCTCCTCGGGGGGCCCGCCGCCTGCTGCGCGGCCGCGGCATCGGCCGGATGTCGGGGACCCTGGACGACTGCCTCACCCGCCTGGGCCTGAAGTCCCCCGCCTGCCGGGGAACGGCCGACCGGTGACGTCGCGTCGTTGTCCAAGTGAACCGTTCGTCGACGCATCCGAGTTCGAGGCGCGTAGGGTGGTTCGGGGATGCACCGTACGCGCACGGCGCGACGGGGACGGGGAACGGGGGCTCAGGGATGGGACGACAGGCCGCCTGGCCGGGGGACGACGGAAAACGCGCGCCCTCCGCCGCGCTCGAACTGGACAGACCGCACCCGGCGCGGATCTACAACTACCTGATCGGCGGCAAGGACCACTTCGCCGTCGACCGTGAGGCCGCACACACCTTGCAGCGTCTGGTCCCGGAGAGCCGGGACGCGATGCGGCTCAACCGTGCGTTCCTCGGCCGCGCCGTCCGCGACGCGGCCGAGGCCGGGATCTCCCGGTTCCTGGACGTGGGCACCGGGATCCCGGCGCCGGGCAACACCCACGAGATCGCCCTCGACGTCCGCCCTGACGCCCGGGTCGTCTACGTCGACCGCGACCCGCTGGTGGTCACCCACGCCCGCGCGCTCGCCGCGCACCCCGGAGTGGCCGCCACGGCGGTGCTCCAGGCGGACCTGCGCGACCCGGACGCGATCCTCGCCGCGCCGCCGGTCGCGGAGCTGACGGGCTCCGGCGAGCCGGTGGCGCTGGTGCTGGGCGCGGTGCTGCACTTCCTGGAGGACCCGGACGAGCCGCACGCGGCCGTGCGCCGACTGTTGGAGCCGCTGGCGCCGGGCAGCAGGCTGATCGTCAGCCATGTCTGCCACGAGTCGCGGTGGGTCGACGACGCGGACCGCGAGCGGGCCGTCGAGGTCACCGCGCTCTACCGGGAGACGGTCGACCGGCTCGCCCCGCGCGGGGCGGACGCCATCGAGGCGTTCTTCGCCGGTCTGGACCTGCTGCCGCCCGGCCTGGTCCCGTGCGCGGCCTGGGGCGCGGATGCGTCGGTCGGCGAGCTGCGCGCCACGCGCGGCTTCCTGGCCGGCGTCGCCGTCAAGCGCTGAGCGGCCGGGCGCGTCCCGGCGGTCGGCGGGCGCGTCCGGACAGCCGCGTGGTGCCGAACCTTACGGTGCGGCCCCACGCGGTAGTGGGGGCCCACTTTGACGCGACGTCAGGCACGCGGCGGCGCGGGCGGGTTGTCCTGGGGCCCGGCCTTCGGCGCGCCGGGGGGGCGGCCCGTACTACGTCGGGCGGTAGGCCACGTCCTCCTGCGTCGGCGTGGGCTGCTGGACGGGCCCCGCCTGCGGGGGAACGGGCGGCGGGGCGTAGCCCGGCGCGGGCTGCGCACCGGGCTGCGGCGCCGGACCCGGCTGCGGCACCGGACCGGGTTGCGGCTGGCCCTGCTGCTGGTGCGGCATCGGCTGCGCGGGGTAGCCCGGCTGCGGCTGACCGGGCTGACCCGGCTGCGGCTGACCGGGCTGACCCGGCTGCACGGAGTAGCCGGGCACTGGCTGCTGCGGGTAGGGCTGGACCGGTCCGGGCTGCTGCGGGAAGGGCTGCCCCGGTGCGGGCATCCGCGCCTGACCCGCCATCGGACCGACGGGCATCGGCCGCGGACCCGCGTGCGCGTTGCCGCGCGAGGTCGCCAGCATGGCCAGCAGCGTGCCGACGGCGATGAGCAGCTCGACGATCATGATGAGGTAGAACCAGAGGTTGTGGCCCAGGGTGAACGCGTGGCGCCCGTCGGAGGTCCGCAGCGCGTCCAGCAGCGAGGTGGCCGTCGGGTAGCCGTTCAGCGCCATGGTGACCCCGATGGCCGCCCGTCCCCAGGTACGGCCGCCCAGCGAGCCGAGGATCCCGGCGCCCAGCACCGCGCAGGTCGCGACGTCACCGGCCGTGAACTGGGTCGGCGCGTCGATCCAGTGGTCCCCGAGCCCGAACAGGTTCAGCAGGGCGTCCAGGTGGCCCGGCGCGTCGACCAGCGTGAGCAGCAGGAGCAGAGCCTCCATCAGCAGCATCGCCCCGGCGCCGACCACGGCGACCGCGGCCTTTCCGCCGCCGGCCTGCCCCGCGCCGGACGGACCGGCTCCGCCACGCGGCGGCTGCGGCGCCGGCACCGGGCCGCCGATCGGACCGCTTGGGTTGAACGACATCGGTGAACTCTCCCCTTCCGTGCGCACATCCCCGTGGTGCGCCACCGGTCGAGGGTATCGGGCGGGTCGGGGACGGGCGGCCCGCCCCCGGACGCCGCGGCGGCTCAGGCCCCGTCGTGACCGTGCAGCGCGCCGCCCGCCGACTCCCAGGCCTCGGCGATGACTTCGCGCAGCATGGCGGGGGTGAGCCGACCGGTGAAGGTGTTCTGCTGACTGACGTGGTAGCAGCCGAACAGTGTCAACGCCTGCACGTCGCCTGCGGGTTCGACGGGCGGCAGCACCACGCGCACGCCGTGTCCGAACACCGGACGCGGCCGTGGCACGGCCCAGCCGGAGGCGGCCAGCACGGGCAGCACGGCCTGCCAGCCGAAGGCGCCGAGGGCGACGACCGCGCGCACCGTCGGCCGGAGCAGGGCCAGTTCGCGCGTCAGCCAGGGGCGGCAGGTGTCGCGTTCGTGCGTCGTCGGCCGGTTGTCGGGCGGGGCGCAGTGCACCGGGGCGGTGAACCGCACACCGTGCAGCAGCAGCCCGTCGTCGCGGCTGACGGAGGTGGGCTGGGAGGCCAGGCCGAGATCGTGCAGGGCGGCCACGAGGACGTCGCCCGAGCGGTCGCCGGTGAACATCCGGCCGGTGCGGTTGCCGCCGTGCGCGGCCGGGGCCAGGCCCACCAGCAGCAGCGACGCGTCGGCCGGCCCGAAGCCCGGCACGGGCAGCGCCCAGTAGTCGTGGTCGGCGAAGGAACGCCGCCGGACCCGGCCCGCCTCCTCGCGCCACGCGACCAGGCGCGGGCAGGCGTAGCAGCGGCTGACGGCAGCGTCGAGCCCCGCGAGGTCCCGCGCCTTCGGCGCCTCCTCGCGGGGCTCGGTCACCCGGTCCGGCAGGCTCACCCTTGCGCGGACTCCTCGGGCTTCCCGGCGGTCTCGGGAGCGGCCTGCGCCGCGGTGTCGGTCGCCGCGGCGGCCGCGTCGGGCTTCCTCACCTTGCAGACCAGGGCGTCGCCCTGCACGTCCGCGACGATCGTGTCGCCCGGGGAGGCCTCGCCGCCGAGCAGCAGCGAGGCGATGCGGTTGTCCAGCTCGGACTGGATGGTGCGGCGCAGCGGGCGCGCGCCGAACTCCGGCTGGTGCCCGTGCGCGACCAGCAGGTCGCGGGCGGCCTGGGTGACCTCCAACTGCATGCCCTGCGACTGCACCCGCCGCTCGCTGCGCCGCAGCAGCAGGTCCACGATGTTGTTCAGCTCCTCCTTGGTGAGGGCGTGGAAGATGATCGTGTCGTCGATGCGGTTGAGGAACTCCGGCGGGAAGTGGCCCTGCAGATCCGCCATCAACTGCTCGCGGATGCTGTCGGTGTCGCCGTGGTGGGCCAGGATCCGGTGGGCCCCGATGTTGCTGGTGAGAATGACGACGGTGTGGCGGAAGTCGACGGTGCGGCCCTGGGCGTCCGTCAGCCGGCCGTCGTCGAGCACCTGCAGCAGGGCGTTGAAGACGTCGGGGTGGGCCTTCTCGACCTCGTCGAAGAGCAGCACGCTGTAGGGCTTGCGGCGGACCTTCTCGGTCAGCTGGCCCGCCTCCTCGTACCCGACGTACCCGGGAGGCGCGCCGACCAGGCGGGAGACGGTGTGCTTCTCCTGGAACTCGCTCATGTCGAAGCGGATCAGCCGGTCCTCGTCACCGAAGAGCAGCTCGGCCAGCGCCTTGGCCAGCTCCGTCTTGCCGACGCCCGTCGGTCCGAGGAAGAGGAACGAGCCCACCGGGCGGTTCGGGTCGCCCATGCCCGCCCGGTTGCGGCGCACCGCCTCGGAGATGGCGACGACCGCCTCGTCCTGGCCGACGACCCGAGCGTGCAGCTCCTGCTCCAGCTTGAGCAGCTTGGCCTTCTCGTCCTGGGTCAGCTGGGTGACGGGGATGCCGGTGCGGCGCGAGACCACCTCGGCGATGTCGTCGACCGTCACCGCCATCACGCCCTCCCGGCGCTCGGCGATGCCCGCCAACTCGCCCTCCGCCTGGGCGAGCTGCTCCTTCAGCCCCTTCGCCGCCTCGAAGTCCTCGGCGGCGATGGCCTGGTCCTTCTCCCGCCTCAGCTTGGCGATCCGGTCCTGGCGGTCACCCGCCTCCGTCGAGCGGCTCAGCGACTTGATCCGCACCCGGGCGCCCGCCTGGTCCATCAGGTCGATGGCCTTGTCCGGCAGGAACCGGTCGGAGATGTAGCGGTCGGAGAGCTCGGCGGCGGCGCGCAGCGCCTCGTCGGTGAACCGCACCTGGTGGTGGGCCTCGTAGGCGTCACGCAGGCCCTGGAGGATCTGCACCGTCTCCTCGACGCTCGGCTCCGGGATCAGCACCGGCTGGAAGCGCCGCTCAAGGGCGGCGTCCTTCTCGATGTACTTGCGGTACTCGTCGATCGTCGTCGCGCCGATGACGTGCAGCTCGCCGCGGGAGAGCGCGGGCTTGAGCATGTTGCCCGCGTCCATGGCCCCCTCGCCCCCGGCGCCCGCGCCGACGACGGTGTGCAGCTCGTCGATGAACAGGACGAGGGAGTCGGTCGACTCCTGGACCTCGTCGATGACGTTTTTCAGCCGCTCCTCGAACTCGCCGCGGTACTTGGCCCCGGCGACCATGCCGGCCAGGTCGAGCGAGACGACGCGCTTGCCGCGCAGGGTCTCCGGCACCTCGTCGGCGACGATGCGCTGCGCCAGCCCCTCGACGATCGCGGTCTTGCCGACGCCCGGCTCGCCGATGAGCACCGGGTTGTTCTTCGACCGGCGGGAGAGGATCTCGATGGTCTGCTCGATCTCCTCGGCCCGCCCGACGACCGGGTCGAGCTTTCCGGCCTTCGCCTCCTCGGTGAGGTCGCGGCCGTACTCGTCGAGCGTGGGGGTGTCCGTCCCGGGCTTCGACGACGCGCGTTCACCGGCCGCGGCCCGGTCCGAATCTCCGCGCAGCCGCTCGACGTCGACACCGCCGGTGCCGAGGAGGCGGCCCGCGCCGGAGTCCGGGTCGTCCAGCAGCGCACCAAGGATGTGCTCGGGCCCGATGTAGGAGCCGCCGCCGGCCTGCGAGCGCGCGTGCGCGGCGATGAGCACGCGCTTCGCGGCGGGCGTCAGGCTCGGCTCGGCGGACGGCGTCCCCGCGACCCCCGGCAGCATCTTGTCGATCGCCTGCGCGAGGGCGTCGGGATCGACACCGGCCTGGGCGAGCAGCGAGCGCGCCGGCTCGACCAGGCAGGCCGCCCACAGCAGGTGCTCGGTGTCCAGGTCCTCGCTGCCGTCCTCGGCGGCCTTCTGCTGGGCCCGCCCGATCAGCTCACGCGCGGACTCGGTCAGCAGCTTGCCGATCGGCACCCGCTGGACCGCGGGCGGCGAGGAGGCGGGAGACATTCCGAAGAAGCGGTTGAGCAGATCGGAGAACGGGTCTTGACCACCGTAGGAGCCGAAGGTGGACATCGACATGAAAGTACAGCCTCCTCACCCCCGAGTCGGCATGACGGCTCCATTCAACCCCGGAATCCCGGGGCGCACATGTGCAACCGGGCGCGCTGCACCCATCCAGGGGCGAGGCGGAGCGAGCTCAGGCGATCACGAGAAGAGCCTGTTCAGCTCGACCCAGCCCAGATCGGCCTTGGTGGCGCTCGCCGTGCCCTGTCCGAGGATCTCGCGCGCCGCCTTGTCCGTCAGGGCGTAGGCCGCCTCCGCGATCGACGCGCCCGCGCTGATCCGGGCCGCGCCCGCCGCCGCCAGGGCCGGGACCGGGAGGGTGTCCGCGGCCACCGTCACGTTCAGCGGCAGCGTGACCTCCTTGGCCAGCGCGGCCACCGCCTCCGCGCTCAGGGCGCCGAAGACGAAGACGCCGCTCGCGCCCGCCGCCGCGTACGCCGCCGCGCGCGCGACCGTCTCCTCGTGGTGGCGGCCGCGCTGCTCGGCCGGGAGACGGTGGGTGTCGATGCGGGCGTTGATGAACAGCGGCATGCCGAGCGCCTCGGCCGCCTCGCGTGCGGCGGCGATCCGGGCGGCGTTCTCGTCGACCGGCCCGAGCGAGTCCTCGATGTTGACGCCCACGACACCGGCCTCGACGACGGCGCGGATCGTCTCCGCGAGCCCTGGCGGGTCCTCGGCGTAACCGCGCTCGATGTCCGCCGTCACCGGGACGGAGACGGCCTGGACGATGCGTGCGGCCGCGGCGACGCCCGCCTCACGGGTCAGCCGGCCGCCGTCCGCCGCGCCGAGCGACCAGGCGAGCCCGGCGCTGGTGGTGGCGACCGCCGCCGCGCCCGCGGCCTCGACGATGCGCGCGGACGCGACGTCCCACGCGTTGGGCAGCACCAGCGGGCGACCGGGCTGGTGAAGCGAGTGGAAGTGCCGGGCCTTCGCGACGAGTTCGACGTCAACCTTGGTCATGCGTTCATCCCATCACACGCCGCCGACAACGAGGGGCTCTGTCCGGAACCCGCGAGGCCGGGAGCCCGCGGGCGTCGCCCGTGCCGCAGGCCCCGCACCGCACCGGCCCGGCCGCGCGGGGCGCGGTCGGGCCGGCAGGCAGGTCACGCGGCCCCCGGGTCAACCCGGAGCCGCCGCAGATCAGTTGTGGCCGAAGCGCTTCTCCTTCTTGCGCGAGTGGCGCATCGGCATGTCGCCGGAGGCGTCCATCGGTTCCATGCCCGCTGTCTGCTGACCGGCCTTCATGTCCGCGAGCATCGCCTTGTCGTGCGTCTGCGCGCGGCTCGGGGTGTGAGCCGCCGACTGCTTCTGCTTGCGGGGCTGGTTCTTGACCTTCGTCATGATGTTCTCTCCCGAAGGGGGGTGAGGCGCCGTGCCCGGGGGTCCGGGCGGGACTCTCGGCGCACGCCTTCACCCTGACAGCGCCGGTCCACGATCGCATCTCGAACGGTCACGGAACGTGACCGCAGCGGGTGGCGCCGTCCGGGAATTCACCGCCCGCTGAGGGCCGAGTGCTGTTCCGCGCCGCGGTGCCGGTGCCCCGGCACGATGTCGTGCGCGGCGGCCATGCGGGAGCCGGACCACTGCGTACGGCGGTCGCCCGCGGCGTGGTGGGCGAAGGCGGGGGCCATGGGACCGGCGTCGGCGCGGCCGCCCACGCCCGGCATGGGCTGGGGCATCCCCGCCACGGTGTCGGCCGACGTGCCGGTCATGCCGGTCCTGCGCAGCAGGTCCTCCGCGCTCCGGCGCAGCTTCCTGGACTGACGAGCGGCCATCGCGGCTCTCCTCTCCGCGCGCCTGCCGCGCGCTTCGTGCTCGCGCCTGCCGCCGCCCCGGTCCGGACGGGAGCCGGAGCGGTGTCTGCCCAAGTCTAGTGAGGTCGGGGTGCTTTCGTCCCGACGGGCGAACGGCCGCCGCGGACGGCGCGGTCACGCCATACTCGCCGTGGTACTGGGTACTCGGCGTGAACGAACGGACACGGGTGGATACCCGTGGACATCCGGCGGACCTCCAGGGGGGCGTGTGCACGGGGAGCGGGTGGCGGTCGTCGGCGGGAGCATCGCGGGCTGCGCGGCGGCGCGGGCGCTGCGACGGGCGGGCGCGGGCGAGGTCGTCGTGCTGGAGCGCGCCTCCGGCCGGCTCCAGGACCGGGGCGTGGGCCTGGCGATCCAGAACGAGCGCTACGCCGAGTTGGAGGCCGCCGGCTATCTGGACGCGCGGATGCCGTGGGTGCCGCTGGCGCGACGCCCCTGGGTGGTCCGGGACGGCGCGCGCCGTGAGGGGCGCGAGATCGCCTCGATGCCCTTCCCCTTCCGCTCGTACAGCTGGGGCTCACTCTGGCAGGAGCTGCGCCGACGGCTGCCGGACGAGGTCGACTACCGCGACGGCGTGTCCGTGCGCGCCGTCACGGACGGCCTCGACGGAGCCGTGGTGCACCTCGCCGACGGGGCCGAGGAGCGGTTCGACCTGGTCGTCGGCGCGGACGGTCACCGCTCCGCGGTCCGCGCCGCGATGCTGCCGCCGGGCTCCTCCGCCGCGCCGGCCTGGGGCGGCTACCTCGCCTGGCGCGGGACCCTCGCCGCCGGGCAACTCCCCTGTCCTTCCCGGGCGTTCCCCGAGGACGCGGCCACCACCGTGGCCTTCCCCGGCGGCCACATGATCTCCTACCGCATTCCCGGCGCTCCGGGCGGCGACGGCGGCGTCCAGGTCAACTGGGTCTTCTACGCCACCCCGCCGCCGCCCCTCGCCGAGGAGCTGGCCGATCCCGACGCGAGCCCCTCGGCCGAGCTGACGAGCGCGCTGACCGATTATCAGCTCGATCTGGTGGAGCGGCACTTCCCCGGCTACTGGCGTGACGTCGTGCACGGCACACCGAAGGAGGCCCGGCTCCTCCAGCCGATCCACGACGCGGCCGCGCCCCGCTTCGCCCACGGCCGCCTGGTGCTGCTCGGCGACGCCGCGGCCATCGCCCGTCCGCACACCGGCAGCGGCGCGCTCAAGGCGCTCCAGGACGCGACCGTCCTGGGCCGGGCGCTGCGCGAGCAGGACTCCCTCCCCGCCGCCCTCGCCGCGTACGACGCGGAGCGCGCCCCCGTCGGCCGCGCGATCCTCGCACTCGGCCGCAGCCTGGGCCGCGCCCACGTCCAGCACACGCCCGACTGGGCCTCGATGGACCAGCGGTCCTTCGAGGCGTGGTGGCAGGAGAACCAGGGCGCGGGCGTCGGCGGCCGTCCCCTCGGGTCGTAGGGCGCGGCGCGCACCGCTCGTGCTGGAATGGGGCCATGATCTACCACGTCGTTCCCCTCGCCGACTGGGACGCCGCGCCCGGCGGCGCCTACGCCCCGGCGTCCCTGGCGGACGAGGGCTTCGTCCACTGCTCGCCCGACGTCGCGACCACCCTCGCCGTCGCCGATGCGTTCTACCGCGACGCCCCGAGGCCGCTGCTGGCCCTCGTCGTCGACGAGTCCCGCCTCACGGCGAAGTGCGTCTTCGAGGCCGCCGCCCCCGCCCCGCCGCCAGGCGTCGCCGCGGGCACGCTCTTCCCCCACGTCTTCGGCCCGATCAACCGCGACGCGGTCACCGAGATCCTCCAGGTCGCCCGGGACGCCGGAAACCACGCGACGGGCCTGACAAACCGCGGATCATAGCCGAATCGCCCTCGGTGAGGGCGCGACCGCACGGCCTCGGCGCGGTTGAGCTGAGGGTTTCCGGCACAACGGATCTGACGGAGTATCGTCTCGTGCCATGCCCCAGGTGATCCGGATCGTGACGCGTTCCTCCCCCATGGCTCTCGCGCAGGTGGAGCGGGTGCGCTCGCTGCTGGCCGAGCGGCATCCGCGGCTGGTGACCGAGGTCGTGCCCGTCACCACGTCCGGGGACCGGTGGCTCGGCGCGCTGTCCGCGCTCGGCGGGAAGGGGGCGTTCACCAAGGAGGTGGACGCCGCGCTGCTCGCGGGCGAGGCGGACCTGGCCGTGCACTGCCTGAAGGACATGCCGGGCGACCGGCCGCTGCCCGAGGGCACGGCCGTGGCCGCGTACCTGCCGCGTGACGACATCCGCGACGCCGTCGTCCAGCCGCGCGGCCTGCGGCTCGACCAGTTGCCCGCCGGAGCGCGGATCGGCACCAGCTCGGTCCGCCGCAGCGCCCAACTGGCCGCCGCCTACCCGGAGCTGGAGTGCGTGCCGATCCGTGGCAACGCGAACTCGCGACTGGCCAAGCTCGACGCGGGCGAGTACGACGCGCTGCTGCTGGCCGTCTCCGGCCTGGAGCGGATCGGGCAGCCGGAGCGGATCACCGAGGTGCTGGAGCCGGACGCGATGTGCCCGCCGATCGGCGCGGGCATCCTCGCCCTGCAGTGCCGCGCCGACGACGGCGCGACGGTCGACGCGGTCGCCGCGCTGAACCACGCGCCGACGTGGCGCGAGGCCGCGGCGGAGCGGATGATGCTGCACGCGCTGCAGGGGCACTGCAACTCGCCCATCGCCGGCTACGCGCGGGCCGAGCAGGACGGACGTCTCTCCCTGCGGGCGCGCGTCTTCACTCCCGACGGCAAGCGCGTGCTGGAGGCGCACGAATGGGCGGGCGCGCTCTCGCCGGAGGAGCTCGGCATGGCCACCGCGCTGGCGCTGCTGCGCCAGGGCGCGCGGGAGATGATCGACGAGATCCCGCACTGACCCGGCACGGGCCCCGCCGGCGACCGCGTCAGGCGGAGACCGTCTCCGGAGCGTGCTCGCTCCCATGGGCGTGCGCGTGCGCGCCCCGGACGACGAGGGAGTCCAGCAGCTCGCGCGTCGCGTCGGCGACGGCCTCCACGGCCGCGTCGAACGCCTCGCGGTTGTGCGCCGCGGGCGCGCGGAACCCGGACACCTTGCGCACGTACTGAAGCGCGGCCGCCTGGATGTCGGCCTCCTGCGGGTGGGGGGTGACCGGGGCCCGGAGCGTCTTGATCGATCGGCACATGGCTCCAGCGTAGGTCCACACGACAGGCCCTGGGGCCGTCGCGGTGGAGCGGGGGGCGGATGCGCGGTGCGGGCGGGATGCCGGGGGTCTACAGTGCTGGGAAAGAGCAAATCTGTTGATACAGGGCAGGAGGTTCCAGATGTCCCAGCCCGAGGGCGACGACGAGCGACCCACGCCGGACCGGTTGCTCCACACCGGAGCGGAACACCCGGTCGACCCGGAGGACCTGGTCCGCGCCAGCGGTCGCGAACCCACCCCCGCACTGATCGAGAAGGCCCGCAGGGCCCTGGAGGAGCAAGGCGCCGCCGCGGTCGAGCGCCTGCTGCCCTGACTGCCCGCTGCCCTGACTCCGCAAGCCTGATCCGACCCGCGCACCGCGCCGGTCGGGTCAGGCTTCGGCGTCTGTGAGGGCGGAGGCCGCCCCGGCGGAGCCAGCCGCGCAGTCGGGGCAGAGGCCCCGGTAGGTGACGGCGACGCGCGAGACGGTGAACCCGTAGCGCTCGGCCGTCGGCAGCCCCACGAGCGGGTCGACGGAGGGGTGGACGTCGCGGATCGTGCCGCAGGAGTCGCAGACCAGGTGCTGATGGGCGTGGTGGGCGTTCGGGTCGTAGCGCTTGGCACGTCCGTCCGTGCTCACCTCGAGCACCTCACCGATAGCGACGAGCTCGCCCAGCGTGTTGTAGACCGTCGCCCGGCTGATCTCGGGGAGCAGTGCCGCGGCGCGCGCGTGGATCTCCTCGGCGGTGAAGTGGACGTGGTCGCCGTCCAACACCTGCGCGACGACGCGCCGCTGCGCGGTGAGCCGCCAACGGCGCGCTCTGAGTCGTGCCAGCAGGTCGCTCATGTCAGCGAGAGTACCAGGCAGATCGGACGATGTTCGAGATTAGTGCGCCTGTTGACTTAGACAGTGTCTAAGGTAGGGTCGAAATCCGGTGCCGGAAACCCTCCCCTAGCCCCGCAAGGATGGCCATGTCTGAGAACCTTGACGCCAACGTCGACGCGAATGCGGGGGGCGCGGGCGGCTGCCCCGTCGCGCACGGGCGCGCGCCCCACCCGACGCAGGGCGGCGGAAACCGTCAGTGGTGGCCGCAGCAGCTGAACCTGAAGATCCTCGCCAAGAACCCGGCCGTGGCGAACCCGCTGGGCGGGGGCTTCGACTACGCGGCCGCGTTCTCGACGCTGGATCTGGCGGCCGTCAAGCGGGACATCGGCGAGGTGCTGACCACCTCGCAGGACTGGTGGCCGGCCGACTTCGGCAACTACGGCCCGTTCATCATCCGCATGGCCTGGCACTCCGCGGGCACCTACCGCATCAGCGACGGCCGCGGCGGCGCGGGCGCGGGCCAGCAGCGCTTCGCCCCGCTCAACTCCTGGCCCGACAACGCCAACCTGGACAAGGCCCGTCGGCTGCTGTGGCCGGTGAAGAAGAAGTACGGCAAGTCCCTGTCCTGGGCCGACCTGATGATCCTGGCCGGCAACGTGGCCCTGGAGGACATGGGCTTCACGACGTTCGGCTTCGCCGGCGGCCGCGCCGACGTGTGGGAGCCGGACGAGGACGTGTACTGGGGCCCGGAGACCACCTGGCTCGGCGACGAGCGCTACACCGGCGACCGTGAGCTCGAGGAGCCCCTGGGCGCGGTCCAGATGGGCCTGATCTACGTCAACCCCGAGGGCCCCAACGGCAACCCGGACCCGATCGCCGCCGCCCGCGACATCCGCGAGACCTTCCGTCGCATGGCCATGAACGACGAGGAGACCGTCGCCCTCATCGCGGGCGGCCACACCTTCGGCAAGACCCACGGCGCGGGCCCGGCCGACAACGTCGGCCCCGACCCCGAGGGCGCGCCGCTGGAGGAGCAGGGCCTCGGCTGGAAGTCCTCCTACGGCACCGGCAAGGGCGGCGACACGATCACCTCCGGCCTCGAGGGCACCTGGACCAACACCCCCACCACCTGGGACAACAGCTTCTTCGAGATCCTCTTCGGCTACGAGTGGGAGCTGTTCAAGTCCCCCGCCGGCGCCCACCAGTGGCGTCCGAAGGACAACGCGGGCGCCGGGACCGTGCCGGACGCGCACGACGCGTCGAAGTCGCACCAGCCGGTCATGCTGACGACGGACCTCTCCCTGCGCTTCGACCCGGCCTACGAGCCGATCTCGCGCCGCTTCCTGGAGGACCCGGCCGCGTTCGCCGACGCCTTCGCGCGCGCCTGGTTCAAGCTGACCCACCGTGACATGGGCCCGATCGCCCGCTACCTCGGCCCCGAGGTCCCGGCCGAGGAGCTGCTCTGGCAGGACCCGGTCTCCGCGGACACCCGCTCGCACCTGGACCCGGCCGACGTCACCAAGCTCAAGGCGAAGATCGCCGAGGCGGGCCTGTCCGTCGCGCAGCTGGTCTCCACCGCCTGGGCCTCCGCCTCGACCTTCCGCGGCAGCGACAAGCGCGGCGGCGCCAACGGCGCCCGCATCCGCCTTCAGCCCCAGGCCGGCTGGGAGGTGAACGACCCGGACCAGCTCGCCCAGGTGCTGCGCACCCTCGAGGGCGTGCAGCAGGCGTTCAACGCCGAGCTGACCGGTGGCAAGCAGGTCTCCCTCGCCGACGTGATCGTGCTGGCCGGCGGTGTCGGCGTCGAGCAGGGCGCGAAGGCCGCCGGTGTCACCGTCGAGGTGCCGTTCACGCCGGGCCGCGGCGACGCGACCCAGGAGCAGACGGACGTCGAGTCCTTCGCCGCGCTGGAGCCGACCGCCGACGGCTTCCGCAACTACCTCGGCAAGGCCAACCGCCTCCCGGCCGAGTACCTGCTGCTGGACAAGGCCAACCTGCTCAACCTGTCCGCCCCGGAGCTGACCGTCCTGGTCGGCGGCCTGCGCGTGCTGGGCGCCAACCAGGGTCAGTCCTCGCTGGGCGTGTTGACCGACCGGCCGGGCGCGCTGACGAACGACTTCTTCGTCAACCTGCTCGACCTGGACACCACCTGGGCCCCGGTTGCGGCCGACGCCGGCACCTTCGAGGCCCGTGACGCCTCCGGCCAGGTCAAGTGGACCGGCTCCCGCGCCGACCTGGTCTTCGGCTCCAACTCCGAGCTGCGCGCCGTGGCCGAGGTCTACGCGAGCGACGACGCGCAGGCCGCGTTCGTGGCCGACTTCGTCGCCGCCTGGACCAAGGTCATGGAGCTGGACCGCTACGACGTGCGCTGATCCCCTCGCCTGAACGACGGTGCGGGCCGGCCCTCGTGGGCCGGCCCGCACCGTCGTTGTCGCGCGCTTCGTGGCGCGCACGCCATGGATCAGTCGATCCGGGCGACGGCCGCGATCGGGGCGCCGGTGTTGTCCGGCTCGTTCTCGTCCGCACGCCACTTGTAGTAGGAGACCAGGCCGGGCTCCAGCAGCGTGTACGGCGCGAGCCAGTCCGCGACGGCGGCGGGCGAGTGGAGCACCAGCGGGGAGGAGGCGTGGGCGTAGATCGCCTCGGCCTTCTCGATCTCGTCCTGGTCGAGCCGACCGGCGCTGGCGATCGACAGGGCGAGGTGGCTGCCCGGAGCGAGGCGCTCGGTGTACGCGCGGATCATCGCGGCCGGGTCCTCCTCGCGGCGGACGAAGTGCATCACCGATATCAGCAGCAGCCCGACGGGCTGCGAGAAGTCGATCGTCCCGGCCGCCGCCACGCGGTCGAGGATCTCCTGCGGTCGGCGCATGTCGGCGTCCAGCGCGTACACGCCCGTCTCGGCGCGCAGCGCGCGGGTGTGCGCGAGCACGACGGGGTCGTTGTCGACGTAGACGATGCGGGCGTCCGGCTGGTGCGCGCGCACGATCTCGTGCACGTTGGGGCTGGTGGGGATGCCCGCGCCGACGTCGATGAACTGGCGGATGCCGCTCTGGGCCAGCAGTTCCACGGCCCGCACCAGGAAGCGCCGGTTGGCCTGCGCGATGGAGCGCGCGGTCGGCTGTGCGGTCAGCAGGTGCTCGGCGGCGGCACGGTCGGCGGCGAAGTTGTCCTTGCCCCCGATGAGGTAGTCGTAGATGCGGGCGGTGCTCGGCACGTTCGGGTCGAAACCGCCGATGCCGACGGTGCTCCCGTCGCCGTCGCCCGCCTCGGCTCTGCCGCCCGGTCCCCGGTCCGCCTCGGACATCCGTCGCCCACCCCTTGCGCTTCGTGATGACAGTCGATCAACTTCGCAGCGCAGTCTAGAGGACGTCCGATGTTCAGGTGTACGACCGTTCGACTCAACCGGCCGCCGCCCCGGCTGCCGCCCCGGCCACGGCCGGCTCAGCCGAGGGAGACGACGGTGGCCTCGGCGCGGCCCTGCGGGGTGTCGTACTCCACGACGTCGCCGGCCCGGCGACCGAGCAGGGCGCGGCCGAGCGGGCTGTCTGCCGTGACCAGGGTGCGGTCGAGCTCCTCGGCGACCTCGCCGATCTCGACGCGCTCGACCGTGCCGTCGGCGAAGCGCACGGACACGGTGCTGCCGACACCCACCACGTCGGCGTCGGGCGGGCCGGCGATGGTCGCCTGCTTCAGCCGCAGCGTCAGCGCCTCGATGCGGTCGTCGAGCCGGGACAGCTCCTCCGCGCGCTGAAGCTCGTCGGCCTGGTCGGCCCGGTCTCCGGTGGAGTCGGTGTCGTGCAGGGTCCCGGCGACTGCGGCCCGCTCCGCGCGCAGCTGGACCAGATCGCGCTCGATCGCCTCGCGCGCCCTCGCGCTGATCGGCTCCACCTCACCGGCCATGGTCTCCTCCTCGACGCCCTCGGCGCTTGCGACGACGCGCACGGCGTCCCACCACTCAAACCCCGCCGTGGGAGGCCCGCAACCGGGCGCGCAGGTGCCGGGCCGGTGCCACTGTGCCAGCGTGGAACAGGGGCACCGCACCGAGAGGAGTGGCCATGTCGTCCAAACGGCGTCGCAGGAAGAAGCAGCGCAGGAAGCACGGCGCGAACCACGGCAAGCGCCCCTGCTGCTGAGCAGGCCGGGTCCGGACCACCGGACCGCTCGGCCCGGCCGCCCGTTTTCCCCCGGGCGGGCGGGCCGAACGGCTGTATTCGGGCCGTTGCCTGCCTTCGCGCCGTTGCGCGTCTTCGGGCCGTCGCGTGGCGTCAGGCCGTCGCGTGGCGTCAGGCTGTCGCCGCCGGCGTGGCGAGGCCCGGCAGCACCTCCGCGCCGGGGAGGCGGGCGACCGCCCAGCCCGGCAGGATCAGCTTGCCGCGCCGCGCGCCGCTGCCGACCAGCACGGACGGCGCGGCGGCCACGGCCTCGTCGACCAGCAGCGGCCACTCGGGGGGCAGCCCCAGCGGGGTGATGCCGCCGTACTCCATCCCCGTGCCGGCGACGGCCGCGTCCATCGGCGCGAACGAGGCCTTGCGCGCGCCGAGGCGCTTGCGGACGGCCTGGTTGACGTCCAGACGGGTGGTGGCCAGGACCAGACAGCCGACCATGGTCGTCTCCCCGCCGCGCTTGGCCGCGACGACCACGCAGTTGGCCGAGAGCTCCGGAGGGGCCTCGTAGGTCGCACAGAAGACGGCGGTGTCCGCCTTCTCTGGGTCGGTGTCCACCCACAGCACGGACCGGGCCGCCTCCCGGTCCGTCCAGTCGCGCAGGGCGGCGGCGACGGGCGAGACGAGATCGGCTGACGCGTCGAGCGCGAGCCGGACGGTGGGGAACTTCCCGAAGGGGGCCTGTACCTGGTCGCTCACGGGTCGACTCTAGCGACCACGGCGACGGGCCCGACCGCCGGGGCCGCCCCGAATGTGACGGGGATCACGGCCCAGCATGACCGAGCGGTGAAATGGACGGCGGCCGTCCGCGGTTGTCACGCTTGCACGAAATACTTGCCCACATCAAATGTCCGGCACCTTGAGGAACCATATGACCACCGTTGCGTCCTCCGCCTCCCGCGCGGCCGAGATCCTGTCCCGGCCCGTCACCCTGAACGGTCTGACCGTCCCCAACCGCATCGCGATGGCGCCGATGACGCGCATGTTCTCCCCGGGCGGCGTCCCGGGCGAGGACGTCCGGTCCTACTACGCGCGCCGCGCCGCGGCGGGCGTCGGTCTGATCGTCACCGAGGGCACCTACGTGGGCCACGACTCCGCGGGCCAGAGCGACCGGGTGCCGCGCTTCCACGGCGAGGAGCAGCTAGCCGGCTGGGCGCGGGTCGCCGACGCGGTGCACGCCGCGGGCGGCACGATCGTGCCGCAGCTGTGGCACATCGGGATGGTGCGCAAGCAGGGCCAGCCGCCGTTCGCCGAGGCCCCCGCGGTCGGCCCCTCCGGGCTGCGCATCGACGGCACCGAGGGCACCGGCAACGCGATGACGCAGCAGGACCTGGACGACGTCATCGGCGCGTTCGCCGAGGCGGCGGCCGCCGCCGAGCGCGCCGGCTTCGACGGCGTCGAACTCCACGGCGCCCACGGCTACCTCGTCGACCAGTTCCTGTGGGCGGGCACCAACCGCCGTACCGACGCCTACGGCGGCGACCCGGTCTCCCGCACCAAGTTCGCCGCCGAGATCGCCGCCGCGGTCCGGGCGAACGTCTCCGCGGACTTCCCGGTGATCTTCCGCTTCTCGCAGTGGAAGCAGGAGGCCTACGACGCCCGGCTCGCGGAGACCCCCGAGCAGCTGGAGGCGATCCTCGCCCCGCTCGCCGCCGCGGGCGTCGACGCGTTCCACGCCTCCACCCGCCGCTACTGGCTCCCGGAGTTCGAGGGCTCGGACCTCAACCTGGCCGGCTGGACCAAGAAGCTGACCGGCAAGCCGACCATCACCGTCGGCTCGGTCGGCCTCGACGGCGACTTCATCGGCGCCTTCATGGGCGAGGGCTCGCCGGTGCAGGGCATCGACAACCTCCTCGACCGCATGGAGCGCGAGGAGTTCGACATGGTCGCCGTCGGCCGCGCGCTGCTCCAGGACCCGGAGTGGGCCGCCAAGGTCCTCGCCGGCCGCTTCGACGAGCTCAAGCCCTACGACGCGGCGTCGCTCAAGTCCCTGAGCTGACCCCGACCGGCGGCGCGGCCGGCCTCACTCCGCCGCGTACCAGAGCGTGGTCGGGTTGGTGAACTCCCGGATGCCCAACCCGTCCAGCTCCCGGCCGTAGCCGGAGCGCTTGACGCCGCCGAACGGGAAAGCGGGGTGCGAGGCGGTCATCCCGTTGAAGAAGACGCCCCCGGCCTGCAGGTCCCGGGCGAGCACCTCCTGCTCGCCCGGGTCGCGGGTCCACGC
Organism: Streptacidiphilus neutrinimicus; assembly: GCF_000787815.1. Lineage (GTDB taxonomy): Bacteria > Actinomycetota > Actinomycetes > Streptomycetales > Streptomycetaceae > Streptacidiphilus > Streptacidiphilus neutrinimicus. The sequence continues at coordinate 90,972 of NZ_BBPO01000020.1, forward strand.
GTTCGAACTCAGCCCATAGGGCGTGTCGTTGGCGAGCGCGATCGCCGCGGCCAGGTCCGGCACCCGGTAGAGCGTGGCCACCGGGCCGAAGCACTCCTCGTGGTGCAGCCGCATGGCGGGGTCGATGTCGGTGATCACCGTCGGCTCGTAGTACCAGCCCTCGGTCTGCTCCGGCGGCCGCTGCCCGCCGCACAGGACCCGCGCGCCCTTGCCGCGTGCGTCCTCGACCTGCTCCTCCAGGTCCGTTCGGCCCTGCTCGGTGGCCAACGGGCCCACGTCGGTGTGCTCCTGCATCGGGTCGCCGACCCGCAGCGCACGCATGCCGTCGACGAAGGCGCGCGTGAACGCGTCGAAGACTTCCTCGTGGACGATGAACCGCTTGGCGGCGATGCAGGACTGACCGTTGTTCTGGACCCGTGCCCGCACCGCGACCTGGGCGGCCGCGGCGACGTCGGCGGAGGGCAGCACCAGGAACGGGTCGCTGCCGCCGAGTTCCAGTACGCACTTCTTCAACTGCTCGCCCGCGACCGTCGCGACGGCCTGACCCGCGCCCTCGCTGCCGGTGAGCGTGACCGCCGCGACCCGGTCGTCGCGGATCACGTCGGCGACCTGCCCGGACGAGATGAGCAGGGTCTGGAAGCAGCCGGGCTCGTAACCCGCCTCGCTGAAAAGCTCCTGGAGGTACATCGCGGTGCGCGGCACGTTCGAGGCGTGCTTGAGCAGCAGCACGTCACCGGCCATCAACGCGGGCGCGGCGGCTCGGATCACCTGCCACAGCGGGAAGTTCCACGGCATGACGGCCAACACCGGCCCCAGCGGCCGGAAGCGGACGCGCACCGACGCGGCCCCGCTGTCGGTGACGTCCGCGTCCTCGGGGATCTGGTCGGCGAGCAGACCGGGCGCATGGTCGGCGAACCAGCGCATCGACTTGGCGCACTTGTCCGCCTCGGCGCGGGCCTGCGCCAGCGGCTTGCCCATCTCGGTCACCAGCGTGCGGGCCACCTCCTCCCGGTCGGCGGTCAGCTTGTCGGCGGCGCGGCGCAGAAGCTCGGAACGGTGGTCGAAAGCGGTGGTCCGATAGCGCTCGAAGGTCTCGGCCGCGAGTCGCAGCCGCTCCTCGACACCCTGCGCGTCCAGCGCCGGGAAGGTCGCCAACGTCCGGCCGGTGGCCGGATCGACGGTCGCGATCGTCATGACGGTCCCCTCACTACTGTCCTGTCCGCGGATCTCTCCTCCGCGGACGTCTTCTCCGCGGACTCATCCGTGGCTGCGGTGACTTGCCGACCTCCTTGACTCTCGGCCAGGACGCGCCCGTCTGCAACCGGCCGGACGGCCCTGATCGCGGCGGGACCCGCGGGTGTCGGGCGCGGGCGCGGGCCCGGCAGACGAGCGGACGGCCACCGCGCTGTGGGGCGCGGGGGCCGTCCGCTCGGTGTGGCGACGCCGGCTCAGTGCCCGAACAGGTGCATGTGGCGGCGCGGCCGGCCGGAGGTGGTCGTCGTCTCGGCAGGGGCCGTGGTCGTCGTGGTGGAACCGGTCCCGGTGTCGGCGGGCTCGGTGGCGGTGTCCGCCGCCTGGCCGGACCGAGTCGTCCCGGCCTCGGTCATCCGCGGCTGGGCCACTGGCTGTGGGGTCGTCCCGCGCTCCGTCAGGGGCGCCGGCACCGGCGCGCCGGTGCCGTTCGGGGTGGTCGGGACCGCGTCACCGGTCCTGCCGTGGCGCGCGTGGCGTGCCTCGCGCAGCCGCAGCCGACGGCGCCTGGCCAGCACTCCGCCCGTCCCGGTCATGGCCAGCCCGAGGCAGAAGATCAGCGCCAGAGCGAGGCCGGAAAGGAAGATCTCCAGGCTGTTCATCGTGGCGATGGTGTTGCCGAGGACCGTCACGTGGTACTCCGGCCCACCCGACAGGTTGTCCGCGATCACGAGGCCGGTGAACGCCGCGGTGGCGGCGATCAGCAACAGGCCGAGCAGCAGCATACGAGGGCTCCTTCCTCGTCGTGCGCGTCATGGTTCCCCATGCGTCTGACCCGTCCGGCCCGGGGCAAACGTCTGGGCCGGACGGGTCAGACAGGTCGTTCAAGAGGTGAGGAAGCAGGAAGTGAGCCGCCCAAGAGGTGAGGAAGCAGGAAGTGAGCCGCCGCATTCGCGGGGGTGTGCCAGCGGTGGGTCAGTGCGGGCGCAGGGCTCCCCACCCGCCGGCAGGGGTGAACCGGTCGTGCATGCGCTCCCGGAAGCTCTTCTCACCAGGTGCGTAGTGGTCCTCCGGCGGACGGACACCGGGCGGCGCCTGCGGGGTGGTACGGCCGCGCAGGCGGAGCTCCCGGGCCCGCGCCCCGAGCTCGTCGAGCTCGGCCTGCGCGACCGTGGCCCGGAGGGCCGGGAACACCCGCGCCTCCTCCCAAGACATGTGGCCGGTCATGTGCTCGTTCAGCACGGCGAACTCGCGGGTGAAGTCCGGGTCCTTCGCCTTCAGCAGCCCGAGCGCGTGCAGGGCCGCCTCGGCCCGCACGTGGTCGTCGTGGGCCACGCGGGACACCGCCCCGTCCGCGCCCTCGGGGAGCCGCGCCATGAGCGGGTACAGGAGCTCGTCCTCGATCACGCCGTGCCGCACGATCACGGGCGAGACCCTGTCCATCTGCGCTTTCCGCTCAGGGTCGCCGATCGGGATCCCCAGCATGCCGCCGAGGAGCAGCCGGATCTTCTCGTGCTCGGCGTCGAGCTGGTCCAGCAGGTCCCCGCTGTCGACATGGCCGCCCCGCCAGCCGATCGAGCCGGACCAGTCCAGTCGGTAATGCGTGTCAGTCATCGGTTCCGCCCTCGTTCCTCGGCCCCGACGCCGTCGTGCGCACCCCCGCCACGACGGTCTCCCGGCGCGCGTCTGCCTTCCAGCCTCCGCCTTTCCGGCCCCGCGCGCACCCGATGTCTCCGGCCGGGACAGCCGCGCCCGGCTCGGGGCCCCTCAGCTGCGGATTTCGACGACGCGCGCCCACAAGGGCGGCGGGTCGGGCCGGTAGGCGGATTCCTCGTCGTGGCGTTGCCGGGGGAAGAGGCCGATCACCGTGCGGCTCTTCATCGCTCCGGAGGCTAGCGCCGCCCCGGGCGTCGTCTCCACCGGTTTTTCTCCCGGGGCCGCGGGTGCCCGGCGGGGCCTTACCGGTCGTGGGGACCGCCGATGCGGCGTTCGGCGGTGTGTTTGGCGACGAAGACGCCGACTGCGACGAGGCCCACGCAGGCGACGACGATGCGGGAGGCGTCGGTCAGGCTGTCGAACTTGAGCACCAGTGCGAGGAAGCTGAGCACGGCCGTCACGCCTGCGACGACCGCGACGAGGTCCCAGGCCGCGCGGCGGAGCACCACGGGCGCGGTGCGGTGGTGACTGTTCACGGGTTCCCTCCGTTCGAATGCCGCCGGCGGCGGCCGTCCAGCTCGACTCGGTCCACCGGTCGCCTGCCCCGCCGCTCGCCGGACATGCACCCGTCGACCACGAACTCCGTTGCCCTGTCACGCCGTTGTCGGCCGGGCCGGCCACGTGTAGTCACGCAGGAACCGGTGGGCCCGGTTCCCGTACCGCCCGTGGGGGCGGACCCGTCAGCCGGGCGTCGGGGAGGGCGCGCAGTCCGCTGCCCGGAGTGCTGCCCATCGCCACGACGAGACTGCCGCGGTGCGGGCCCGACCGGGTCGCAAGCCGGGCGGAGCACTCGCTGCCCTGCTCACCGACCTGACCGGCGCCGCCCGGATCGAGTTCCGACCAGGCCGACGCGCCGTCCGGCTCACCCCGGCCGGCCGCGCCGCACTGACGCAGACGCTCGGCCCGCGGCCGTCCTGGGCGGAGGCCCGGCAGCCCGCCTGGGCCGTGCGGGTCCCTGGAGCCCCGTGGGAACCGCGGAGCGGGTTCGTGGCGTCGGTGCGAGCGGAGCGGCTGTGCATGACACCGGGTCATGCCACTGCGGGGAAGCGGCTCCTGTGGTCCCCCCGCTCTCCTGACCGTCCGCAATGTCGCACGCCGGTAGGTCGAACGTGTACTCCCGTGTGCCGAACGGGGGAGCGCGACGCGCCACGAGCGGGGGAGCGGGTACGGATCGCGGCGACGACACCCGCACGGCGCGCCCCGACCACCCGAAAGAAGGCACACGCATGACGGTCGACCGACGGAGCTTCCTCGCCGCGCTGGGCGCGGGCGGGGCGGCGGTGCTGGCAGGGGCCCACCAAGCGGCGGCGCTCGGCGGCGGCATGCTGCGCACCGGCGCGGCGACATCGGTCGACGCGTGGCCGACCCGCGCCCGCGTCCAGGCCCACATGCCGCCCGACTGGCGGAAGCTGCGTGCGCGGCTGGGCAGCCGCCTGGTGCTGCCCGGCGATCCGGGCTACCCCGTCTACCGGCTCGGCTTCAACGAGCTGAACGACGGTCATCGGCCCGCCGCCATCGCCCGATGCGCCTCGGCCGCCGACGTTCAGGCCTGCCTCGACGTCGCCCGCGGGCACGGCATCCCGATCGCCGCGCGCAGTGGCGGTCACAGCTACCTCGGGTACTGCATCCCGAACGGCGGGCTGGTGATCGACCTGCGCCTGATGGCCCAGGTCCGGGTGCACCCCGACGGCACCGCCGAGGTGGGCGCCGGCGCCCGGCTGATCGAGGTCTACGCGGCCCTCGCCCGGGCGGGCAGGCTGCTGCCCGCCGGCTCCTGCCCGTCCGTCGGCGTCAGCGGACTGACGCTGGGCGGCGGCATCGGCGTGCTGACCCGCAAGTACGGCCTGACCTGCGACCGGCTGGCCGAGGCCGAGGTGGTCACGGCCGACGCGCGGCTGCTCACCGCCTCGCCCGGCTCCGAGCCCGATCTGTACTGGGCGCTGCGCGGCGGTGGCGGCGGCAACTTCGGCGTGGTCTCGCAGTTCACCTTCAAGACCGAGCCCGCCCCCGGACTGACGGTCTTCTCGCTCGGCTTCCCCAAGGGCTCCGCCCCCGCGATCATCGGGGCCTGGCAGGAGTGGATCGCCAAGGCGCCGTTCGAGCTGTGGGCGAGCTGTCAGGTCGCCGGCGGCAACCCGCCCACCCCGCGCCTGGTCGGCTGCTACGTGGGCGGCGAGACCGCCGCGAACCGGCTGCTGGACCGGCTGATCGCCGCCGCGGGCGTGCGGCCGAGCTCGCGCAGCGTGCAGCCGAAGAGCTACCTGGACGCGATGAAGTACATGGCCGGTTGCTCCAACGACACGCTCGCCGAGTGCCACCCGGTCTCGGAGGGCGGCCGCCTCCCCCGCGAGTCCTTCGTCGCGGTCTCCCGGATGCTGGGCCCGCGTCCGCTCGACGCCGGGCGCGTCACCGAGCTGATGCACGGGCACGCGGGCGTGGACCTGCTGCTCGACTCGCTCGGCGGGGCCGTCTCCCAGCTGCGGCCCGACGCGACCGCCTTCCCCCACCGCTCGTCGCTCGCCAGCGCCCAGATCTACGCGAGCGCCACCCCCGCGAACAGGAACGCGGTGACCCGCACCGTCGACGGGATCCGCGACGGTCTGGCCCGGCTGGGCGCGCGCGGCGCGTACGTCAACTACATCGACGCCGGCCTGCCCGACTGGGGCCACGCGTACTACGGCGCCAACCTCCCCCGCCTGAAGTCGGTGGCGCGCCGCTACGACCCCGACCGCGTCTTCGCCTTCCGCCAGAACGTGGCCTTCGCCTGAGGCGGCGGGCCCGGCCGCCCCGCTCTTCGGTGAACCGTCCACGTCGGTGAACCGCCCACGTCGGTGAACGTCCTCGTCGGTGAACCGGCGCTCGGGCGCAGGCGTAGGAGGAGCAGAAGCTCTGGACGTTGCGACCGGGCCCGGCGAGGTGAACCACATGAGTGCTGATCGAAGGAGCGACGGTTCGGTCGGCGGCCGTGCGCCCGGTGCGCCCGCGACGGCGCTGTCCGAGCTCCCTGAGCTCGCCGTGGAGGCCTTCGACGCATGGCAGTACGGGGAGGCCCAGGCCGCGCGGGACGCGGCCGCGGGGGCTGGGCGGGCGGCGGAGACCGCCGTGGCCGGCTTGGACGCCGTCCTCGCAGGTCACCGCCCGCCCGGACCCCCTGCTGCACCGCTGGACGGGCCCGGGGCTCAGTAGCCGTACCCGCCGCCGGAGCCGCCGGAGCCGCTGCTGGTCGGGCTCGGCGCCGGGCTCGCGGGCGCACTCATGATCGCGTTGCCGTCGACCCCGACCACGTACCAGGTGCCGCCGAAGTTCGTGACGCCCTCGCCGGTCACGTCACCGGCCTTGGCGTCCTTGACGAAGGTGTAGAGCGGGTGGCCGTTGTAGGTGACCTGGCTCGTGTGGTCGGTGCGGGTGGTCGTGCCGACCATGGAGGCGGTGACGCCGCTGGTGCTCGGCATGCCCGTGGTGTGGTCCGGCGGCCAGAAGGTCGCACAGCTGCCGTTGCAGGAGGACTTCCCCCCGGTGTCCGCGGTCAGCAGGTAGAGCGTGTGGCCGGAACCGTCGACGAGGATCTGCCCGTATTTCGAGCTCGCGGTGTGCAGCGCCGCCGTCGACGCCGAGGCGGACGCGCCGCCGGCGCTGGGCGGCGAGGAGACCGCGTTCTTGGTGCTGGAGCTGCAGCTGACGGCCAGGGCCGCGACAGCGAGGGCGACGGCCGGGAGGGCGAGAACACGGTTCATGACGGGCTTCTTCCGATGGGGCCACCGCGTCACCTGCTGCGAAGCGGTCGGTCCGCCCGAGGCGGGGCCTGTCGGGGGATACGCATCCGCCCTTGGGCGGGTTCACATCTTTTGCCCGTTTCGGCGGACGACACGGCGGATCGCGCGGCGATGACGCGGGCATCGGCCACTCGACCGATCCCCCGACCGCCCGGCGGAGGGGAAGCGCGGACGATCCGCGGACCTGACCGGCGGCAATCGCCGGGGGCGCTCTCCGTCCTGACGGTCTCAGGGGTGCTTCAGGAACCTCAGGTAGAACGCCCCGAAGACCAGCACGATCCCGATGTTCGCCATCAGCCGCGGCCAGAACTGGTGCCTGAAGAACAGGACGTCGACGCCCACCACGACGGCCACCATCGCGAGCACGTAGAGCACCAGTGCTGCCTGTCTTCCCATCCTCCGACTCTACGCGGCCCGGGGGCCGTCGGGTTGTCCCCCGGCTGCCCTCGCGGGCCCGGTGAGCGCCGACCCGCCGGCTACCCCGCGGCTACCCGCGACGGGACGGACGTCCGGCCGCGCCCGTACGACGTCCTCGCCGCGTCATCGGACCCGGGCGTGTAGGTTGGCCGCCACCGAACCGAGAGGTGCACCATGCCGGGCCGCCCCCGCATCCTGTTCGTGACGGACCTCGCCTACCAGGCCCGGGGCCGGCGCTACTGCGACGAGGACATCTTCCTGACCTCGCGCCTGCGGACCGAGTTCGACCTCGCCCTGTGCCACCCGCTCGACGCCGCGGCGATGTTGGACGTGTTCTCCGCGGTGGTGGTCCGCAACAGCGGCCCGGTGCTGCGCTACCGGGCCGCATACGAGGCGTTCCGGCGGGTGGCCGCCGCGCGCGGGACCCGCGTCTACAACCCGCTGACGGGTCGTGGGGACATGGCCGGCAAGCAGTACCTGCTGGAGCTGACCGCCGCCGGGTACCCGGTCATCCCCACCGTCGACCGACCGCAGGACCTGGGCGGTCTGCCCGAGGCCGCGGAGTACGTGGTCAAACCCAAGATCGGCGCCGACTCCATCGGGATGAGGGTGCTCCCCCGGGAGCGGCTGGGCGGGCTCGCCTACGGCGAGATCCTGGTCCAGCCGAGGATCGACTTCCGCTACGAGGTGTCGTTCTACTTCGTCGACGACGTCTGCCAGTACGCCCTCTACGCTCCCGACCCCGAGCGGCGCTGGGACCTGCGGCCCTACGAGCCGACCGAGGCCGACCTCGCCTTCGCCCGCCGCTTCGTCGACTGGAACACCCTCGACCACGGCATCCAGCGGGTGGACGCCTGCCGCGACCAGGACGGCCGACTGCTGCTGGTCGAGCTCGAGGACCTCAACCCCTACCTGTCCCTCGACCTCCTCCCCGACCCGACCCGCGACGCGTTCGTGACCGCCATGGCGGCCTCCCTGCACCGCTTCCTCGCGACGACGCTGGCCTGACGTCCCAGGCCGACGCCCGCTCCGGGGGTGAGCCCGTTCCACGCGGCGGCCCAGGCCGTGACCGCCCGCGGCAGGCGCGGTCCGGCGGGCTGTCCGTTCCGGTCCACCCGTGTCCGCCCTGCCGTGCAGGGGTGACCGAGCGCACGTTGACGCGTCCGGCCCGCGGGCGGTGCGATGCCGGGGACGACACGCCTCGAAGGAGATGCGCATGACCAGTGCCGGCCGTGAGTCCGTCTCCGTCCGGACGGAGATCGCCGCCGCGCCGGACGCCGTCTGGGCCGCCGTCAGCGATGTGACGCGCATGGGCGAGTGGAGTCCCGAGTGCACCGGCGCCGACTGGCGCGGCGCCCCGGCCGGTCCGGTGCTGGGCGCGCGCTTCCGGGGACGCAACCGCAAGGGCGGCATCCGCTGGAGCACCGTCTGCCGGGTCGTCGAGGCCGAGCCGGGACGCGCCTTCGCCTGGGACGTCAGCTTCGGACCGATTCCCGTCGCCCGCTGGGGATTCCGCCTCACCCCGGGCGACCCGGACGGCGGCGCGACCCTGGTGGAGCAGTTCTGGCAGGACCGCCGCGACCGGCTCAGCGCCTGGACGACGGAGACGGTGCTGCGCACCGGCGACCGCGCGGACTGGAACCGCCGCAACATGACGCTGACGCTCGCCGCACTGAAGCGCTCACTTGAGGCCGACCCGGCGGCAGCCGCCGCACAGGACCACTGACGACCGGGGCCGGCCTGGCCTCGTTGTTCACCCGTTCAGCGGTACCCCCGACCCGGCGGCGGCGTTCGCCATGGCCCTCGCCGGGCGTGGTGACGGGTGCGGAGCGACAATCCAAGGACAGAGCATCGCTTGCTGCCGAGCGGCGACGCCGCTGAAAGCAGCACCCCGTCATCCGAACCGAAGGGGTTGCCATGGCGGTTGTGACGCCAACCCGCACGCGCGAAGTCGTCCCTTGGCACCGGGTGGTCCCACCCCGGCACCTGTGGTGGGCGGACCAGCGGGAGGCCCTCGGCTATCCGCTTCTCGTCATCGGTCTGTGGTTGTTCATCACGGTCGTGGTTCTCGGCTACCCGCTGACCTACCAGGCCCAGGAGGCCCACCTCAACGAGACCATGGTCGGTATCGTGATCTTCTTCAACGGCCTCGCCCGCCTGGTGCGCACGCCCACCAGGACCAGCGACGTCATCGTCGGTCTGTCGGGAGCGTGGCTCGTGATCGCGCCCTTCGCCGTGGGCTACACCCACCACTCCGAAGCCGGCCGGGCGGCCGCGAACGACATCGTGACCGGAGGGATCCTGATCCTCCTGGCCGTCTACAGCGTGCTCGCGCAGGCGGTCTCGGAGCGGGCCCGGCCGGGTGCGAAGCGAGAGGCTGTGTCCGCCACGAGCTGACGGCGCGACACCGCGTTCCGGCGTCTGCTCTCGCGGCGACGTAGGGCTACCCCTACCCAGGACCCGGTGCTCCGCCCTACCTCGGACCCGGTGACCCGCCCCATGGTTCCGGGGATGCTTCTCCAACAGGCTGGACACACAAGGACGCAAGCCCGTGTCGAGCCTCAGGAGAACCCCAGTGACCACGTCCGTATCGAGCCCCCCGGCCCAGGGCAGCGGCTCGCGCACGTCCGTCGCGGCCCGCGCCCGCGGGCTCACCAAGGCGTATGGCAGCGGCGAGACCCGAGTGGTCGCGCTCGACGCGGTGGACGTCGACATGCCCCGGGGGCGTTTCACCGCGATCATGGGCCCCTCCGGGTCCGGCAAGTCGACGCTGATGCACTGCCTGGCCGGTCTCGACACCGCCACCAGCGGGCAGATCTGGGTCGGCGATACCGAGATCACCAAGCTGCGGGACAAGCGGCTGACCCGGCTGCGCCGCGACAGCATCGGCTTCGTCTTCCAGGCGTTCAACCTGCTCCCGACGCTGACCGCGCTGGAGAACATCACGCTGCCCATGGACATCGCCGGTCGCACGCCCGACCGGGAGTGGCTGGACCGCGTCGTGACGACCGTCGGACTGGCCGGACGCCTCAAGCACCGCCCGGCGCAGCTCTCCGGGGGCCAGCAGCAGCGCGTCGCCGTGGCCCGCGCCCTCGCCGCCCGCCCTGAGATCATCTTCGGCGACGAGCCGACCGGCAATCTCGACTCGCGCGCCGGGGCCGAGATCCTCGGCTTCCTGCGCCGGTCGGTCGACGAGCTCGGGCAGACCATCGTCATGGTGACCCACGACCCGGTCGCCGCCTCGTACGCCGACCGCGTGCTCTACCTCGCCGACGGCCGGATCGTCGACGAGATGCTCGCACCGACGGCGGACGCCGTCCTGGAACGGATGAAGTCCTTCGACGTGCGCGGGCGGACGTCATGACCGTGCTGCGAACCTCCCTGCGCAACTTCCTCGCGCACAAGGGCCGGATGGCCCTCTCCGCGGTCGCGGTGCTGCTGTCGGTGGCGTTCGTCTGCGGGACCCTCGTCTTCACCGACACCATGAACGCGACCTTCGACAAGCTGTTCGCGACGACCGCCTCCGACGTCACCGTCAGCCCCGCCAAGGTGGACAACGCGCAGCAGACCGGGACGCCGGACACCCTGCCCGCCTCGCTGCAGGCCCGGCTCGCGCGGGTTCCGGGCGTGGCCGCGGTCGTGCCCGAGGTCAGCAGCCAGCAGGCCACCGTCGCCGACGGCCGCAACCAGGACATCGGCTCCACGACGGGCGCGCCGACCATCGTCGCCAACTGGAACCCGACCCAGACGAAGACCGTCACCGTCACCTCCGGCCACGTCCCGCTCGCACCGGGCGACGCCGTCGTGGACGCCGACACCGCGGCCAAGCACCACCTCGGCATCGGCGACACCCTCCGTGTCATCGCCGGTCCCGGCGACTTCAAGGTGACCATCGGCGGCATCGCCACCTTCAAGACCACCAACCCCGGTGCGGCCGTCGTCTACCTCGACACCCGGACTGCGCAGCAGGGGCTGCTCGGCTCCCGCACCGCCTACACCGACTTCGCCCTCACCGCCGCGCCCGGCGTCAGCGACGACCAGCTCAAGACGCGGGTCGACGCGGCGATCGGCCGCGGCTACCAGGTGCAGACGGCCGCCGAACTGCAGGCCCAGAACCAGAAGGACATCGGCTCCTTCCTGGGCCCGATGAAGGACGTGCTGCTCGGTTTCGCCGGGATCGCGGTCCTCGTGGGCGTCTTCCTGATCGTCAACACCTTCTCGATGCTGGTGGCCCAGCGCACCCGGGAGATCGGGCTGATGCGGGCCATCGGCGCGAGCCGTCGCCAGGTCAACCGCTCGGTGCTGGTCGAGGCGGTGCTGCTCGGCGTGGTCGGCTCCGTCGCCGGGATCGGCGCGGGCATCGGCCTCGCGGTCGGCCTGATCAAGCTCATGGGCGCGATGGGGATGCACCTGACCACCGCGGATCTGACGGTCAAGGCGGCGACGCCACTGATCGGCCTGACCGTCGGCGTCGTGGTGACCGTGGTGTCCGCCATGCTGCCGGCCCGCCGCGCCGGCGCGATCTCCCCGATGGCGGCCATGCGCGACGCCGGCACGCCCGCCGACGCCCGTGCCGGACGCGTCCGTGCGGCGCTCGGGGTGCTGCTGACGGCGGCGGGCGGGACCGCGCTCGCCCTGGCCGCGACGGCGTCCTCCGCCTCGGCAGGCTCCGGGCTGCTCGCGGCCGGCGTGCTGCTGACGCTGGTCGGCTTCGTCGTCGTCGGCCCGCTGCTCGCCGGGCTCGTCGTGCGGGTCCTGGGCGCGGTCACGCTGCGCTGGTTCGGCCCGATCGGCCGCCTCGCGGAGCGCAACGCGCTGCGCAACCCGCGCCGCACCGGCGCCACCGCCGCCGCGCTGATGATCGGTCTGGCGCTGGTCGCGGGCCTGTCGGTGGTCGGCGACTCGATGGTCGCCTCGGCGACCGCCCAGATGGACAAGTCCGTCGGCGCCGACTTCATCATCCAGGCCGGGAACGGCGATCCGATCAGCCCGGCCGCGGCGAGGGCCGTCCACGCGGCCGGTCACCTGGCCCACGTCACCGACCGCACGGATGTCGCCGCGACGGTCACCGCCCCCGACGGCACGAAGGACAGGACGGTGATCGCGGCGGCCACACCGTCCTACACCGACGACCTCCAGGCCAAGACCGTGCAGGGCAAGCTGATCGACGCCTACGGGCCCGGCGCGATGTCGGTGCCCGCCGGCTGGGCCAAGTCCCACAAGGTCACCCTCGGCACCCGGCTCGACGTCGCCTTCACCAGCGGGTCGACCGCGCGGCTCACCGTGGACGCGATCACCTCGGACGACACGGTCTTCGACAAGGGCGCGATGTACATGAACATCGCCGACGCGCGCAAGTACCTCCCCGCGGACCGGTTCCCCGCGAACGACATGATGTTCGCCGCGGCGATCCCCGGCCAGCAGAGCCAGGCGGCGGCCGCGCTCAAGGCCGCCACCGCGGACTACCCGCAGCTCAAGGTCCGCGACCAGGCCGACTACAAGGCCATGATCCAGCAGCAGCTCGACCAGCTGCTCAACATGATCTACGCCCTGCTGGCCCTCGCCATCGTGGTCGCCGTCCTCGGGGTGGTGAACACCCTCGCACTCTCGGTCGTCGAGCGCACCCGCGAGATCGGGCTGATGCGCGCGATCGGGCTCTCCCGACGCCAGCTGCGCCGGATGGTCCGGCTGGAGTCGGTCGTCATCGCCCTGTTCGGCGCGGTGCTCGGCGTGGGCCTGGGCATGGGCTGGGGCGTCGCGGCCCAGAAGCTGCTGGCCCTGTCGGGGCTGGGCGTGCTGAGCATCCCGTGGACCACGATCGGCGTCGTCTTCCTCGGCTCCGCGCTGGTGGGCCTGCTGGCCGCGCTCTTCCCGGCCTTCCGCGCCGGCCGGATGAACGTCCTGAAGGCCATCGCCACGGACTGACAGGACCGGCGGGAAAGGGAGTTCAGGGGCGCCGGCCGCCCCCGGCGTCAGGCGCGACGCCCGGGGGCGGCCAGTGCGTCCTTGACCTGCTGGGCGACCCGGGCCGCGTCCTCGGGGCTGTTCACCACGTCGGTGTGGTTCATGTCCACGACGAGGACCTCACTGGCCGAGTAGTGCCGGTGCACCCAGTCGTCGTAGCCGGACCACAGGATCCGGTAGTACTCGACCAGGCTCTCGTCCTGTTCGAAGTCACGGCCGCGCAGCCCGATGCGGTGCAGCACCGTCTCGAAGTCCGCCTTGAGGTAGACCATGAGATCGGGGGCCTTGCGGTACGGCAGGCCGTCGATCTCGCGCATCATCTCGTCGAGCAGCCCCTCGTAGACCTGCATCTCCAGGGAGCTGATCCGGCCCAGCTCGTGGTTGACCTTGGCGAAGTACCAGTCCTCGTAGATGGAGCGGTCGAGGACGTTGTCGCCCTGCCGGTACGCCTCCTTGATCGAGGCGAAGCGCGTCCGCAGGAAGTGCAGCTGGAGCAGGAAGGGGTAGCGCTTGGCCTGGATCTCCTCCGGGCGCGCCGTGTAGAACAGCGGAAGGATCGGGTTGTCCTCGACGCTCTCGTAGAAGACCTGGCTGCCGAGCGCCTTGGCGAGGACCTCGGCAACGCTCGTCTTGCCGATCCCGATCATGCCTCCGACGCAGATCACCGGCATACCTCACTATCTCCCCGCTGTGCACCACCGCTCCGCGGCCAACGTGCAGCATAGATGACCGCGAAGGGGCGTCAGAACCGGACGGCGGCGGCAGCGGCGAAGTCTCCGGCGTGGGCGAAGCCCGCCAGGACCACCAGGTCACCGGGGCTGATCCGTCCCGCGCGAAGGGAGTGGTCGAGGGTGACCGGGATCGCCGCCCCGAAGAGGTTGCCGCAGGAGTCGAAGGTGTCGGGGTGGCGGTCCGCAGGCAGTCCCAGCGCCTCGCGCCAGTTGTGCAGGAAGGCCCGGTTGGGCTGGTTGGTGACCAGCAGGTCGATCCCGTCGGCGGGGACGCCGAGCCGGCCGCACAGCTCGCCGACCACCTGCGGCACCAGCGTGTTGCCGCGCTCCATGACCTGGGCGACGCCCTCCTCGGTGAAGCCGATCCGGAGCTGGGAGGTCCCCGGCTCCCAGTACCTGCGTCCGTCCTCCAGTTCGGCGACCATGTCGCCGCCGAACTCGGGGAGGTGGCGCGTCACGACCCCCAGCAGGGGCCGCTCGGCCGAGGTGGTCAGGTAGCCGACCCCGCAGCCGTCGCCGGGGATGGCCGCCTGGGCCAGCCCGCGCACGTCGGACTGGGTGAACAGCTGTCCGGCGGCGCTCTGCGCGTTGCAGATCAGCGCCGAGCGGGCGTCCGTGCCGGTGAGGAGGGTCCGGGCGAGCTCCAGCATCTGCACGAAGGAGGCACAGCCTGCGTTCGCGACGTCGATCAGCCAGCGCGGCCTGAGACCGAGCCGCCTGGCGATCTCGGTTCCGGCCCCCACGAACGGGATGTCGGGGAGTTGGCTGTGGACCAGCAGCACGTCGACCGACCGGATCTCCTTTCGCCCGTGACGCTCGATCAGGGGCTGCACCGCGGACTCCACCAGGTCGACGTTGGTCTGACCCGGGGCCACGTGGTGCCGCAGGGCCGGTACCCGGAACATCGGGCTGTGGCGCAGCTTGTCCTCCGCGCCGGGGTACTCGGTGTAGTACGCGGCGGGCACGCCGTCGCCCGGCAGGTAGCCGGCGACGTCCGTCAGGCTGACCGTGGTCACCGGGCCTCCGTGGTACGCGGCGGCGCGGAGGAGACCGGCTGCCCGGCGCGATGCCGGTGTTCCAGGATGGCTTTGAGATTGGCCAGTTCCACGGTGTGGCCCGCGTAGAAGAGGGGCCAGAAGTCACCGACCCAGGGCCGGTCCGGGCGGGGGGCGAGCTCGGGGTGGGGGTTGCGGTCATAGTACGGATGGCGGCAGTTGGTCCAGGTGACCACCGATCCCGGCCGGTTCAGCACCAGTTGGGCCGGGATGACGCGCATGAGGTACACCATCCACAGGTCGTCGCCCTGGTCCCAGGCGCAGTGGTAGTCCACGGTCCGCGCCGCGGCGGACGCCTCGACCCGGCAGTAGATCGGGGTGTCCCGCTCCAGCAGGTCCTGGCCGACCCACAGGCCGGGCGAACCGGTCGGGCGGAAGCCGCGCAGGCTGAACGTCCACTCCTCCAGGTGGTGGCCTTGGCGCAGGTAGTCGTACACCTCGTCGGGAGGGCAGTCCACGTGGGCCTGGATGGTGCAGTACTGCCCGTGGACCTCCTCGTGCGTGTAGGCGGGCTTGGTCAGCTCGGAGCACCGGGCAAGCAGTTGCTCCTGGTCGGTGTGCTCCACCCGGATCAGGCCGGGTATCTCAGCCAACGTGGGCGTGGGCGCGGTCATGCGGGCTCTCCTCTTGCTGGAGGGTGCGGACGAAGGGCAGGAACGGGGGCAGCTCGGCGGCGTCGAGGTCGACCACGACGAGGGCCGGGCCGCCGCTGCTGTTGGAGTGCAGCAGGGCCCGGCGCAGGCGGCCCTGGTCCGTGGCCCGGGCGACCCGGAGGCTCGGGAACATGGCGGCCATGCCGCCGGCCAGGTCGGCCGGGTGGAAGAGATTGCTCGGATGCGGGCCGCCCAGGAAGAGCTGCTCGCGTGTGGCGCACATGGCGTGCGCGTTGTTGTTGAAGATCACGAAGGTGACGGGGGCCCGCTGCTCCAGCGCGGTGTGGATCTCCATCCCGTGCATGAAGAACGAGCCGTCACCGGCCAGGACGTAGGTGCGCTTCCCGGTGGCCAGCGCCGCGCCGATCCCGGCGCCGAAGGTGTACCCCATGCCGCCCATGCCGACCGCGACGACGAACCGGCCGTGCGTCGGCGCCGGCAGCCTGTGGATCGCGGCGGCGCCGGCGTTGCCGGCGTCGACGAAGACGTGGCAGTCCGGCGGCAGCGCGGCCTGGACGGCGGCCACAGCCTCCGCGTGGCCGAGAACTCCAGAGGGGGGCGCCGGACGCGGTGGCGGAGTGGGCGTCGGCACCGGCCCGGCGTGCTCCGGGGTCGGCCGCGCGGGGCCGAGCCGCTCGGTCAGTGCGCGCAGGGTGGTGCGGACCGGGCCCGGTACCGCGAGCGCCGGCACGTAGGCAGGCTCGGGGTCGAGGCAGACCACCGGAACCACGGCCAGCGCCTCGTCCAACCCGGCTCGGGCGAGGTCCGGTAACCGCGTGCCCACCAGCAGACAGGCGTCGGCCTGCCGCAGGCACTCTTCGACATTGCGGTGGCCCATCACCCCGGCGACCCCCGCGAAGCGCGGATCATCGTTGCGGAAGACGTCCTTGGCGTCAGGGCTGACGGCGACCCAGGCGCCCAGCCGCGCCGCCACCTCCGCCAGCTCCGCCCGCGCGTCGGAGGCGGCGACGCCCTCGCCCGCGACCACCAGGACGCGTCGCGCACCACCCAGCAGGTCCGCGGCACGCTGCAGCAGGGGCGGCTCCGCCGGGCGGGCGGGCTCCGGCGGCCGGGCCGGTCCGGCAGGCGGCGCCATGCGGCGGGGCGCGAACAGGGCGCGCTGGACGTCCTTCGGGAGCAGCAGCACGGCCGGTCCCCGCACCGGGCCGCAGGCGGCGCCGATCGCCTCCGCGAGCAGCTCCGGGATCGCGTCCGCGGACTCGACCCGCACGCAGAAGCGGCTCACCGGCGCGAAAAGCTCCTGTGCGGCGAAGGAGCCGGCCTTCCCGCTGCTGTCCTGGAACGCCCCGCGTCCCTCTGCGGTGGTGGGCGGCTGCCCCACGAGCGCGAGCAGCGGAACGCGCGAGGCGAACGCCTCCGCCAGCCCCGGCACCAGATTGACCGCGCCGCCGCCCGAGGTGGCGGTGACCACCCCGAACCGTCCGGTGGTCCGGGCGTAGCCGTCGGCCATGGTCGCCGCCGAGAACTCGTGCTTGCACACCACGGCACGCACGCCGCCGCTGACGGCGTGCAGGGCCGCATAGAAGTCCTCGATGTTCGCGCCCCCGACCCCGAAGACGTGGCTCACCCCGAGCCGGGCCAGTTCCCCGGCGAGGTAGTCGACCACCCGCACCTCGACGGTCATCCCGCACTCCTCTCGGCCGCTCCGGACGGCACCATCAGCCCGGCCGGAGACAGGGCTTGGAAACGGTGGCGGTATTCGCCCGGGGTCAGCTCCAGGGCACGGCCGAAGGAACGGAAGAACGTCTCCGGCGCGCCGAACCCGCAACGGTGGGCGATCTGCGTGACCGGCAGCTCGGTGGTCTCCAGCAGCGTGCGGGCCCGGGCGATCCGCAACTGCTCGATGTACTGCCCCGGCGGCACACCGACCTCGCGCCGGAACACCCGGGCGAAGTTGCGCAGGCTCATGTTGGCGCGCCGGGCCAGCTCCGGGAGCGGCAGCGGGCTTTCGAGGTTCTGCGCGATCCACTCCTGCGCGGTGCGGATCGGCGGCCGGTCGGCCAGCTGCGTCTCGAGGATCGAACTGAACTGGGACTGCCCGCCGTTGCGCTTGAAGAACAACACCAGGAAGCGCGCCAGCTCCAACGCGAACGCCGCGCCGTGGTCCGCCTCCACCAGGGCGAGTGCCATGTCGATGCCGGCCGCCACCCCGGCGGAGGTCACGAACCGCCCGTCCCAGACGAAGATCGGCTCGGACTCCACCACCACGTCCGGGTACCGCCGGGCGAGCTCCGCGCAGAACGCCCAGTGCGTGGTGGCGCGCCGTCCCTGCAGCAGCCCGGCCTCCGCCAGGAGGAACGCCCCGCCGCACACCGAGACGACCCGGCGGGCCCGCTTGGCGGCCCGGCCGATCCAGGACACCAACTCCGGTCGGTCGAGTGTCTCCTTGAGACTCCACCCGCCGGGAACGAGCAGGGTGTCGATGGGCCCCTCCCCCGCCTCCAGCGGCTCCGCCTCGACCACCATGCCCGCACAGGTCCGCACCCGCGGGGCGTCGGGCGAGACGAACCCGATCCGGTAGCCGCGGTCCCGGCCGTCGGCAAGCAGCCGGTTGACCGTGTCGAACACCTCGACCGGCCCTGCGATGTCCAGGGCCTGGGCCCCGGCATAGATCACCACTACAACACGTCGCTGAGACACCGTCACAGCGTGTATCGACCGCTTCGTTGGCAGCAATGACGACTTACTGGCGAATCAGGCCATCCCGGCGTCGACGAGCGCTCTGAGCTGGGCAGACGGCTGCCCTCGCGCGGATGTGAAATATGTCATGCTCACTACCATGGCGGTGTCGGACGATCCGTTCCGGGAGGGCTCACTCCATCGGGGGTCCAAACACCGTTACGCTCACCCACCCGACTTCACGAACCAGCCGCTGAGGACCCCCCGCCTGAGCACGATCAGGCCGCTGACCGGGCCACGGGCTCAGAACGGACGGACCGGGTCGTTGACCCGGTCCGTCCGTCTGGCGCAGTGGCTTCGGGTCAGGCGAGGCTGTCGTCGATGAAGGCGAAGAGCTCCTCGTCGGAGGCCGCGTCGAGGTGGTCGACGTCCAGGAGCTCGTCCGGGGTGTCGGAGACAGGCGCGGAGCCGGGCTGCGGGGATTCGGACCAGCGGGCGGCCAGGGCCTGCAGGCGCATCCGGACGCGGGCGCGGGTGACGCCGTCGGCGGTGCTCGCGGCCAAGGCGGCCTCGAGGCGGTCGAGTTCCTCGGTCACCGAGGCGGACGCGCCGTCGGCGAACAGTTGGTCGCGCAGGTGGGCCGCCAGGGCCGCGGGCGTCGGCTGGTCGAAGACCAGCGACGGTGGCAGAGACAGACCGGTCGCCTCGGAGAGCCCGTTACGCAGCAGGACCGCCATCAGGGAGTCGACGCCGAGATCCTTGAACGCCTGGGCCGGCGGAATGTCCTCAGGCCCGGGGTAGCCCAGCACGACGGCCGCCCTGCTGCGGACCAGGGCCAGGAGCGCGTTGTCGCGCTCGGACGGGGACAGCCTCGCGAGGCGGACCGGCAGCGGCTCCTCGACGCCCTCGACCCCGTCGTCCACGGAAGCGGTGGTGGTGTCCGTCGGCGTCGCCGACGGCCGCTCCGCCCGCTGCCGCTGGAACCAGGCCGACATGGCGGGCAGGGCCGAGCTGAGCGGCTGGTCGCCGTCGAGACCCAGGGTCGCGGTCAGCGCCTCCAGGTCCTCGCGCTCGACGGCCGCCCAGAACCGCTCGTCCACCGCGGCCGCGCGCGAGGCCTCCGTGGCCCCCTCCGCGGATTCCGGCCAGTAGCGGCGCTGCTGGAAGGGGTAGGTGGGCAGATCGATCCGGCGGGCGCCGGTCCCGGCGAAGAACGCCGACCAGTCCGGCGCGGCCCCGCGGGTGTGCAACTGCGCGAGCGCGGCGGTGAACGTCTCCGCCTCCGCGCGGTCGCGGCGCAGCACGGCGGCGAAGGAGGCGTCCTCGGCGACGCAGCCCTGGCCGAGGGTGGTGAGGGTGCCGTCCGGGCCGAGCTCCAGGTAGGTGCGCACGCCCTCGCGCTCCAGGGTCCGCACGGCGTCGGCGAAGCGGACGGCCTCGCGGACGTGGCGCACCCAGTACTCCGGGGTGGTGAGGTCGGCCGTCCGGTCGAGCGTGGAGACGATGGGGATCTGCGGCTCCTGGAATTCCAAGGACTGCGCGACGGCCCGGAACTCCTCCAGCATCGGGTCCATCAGCGGCGAGTGGAAGGCGTGGCTGACCGTCAGCCGCTTGGTCCTGCAGCCGTCGGCGGCCAGCTTCTCGGCCACCTCCAACACGGCCTGCTCGGCGCCGGAGATCACCATCGACATCAGGCCGTTGACGGCCGCGATCCCGACCTCGTCCTGGCGACCGGCCAGCAGCGGCAGCACCTCGTCCTGGGTCGCCTCGACCGCCACCATCGCGCCGCCGCCCGGCAGCGCCTGCATCAGCCGGGCGCGGGCCGCCACCAGCTTCGCCGCGTCCGCGAGCGACAGCACCCCCGCGACGTGCGCGGCGGCCAGCTCGCCGATGGAGTGCCCGGCCAGGAAGTCCGGCCGCAGGCCCAGGGACTCCACGAGCCGGAACAGCGCCACCTCGACGGCGAAGATCGCGGGTTGGGTGCAGGCGGTCTCGTCGAGCCGCTCGCCGGTGAAGACGATCTCCTTCAGCGGCCGGTCCAGGTGCCCGTCCAGCTCGGCGCAGACCGCGTCGAAGGCCTCGGCGAACACCGGGAACGCCTCGTACAGCCCCGCGCCCATCCCGGCCCGCTGGCTGCCCTGCCCAGTGAAGAGGAAGGCCAGCTTGCCCTCGACCGCCGTTCCCCGCACCACCTGGGCGGAGGGCTCACCCGAGGCCAACGCGTCGAGGCCGCGCGCGAGGTCGTCCCGGTCGGACGCCAGGACCACCGCGCGGTGCTCCAGCGCCGCCCGGCTCGTGGCCAGCGAGTGCGCGAGGTCCACGAGTGGGGCCTCGTCGGAGAACGAGCGCAGCCGATCGGCCTGGGCCCGCAACGCCGCGTCGTTCTTCGCCGACAGCACCATCGGCAGCACCGACGGCGCCGACGGCGTCTCGGCGACCACCCCGTCCGCGGTGTCCGGCGCCTGCTCCAGCACCGCGTGGGCGTTGGTGCCGCTGATGCCGAAGGAGGAGATCGCGGCCCGGCGCGGGCGCCCGGTCTCCGGCCACGGCTGGTTCTCCGTCAGCAGCCGGACCGCTCCGGCCGACCAGTCGACGTGCGGCGTGGGCTCGTCCACATGCAGGGTCCGCGGCAGCACGCCGTGCCGGATCGCCATCACCATCTTGATCACACCGGCGACCCCGGCCGCGGCCTGGGTGTGCCCGATGTTGGACTTCACCGAGCCGAGCCACGCCGGCCGGTCCTCGGGCCGGTTCCGGCCGTAGGTCGCCAGCAGCGCCTGAGCCTCGATCGGGTCGCCCAGGGTGGTGCCGGTGCCGTGCCCCTCGATCGCGTCGATCTGGTCGGCCGTCAGCCGGGCGTTGGCCAGCGCCTGCTTGATCACCCGCTGCTGGGACGGGCCGTTCGGGGCGGTGAGGCCGTTGCTCGCGCCGTCCTGGTTGACCGCGCTGCCCGACACCACGGCGAGCACCGGGTGCCCGTTGCGGCGCGCGTCGGAGAGGCGCTCGACCAGCAGGAGGCCCACGCCCTCGGCCATGTTGGTGCCGTCGGCCGCGCCGGCGAAGGACTTGCAGCGGCCGTCCGCCGCCAGCCCGCGCTGACGGCTGAACTCGATGATGGTCCCCGGGTTGGGCATCACCGTGACGCCGCCGGCCAGCGCGAGCGCGCACTCGCCGGTTCGCAGCGCCTGCACGGCGAGGTGCAGGGAGACCAGCGAGGCCGAGCAGGCGGTGTCCACCGTGACCGCCGGGCCCTCCAGGCCGTAGGTGTAGGAGAGCCGGCCGGACATCACGCTCGCGGTGTTGCCGGTGCCGAGGTGGCCCTCGAAGTTCTCCGCCGAACGCATCAGCACCGGCACGTAGTCCTGCCCGTTGGTGCCGACGAAGACGCCGGTCCGGCTGCCGCGCAGGGTCGTCGGGTCGATGCCCGCCCGCTCGAACAGCTCCCAGGAGGTCTCCAGCAGCAGGCGCTGCTGCGGGTCCATCGAGAGCGCCTCGCGCGGTGCGATGCCGAAGAGCCCGGCGTCGAACCGGTCCGCGCCCGCCAGGAAGCCGCCCTCACGGGTGTAGGAGGCTCCCTGGGCGTCCGGGTCCGGGTCGTACAGCCCGTCGACGTCCCAGCCGCGGTCGGTCGGGAAGCCGGAGATCGCGTCGCCGCCCGCGGCCACCAGCTGCCACAGCTCCTCCGGGCTCCGCACCCCGCCGGGGAAGCGGCAGCTCATCGCCACGACCGCGATCGGCTCGTGGGCCTTCTCGTCCAGGTCGCGCAGCTGGGTGTGGGCCTCGTCGAGGTCCTTCAGCACACGCTTGAGGTATTCGCGGAGCTTGTCTTCATTGGCCATTCGATCGGTGCCCATTCGGATCGTCGGGGTGAGGGCTGGCGGGTTGCGGAGGACGGTACGCGGTGTGTGGTGCGCGGTGTGCGCTGCTGCGCTCAGCCCTTGCCGAACCTCTTGTCGATGTAGTCGAAGATCTCGTCGTCGGTCGCGTCGTCGATGCTCGCCGCGTCCGCGCTCGCGTCGTCGCCGGCGCGGACCGCGTTCCAGTTCGCCAGCAGGGTCTGCAGGCGCGCGGCGATCTGCGCGTGGGCGGCCTCGTCGGGGGCGACGGCGGCGTGGTCGTCCGCACTGAGCGAGGCGAGCACCGCCTCCAACTGGTCGAGTTCCTCTGTCAGTCGGGATCCTGCGGGCCGGCTGTCCGGGGCGACCTCGGCCAGCAGGTGCTCGGCCAGCAGTGTCGGGGTCGGGTGGTCGAAGACCAGGGTCGCGGGCAGCCGCAGCCCGGTGGCCTCGTTCAGCCGGTTCCGGAGTTCCACGGCGGTGAGCGAGTCGAAGCCCAGCTCACGGAAGGCCTGCCCGGCGCCGACCAGGTCCGCGGAGGTGTAGCCGAGCACCGCGACCACGTGGTCGCGCACCAGGTCGAGCACCTGTCGCTGCTGCTCCGCGGCCGAACGGCCGGCCAGCGTGCGGGCCAGGCTGTCCGTCTCGGGCTCGCCGGTGGAGGTTCCCTGCACGACCCGGCGGGCCGGCGTCCGCACCAGGCCCCGGAAGGCCGCGGGCAGGGCGTCGGGGACGGCGGCCAGCGCCCGCAGCGCCTTCAGGTCCAGGTGCATCGGCACCAGCACCGGCTCGTCCGCCACCGTCAGCGCGGCATCGAAGAGCGCCAGCCCCTGCTCTGCCGTCATCGGGAGCACCCCGCCGCGCGCCGACCTGGCCAGGTCCACCTCGCTCAGCCGGCCCGCCATGCCCCGGCGTTCCGCCCACAGCCCCCAGACCAGGGAGACCGCGGCCAGGCCGCGCGCCCGGCGGTGGCGGGCCAGCGCGTCCTGGAAGACGTTGGCCGCGCCGTAGCTGCCCAGGCCCGCGCCGCCCAGCGTGCCGGCGGCGGCGGAGAAGAGGACGAAGGCGGCCAGATCCAGGTGCGCGGTGAGTTCATGAAGGTTCACCGCCGCGTCCACCTTGGGACGCAGCACGCGGTCGACCCGTTCGGGGGTGAGCGAGCCGATCACGCCGTCGTCCAGCACGGCGGCGGTGTGCACCACGGCCGTCAGCGGGTGCTCTGCGGGGACCCGGGCCAACAGGGCGGCGAGCGCGTCGCGGTCGGCCGCGTCACAGGCCGCCAGCTGCGCTTCGGCACCCAACGCGTTCAGTTCGGCGACCAGTTCGTCCGCGCCGGGCGCGTCCGGACCACGACGGCTGGTCAACAGCAGGCGTCGGACGCCGCGTTCGGTCACCAGGTGCCGGGCGAGCAGCGCGCCGAGGCCGCCGGTGGCACCGGTGATCAGGACGGTTCCCTCGGGGTCCCAGACCCGGGACGTCTCCTGCTGAGCCGGTGCGTCGTCGGGTGCGGGCCGGGCGACCCGGGCCAGGCGCGGCACGTGCACCGTGCCCGCGCGCAACGCGAACTCCGCCTCGCCGGATGCGATCGCGGCCGGCAGCAGCCGACGGGACCCCTCGTCGTCGTCCAGGTCCACCAGGGCCAGGCGGTCCTCGTTCTCGAGCCGCGCGGCACGCACCAGCCCCCAGATCGGGGCATGAACCAGGTCGATCTCGCCGTCCGCCGCGCCGGCGGTCACCGCACCGCTGGTCACCAGGATCAGGCGGGACGACGCGAGCCCGTCCTCGGTGAGCCAGCCCTGCACCAGGGCGAGAGCGCGGTGCGTCGCCGCGTGGACGTCAGCCACCAGGCCGTCGCCCGCCGGTTCGGCCGCGCAGGCCGCCAGCACGGCGTCCGGTACGGGCCGACCGGTGGCGACGGCGGCGCTCAGGGCGTCCAGGTCGGCGTAGAACTCGGTGTCCACGCCCGCCTGTTCGAGCGCCGGGCCGAACTTGAGGTGGTCGTCGCCGAGCACGGCCCAGGTCGCACCGTTCGCGCCGTTCGCTGCGGGCGACGGCGACGGCAGCGGCATCCACTCGACGCGGAACAGCGAGTCGTGCTGCCCGGCCGCCGCGCCCCGGCTGAACTGCTCGGCCGAGACGGGACGCAGCACCAGGGAGTTCACCGAGGCGACGGGCTCGCCCGCGCTGTCGGCCACCGTCAGAGAGACGGCGTCCGGCCCGTTCGGGGTGAGCCGCACCCGCAGCGCGGAGGCGCAGGCGGCGTGGAGGGCGAAGCCGCTCCACGCGAACGGGCGACGGCTCTGCGGCTCGTCCTCGCCGGTCGACTCGCCGGTATCGGCTGGGGCAGGGGTGAGGGCCAGCGCCTGCAGGGCGGCGTCGAGCAGCGCCGGATGCAGGCCGTACGAGCCCGCCTCGGCCTGCTGCTCCTCCGGCAGCCGGACCTCGGCGTAGACCGCGTCGCCGAGCTGCCAGGCCTTCTGCAGCCCCTGGAACGCGGGCCCGTACGACAGGCCCACCTCGGCCAGCCGCTGGTAGTGACCCTCGACCGGCAGCTCACGCGCGCCGGCCGGCGGCCAGGAAGCCGCGTCCAGCGGCGCGGCGGGCGCGGCGGTCCGGGCGGCGTTGGCCAGAGTGCCGCTGGCATGCCGGGTCCAGGGCTCGCCGGGTGCGTCCTCCGGACGCGCGTACAGGTTCAGCGACCGGCGGCCCGAGTGGTCCGGGTCGCCGACGACCAACCGCAGCTGGAGCGCGCCCTCCTCGGGTAGGGCCAGCGGCACTTCGAGGGTGAGCTCCTCGACCAGATCGCAGTCCACCTGGTCGCCCGCCCGGACGGCGAGCTCGACGAATGCGGTCCCCGGCAGCAGCACGGCGTCGCCGACGGCGTGGTCGGCCAGCCAGGGGTGGGTGCGCAGCGCGAGTCGGCCGGTGAACAGGTAGCCGTCGGAGTCCGGCAGTTCGACGGCGGCGCCCAGCAACGGGTGCTCGGCGGAGGCGAGCCCGGCCGACGCGACATCCGCCCCGCCGCTCGTCGCGGGGGGCTCGA
>NZ_BBPO01000019.1:0-57581 GCF_000787815.1 Streptacidiphilus neutrinimicus
AACTCCGGCCCAACAAACTCCGGGAGCCGCTCCGCTCCGCGTCGATGCCCCGTCAAGGCGGCGCGGAGCGGCCCTCGGCCACAGACAGCTCCACCACAGACAGCTCCACCACAGACTTCCCCCGACCGCAGCCAGTACCAGGAGGTGACCGCATGACCGCCCTGCTGACCGAGGCCACCCCAGTGGTCGACACCGCCGTCCGGCTCGACCACGTCACCAAGTCCTTCGGCCGCAACAGCGCGGCCCACGTCGTCCTGGACGACATCACCCTGAACGTCGCCCCGGGCGAGTTCGTCTGCCTTCTCGGCGCCTCCGGCTGCGGCAAGTCCACCCTGCTCAACCTCGTCGCAGGCCTGGACCAGCCCACCTCCGGCAGCATCGACGTCCCCGGCGGCCGCACCGCGCTGATGTTCCAGGAACACGCACTCTTCCCCTGGCTGACCGCGGGGCAGAACATCGAGCTGGCCCTGCGCCTGCGCGGCGTGCCGCGCGGCGAGCGCCGCGCCGAGGCCCAGCGCCTGCTGGAGCTGGTGCGCCTCAGCGGCGCCCACGGCAAGCGCGTCCACGAGCTCTCCGGCGGCATGCGCCAGCGCGTCGCCATGGCCCGCGCGCTGGCCCAGGACGCCAAGGTACTGCTGATGGACGAGCCCTTCGCCGCACTCGACGCCATCACCCGCGACGTCCTGCACGAGGAGCTCATCCAGATCTGGGACGAGACGAACCTCTCCGTCCTGTTCGTCACCCACAACGTGCGCGAGGCCGTCCGCCTCGCCCAGCGTGTGGTGCTGCTCTCCTCCCGCCCCGGGCGGATCGCCGAGGAGTGGGCCATCGACCTGCCCCAGCCGCGCCGCATCGAGTCGACCGGCGTGG
Source organism: Streptacidiphilus neutrinimicus (assembly GCF_000787815.1). Taxonomy (GTDB): domain Bacteria; phylum Actinomycetota; class Actinomycetes; order Streptomycetales; family Streptomycetaceae; genus Streptacidiphilus; species Streptacidiphilus neutrinimicus. Next base: position 871 of record NZ_BBPO01000019.1, read on the forward strand.
CCGACCTCGCGGTGGAGATCACCGACAAGCTCCGAGGGGAGATCCGCCGCCATGTCCAGCACTGACCTCAAGCCCGCCGAGACGACCTCCGACGTCTCCGACATCAGCGCCGGCCTGGACGCGCTGGAGACCCAGACCGTCGAACGGACCCCGTTCATCCGGGTGTTCACCGGCAAGGTGCTGCCGCCGCTGATCGCCGTCGCCCTGGTGCTGCTGGTCTGGCAGCTGGCGTACTCCGCGCACCTCAAGCGCCCGGACCTGCTGCCCAGCCCGCTCGACGTGTGGGACAGCCTGCACCAGCAGTGGGTGCAGGGCACGATCCTCTCGGTCATCTGGACCTCCCTCTCCCGAGGTGTGCTGGGTTTCCTGATCTCCGTCCTCATCGGCACGCCGATCGGCCTGCTCGTCGCCCGGGTCAAGCCCGTCCGCGCGGCGATCGGCCCGATCCTGTCCGGCCTGCAGTCGATCCCCTCGGTGGCCTGGGTGCCCGCCGCCGTCATCTGGTTCGGCCTGTCCAACGCCACCATCTACGCCGTCGTCCTGCTCGGCGCCGTCCCCTCGATCGCCAACGGCCTCGTCGCCGGCGTCGACCAGGTCCAGCCGATCTATCTGCGGGCCGGCCGCACCCTCGGCGCCACCGGCCTGCGCGGTGTCCGGCACGTCCTGCTGCCCGCCGCCCTGCCCGGCTACGTCGCCGGACTCAAGCAGGGCTGGGCCTTCTCCTGGCGCTCCCTCATGGCGGCCGAACTCATCGCCAGCTCCCCGGCCCTGGGCCTCGGCCTGGGAGCGCAGCTGGAGTTCTCCCGCGAGAACCTCGACATGCCCGGCGTCCTCGCCACCATCATCCTGATCCTGCTGGTCGGCATCGGCATCGAACTGCTCATCTTCAACCCGATCGAGCGACGCGTGCTGCGCTCCCGCGGCCTGCTGACGGCGCGGCGGTGACCTGATGGACGAGGCCCGCCTGCTCCTTCTCGCCCACGGCAGCCGCGACCCGCGGCACGCCGCGACGATGGACGCGCTCGTCGCCCAGGCCCGCGCGCTGCGCCCCGGCCTGGACGTGCGCGTCGGCTACCTCGACCACTGCGCCCCGCGGATCCCGCGCACGCTGGAGCAGTTGGCCGAGGAGGGGGACGGGCCCGTCGTGGCGGTGCCGATGCTGCTGGCGCGCGCCTACCACGCCAAGACCGACATCCCCGGCGTGCTGCGGGAGACCGCGGCGCGGCTGCCACGGCTGACCGTCCACCTGGCCGACGTGCTCGGGCCCTCGCCGCTGCTGTGGCGCGCGCTGGAGCGCCGCCTGGCCGAGGTGGGCGTCCGCCCCGCACCCGACACCGGCGTCGTCCTGGCCTCCGCCGGCTCCTCCGATCCGGCCGCCAACGCGGCGACCCTGGCGACCGCCGCCGCGTGGCAGCGGGCGGCGGGCTGGGGAGGCGTGGCCGTGGCCCACGCCTCCGCCGCGCCCCCGACGGTGGCCGAGGCGGCGGAGCTCCTGCGCACACAGGGCCTGCGCCGACTCGCCGTCGCCCCCTACCTCCTGGCCCCCGGCCTGCTGCCGGACCGCATCGCCGCCCAAGCGGCGACGGCGGACATCGCCGCCGTCGCCGCGCCCATCGGCGCGTCCCCCGACCTCGCCGAGTTGCTCCTGCAACGCTACGCCGAGGCACTGACAACGCGCCCCGCGCGCCTCGCCGCCACCGCGTAGCCGAGCGCCGGCGCACGTCGCGTCAGAGGGCGATCCAGTACCGGCGCTTCCTCCCGTGGGCACAGGTCTCGCGCACATCCTCCAGGACGCCGCCGTTGCGCTCGATCGTGCGCGCGGAGGCCTCGTGGTCGTCGTCATGGGTGAGCATCGCGCCCGGCGCCCACGGCACCACGCCCCGCCCCCGGACGGCCGGGCCCACGCTGTAGCCGGTGCGACCCCCCGATGTCGGGACGAGCCGCCCCTAGACCCGGACGGCAAAGCCTTGGCAGCGTCCAGATCGAGATCGGCGGCCAGGCGCAGGCCGCTGCCGTCGTGGTGGGCGCCGACCGGCCACTCCTCGCGGGCAGCGAGCCACGAGCCGTGCAGACGGGGGGCGGGCGACAGCGGCTCCGGCATGGGCGTGAGACTGACGGCCGCCCTCACCGGGACGCCGGGAGAGCAGCGGAGGGCCGCAGCCGGATCGGCTGCGGCCCTCTCTGTGCGGGAGTACTGACGCGGACTCAGCGGTGGCTGGGGTCCAGCTCGTCGTCCTCGGAGCGGGCGCCCGCAGAGGAGGCGACGACGAGGCTGCCCTCCGCCTTGCGGCGGTCGGCGTGGCCCGGCCACCAGGCGGCGTGACCGACGAGAGCGGTCAGCGACGGCGTGAAGAACATGGCCATCACGAAGGCGGCGATCACGATGCCGATGGCGATCGAGAAGCCCATCTCCGAGAAGAGCGAGTTCCCGGCCAGCATCATCGAGGCGAAGGTACCGGCGAGGATCGCACCGGCCGCCGCGACCGTCGGACCGGCGTGACGCAGCGCCTGGGCGGCTGCCTCACGCGGCTCGCGGCCCTCGCGGGCCTCCTCGCGCAGTCGGGAGATCATCAGGATGTTGTAGTCCGTCCCGATGGCGACGACGAACAGGTAGATGAAGACCGGCAGCATGAACATCAGGCCGCTCTGGTGGTCCAGGTGCTGGAAGACCAGCACCGTCGACCCGAGGGTGGCGGCGAAGCCGAGACCCACCGAGGCCATGAGGTACCAGGGCGCGACGACGCTGCGCAGCATCAGGCCGAGGATCAGCATGATCAGCACCGCGGCGACGGGGAAGACCACGGAGTAGTCGCGGTCGATCGCCTTCTGGATGTCGGCGTAGATGGCGGTCACACCGCCGACCATCGCCTTGGTCCCGTTGGGCGCGTTGGCATGGACGACGTCGCGCAGCTTTCCGACCGTGTCCATGGCCTGGCTGCTCTGCGGGTCGTTGCTGAGCACGACGCTGATGTCGGCCGTGGTGCCCTGCGGGTTGTACTTCGCAGGGGCGACGCTGGAGACCCCGGAGATGTCCAGCTTCGAGGCCAGCCCCTGGACCGCGCTCTGGTCGAGCGGGGTCGAGCTGGTGACGAACACGTCGGTCGGGGTGGCGGCGCCGGCGCTGTAGGCCTTCGCGATGGTGTCCTGGACGACCATCGACTCCACGGTCTTCGGCATCGAGCCGGAGGCGAAGTCGAAGCTCGCCTTGTACGTGGTGGCCACCAGGGCGACCGCGACCATGAGCACGCCGGAGACGACGGCGACCAGCGCCGGGCGGCGCTTGACGGTGTTGCCGACCGCGGCGAAGCGGGAGCCCTCCGGCTCGACGCGCCAGTTCTTCGACGGCCAGAACAGCACGCGCGGCGGGATCCAGGAGAAGACGGCGGGCACCAGGGTCAGACCGGCGATCAGGGTGACGCCGACGGAGATCGCCAGCGACGGGCCCATCTGCTTCAGGAAGGAGATGGAGGACAGGCACAGCGCGAGGAAGGCGATGATCACGGTTCCGGCGGCGGATGCGATGGCCTCGCCGACGCGGCCGACCGCGTTGATCATGGCTTCCTTGTGGTCCTCGCCGGCCCGCAGCCGTTCGCGGTAGCGGAACATCAGGAAGAGGATGTAGTCCGTGCCGACGCCGAACAGGACGACGATGAGGATGCCCGAGACCGAGGCGTTGTAGCTGAGGTTGAGCGCGGAGGTGACGTCGGCGATCAGGCCGTTCGCCGCCACCAGCACCACGCCGATCAGCAGGATCGGCAGGAGCGCCATCAGGGGCGCCCGGAAGATGAGCAGCATCGCCAGGATGATGATGACGAAGGTGCCCATGCCGATGATGGCCTGGCCGGTCTTGTTGGAGTCGGCCTGGTCCAGCACCTGCGCGGCCGAGCCGCCGACCTTGGCGGTCAGGCTGGTCCCCTTGGTCAGGTCCGCGAGGTCGGCGCGGATCGCCTTGGCCGCGTCGGACATCTTGGTCTGGTCCGACTGGTTCTGGCCGAGGTTGACCATCCCCAGGCCGTAGAGGCCGTCCTTGGAGAACGGCCCGGTGATGACGCCCTTGTTGAGCGGGATGTCCGTCTTGGCGGACAGCTCCTTGTCGACCGTCGCGACCAGCGCCTTGTCGGCGGGCTCAAGGGGCTTCCCCTCGGCGCGCTGGAAGAGGATCTCCGCGCCCGGCGTGAACTGGTGCGGGAAAGCCGACTGCTGGAGCTCCATCGCCTGGATGGACTCGTAGCTCTTCGGCAGGAAGCTGCTCTCGTCGCTGTTGGACGTCAGCGTCGGCGCCGACATCGCGATGGCGACGGCGGCCACGATCCAAGTGATCAGTGTCCAGAACGGGTGTCGGACGACAACCCGCCCGATCCGGTGAAACATGTCGATTGCCCCTCCACGGCATGGATCACCGCCGCCCCGGGTGAGGTCGTGGGCAGGGCGATCTGGCCACCCGACGATTCGGACGGCAGGAAAGTTCGTAGTTCGAGCATCCTAAGAAACCTACTTGCCGACCGGCAAGTCAGTTCCCACCCAGGTCTGCCTCGATCATCTTCCCTGCCCCCGGTGGCCGCCGTCCTCGTCCCCCGGGTGGATCCGTCTCCTGCTCAGGGTGGAGATCGACCCTGGTGTCCGACTCCGGGTCGGCTCGACCCGGGCTTCGGCGCTCCTTGACCCGGGCTTTCGGCGCTACTCGCCCAGGAGCCGGCGCAGCGACCGGCGGGCGCGCTGCGGCGCGGCGGGATCCCCCTGGAGCTGGAGGAAGTGGTTCAGCGCCAGCATGATCCCGACGAGGTCGTAGACGAGCTGCCCGACGTCGGTGTCGGCGGGCAGCTCCCCGCCGTGGACGGCCAGCCGCGCCTGGATCCGCAGGTCCCGCTGCCAGACCGCGCTCAGCCCTGCGATGGCGTCACGGACCGGCCCGCCGCGGTCGTCGAACTCCGTCGCCGCCGCGGTGAAGAAGCAGCCGCCCGGCAGCACGTGCCGTTCCAGATAGGCGACCCACGCCTCGCACATCGCCCGCAGCCGCGCCAGCCCGGCCGGGACGTCGTGCACGCGCTCCGGCACCTCGCGCGTGAACACGTCCGCCGCCTCGTCCACCACGGCCAGCTGCAGGGTCTCCTTGGTGCCGAAGTGGCCGATCACCCCCGCCTTGCTCATCCCGAGGTCGGTGGCCAGGCGCCCGATGGTCAGACCCTCCAGCCCCTCCATGGAGGCGATCTCCAGGCCGCGGTCCACGATGCGCCGCCGGGTGAGGCGGGTCTCGGCGACGGACTTCCTCGGGCTCATGGGTGCACATGCTACCCACCCGACCACCTCTTAGCTTCCGAACGATCGGTTGCTATATTCACGGCGGCCGGGCGTCGCCTTCTTGCTCGCGTCCTGCTTCAGCCCCGCTTGAGCCCTGGAGAGAAGACCTGTGTCTGGTTCCCGCATCACCGCGCTCGGCCACTACCAGCCCTCCCGCATCCTGACCAACCTCGACCTCGAGCAGCTCGTCGAGACGAACGACGCCTGGATCCGGCAGCGGACGGGCATCGTGACGCGCCGCATCGCCGCCGAGGAGGAGACGGTCGCCGACATGGCCGCCGAGGCGGCGGCCAAGGCGCTGGCGGCCTCCGGTCTGGAGCCGTCCGACATCGGCCTGATCACCGTCGCCACCTGCAGCAACCGGGACCGCTGCCCCTCGACGGCGGCTCAGGTCGCCGCCCGGCTCGGCATCCACTCCGCCGTCTGCTTCGACCTCAACAACGGCTGCGCCGGCTTCTGCACCGCGCTCGCCACCGCCGACCACACCCTGCGCGCGGGCGCCGCGAAGCACGCGCTGGTGATCGGGGCGGAGAAGATGTCGGACGTGGTGGAGTGGACCGACCGCAGCACCTGCATCCTGCTGGGCGACGGTGCGGGCGTGGCCGTGCTCAGCGCGACGGACGATCCGGAGGACGCGGGCGGCGTCGGCCCCGTGGTCTGGGGCTCCGACCCGACGCGTGCCGACGCGGTCCGCCTGATGGGCTCGTGGCAGCCCCGCTTCGCCCAGGAGGGTCAGTCGGTCTTCCGCTGGGCGACCAGCGAGCTGCCCGCGATCGCCCGCGAGGCCTGCGCCCGCGCCGGCCTCACCCCGGCCGACCTCGGCGGCGTGGTCACCCACCAGGCGAACCTGCGCATCATCGAGTCCCTCACCCGCCAGTTGGGCCTCCCGGACGACGTCGTCATCGCCCGCGACATCGTCGAGTCCGGCAACACCTCGGCGGCGTCGGTGCCGCTGGCGCTCTCCAAGCTGGTCGAGTCCGGCGAGCTCCCCTCCGGCTCCCCGGTCCTCCTCTTCGCCTTCGGCGGCGGCCTCTCCTGGGCCGGACAGGTCATCACCTGCCCGTGATGCGGTAGCGCCGAACCCCGGGGCGCGCGGCTCCGCCGCCACGCGGCCGGGCCGCGCCCGCGCGCGCCCCGGGAACGCCTAGCGCAGCGGCCAGGCGCCGTCCACGACCGCCTCCGGGTCCTTGCCCTTGCGCAGCCACTCCTGGAGGCCCGCCGCCCACTGCGCGTGCCAGGCGGTCTGACGTTCGTGCAGCTCTTCTGGAGCCGCCTCCCCGACCTGCGCCGGGTACTTCTCCCCCAGCGCCAGCGCGACGCGCACCGCGGCCAGCGCGTCCGCGCCCGCCTCATGGGCGTCGTCCAGGCGCACGCCGTACAGGGCGCTCGCGTTCTCCAGCGAACGCGAGCCCTTGCGGTACTTGTCCACGGCGCGGTCCACCACCAGCGGATCCACCACCGGGCCCACCGCCGCCCCGCCCAACTGCCGCTCCAACGACGGCAGATCGTGCCGCCGCAGCTCCGCTGCGAGCAGGCTGAGGTCGAAGGGGGCGTTGTAGACCACCACGGGTATGCCCGCACGCCAGTAGGCGACGAGCGCGGCCGCGACCTCGGCCGCCACGTCCCCGGCGGGGCGGCCCTCGGCGACCGCCTCCCGCGTGGTGATGCCGTGCACGGCCGTCGCCTCCGCCGGGATGGCCACGCCGGGATCGGCCAGCCACTCACGGCGGCGGACCGGCTCGCCCTCCTTGACCTCCACCAGCGCGGCCGTGACGATGCGTGACTCGGCCGGGTCGGTACCGGTGGTCTCCAGGTCGAAGCCGACCAGCATGTCGTGCAACCAGCTCATCTAGCGCGTCCTCTCGTCCCGTCGGCCACCATCATCCCGTGCGGCACTGACAGGCCGACGGGCGGGTTCCGGCCACGGCCGCCCTGGCCGCGCTCAGGAGACCGGGCGGGAGTCGCCCCAGACGCCCTCGAACTCCTCCTGGTAGACCTGGAAGAGCCCCGGCTCCGGCGCGCGGCCGGGGGCCAGCGGCGCGGCGGAGCCGCCGCGCAGGACCATGACCGGCGACTCCATGCCGCGCGAGCGGCGCAGGTAGGGCTGGACCACCGCCAGCCCGTCCGGGCCGTCGCCGTCGACCAGGTAGGCCGAGACGCGGGGCAGCTCGTCGTAGACGCGGATCTCGAAGGCGCCGCCGTCGCGCAGCCGGGAGCGGACCCGGCGGACGTGCATGATGTTCGTCTCCACCAGCTTGCCCAGCTCGCCTCGTCCGAGGCCGAGTTCGCGTTCTCTTCGGCGCAGCGCGCTGCTCGCGGGGTTCAGGAAGAGCAGTCGGACCCGGCAGCCCGCGTCGGCGAGCTGGACCAGCCGGCGGCCGGTGAAGTTCTGGCAGAGCAGGTTGAGCCCGATGCCGACGGCGTCCAGCCGCCGCGCCCCGGCGAGCAGGTCCTCGACGGGCAGCGAGCGCTGCAGCCGGACCCGGTCCGGGTGGACGCCGATCACGTCGGCGTAGCGGTCGCCGATCAGCTCCTCGACCGCGTCGACGGGCGCGCGCAGCGCGTGCTGACCGGCCGCCAGGGCGACCTCGCGGCCGGCTCCGTCGAGCAGGAGCAGCAGCCGCGCGGAGGCGCGCTCGGCCTGGGCCAGGACGTTCTCGGTGAGGGTGCGGTTGCGCGAGACGACGTGCCGGGCGACCTCCAGCTCGTCCAGCGCCAGTTCTATCTCGCGCCGGTCGCCCAGGAAGGGCTCGAAGCAGGGCCAGTGCTGCACCATCAGCTCGCGCAGCTGCGGCAGGGTCAGGAAGACCACCAGGGCGTCGTCGTCCGGGTCGAGCAGGTAGCCCTTGCGGCGGCTGACCTCGCGCACGGCCCCGGCGCGCTGCACCCACTCCTCGCCCGCGGGACCGGCCGCGGCGATGACCCAGTCGTCGCCGTGGGCGGGCTCGTAGACGGGGCGCAGCACCTCGGCGACGACGGAACGCAGGCGCTGTTCGACGAGGTTCAGCCAGACGTAGGCGCGGCCCGCGCGGCCGACCCGCAGCCGGGCCTCTTCCCAAGCGGCGGCGGGCCAGGCGAGCGAAGGTTCCATCGGTCCCGACTGCGTAGGAACGGTCCGGCCGGAGCCGGTGCGGACCACCACGGTGGGGGCGTCGCCCCGCGCCGCGCTCCCCGGGGCACCCCCGTCGGGGACCACCATTCCTTCAGTTCACCGTCCCTATCCCGCAACGCCCCGCGCGGCCGCTCCCGACGGCCGCGCCCACACGCTACCGCGCCGAGCCGCCCGATGAGGGCCGTCCGGGACCTCCCGGACGATCAAGACTACTGCCAATTCCGAATCCAGCGCAGCAGTTCGAGCGCCGGCGACGATCGCGTCCTCGGGCGCAGGTAACGAACAGACACTCGTTCGGGCGAAGAACCGGCAAGTCTTTCATGGGAACCGGTGTGCTAGGTCACGATGCACTCGGACATGACGCACCGTCGGTCCGGGCATCACCCCCTCAGGGCCGACCGCGCGATCCACCCAGCATCACCACCGAGCAGGATTGGTTGAGGACCATGCAAGTCTGGCCGGGCCAGCCGTACCCCCTCGGCGCCACCTACGACGGCGCCGGGACGAACTTCGCCGTCTTCTCCGAGACGGCGGAGCGGATCGAGCTGTGCCTGCTCGCCGAGGACGGCTCGGAGACCTCGGTCGAGCTGCGCGAGACGGACGCGTTCGTCCGCCACGCCTTCCTGCCCGGCGTCCAGCCGGGCCAGCGCTACGGCTTCCGCGTGCACGGTCCCTACGACCCGACGCGGGGCCTGCGCTGCAACAGCGCCAAGCTGCTGCTCGACCCGTACGCCAAGGCGATGAGCGGCCGGGTCGACTGGGACGAGTCCGTCTACGGCTACCACTTCGGCGCGCCGGAGCGCCGCAACGACCTCGACTCCGCCCCGCACACGATGGCCTCGGTCGTGGTCAACCCGTACTTCGACTGGGGCAACGACCGGCCGCCGCGCACCGACTACCACCGCACGGTCATCTACGAGGCCCATGTCCGGGGCCTCACCGAGCTCCATCCGGGGATCCCGGAGGACATCCGCGGCACCTACGCCGGGATCGCGCACCCGGCCGTCATCGAGCACCTGGTCAAACTCGGCATCACCGCACTGGAGCTGATGCCGGTACACCAGTTCGTCGACGACCACCGGCTCACCGACCTGGGCCTGTCCAACTACTGGGGCTACAACACCATCGGCTTCTTCGCCCCGCACGGGGCCTACTCCTCGCTCGGGGACCGCGGCCAGCAGGTCCAGGAGTTCAAGTCGATGGTCAAGGCGCTGCACGCGGCCGGCATCGAGGTCATCCTCGACGTCGTCTACAACCACACCGCCGAGGGCAACCACCTCGGTCCCACGCTCGCCTTCCGCGGCCTGGACAACCCGTCGTACTACCGGCTCGCCGACGACCGACGGTACTACGAGGACACCACCGGCACGGGCAACAGCCTGCTGATGCGCAGCCCGCACGTGCTGCAGCTGATCATGGATTCGCTGCGCTACTGGGTCACCGAGATGCACGTCGACGGCTTCCGCTTCGACCTGGCGGCCACGCTGGCCCGCCAGTTCCACGAGGTGGACCGGCTCTCCTCCTTCTTCGACCTGGTCCAGCAGGATCCGGTGGTCTCCCAGGCCAAGCTCATCGCCGAGCCGTGGGACCTCGGCGAGGGCGGTTACCAGGTCGGCAACTTCCCTCCGCTGTGGACGGAGTGGAACGGCCGCTACCGCGACACCGTGCGGGATCTGTGGCGCGGCGAGAACGCCACGCTGGCCGAGTTCGGCTCCCGGCTGACGGGCTCCTCCGACCTCTACCAGGACGACGGCCGCCGTCCGATCGCCAGCATCAACTTCGTCACCTGCCACGACGGCTTCACGCTGCGGGATCTGGTCTCCTACGACCAGAAGCACAACGCCGCCAACGGCGAGGACAACCGCGACGGCGAGTCCTTCAACCGCTCCTGGAACTGCGGCGTCGAGGGCGAGACGGACGATCCGACGGTGCTCGGGCTGCGCGCCCGCCAGCAGCGCAACTTCATCGCCACCCTGCTGCTGAGCCAGGGTGTGCCGATGCTGCTGCACGGCGACGAGTTCGGCCGCAGCCAGGGCGGCAACAACAACGCCTACTGCCAGGACAACGAGATCTCCTGGGTGCGCTGGCCGCTGCTGGACGAGGAGAGCCCGGCCGGCCAACTGCTGGAGTTCACACGGCACATGGTGTGGCTGCGCCGTGACCACCCGGTCTTCCGGCGCCGCCGATTCTTCCACGGCCGCCCGGTCTCCGGCACGCACGACGAGCTCACCGACATCGCCTGGTTCACCAACGAGGGTCAGGAGATGACGGCGCGGGACTGGCGCGCCTCCTTCGCCAAGTCGCTCATCGTCTTCCTCAACGGCAACGCCATCTCCGAGCCGGACCGGCGCGGCGGCCGGATCACGGACGACTCCTTCCTGCTGCTGTTCAACGCGGACGCGCAGCCGCTGGAGTTCACCATCCCGGTCAACCACGGGCAGGAGTGGCAGGTGATCGTGGACAGCTCGCTGCCGTGGACGATCTCGCCGGGCACGGGCGCCAAGGTACGGGCCGGGGAGACACTGCGGCTGGTGGACCGCTCGATGATGGTGCTGCAGCGCCCCTCCGTCTGAGCCGGGCGCGGAACGGGCGCGGGTTCGGCCGATTGTCCGGCCCGGGTCGTGCGCTCCGGCGGGGTGGGGTAGGCGTGTAGGTATGACGAATGCAGAGCGACGCGCCCCTACAGCCAGTTACCGGCTGCAGCTCCAGCCGGGCTTCGGGTTCGCACAGGCCGCCGGGGCCGTCCCGTACCTGGCGGGGCTGGGCGTGTCGCATCTGCACCTCTCGCCCGTGCTGCAGGCCGTGCCGGGCTCACGGCACGGCTACGACGTGGTGGACCACGGCCGGGTCAGCGCCGAGCTGGGCGGCGAGGCGGGCCTGCGGGCCCTCGCCGACCGCGCGCGGGCGTACGGGCTCGGCCTGATCGCGGACATCGTGCCCAACCACATGGCCGCGCCCACCCCGCTGCACCTGAACCGCGCCCTGTGGCAGGCGCTGCGCGAGGGTCCGGCATCGCCCTTCGCGGCCTGGTTCGACATCGACTGGGCCGCGCAGGAGGGACGGGTGCTGCTGCCCGTGCTCGGCGACCGGCTCGGCGCGGTCCTCGCCGACGGCGGCTTCAGCCTGGCCTCGAACGACGGCCCGGACGGGGACGAGCCGGTGCTGCGGTACGGCCCGCACGTCTTCCCGCTGCGGCCCGGCACGGAGTCGCTGCCGCTGCCGGAGCTGCTGCGCCGTCAGTGGTACCGCCCGGCCTGGTGGCGGCTGGCGAACACCGAGCTCAACTACCGGCGGTTCTTCACCGTCAACGACCTGATCGCCGTCCGGGTGGAGCTGCCCGAGGTCTTCGACGCGACCCACGCGCTGCTGCTGCGCCTGCACGCCGACGGCGTGCTGGACGGCTTCCGGGTGGACCACCCGGACGGCCTCGCCGATCCGCGGGGCTATCTGCGGCGGCTGCGCGAGGCCACCGGCGGCGCCCACGTCGTCGTGGAGAAGATCCTCACCGGCCCGGAGACCCTGCCCGCAGACTGGCCCTGCGCCGGCACGACGGGGTACGACGCGCTGCGCCGGATCGACGGCGTGCTGACCGACGGCGCGGGCGTGGTCCGCGCGCTGCGCCCACCGGCCGAGGAGGCAACGGCGGCCGCGCAGCGCGGCCGGGCCGAGCTGATACGTCCCGAGGGGGAGCTTGACGCGGAGGTCGCCCGGCTGGTCCGGGAGGTCGAGGCGGCGTGCGCCGGTGATCCGGCGCGCAGCGATCATCCGGCGTGGGCGGTCCGGGCCTCGGTGGCCGGGCTGCTCGCGGCCTTCCCCCGCTACCGCCCCTACCCCGTCCCGGGCGAGCCGCTCCCGGAGGCGGACGTGGCCGCCCTGCGCGCCGAGCCGGACGCCGCTCTGGTGCCCGCGCCCTTCACGGCCACGGCCGCGCTGGTGAAGCGGCTGCTGCTGGACCCGAGCTCGCCCGCGTCGCTGCGGGCCCGCTTCGCCCAGACGGCGGCGGCCGTGGCGGCCAAGGGCGTCGAGGACACCGCCTTCTACCGGCACCACCCGCTGCTCTCCCTCAACGAGGTGGGCGGCGACCCGGCCCACCCGGGCGTCAGCCCCGAGGAGTTCCACGGCTACTGCGCCCGGACGGCCCGCGACTGGCCCGCGACGATGACGGCGCTGTCCACGCACGACACCAAGCGCAGCGCGGACGCCCGCGCCCGTCTCGCGGTCCTGGCCGAGCTGCCCGAGGAGTGGCTGGCCGAGCGCGCCGCGTGGTCCGCGCTCGCGCCCGGCGGCGGCCTGCCGCAGGACCGGGACGCCGAGGACCTGGTCCTGCAGACGGCGCTCGCGGCCTGGCCCGTCGACGGCGAGCGGCTGGCCGCGGTCGCCCTCAAGTCCGTCCGGGAGGCCAAGCTCCGCACCAGCTGGACCGACCCGGACGAGGACTACGAGCGCGCGGTCCGCGCGCTCGCGCTCTCCCTCGCCGGAGAGCCGGCCCTGGCCGCCCGCGTCACCGCCTTCGCGCAGCGCCTCGCGCCCTACGCCCGCGTCAACACGCTCGCGGCGGCGCTGCTGCACCTGACCATGCCGGGCGCACCGGACCTCTACCAGGGCAGCGAGTTCCCGCTGTACACGCTCGTCGACCCGGACAACCGCGGCGTCGTCGCCTTCCCGCCCCCTGAGGCGCCGACCGGCAGCCTCGCCGCCGAGAAGGCGGAGCTCACCCGAACGGCCCTGCGCCTGCGGGCCGAGCTGGACCCGAAGGCGGGTTACTCCCCCTGGGCGACACCCTCCCCGCACGCCCTCGCGTTCCAGCGCGACGACTCGCTGCTGACCGTCGTCACCCGTCTGCCGTACGGCCTCGAGCGCGCGGGCGGCTGGCGTGACGAGGTGCTCGCCCTCCCGGAGGGCGTCTGGACCGAAACCCTGACCGGCCGTCACGGCCTCACCGGCGCGGTGCCGCTGGCCGACCTGCTGGCCCCGCTGCCCGTCGCACTGCTCGCGCGGCTGTGACGCAGGCCGCCGGGCCGGGTAGGAGGGCGGGTATGCCGACACCCGTGCCGCCTCCCCCCTCCACGCCGGGCGCAGCGTCAGCGCCGAGCCCGGCGTCAGCTCCGCCCGCCCCTCGTGCCCGCAGGACGCACCGGTTCGCCGTCTGGGCGCCCGACCACGCGCGGGTGGAGGTGGAGGTCGACGGCGCCGTGCACGCGATGCGGCCGGACCCCGACCGCCCGGACTGGTGGGCGTCGGACATCGCGGCCGATCCGGGCCGGAGCCGCTACGGGTTCCGCCTCGACGGAGGACCGGCCCACCCCGACCCGCGCTCGGCGCGCCAGCCCGACGGACCGGACGGACTGTCACAACTGGTCGACCACACGGCCTTCCGCTGGACCACCCCGGACTGGCCGGGCCGTGGGCTGGCGGGAGCCGTCGTCTACGAGCTGCACGTCGGCACCTTCACCGCCGAGGGCACCTTCGACGGTGTTGTCGCCCGGCTGCCGCACCTGGTCGACCTGGGTGTCACGCACATCGAGCTGATGCCCGTCTGCTCCTTCCCCGGACGCCACGGCTGGGGCTACGACGGGGTGGCCCCCTGGGCCGTCCACGAGCCCTACGGCGGGCCCGAGGGGTTGAAGCGCCTGGTCGACGCCGCCCACGCGCACGGTCTCGGCGTGATCCTCGACGTGGTCCACAACCACCTCGGCCCCTCCGGCAACCATCTGCCGGCCTTCGCGCCCTACTTCACCGACCGTCACCAGACCCCGTGGGGCTCGGCGGTGAACCTGGACGCGCCCGGCTCCGACGAGGTCCGCGACTACTTCGTCGGCAGCGCCCTGGCCTGGCTGCGCGACTACCGGATCGACGGCCTGCGGCTGGACGCCGTGCACGCGCTCGTCGACGACCGCGCGCTGACCTTCCTTGAGGAGCTGGCCGCCGCCGTCGACGAGCTGGCCGAACGCACCGGGCGTCCGCTGTTCCTGATCGGCGAGTCGGACCTGAACGACCCGCGGCTGATCACCGCCCGCGAGGCCGGGGGCATCGGGCTCTCGGCGCAGTGGAGCGACGACTTCCACCACGCCCTGCACACGGCGCTGACCGGCGAGGCCCAGGGCTACTACGCCGACTTCGCCGAGCGCCCGATCCACGCCGTGGCGAAGACCCTGACGCACGGCTACTTCCACGACGGCGCCTGGTCCAGCTTTCGCGGCCGCACCCACGGCCGCCCCCTCGACCTGACACGCACCCCCGCACACCGGCTGCTCGGCTACGCGCAGACCCACGACCAGATCGGAAACCGCGCCCGCGGCGACCGCCTCGCCGCCTCGCTCACCCTCGAACGGCTGGCGGCGGGCGCGGCGCTGGTGCTGCTGGCCCCGTTCACCCCGATGCTGTTCATGGGCGAGGAGTGGGGCGCGACCACGCCCTGGATGTACTTCACCGACCACCAGGACCCGGCGTTGGCGCGGGCCGTCCGCGAGGGCCGCCGCCGCGAGTTCGCCGAGCACGGCTGGAAGCCGGAGGAGATCCCCGACCCGCAGGCGGAGTCGACGTTCACCGGTTCCCGGCTCGACTGGTCCCAGCCGGAGCGGGCCGACGGCGGTCACGCCGTGCTGCTGGACTGGCACCGCCGGCTGATCCGGTTGCGCCCGCTCGCCCACGGGCCTGCCGAGGTCCAGTACAGCGAGACGGAGCGCTGGCTGGTACTGCGCCGCGGCGAGCTGGTCGTCAGCGTCGACCTCTCGACCGGCACCGGCGCGCGGCACGAGCTGCCGCTGCCGAAGGGCACCGTGCTCGCCCAGTTCCCGCCCTCGGTGACGGTGTTCCGCGCTCAGGCGTCGGGGCCGGCCTCGGTCCCCGTCTTGGACGCGGCCCCGGGGCGGTAGCCGGTCAGCCTCTCCCAGACCTCGCGCACCTGCGGCGCGAGCCGCTCGAGCGGCCCGTCGTTGTCGATCACCAGATCCGCGACGGCGAGCCGCGCCTCGCGCGTGGCCTGCGCGGCCATCCGCGCGCGGGCGTCCGCCTCGGCCATCCCGCGCAGCTCGACCAGGCGCCGCACCCGCGTCCCGTCGGCGGCGTCCACGACGACGACCACGTCGTACAGCGGCGCGAGGCCGTTCTCGACGAGCAGGGGCACGTCGTGGACGACGACCGCGCCGGGCCCGGCAGCGGCCTCGAGCTCGGCGGAGCGCCGCCCGACGAGCGGGTGGACGATCGCGTTGAGCGCGGCGAGCCGCGCCGGGTCGGCGAAGACGACGGCGCCCAGCTTCGGCCGGTCCAGCGAGCCGTCCGCCGCCAGCACCTCGTCGCCGAACTCGGCGACGACGGCCGCGAGGCCCTCGGTCCCGGGCGCGACGACCTCGCGCGCGATCAGGTCCGCGTCCACGATCACCGCGCCGAGCTCCGCGAGGAGCGCGGACACCGCGCTCTTGCCCGCACCGATGCCGCCCGTCAGTCCGACCTTCACCATGGGCAGCAACCTAGCAGTGCCCCGTCGGGCACGTGCGGCTCGGCCTGTCCTGTGGTCGCCGGTCAGGCCTGGTCCGCACGACAGACCTCAGCTCGCCTGCAGGAGTTCCGGCTCGGGCTCGTCGGTCCGCTGGACCGGGAGGGCGGTCACCACCGGCAGCGGGGGCAGGACCGCGTGCTCCTTGAAGCCGAAGCGGGCGTGCAGGCGGCGCAGGAAGGGCGGGGCCCACCAGTTGATCCGGCCGAACATCGACATGGTCGCCGGGACCAGCAGCATCCGCACCAGCGTGGCGTCGACCAGGACGGCGACCGCCAGCGCCAGGCCGATCTCCTTGATGTCCAGCATCCGCCCGGTCGAGAAGCCGAGGAAGACGATCACCATCAGGGCGGCCGCCGAGGTGATGATCCGGCCGCTGCGCTGCACGCCCAGCTCGACCGAGCGCGCGCACGAGTAGCCCTCGTCGTGGAGTTCCTTGATCCGCGACAGCAGGAAGACCTCGTAGTCCATCGACAGGCCGAAGGAGAAGACGAAGACCAGGACCGGGATCCACGCCTCCAGCCCGCCCGTGGGCGTGAAGCCGAGCAGGCCGCTGAACCACCCGCCCTGGAAGATCAGGGTCATCACGCCCAGCGCCGCGCCCAGCGAGAGCAGGTTCATCACCAGCGCCTTGACCGGCACGACCACGGACCCGGTCATCAGGAACAGCAGCGCGAAGGTCGCCACAACGATCAGGCCGAGCGCCCACGGCCCGCGCGAGGTGATCTCGTGGTGGAAGTCGACCACGCTCGCCGCGTCGCCGGTGACCCAGGTGGTCAGGCCCTCGCGGTCGGCGCGCAGCTCGCCCACGACGTGCTGGGCGCTCGCGCCCTGAGCGCTGCCGTCGACGTGGACGCCCACCGCGGCCCAGGCGGAGGAGCCGCTGCCGCCGGCCTCGGTCACGGCCGCGGACTTCACGTCCGGCAGGGCGGCGACGTGCTTGGCGTAGCCGTCCGCCGTGGCCGGGTCGCTCTTGACCAGGACGGTGATGTCGGGGTCCTTGAGCGTCGGGTAGTCGGCGGAGATGGCGTCGGCGACGGTCCGGGCGCTGAAGCTGGTGGGCAGCGTCTGGGTGCCCAGGCTCTGCGCGTGGGCGCCGAAGAACGGCGCGGCGGCGGCGATCAGCAGGGCCACGGTGGCCAGCGCCACCGGCATGGCGCGGCGGCGGACCTTGCGCACCACCCAGGCGAAGCGGCCCTTGTCCCGGACGCCGTGCTTCGGCGGCTTGATCTTCTTTCCGGCGAAGCCGAGCAGCGCCGGGACGAGGGTCAGTCCGGACAGCACGGTGATGACCACGACGCTGACGCCGGCGGCCGCGACGGCGTGGAAGATCGGGCTGGTGAGCACGAACAGGCCGGAGAGGGCGACGGCGACGGTCAGCGCGGAGAAGGCGATGGTCCGGCCGGCCGTGGCGCTGGTGCGCTCCACGGCCTGCTCGATGGTCGCCCCCTTGCTGCGCTCCTCCCGGAAGCGGTTGACGACCAGCAGGGCGTAGTCGATGGAGAGGCCGAGGCCGAGCACGGTGGTGATGGGCAGGACGCTGGTGTCCATCGGCATGATCTGGGTGAATCCGAGCAGCGCCAGCAGAGCCCCTGCGACCGAGCCGATCGCGCCGATCAGCGGCAGGCCGGCTGCGACGAAGCCGCCGAAGATCAGCACCATCACGACCAGGGTGATCGGCAGGGCGACCAGCTCGCCGGTCTCGGTGTCGGACTTGGTCTGCTGCTGCACCTGCTGCGAGAGCACCTGGTTGCCGCCGAGCTTCACGCTCGCGCCGCTGTCGGCGGCGATCCGGTCCAGGCGCGCCTCCACCTGGCCTGCCGCCTTGGCGTCGCCCAGCTGGACGCTCAGGATCTGCGAGGAGCCGTTCTGGGCGACGACGTCGGTGACGGACGCGACGCCGGGCATGACGTGCAGGTCCCGCTCGGCGGAGGCGACGGCCGCCTTCACGCCCGCGTCGCCCGGTGACTTGCCGCTGACGAGCGCCTGCAGCGCGTCGCCGCTGGTGCCGTACTGGGACAGGAGCGCGGAGCCGGTCGCGGACTCGGAGCCGGCGGCCTTGGCGGAGGGAGCCGCCGCGCTGAAGACCTTGGTGCCGAAGACCAGACCGATCGCGATGAGCACGGCCCAGGCGAGTGCCACCCAGCGACGGTGGCGGAAGCTGAACCGGCCGAGCGCCGCGAAGGGACCGCGGAGCTGCGAGGAGGTCTGGTGCATGTGGACGGCCTGCTTCCGTTCAGGGCAACTCAGTCCACGGTGACCGACTTGTCCCTTGATCGGTAGAGGCATCCGGTATGGGCTGCGCCATAGTCGTCAGCTGGAGTTAAACCTCTGGCAACGAACGAACCCCCACCCGGTTCCCCGGGTGGGGGTTCGTCAGACGCTGGCGACTAGCGCGTGGGGCAGAGCCTCAGCTCTGGCCACCCGCCAGCTTCTCGCGGAGCGCGGCCAGGGCCTCGTCGGTCGCCAGGGCGCCCGAGGTCTCCTCGCTGCTGGAGGAGTACGAGCCACCGGAGACGGCACCGCCGGTCTCGGCAGCGGCACCCTCGCCCGCGGCAGCGGCCTCGGCGTCGGCCTCGCGGCTCTTGACGACCTGGGCCTGGTGCTGCTCGAAGCGGGCCTGCGCCTCGGCGTACTGGCGCTCCCACTCCTCACGCTGCTTCTCGTAGCCGGGCAGCCAGTCGTTCGCCTCGGGGTCGAAGCCCTCCGGGTAGATGTAGTTGCCCTGGTCGTCGTAGGACGCGGCCATGCCGTAGAGGGTCGGGTCGAACTCGACCGCCATCGGGTCGGCACCGAAGGACTCGTTGGCCTGCTTCAGCGAGAGGCTGATGCGACGACGCTCGAGGTCGATGTCGATGACCTTGACGAAGATCTCATCGCCGACCTGGACGACCTGCTCCGGGATCTCGACGTGGCGCTCGGCCAGCTCGGAGATGTGGACCAGGCCCTCGATGCCCTCGTCCACGCGGACGAACGCACCGAACGGAACCAGCTTGGTGACCTTACCCGGGACGACCTGACCGATCTGGTGGGTCCGGGCGAACTGCTGCCACGGGTCCTCCTGGGTCGCCTTCAGCGACAGGGAGACGCGCTCGCGGTCCATGTCGACGTCGAGAACCTCGACGGTGACCTCCTGGCCGACCTCGACAACCTCGGACGGGTGGTCGATGTGCTTCCAGGACAGCTCGGAGACGTGCACCAGGCCGTCGACGCCACCCAGGTCCACGAAGGCACCGAAGTTGACGATCGAGGAGACGACGCCGGAGCGCACCTGGCCCTTCTGCAGGGTGGTGAGGAAGGTCTGACGGACCTCGCTCTGGGTCTGCTCCAGCCAGGCACGGCGGGACAGGACCACGTTGTTGCGGTTCTTGTCCAGCTCGATGATCTTCGCCTCGAGCTCCTTGCCGACGTACGGCTGGAGGTCGCGGACGCGGCGCATCTCGACCAGGGAGGCCGGGAGGAAGCCACGGAGGCCGATGTCGAGGATGAGACCACCCTTGACGACCTCGATGACGGTACCGGTGACGATGCCGTCCTCGTCCTTGATCTTCTCGATCGTGCCCCAGGCGCGCTCGTACTGGGCGCGCTTCTTGGACAGGATCAGGCGACCCTCCTTGTCCTCCTTCTGGAGGACAAGGGCCTCGATGCTGTCGCCCACGGCGACGACCTCGTGCGGGTCGACGTCGTGCTTGATCGACAGCTCGCGGGACGGGATGACGCCCTCGGTCTTGTAACCGATGTCGAGGAGCACCTCGTCACGGTCAACCTTCACGATGGTGCCTTCGACGATGTCACCATCGTTGAAGTACTTGATGGTCTCGTCGATCGCGGCGAGGAAGGCCTCGGCGTCGCCGATGTCGTTGACCGCAACCTGGGGAGTGGTGGGGGCCTCGGTGCTGCTCGTCATTAGGAAAGGGGCTCCGGTACGGACATGAAGTCGTAGGTACTACCACGCCGGGGACCCGTGATCGCTCCACCAAGGACGCCACGCCCACCAGCCGGATGCCGCACAGAAGACAAGCAAGCAGACAAAGAAACGTGGAGTCTTCAACAGATGCGAGCGCGACCTGCTCCGTCCGAGGCGCGCAGGCCCGCAGCGCAACTTGTAGCATACGGGGACAGCCATGCACGGTCAATGCGGAAGCCGCACTGCGGATTAAGCCCGGACGGAGGGATGTCTATCGCCCGAACGGGAGTTTCCGCAAGACCCCGAGGTGACCTCGCTTGCTACGGCGCCAAGGTTACGCTATCGCCGACATGATCAATGACACACCCCCCGAAAAGACCGAGCCCGGTGTCGACGACGACGCCGAGGCGGTGCGCCGCGAGGCCGGCGCAGCCGAGAGCAGCCGCGCCAACCGCGGCTGGTGGGACCGGAACGCCGACGAGTACCAGCAGGAGCACGGCGCGTTCCTCGGCGACGCCCGGTTCGTCTGGTGCCCCGAGGGCCTGGACGAGGCCGACGCCCGGCTGCTCGGCGACCCCGCCGCGCTGCCCGGCGCGCGGGTGCTGGAGATAGGGGCCGGCGCGGCCCAGTGCTCGCGCTGGCTCGCGGACCAGGGCGCGCTGCCGATCGCACTGGACCTCTCCTACCGGCAACTGCAGCACGCCCGCCGCATCGACGAGCAGGCGGACCGCACGCCGGTGCCGCTGGTCCAGGCGGACGCCACGCTGCTGCCCTTCGCCGACGAGAGCTTCGACCTGGCCTGCTCCGCCTACGGGGCGGTGCCCTTCGTCGCCGACACGACGCGGCTGCTGCGCGAGGTGTACCGGGTGCTGCGGCCGGGCTCGCGCTGGGTCTTCTCAGTCACCCACCCGATCCGCTGGGCCTTCCCGGACGAGCCGGGCGTCGAGGGCCTGACGGCCAGCGCCTCTTACTTTGACCGCACTCCCTACGTCGAGCAGGACGAGACCGGGGCGGCCGTCTACGTCGAGCACCACCGGACCCTCGGCGACCGGGTGCGGGAGTTGACGGTGGCCGGCTTCCGCCTGGTCGACCTGGTGGAGCCGGAGTGGCCCGAGGGCCTCACCTCAGAGTGGGGCGGCTGGAGCCCCCTGCGCGGACGGCATATCCCCGGCACCGCCGTCTTCGTCTGCGTCCGCGACTGAGCCTCCCGTGGGCCGGGCGGCCCGGATGCGCGCCCGGCCCTCGACCACGAAGCCGAGCGCCAGTGCGACCAGGCCCAACAGCGGCAGCCCGAACGGGAGACAGTCGCGCAGCATGAGCAACAGCGTGCGCTCCTTCTTCACCAGGGCGACGGTCGCGGCCTGGTAGTCGGGGCGGATCTTCACGTCGCCGGAGAAGATCGTCACCGGCGCCATGCCGGAGCTCGGTGGCATCCGCAGCTGCTCGTCGTGCGACTCCTCGCCGTTGACGGGCGCACCGGTGACCGGGTCGACCCAGAACTTGCGGACGGTGGTGTACCAGCGCTGGTACCCGAGCTTGTCGATCTGGGCGGGCGTGATCGCCACGCCGGCCGGCATGGCCCTCGGGAACGGCACCCGCGTCCACGGGATCGTCTGCTCGAAGTAGTAGACGGTCAACCCGTCGAGTGTGGTGGTCCCCTTGTAGTGGATGGGGGCCGAGGTGCGGGTCTGCGGGTCGAAGTACTGGTAGTCGTGCGGCTGGGTGTCGAAGGGGAACTTGTACTCGATGCCGACCCGGCTGACCGCCTGGCCGTCGACGTTCTCCCCGCAGCAGTGCACCGGCTCCTGGGTGCGCGCGTCGAAGGGGTAGGTCTCCGGGATGGCGGAGAGCCGCTTGCCATCGTTGCCCAGCACGTAGGAGAGCGCGTCCCACACGACGACGTCCCGGCCGGTGCGCTTCTTCTCGGCCTGCGCCGCGGCCGCGTCGCCCTTGAGGGTCTCGACGATGGTGACGTGCTGGTGCGGCACCGCGGTCATCGAGCTGTAGTCGATGAGGGTGGCGTCCTTCGCCTCCAGCACCACGGCCTGGTACTGGTTGTCCGGCACCGCGACGACGTGCGGGTAGACCCAGACGCGCAGCATCACCCCGAGCACGGCGAGGAACGCCGCGAGGGCCACCAGGACGAGAGCGAGTCGCTGCCGCATCCGCGCCCCTCCCCTACGGATGCGCCGGAGCGCTGGTGAGCAGGGGCTTGGCCGTCGTCGGCCCGTTCTGGTCGGCGAGCGGCACGGCGACCAGGGCCACCACCACCGCCACCGCGGCTCCCACCGCCGCTGCGATCAGCGCACGCACGTCGCCGCCCCTTCCGCTCGATGCCGGGCAGAAGCGCACCGTAGCGTCGCGGGCCATAAATGAGAACAGGTTCTACCCTTCTGCGTCCGCCAGTTCGACGCGCCGCGCTCGAGGAGACACCGTGCTCCAGGACTATGCTCTGATCCGGCATCTGTCGGTGCGTCAGAACATGGAGCACGGGCTCAGGGTGAGGCGGGTCGCGCAGGCGGAGCGCGGGAGCGCGCCGACCAAGCGCTGGCCACGGTCCGTTGGGTTGGATACGGGACCGTCGGCCGCCGAACTCCCCGGCGGCCGGCGGCAGCGCGTCGCGCCGGCCGGCGCGCTGGTCAACCGTCCCTCGGCCGGCCGCGGTCTACGAGCGGCCCTCACGCCCCCGGAAGTCCGGCCGCGTTCGCGGCGACCCGCTACCGCTCCTTCAGGCGACAACCCGGCCGGGCCCGACCAGGGGCCGGTGGTGGACGAGGTCGCCTCCGCGCTCGTCGTGCTGTCCGCGCTGCCTGTGTGGCCGGCGCAGCGGATGAGCGCGGAGACGTACGTCACCCCTCCTGGCCGTCAGTGGCCGGCGTCCTCCCAGTTGCGGCCCGCGCCGACGGAGACGTCGAGCGGGGCGCGCAGCGGGTAGGCGCCGGCCATCTCGCGGCGGACCAGCTCCTCGACGGCGGCGCGCTCGCCCGGGGCGATCTCGAGCACGATCTCGTCGTGGACCTGGAGCAGCATGCGCGAGCCGAGGCGCGCCTCGCGCAGGGCCGCGTCGACCTTGAGCATGGCGATCTTGACGATGTCCGCCGCCGAGCCCTGGATGGGGGCGTTCAGCGCCATCCGCTCGGCCATCTCCCGACGCTGGCGGTTGTCGCTGGTGAGATCCGGCAGGTAGCGGCGGCGGCCGAGCAGGGTCTCGGTGTAGCCGGTGCCGCGGGCCTCTTCCACGACGCGCTGGAGGTAGTCGCGGACCCCGCCGAAGCGCTCGAAGTAGGTGTCCATCAGGCGCCGGGCCTCGGCGGTCTCGATGCCGAGCTGCTGGGAGAGGCCGAAGGCCGACAGGCCGTAGGCCAGGCCGTAGGACATCGCCTTGACCTTGCGGCGCATCTCCGCGTCCACCGCGTCGGGCGCGACGTCGAAGACGTAGGAGCCGACCGTGGTGTGCAGGTCCTCGCCGGAGGTGAACGCGGCGATCAGGCCCGCGTCCTCGGACAGGTGGGCCATGACCCGCAGCTCGATCTGGCTGTAGTCGGCCGTCAGCAGCGTCTCGTAGCCCTCGCCGACCACGAAGGCGCGGCGGATCATCCGGCCCTCCTCGGTGCGGACCGGGATGTTCTGCAGGTTCGGGTCCGTGGAGGAGAGACGGCCCGTGGCGGCGACCATCTGGTTGAAGGTGGTGTGGATCCGGCCGTCGGCGGCGATGGTCTTGATCAGGCCCTCGACCGTGCTGCGCAGCCTGGTCTGGTCACGGTGGCGCAGCAGCAGCACGGGCAGCTCGTGCTCGGTCTGGCCGGCCAGCCAGGTGAGCGCGTCGGCGTCGGTGGTGTAGCCCGTCTTGATCTTCTTGGTCTTCGGCAGGCCCAACTCGTTGAAGAGGATCTCCTGGAGCTGCTTGGGCGAGCCGAGGTTGAACTCGTGGCCGACCGCGTGATGGGCCTCCTTGACCGCCTGCTGGACGGCGGCGCCGAACTGGATCTCCAGCTGGGTCAGCCACTCGCGGTCCGCGGCGATGCCGGTGCGCTCCATCCGGGCCAGCAGCTCGGCGATCGGCAGCTCCAGCTCGCGCATCAGGGCGAGCGCGCTGTCCTTGCCGAGCCGCTCCTCCAGCGCCACGGCGAGGTCCAGGACGGTGCGGGCCTCGACCATGAGCAGCTCGGCGGCGGCCGCGGCCGCGTCGTCCTCGGAGGCCTCGTCGCCGAAGGCGAGTTGGCCGGAGTCGGCGGCCTCGGCGGAGCCGAGGGTGCGGCCGAGGTACTCCTCGGCGAGCACGTCGAGGCCGAAGGTGCGCCGGCCCGGCTTCTCCAGATAGGCGGCGAGGGCGCTGTCGGCCTCGATACCGGCGATCTCCCAGCCGTGCTCGGCGAAGGCGCGCTGGACCTGCTTGGCGATGTGCAGCGCCTTGGGCCGGAAGGCGTCGGCGAGCCAGCCGGCGAAGGCCCGTTCGTCGGCCTCGGCCAGGGCGGTCGGGTCGAACCAGGCGGCGGGACCGGACTCGACCGCCAGGCCCACGGCCTTGACGTGGCCCTCCCCCAGCGCCCACCGGTAGTCGGCGGCGAGGCCGACCCGCGCCTCGGCGGCGTGCTCGGCGAGCCACCCGGCGAGCGCGCCGGGCTCGGTCAGCACCACGCCGTGGATGTCGACGCCGGGCCCGGCGTGCACGTCGACCCCGCCCTCGGCCTCGCCGGAGCCCGCGCCCGGGTCGACGGCGAAGAGGCGGTCGCGCAGCTGCTGGTTGCGGAACTCCAGGGCGTCCAGCAGCAGCGTGGTGGCCGGTACGTCGTAGGGCTGCCGGACCAAGTCGTCGACGCCCAGCGGCAGCTCGACGGTCCGGATCAGCTCGGTCAGCTCGCGGTTGAGCTTGACGTCCTCCAGGCCGGCCCGGAGCTTCTCGCCGATCTTGCCCTTGACCTCCTCGGCGTGGGCGACCAGCTCGGCGAAGCTGCCGTACTGGTTGATCCACTTCGCGGCGGTCTTCTCGCCGACGCCGGGGATGCCCGGGAGGTTGTCCGACGGGTCGCCGCGCAGCGCGGCGAGATCCGGGTACTGGGCGGGGGTGACGCCGTACTTCTCGAACACCTTCTCGGGGGTGTACCGGGTGAACTCGGAGACGCCCTTGGTCGGGTAGAGCACGGTGACGTGCTCGCCGACCAGCTGGAGCGAGTCCCGGTCGCCGGTGAGGATCAGCACCTCGTAGCCCTCGGCCGCGGCGGCGGTGGAGAGGGTGGCGATGATGTCGTCGGCCTCGTACTCGGGCGAGCGCAGGTGCGGCACGCGCATCGCGTCCAGCAGCTCGGAGACGAGCTCGACCTGGCCGCGGAAGCCCTCGGGCGAGGCGGACCTGGTGGCCTTGTACTCCGGGTAGATCCCGGCCCGGAAGGTCTTGCGCGAGACGTCGAAGGCGACGGCGAGGTGCGTGGGCTGCTCGTCGCGCAGGATGTTGGCCAGCATGGAGGTGAAGCCGTAGACCGCGTTGGTCGGCTGCCCCGTGACCGTGCTGAAGTTCTCCTCGGGGAGGGCGTAGAAGGCGCGGTAGGCCATGGAGTGGCCGTCCATGAGCAGCAGGCGCCCCTTGGCCCCGCCGGTCGTCCCCTTGCTGCCTGCCATGCCTCGCCACCGCCGCTCTGCCGGCTGTCGCCGACGGTCCTTTTCGTTACCGCTCGAATCCTATGACCCGGGACCGACAGATCTCTCGGAGTGACGGCCCGCGCAGCGACCTGGGTCACCTCGGCCGAGGGAGCTTCGGCGTCGTACGATCGCACGGATCTCGCACGACGATGATCCCGAACGACGACGGCGTCAGGAGCGACATGGCCGACCAGCAGCAGTCAGGTATCCAGCTGAACGTCCCGCAGGACGTGCTGGACCACTTCGCGAAGCTGGGGGTGACGCCCGAGACCTTCTCCGGCGGCCACCTCGGCGAGAAGCTCGGCATCCGGATCGTGGAGGCCTCCCCGGAGCGCGTGGTCGGCACCATGCCCGTCGACGGCAACCAGCAGCCCTACGGCCTGCTCCACGGCGGCGCGTCCGCCGCGCTCGCCGAAACCCTCGGCTCGATCGGCTCGATGCTGCACGCCGGGCCCGGCCGGTACGCGGTCGGCGTCGACCTCAACGCGACGCACCACCGCAGCGCGACCTCCGGCCTGGTCACCGGCGTCGCCACGGCGGTCTTCCGCGGCCGCACGGCGGCGACGTACGAGATCGCCATCACCGACGACCAGGGCCGCCGCATCACCAGCTGCCGGCTGACCTGCATGCTGCGCGACCTGTAGGCCGCGAACCCGCGGGGACGCTGACGCGAAGTGGGAGCCTCACCACGGGCGGTGGGGCTCCTTCCCGCGTTTGACAGGGCTTCGGCGCGGGCAGCACGTCTCCCATGGCGGGCTCCGGTCCCGAGCCGGTCGAGATCCTCGAATCCCGCGGCGCGGAGCGCAGATTCAGCACCTGGTGGCGCGCGCAGAGTACGCGGCGCCGACTCGTCCTGGCACTCGGTCCCGCTGCCCTGCTCGTACTGGCGTTCCTGACGGTCGACCTGACGCGCCCTCAACCCCCGGCTCCCGCCGCCACGGCATGGCCGGCCGAGCACGCCGCCGTCACCTACGACGGCATGCCGGCGGGCGATCCGTCGGGCCGCACCGCCGACTTTTCGGTGTCCGTGCGCAACCAGGACGCAGCACCGCTGACGGTTGTTCAAATGACCGTCGACTACCGGGGCTTGACACTGCACACCGACCCCCGCCTGCCGGTCGCGGTGCAACCGGGACAAACGGTGCGCATCCAGCTCATCGCCACCGCGGCAGACTGCACCCGCATCCCGATGGACGACGAACTACCTTTCATCGATGTTACGTTCCGTAACATCCGCGCAATCGGGCAGGAAAGCGAAATACTCGGTGACAGATACACCTCGGACCTGCACCGCGCGATGACCGCCGCCTGCCGTCGAGGGTGAAGTCTCAAATCTTCCTCAGGTGATAACAGCTCCATCACATAGCCCTCCAATAGCTCCCAGGCGAGCGCAGCGGAGGCCTAAAGTCACGGCCAGTCACCGCGCCATGGGTAGACAGGTCGGGGCCTGCGCGCGGATCGACCCCCTCATGCCAGAGGAAGGAAACTCCGTGCGAAACCGTTCCCTGCTTGTGCTGACCGCCATCGCGGCCACCGGCACGCTCACCCTCACCGCCTGTGGCTCCCGTGCGTCGAACAGCGGCAGTGGCGGCTCCGGTTCCGGCTCCACCACCGTCACCATCGGCGTCGACGCGCCGCTCACCGGTTCGCTCTCGGCCCTCGGCATCGGGATCCAGAACTCCGTCGATCTCGCGGTCAAGACCGCGAACAAGACCAACGAGGTCCCCGGGGTCACCTTCAAGATGGAGGCCCTGGACGACAAGGCCGCCCCGCAGCAGGGCAGCCTGAACGCCACCCAGCTGGTCGGCGACAGCTCCGTCATCGGCGTCGTCGGCCCGCTGAACTCCGGTGTCGCGCTGACCATGCAGAAGACGTTCAACAACGCCAACCTCGTCGAGGTCTCCCCGGCCAACACGAACCCGGCGCTGACCCAGGGCCCGAACTGGCAGACCGGCACCAAGGCCCGCCCGTTCGCCTCGTACTTCCGCACCGCCACCACGGACGCGATCCAGGGCCCCTTCGCCGCTCAGTTCGCGTACAGCACGCTGGGCAAGAAGAAGGTCTTCCTGGTCGACAACAAGGACGCCTACGGCGTCGGCCTGGTCGGCACCTTCAAGGACGAGTTCACCAAGCTCGGCGGCACGGTGGCCGGCCAGGACCACGTCACCAGCGGCGCGAGCGACTTCTCCTCCACGGTCAACGCCATCAAGTCCTCCGGCGCCGACTTCGTCTACTTCGGCGGCGAGTACCCGGACGCGGCCCCGCTGACCAAGCAGCTCAAGGCGGCCGGCGACAACATCTCGGTGATCGGCGGCGACGGCAACTACGACCCGACCTACGTCAAGCTGGCCGGCACCGCGGCCAACGGCGACTACGCCACCTCCGTGGGCGCGCCGGTCGAGTCCCTGCCCTCCGCGCAGACCTTCGTGACCAACTACAAGGCCGGCGGCTACTCCCAGGCCTACGGCGCGTACGGCGGCTACTCCTACGACAGCGCCTGGGCGATCATCGAGGCCGTCAAGGCCGTCGTCAGCGCCAACAGCGGCAAGCTGCCCAGCAACCCGCGTCAGGCGGTGGAGAAGGCGATGAGCAACGTCAACTTCTCCGGTGTGACCGGCACGGTCTCCTTCGACCAGTACGGCGACGCCACCAACAAGCAGCTGACCGTCTACGGCGTCAAGAACGGCGTCTGGACCACCATCAAGACCGGCACCTTCTCCGGCTGACGTCGCCCGTACCGGCACGCATCCGTCGAACCACCTTCTGAGACACCAACCGCGCGGGGGCACCACACCTTTGCCCCCGCGCGGTTCCACGTCCGGTCCGCGGACAGGGTCCGACACCGGCTCGAACACGGAGGACCGCGGTGCACGAACTGCCGCAAAACCTGGTCAACGGCCTGCTCCTGGGCGCGACCTACGGACTGATCGCCGTCGGCTACACGATCGTCTACGGCATCGTCCAGCTCATCAACTTCGCCCACGGCGAGATCTTCATGACCGGTGCCTTCGGCGCCCTGTCGGTCTACCTCGGACTCGGATCCGGGACCTCGATGTGGATCGCCATCCCCCTGATGCTGATCGGGGCCATCGTCACCTCGACCGTGATCGCCGTTCTCACCGAACGGCTCGCCTACCGGCCGCTGCGCAACGCGCCACGCCTCGCGCCGCTGATCACCGCGATCGGCGTCTCGATCACCCTGCAGCAGCTCGTCTGGGGCTTCTACCCCAGCGCCAAGTCGCCCCGCGTCTTCCCGAGCCTGCCGGGCGGACCGTTCCACATCGGCGGCGTGCTGATCCAGTCGGCGGACATCTTCGTCGTGGTCGCCGCCGTGATCTCCACCTTGTTCCTGGCCTACTTCGTCCGCAGCACGCGCACCGGCCGTGCCATGCAGGCCACCGCCCAGGACCCGGACACCGCCAAGCTGATGGGCATCAACACCGACCGGGTCATCGTCATCGCCTTCGCGCTCGGCGCGGGCTTCGCCGGGATCGCCGGCGTCGCCTGGGGTCTGCGCTACGGCGAGATCAAGTTCGACATGGGCTTCCTCACCGGCCTCTACGCCTTCACCGCGGCGGTGCTGGGCGGCATCGGCAACATCTACGGCGCGATGCTCGGCGGTCTGGTCCTCGGTCTCGTCCAGAACCTCACCGCGATCTACATCGCCGACATCCCCGGCATGAGCCAGTTCAGCAGCCAGTCCTGGTCCAGCGTCTGGGCCTTCGTCATCCTCATCCTGGTGCTCATGGTCAGGCCGCAGGGCCTGCTCGGTGAGCGCGTCGCGGACAGGGCGTAACCACCATGACCGACACCCTCCAGATCCGACCCGAAGCGGCCGCCGCGCCCAAGCCGGCCATACCGCTCCCGACCGCCGCGGCCCGCGCGGTCACCGCGGCCGGCGCCGTGCTGACCGCCGCCGCTGCCTTCCTGTCCTGGACCTACAGCTCGCAGTTCCCCGGGGACCTGACGGTCACCGGCTACCCCGGCGGACTGCAGTGGATCACCTTCACCGGCGGGCTGCTCACCCTGCTCTACCTCCTCGTCGGCTACGGCACTCCGGGCTTGCGCGGCCTGGCCCCCGGCGGCGCCGAGGGGACCACGGTCATCCTCGCCGTCGGCGCGGCGGCCACCACCTGGTTCACCCTGATCGCGATCAGCGTCGAGCTCGGCGGGCTGGCCAACCTGACCACGGGCGGCTGGATCGCCGGCATCGCCTCGCTGCTCGCCGTCGTCGGCGCGCTCGGTCTGCCCCGCGACGGGCAGCACCCGCGCGGCCACGGCCTCGGCGTGCTGCTCTACCCGGGCAAGCGCCCCGACCTGCGCCCGGCCAGGCCGCTGCACGCCGCCGTCGAGGTGGTCGCGGTCCTGCTGACCCTGGCTGCGGCCCTCGGCGTCTTCGCCTACGGCGTCGACACCTCCTACCCCGAGCTGTTCGCCGGCTTCCTCATCCTGGCGGGCTTCGCCGCCTGGGCCCTGAACCGCTCCGGTGACTTCGGCCGGCTCGGCGAGATCATGCAGCGCCACCGCGTCCTCGCCTCCGTCGGCGCGTTCGTCGCGGCCGGGCTCTTCCCGTTCACCCAGACGAGCTCCAACGCGGAGGCCAACGCCAACCTGGGCGTCAGCATCCTGATCTTCGCCGCCACCGCCCTGGGGCTGAACATCGTCGTCGGCCTCGCCGGCCTGCTGGACCTCGGTTACGTCGCCTTCCTCGGCGTCGGCGCGTACACCGCGGCCCTGGTCTCCGGCGCCGCCGGGACCGCGTTCAACGTCCAGATCCCGTTCTGGGCCGCGGCGCTGCTCGGCGCCGCCGTCTCCGGCATCTTCGGCGTCCTGCTCGGCGCGCCCACGCTGCGCGTGCGCGGCGACTACCTGGCCATCGTGACCCTGGGCTTCGGTGAGATCTTCCGCATCGTCGTGCAGAACCTCGACGGGACCTCCGGCCCGAACGTCACCAACGGCGCGATCGGCATCAGCAACGTCCCCGACCTGAACATCTTCGGATTCGACTTCGGCTCCGCGCACGACTTCGGGCCGTTCAGCATCGGGCGCTTCGCCAACTACTTCGAGCTGATGCTGCTGTTCACCGCGATCATCGTGCTGGTGTTCGCCCGCTCCGCCGACTCCCGGATCGGACGCGCCTGGGTCGCCATCCGCGAGGACGAGACCGCCGCGACCGCGATGGGCATCAACGGCTTCCGCTTCAAGCTGCTGGCCTTCGCGCTCGGCGCGACCCTGGCGGGCCTCGCCGGAACCGTCTTCGTCCACGTCAACTACAGCATCGTCCCCGACACCTTCCAGTTCGCCGGGCCCACCCCGCCGAACTCGGCGTTCCTCCTGGCCGCGGTCGTCATCGGCGGCATGGGCACCGTCTCCGGACCGCTCGTCGGCGCCTCGCTGTTCTTCCTGCTGCAGGCGAAGCTCTCCTTCCTGCACGACTACCAGCTGCTGCTCTTCGGCATCACCCTGATCCTGTTCATGCGCTTCCGCCCCGAGGGCATCATCCCCAACCGCCGTCGCCAGCTGGAGTTCCACGAATCCCAGACCGAGGGCGGCCAGGAAGGGCCCACCCCCGAACTCCGCACCGCAGAGGCCTGAACGCGATGACCGACACCACCACCGCCACCGTCGACAACGCACCCGCCCCGGGCACCCCGCTGCTCCAGGCCAGCAACGTCGTCATGCGCTTCGGCGGCCTCACCGCCGTCAACGACGTCTCACTGACCGTCAACTCCGGTGAGATCATCGGACTCATCGGGCCCAACGGCGCCGGCAAGACCACCTTCTTCAACTGCCTCACCGGCCTCTACGTCCCCACCGAGGGGACGGTCACCTACCAGGGCAAGACACTCCCGCCCAAGCCGCACAAGGTGACCCAGGCGGGCATGGCGCGCACCTTCCAGAACATCCGTCTCTTCCACAACATGACCGTCCTGGAGAACGTCCTGGTCGGCCGGCACACCCGGACCAAGGAAGGCCTCATCTCGGCCATCCTGCGCGGTCCCGGCTACCGCCGCGAGGAGGCCGAGTCCCGGGCCAAGGCGATGGAGTACCTCGACTTCGTCGGCCTGGCGAACAAGGCCGGGACCCTGGCCCGCAACCTCCCCTACGGCGAGCAGCGCAAGCTCGAGGTCGCCCGCGCCCTCGCCAGCGAGCCAGGCCTGCTGCTGCTCGACGAGCCCACCGCCGGGATGAACCCGCAGGAGACCCGGGCCACCGAGGAGCTGGTCTTCGCCGTCCGCGACCGCGGCGTCGCCGTCCTGGTCATCGAGCACGACATGCGCTTCATCTTCAACCTGTGCGACCGCGTGGCCGTCCTGGTCCAGGGCCAGAAGCTCGTGGAGGGCGACGCCGCGACCGTCCAGGGCGACGAGCGCGTCGTCGCCGCCTACCTCGGCACGCCTTACGAGGGCAACGCCGACAGCACCACCCCGGAGGAGAACCAGTGACCGCGCTTCTCGAGGTCCAGGACCTCCGCGTCGCCTACGGCAAGATCGAGGCCGTCAAGGGGATCTCCTTCAGCATCGAGGAAGGACAGGTGGTCACGCTCATCGGCACCAACGGCGCCGGCAAGACCACCACGCTGCGGACCATATCCGGGCTGCACCAGCCCACGGCGGGCAGCATCCTCTTCAAGGGCGAGCGGATCGACGGCAAGCCCGCTCACGAGATCGTCCGGATGGGCCTCGCCCACTCCCCCGAGGGCCGCCGCATCTTCGCGCGGATGACCATCGAGGAGAACCTGCTGCTCGGCGCGTTCCTGCGCCGGGACACCCCGGGCATCCAGGCCGACGTCGAGAGGGCGTACGAGCTCTTCCCGATCCTGGGCGAGCGCCGCAAGCAGGCCGCCGGCACGCTGTCCGGCGGTGAGCAGCAGATGCTGGCCATGGGCCGGGCGCTGATGTCGCAGCCTAAGCTGCTGATGCTGGACGAGCCCAGCATGGGCCTGTCGCCGATCATGATGCAGAAGATCATGTCGACCATCACGGAGCTGCGCGCGCAGGGCATGACCATCCTGCTGGTCGAGCAGAACGCCCAGGCCGCGCTGTCGCTGGCGGACCAGGGGCACGTGATGGAGGTCGGGCGGATCTCGCTCTCCGGCACCGGCGCGGACCTGCTGCACGACGAGTCCGTCCGCAAGGCCTACCTCGGCGAGGACTGAGGCACAGGAAGAGGGAGGGGTGCGGGGCCGTCGGCCCCGCACCCCTCTTCCTGTGTCCGCTACTTCTTGGCGTCCTGCGCGGCGCCTTCCTCGATGACGGCCTCGGCGACGGCCTTCATGGTCATCCGCCGGTCCATCGAGGTCTTCTGGATCCACCGGAACGCGGCCGGCTCGGTCAGCCCGAACTTGGTCTGCAGCACGCTCTTGGCCCGGTCGACCAGCTTGCGGGTCTCCAGCCGCAGGTTGAGGTCCTCGACCTCCAGCTCCAGCGCGCGCATCTCGCTGTAGCGGGAGACGGCCATCTCGATGGCGGGGACCAGGTCGCCCTTGTTGAAGGGCTTGACGATGTAGGCCATCGCCCCGGCGTCGCGGGCGCGCTCCACCAGCTCGCGCTGGGAGAAGGCGGTGAGCATCAGGGTCGGCGCGATGTGGGCCTGGTGGATCTGCTCGGCGGCCGAAAGGCCGTCCAGGACGGGCATCTTCACGTCCAGGATCACCAGGTCCGGCTTCAGCTCCTCGGCCAGGCGGACGGCCGTCTCACCGTCACCGGCCTCGCCGACGACGGTGTAGCCCTCCTCCTCAAGCATCTCCTTGAGGTCGAGGCGGATCAGTGCCT
The DNA here is from genome assembly GCF_000787815.1 of Streptacidiphilus neutrinimicus. Classification (GTDB taxonomy): domain Bacteria; phylum Actinomycetota; class Actinomycetes; order Streptomycetales; family Streptomycetaceae; genus Streptacidiphilus; species Streptacidiphilus neutrinimicus. The sequence continues at coordinate 34,095 of NZ_BBPO01000019.1, forward strand.
CGTCCTCGGCGATGACGACACGGGTGGTCGTCGGCGGGACGTGCGGGTCCTGCTCGTCGGCGGCGGTCACGATGCTCCTCGTAGCTCCGGGGCGTACGGCGCAAGCCTACCTAGCTGCATCACGCAGGGCGCACACGGTATGGTGCTCATGCACACGACCGGCCGGGTTGGTGGAACGGCATACACGGATGTCTCAAACACATCTGCCGAAAGGCTTGCGGGTTCGAATCCCGCACCCGGCACCTCAGGAGGGCCCGCTTCGGCGGGCCTTTCTCATGTCGTCTCACGATGTGGACGGGAGCGGTCATCTCGGCGTGACACGGCGCAAGGGACGCAGTGCCAGCCCGCCCCTTACGTCCTCCGACGCCCGACTCTGCATAGATCCAGCAGCCTCCCAGGCGGCCTCCAACGAATCTCAAGGCGTGGGCCCCGTATCCAACGGATTCTTAGGGCAACCCGCGTAGATCACTGAATATTCTGCGCCGTTACGAGCCAGGCTCAAATCTTCCTCAGCGACTTGAGCATTCTCTGAGCTGCGAATACACAGCATCCGAAGGCATCTATTCAGTAACGGCGTCTATGCATGGGATAAATGTCGCCCTTACGGTTGGGCAACTCTCAAGCAACTGCTCCCCACCCTCCGAGAGGCTTGCATGAGCACCAGTACCCAACTGCCCTCATCCCCCGCCAAGGGCAGGACCCTGCGCCGTGAGATCGGCCTGATCGGTCTGATGTGGGCATCCGTCGGTTCGATCATCGGATCCGGATGGCTCTACGGCGCCAAGAACGCCGTCATGATGGCCGGTCCGGCCGCTGTGATCTCCTGGTTGATCGGCGCCGTCGCCATCGTGCTGCTCGCCCTGGTGCACGCCGAGCTCGGTGGCATGTTCCCGGTCGCCGGTGGTACCGCGCGCTACCCGCACTACACCTTCGGCGGCCTCGCCGGCATGTCCTTCGGCTGGTTCTCCTGGCTGCAGGCCGCCACCGTGGCGCCGATCGAGGTCGAGGCCATGATCGGCTACGCCGGTCACTGGTCCTGGGCCACCGGGTTCCAGAACGCCGACGGGACGCTGACGACCTCCGGCTTCGTCGTCGCCGTGATCCTCATGGCCGTCTTCGTGGCGGTGAACTTCCTGGGCGTCAAGGTACTGGCGCACACCAACAGCGCGGCGACCTGGTGGAAGATCTTCATCCCGCTGGTGACGATCTTCGTGGTGGCGCTGACGCACTTCCACGGCAGCAACTTCACCTCGCACGGCTTCATGCCGTTCGGCGGCAAGGGCATCCTGGCCGCGATCAGCACCTCCGGCATCATCTTCGCCCTGCTCGGCTTCGAGCAGGCGATCCAGCTCGCCGGTGAGAGCAAGAACCCGAAGAAGGACATCCCCCGCGCCGTCCTCGGCTCGGTGGCCATCGGCGCCGCGATCTACGTCCTGCTGCAGGTCGCCTACATCGGCGCGCTCCCCGGGGCCTCCTTCGCCAAGGGCTGGGCGAGCCTGGCCTACCAGGGCATCTCCGGCCCGTGGGCGGGTCTGGCCTCGCTGGTCGGCCTCGGCTGGCTGGCCTGGTTCCTCTACCTGGACGCGGTGGTCTCCCCGGCCGGTACCGGCCTGATCTACACCACCTCCACCTCGCGCATCTCCTTCGGTCTGAGCCGCAACGGCTACGCGCCGAAGCTGTTCGAGAAGACCGAGCGCCAGGGCGTGCCGTGGTTCGGCCTGATCATCTCTTTCGTGGTCGGCGTCATCTGCTTCCTGCCCTTCCCGAGCTGGCAGGCGCTGGTCTCCTTCATCACCTCCGCCTCGGTGCTGATGTACGCGGGCGCCCCCCTCGCCTACGGCGCGCTGCGCAAGCAGCTGCCGGCGCGTGAGCGTCCCTACCGCCTGCCGTTCGGCCAGGTCATCTCGCCGCTGTCGTTCGTCATCGCTACCCTGATCATCTACTGGAGCGGCTGGAGCACCCTGTGGCGCCTCGGCCTCGCGATCCTGCTCGGCTACCTGCTGATGGGCGCGTACGCCTGGTACGCCACGGCCACGGGCAAGCCCTACGCGCCGAAGATGGACTGGAAGTCGGCGCAGTGGCTGCCGGTCTACCTGGTCGGCGTCGGCATCGTCTCCTGGCAGGGCCAGTTCGGCGGCACCGGCAACATCCCGCTCTGGGTGGACATCGCGATCGTCGCCGTCTTCGCGGTGGCCGTCTACTACTGGGCGATCGCCACGTCGCTCAAGGCCGCCGAGATCGAGCGCAACATCGAGGACGTCGAGGTCGTGGACGAGGGTGGGCACTGACCTCCCTCGGATGACATGACCGAGCCCGGTCGGAGCAACGCCGCTCCGGCCGGGCTCTTCTCGTGCGCGCGTTACGGCTTGGTCGGCAGCGGCAGGTCGTCCTGGCCGACGTGGTGGACCCGGACCAGGTTGGTCGACCCGGCCAGCCCAGGCGGGGAGCCGGCGGTGATGACGACGATGTCGCCCACCTCGCAGCGGCCGATGGCCAGCAGGGCCGCGTCGACCTGGTCGATCATCTCGTCCGTGGTGCCGACGAAGGGGCCGAGGAAGGTCTCCACGCCCCAGGTGAGCGCCAGCTGGCTGCGCACGGCCGGCTCGTAGGTGAAGGCCAGCACCGGGATCGGCGAGCGGTAGCGCGACAGCCGCCGCGCGGTGTCGCCGGACTGCGTGAACGCCACCAGGTACTTGGCGTGCAGGAAGTCGCCGATCTCCGCCGCCGCGCGGGCGACCGCGCCGCCCTGGGTGCGGGGCTTGCTGGTGGCGCTCAGCGGCGGCAGCCCGGCCGCGAGGATCTCCTCCTCGGCGGCCGCGACGATGCGGGACATGGTCCGGACCGTCTCCACCGGGAACTTGCCGACGCTGGTCTCGCCGGAGAGCATCACCGCGTCCGCCCCGTCGAGGACGGCGTTGGCGACGTCGGACGCCTCGGCGCGGGTCGGCCGGGAGGCGTTGATCATCGAGTCGAGCATCTGCGTGGCCACGATGACGGGCTTGGCGTTGCGGCGGCACAGCTTGATGGCGCGCTTCTGTACCAGCGGCACCTGCTCCAGCGGCATCTCGACGCCCAGGTCGCCGCGGGCGACCATGACGGCGTCGAAGGCGTCGACGATCTCGTCGAGCTTCTCGACCGCCTGCGGCTTCTCCACCTTGGCGATGACCGGGACGAAGCGCCCCTCCTCGCTCATGATGCGGTGGACGTCCTTGATGTCGTCCGCACTGCGGACGAAGGAGAGGGCGACCAGGTCGGCGCCGATACGAAGGCCCCAGCGCAGGTCGGCGACGTCCTTGTCGCTCAGCGCGGGAACGGAGACGGCCACACCCGGGAGGTTGAGGCCCTTGTGGTCGGAGACCATGCCGCCCTCGACCACGGTGCAGCGCACGTCCTGGCCTTCGACGGCGGTGACTTCGAGCGTCACCCGGCCGTCGTCGACGAGGATGCGCTCACCGGGGGTGACGTCGTGGCACAGGCCCTTGTAGGTCGTGCCGCAGCGGTTGCGGTCGCCCTCGACGTCGGCGGTGGTGATGGTGAAGGAGTCCCCGCGCTCCAGGAGCACGGGCCCCTCGGCGAAGGTGTCCAGGCGGATCTTGGGGCCCTGCAGGTCGACCAGGATGCCGACGCTGCGGCCGGTCTCGTCCGCGGCCTTGCGGACTCGACGGTAACGGTCCTCGTGGTCGGCGTGACTGCCGTGGCTGAGGTTGAAGCGGGCCACGTCCATGCCGGCTTCCACGAGCGCTTTGATCTGCTCGAAGCTGTCGGAGGCGGGGCCTAGCGTACAGACGATTTTTGCTCGGCGCATGAAACGAGCCTAGTTCCTACCGCCTGGTAGCTTCGTGGCGCTGGCGGTCCGTCAGATGTCTTTTGTCCGACGGAGCGTTGAAGATTCCGAAACCTACGCGCGCCGGACGCGCGGATGAACCACGGGGGAACACTTCCTTGCCGTACACCCCTCCCCCTGTCGAACGCCCGTCGCCGCTGCCTAGGCTTCCGCGCGTGGAACGGGTACGACGAACGACGGCGCTGGCCGCCGCCGCGGCCATGGCGCTGACCGGCGCGGCCGTCTGGCAGCTCTCGGGGGGCACGGGGAAGGCGCCGGGCGCGGGGAGCACGTCCGCGCAGCAGGCGGACGGCTATCCCGGGCTGCCGCACACCTTGGTCCAGGTCTCCCCCGGCGGCTGCGGCGCGGGCTGGAGCACCGGGCACGCCGCCTCCGGGCTGCAGGTCTTCGACGTCTCCAACGCCGGGATCGGGCCCGCCGACGTACAGCTCGTCGAGCCCGCCTCCGGCGCCGTGCTCGGCGAGGTCGAGGGGCTGGCGCCGAACCGCTCCCGGCCGCTGCTGGTCCGCCTCGCGGCCGGCTCCTACGCCTTCCGCTGCCTGCAGCAGGACGTCGACGCCGCGACCGGCCCCACCGTCGCGGTCACCGGCTCCGGGACGGGATCGACTCAGGGCACCCCCGCCGTCGTGCCGGTCACCCAGCAGGACCTGATCCCGGCCGCGCTCGCCTACCAGCACTGGGTCGGCGGCCAACTGCCCGGCCTGGTCACCGACGTGGACGCGCTGCACAGCGCCGTCGCCTCCGGCGACCTCGCGGGCGCCAAGCAGCGCTGGCTCACCGCACACCTCGCCTACGAGCGCCTCGGCGCCGCGTACGGGGCCTTCGGCGACGTCGACGACGAGATCAACGGCCCGCGCAGTCACGACACCGGCTTCCACGGCGTCGAGTTCGGCCTGTGGCGCCAGGGCTCGACCACCGCCCTGGAGCCGGTCGCCGCGAAGCTGCTCTCCGACGTGCGCGGACTCGAGGCCTCCTGGCCGAAGGTCCAGCTGGACCCGGCCGTGCTCGGCGTGCGGGCGCACGAGATCGTCGAGAACGCCATCGAGTTCGAGCTCAGCGGCCGCACCGACTACGGCAGCGACTCGAACCTGGCCACCGTCGGCGCCAACCTGGAGGGCACCACGGAGGTGCTGACCCTGCTGCGCCCGCTGCTCACCTCGCGCGTCCCCATGCCGCAGGTCGACGCGGCGATGGCGGCGGCCCGGGCCCAGCTGACCACGGACGGGAACACCGCGCTGGCCGGCCTGGCCCAGCAGCAGCGGGAGAAGCTGAACGCCGTGTTCGGGGATCTGGTCGAGCAGCTCGCGCCGATCGCGGCCGTGCTGGAAGTACGGAGGACGCAGTGAGCGCGGAGCTGAGGCGCGGCGGAGGTTGGGGGGCCGCGCCGCGAGGAACAGGCGAAGAGGGCACCCGGCCGGAGAGGAACCGAAGCGGAGCGCGACCCGACAGCGCAGCAGGGAAGGACGTCGCACGGCGCGCCGTGCTGGCCGGAGCCCTGGCCACGGGGGCCGCGACGGCGCTCGCGGGCGCGGGCGCGGCCCGCGCGAGTTCGCCCTCCGGGAGCCCGCGCGGCTTCCACGGTGTGCACCAGGCCGGCGTTCTCACGCCGAAGCGTCGCGTCGCGGCATTCGTCTCCTTCGACGTGACCGCCGGCGACCGCGCCGGGCTCACGGAGCTGTTCGGCACGCTGACCGACCGGGTGCGCGCCCTCACCGCGGGCCGGGTGCCCGAGCCGCTCGGCATCAGTGCGCCGCCCGCCGACTCCGGGGTACTCGGGCCGGTGCCGCCCGGCGGCCTGCTGACCGCTCTCGTCGCGGTCGGCGCCTCGCTCTTCGACGAGCGCTTCGGGCTCTCCGCGCAGAGGCCCGTCAGGCTCTCCGCCATGCCGGCCTTCCCCGACGACGACCTCGATCCGTCGGTCTGCCACGGCGACCTGCTGCTGCAGCTGGAGGCCGACGACACCGACGTGATCGCCTACGCCCTGCGCGACCTCGCCCGGCACACCCGGGGCGCGATGCAGGTGCGCTGGCGCATCGACGGTTTCGCCTCGCCGCCGCGTCCGGTCGGCACGCCGCGCAACCTGATGGGCTTCCGCGACGGCACCGCCAACCCCGACACCACCGACACCCGCTTGATGGACCAGTTGCTCTGGGTCGACGCGGGACAGGGCGAGCCGGCCTGGGCCACGGACGGCTCCTATCTCGCCGTGCGGCTCATCCGGATGCTGGTGGAGTTCTGGGACCGCGTCGGCATCACCGAGCAGGAGCGGATGTTCGGCCGCCGCAAGGACTCCGGCGCCCCGTTGGACGGCCGCTCCGAGACGGACACACCGGACTTCGGCGCCGACCCGACGGGCGACGTCATCCCGATGGACTCGCACATCCGGCTGGCCAACCCGCGCACCGCGCAGACCGCCGAGCAGCGGCTGCTGCGCCGCGGGTTCAACTACGACCGCGGCACCGACGCCAACGGCAACCTCGACATGGGCCTGGTGTTCTGCGCCTTCCAGCAGGACCTGGAGCGTCAGTTCGCCACGGTGCAGAAGCGTCTGGCCGGAGAGCCGCTGGTCGACTACATCCGTCCGTTCGGCGGCGGCTACTTCTTCGTCCTGCCAGGTGTTCGGGATGCGAACGACCGTTATGCTCGGGCCCTGCTCGCATGATCTACGCGCGCAGAGACCAGGCTTCGTGTGGCGTTTACGGACACGTCACCTCAGCGGTCCCAGCACGTCGGCCGTCACGCGAAGGATGCGGACGCACAGTTGATGAGTGTTCAGCTTGAAGCACGTGCAGTCACCGGAGGGGATGCTGGATGAGCGGCAACACGGATAGGGCGAAGAGCACGCGCCGGGGTCGGCGCTTCGCGGCGCTCGCGGGCGCGGCGGCACTGACGGTCGCCGCGGGCACCGCGCCGGCCTGGGCGGCCTCTGCTGACCACGGCGGCCACGGCCACGGCAAGGTGCACACCACCACGCCGATCAAGCACCTCGTGGTGATCTTCCAGGAGAACGTCTCCTTCGACCACTACTTCGGCACCTACCCGAAGGCCGCCAACACCGACGGCACCCCGTTCACCGCGGCCAAGAACACGCCGAAGAAGGTGAACAACCTGGTCAACTCGGGTCTGCTGACCAGCAACCCGAACCTCTACGCGCCGCAGCGCCTCTCCGGCAAGCAGGCCCTGACCTGCGACCAGAACCACAACTACACGCCGGAGCAGTACGCCGAAGACGGCGGCAAGATGGACAAGTTCGTCCAGAACACGTCCAGGGACACCTGCTCCGGCGGCCTGTACGGCGCGCCGGGCCTGGCCATGGACTACTACGACGGCAACACCGTCACCGCGCTGTGGAACTACGCCCAGCACTACACGCTGAGCGACAACGCCTTCTCGGACGTCTACGGCCCGTCCACTCCCGGCGCGCTGAGCCTGGTCTCCGGCCAGACCCACGGCGTCGTCTCGGTGACCGGCAACGGCAGCACCACGAACCCGACGCAGACCTCGACGCCGGACTCCTACACGGTGCACTCGCCCAACGCCCAGGGCGTCGGCACGGTCGTCGGCGACCCGGACCCGGCCTACGACGACTGCGCCAACAACAACCACGCCTCCAACAACGCGCTCGCCGAGATGCAGGGCAAGAACGTCGGCGACCTGCTCAACGCCAAGCACGTCACCTGGGGTTGGTTCCAGGGCGGCTTCCGTCCGACCACGGCGTACAACGGCACCAGCGGCTACGCGGTCTGCGGCGCCACGCACACCAACGTCGGCGGCGCCACCGTCTCGGACTACAGCGCGCACCACAACCCGTTCGAGTACTACAAGTCGACGTCCAACCCGCACCACCTGGCGCCGGCGAACGAGGCGGAGATCGGCAACGCCGGTCAGGCCAACCACCAGTACGACATGACCGACTTCGACGCGGCGCTGGCCGCGGGCAACCTCCCGGCCGTCAGCTTCCTCAAGGCCGGCGAGTACCAGGACGGGCACGCCGCCTACTCGGACCCGATCGACGAGCAGAACTTCCTGGTCAAGCAGATCAACGCGCTGGAGTCCTCCCCGGAGTGGTCCTCCACCGCGGTCGTCGTCGCCTACGACGACTCCGACGGCTGGTACGACCACGTCTACCACGCGCCGACCAACGGCTCGACGGACTCCACGCTGTCCGGCGCCGTCGCCGCCGACTCCCCGGCCTGCCAGGCCGGCCCGGCGGCCAAGAAGGGCTACGCCGACCGCTGCGGCGTCGGCCCGCGCCAGCCGCTGCTGGTGATCTCGCCCTACGCGCGCACCAACAACGTCTCGCACACCTTCACCTCGCAGTCCTCGATCACCCGCTTCATCGAGGACAACTGGAAGCTGGGCCGCATCGGCGACGGCTCCTTCGACGCCACCGCGGGTCGCCTGAACTCGGCCTTCGACTTCACCTGCCCGAACGACGTCCGGGTGCTGCTCAACAGCAACGGCTCGGTCGCCTCGGTGACGCGGATCAGGCACCACGACAACAGCGACACCCCCGAGGCCATCCAGGCCTCCCCGGCCGCGGCCTCGGCCACGTCCGACAACGGCTCGACGATGCTCTCCATCAGCCTGGGCGCGGCGGCCGTCGCCGCCCTCGGCACCGGCTGGGCGGTCTCCCGCCGGGCGCGCCGCAAGGCCACCGTCTGACGGCGACAGGGACACACCGCAGGGCTGGATCCGCAGTGCGGGTCCAGCCCTGCGGCTGTTGTGGGAACCGGTCGGGCGGCGTGTGCGTCGCAGGGGTATGCGTCCTGTTCGTGCACTCGCCGTTCCCGTCCTGGCTCTCGCCGGCGCCCTGCTCACCGCCGCGCTCAGCGGCTGCGCGAGCGCGACGCCTCCGGGCGTGTCCGTCCAGCAGTCACCGAGCCCGTCAGGTCCGAGCTTCCAGACGCGCGCGAGCGAGCTGGCGTCCGGATGGCTCGGGTCGCCCCTGCAGCAGGCGTGGGAGGCCGGCTACGTGCCGCTGGAGGAGACCACGCACGAGCCCGCGGGCGTCTTCCACTCGGGCGCGGACAAGGCCGCCTACGAGGCCGGGCAGTTCCGTGTGACCGTCCCCCTGCCGTACGGACCGGCCACGCAGACGGTGCGGTTCGACCACGGCGCCACCCGCACCCTGCCGGCTCTCGGCGCCGACCAGGCCCTGCACACCGGGAGCCTCGGCCACTGCCCGACCGCGAGCTGCCCGACCTGGCTGACGGTCACGGCCGTCCGGGCCACCAGCGAGCGCGTGCGCACCAGCCGGGGCGAGGCGACGGTTCCCGCCTGGGCGTTCAGAATCCAGGGCTACCAGGGCGAGTTCGTCTACGCGGCGGTCAAGCCCGAGGCGTATCTGGGCCTCGCTCCCGGCCAGGAGCCCACCCCGCCGGCGGTGCTGCCCGGCTACCAGGGCGCGTCGCTGATCTCCGTCTCCGGAGACGGCCGCACGCTCACCCTCGGCGCGGCCACCGGCTGCGGCAAGCTGCCGCCGAGCGGCCTGGTGTACGAGACCAAGGACGTCGTGGTGATCGGCGCGACCGACAAGCCCGCGCCGACAACGCCGGGCACGGTCTGCGCGGCCGACGAACACCTGGTCCGGCTCCAGGTGCACCTGGGCGACGTCCTCGACGGCCGCACGGTGCTCGATGTCGCCACCGGTCACCCCGAGGCGGCCCTGGGGTAGTCGTCGGGAGTGGTCCTCCGGAGTGGTCCTCGGGGGTGGTCCTCGCCGGGAACGAACAACGGCACCAGCCCCCCGCACTTGGTCGGGGACAGGGGGCGGGTGCCGCTTTCTTGGTTCGCCGCGTGCGATCCGGCGCCGTTGCAGGCCACGCGGACGTACGTGCCCGTCAGACCGTCAGCGGGCGGTCCGTCGGGCGGATCGGGGCGGGCAGCGTGGAGGCGCGGCCCGAGAGGTAGGAGTCGACCGCCTTGGCCGCGGAACGGCCTTCGGCGATGGCCCAGACGATCAGCGACTGGCCGCGGCCGGCGTCACCGGCCACGAAGACGCCATCGACGTTGGTGGCGAATCGACTGTCGCGGGCGACGTTGCCTCGCGCGTCCAGGTCCACACCGAGCTGCTCGACCAGGCCGTTCTTCACGTCGGTGCCAGTGAAGCCCATGGCCAGGGTGACCAGCTGGGCCGGAATGGCCCGCTCGGTGCCGGGGACCGGCTCGAAGCGGCCCTCGGTGAACACTACCTCAACCAGGTGGAGCTGCTGGACGTTGCCCTCCTCGTCCCCGGTGAAGTGGGTGGTGTTGACGGAGTAGACCCGCTCACCGCCCTCCTCGTGGGCCGAAGTGACCTTGAAGACCATCGGCATGGTCGGCCAGGGCTGGTTGTTCGGACGGTCGTCGCCCGGCCGCGGCATGATCTCCAGCTGGGTGACCGAGGCCGCGCCCTGGCGGTGCGCGGTGCCGACGCAGTCGGCGCCGGTGTCGCCGCCGCCGATGACCACGACGTGCTTGCCGGCGGCGCTGATCGGCGAGTCGACGTAGTCGCCCTCCTGCACCTTGTTGGCCAGCGGCAGGTACTCCATGGCCTGATGGATGCCCTTGAGCTCCCGGCCCGGCGCGTTCAGGTCACGGGCCGTGGTGGCGCCGGCCGCGATCACGACGGCGTCGAAGCGCTCGCGCAGCTGACGGCCGGTGATGTCGACGCCCACCTCGACGCCGGTGCGGAACCGGGTGCCCTCCGCACGCATCTGCTCGACGCGGCGGTTGACGTGGCGCTTCTCCATCTTGAACTCGGGGATGCCGTAGCGCAGCAGGCCGCCGATGCGGTCGGCGCGCTCGTACACCACCACCGTGTGCCCGGCGCGGGTCAGCTGCTGGGCGACGGCCAGGCCCGAGGGGCCCGAGCCGACGACGGCGACGGTCTTGCCGGAGAGGCGGTCCGGGACCTGCGGCGTGACGCTGCCGTTGTCCCAGGCCTTGTCGATGATGGTGACCTCGACGTTCTTGATGGTCACCGGGTCCTGGTTGATGCCGAGGACGCAGGCCGACTCGCACGGGGCCGGGCAGAGGCGACCGGTGAACTCCGGGAAGTTGTTGGTCGCGTGCAGGCGCTCGCTGGCGCCCTTCCAGTCGTCGCGCCAGGCCAGCTCGTTCCACTCGGGGATGAGGTTCCCCAGCGGGCAGCCGTTGTGGCAGAACGGGATGCCGCAGTCCATGCAGCGGCCGGCCTGCTTGCTGATGATGGGCAGCAGCGACCGCTCGACGTAGACCTCGTTCCAGTCACGGACGCGGTCGGCGACCGGACGGCGCTCGGCGAGCTGCTTGGGCGTGGTGAGGAAGCCCTTCGGGTCAGCCATTAGCCGCCTCCATCATCTTCCGGGTGGTCTCGGACTCGGAGAGCCCGTCTCGCTCGGCGGCGTCCTTGGCGGCGAGCACGGCCTTGTAGTCGGTGGGCATGATCTTGGAGAAGCGGGAGACGCCGCTGCCCCAGTCCGCGAGGAGCTCGGCCGCGACCGTGGAGCCGGTCTCCTCGTAGTGCTGCTGGACGGTCTCGCGCAGCCACTCGCGGTCGCCCGCGTCGGGCGCCTCGATGCCGACCATGCCGCCGTTGACGTTGGCCGGACGCAGGTCGAGCACGAAGCCGATGCCGCCCGACATGCCGGCTGCGAGGTTGCGGCCCGTCTCGCCGAGGATGACGACGCGGCCGCCGGTCATGTACTCCATGCCGTGGTCGCCCACGCCCTCGACGACCAGGGTGGCGCCCGAGTTGCGGACCGCGAAGCGCTCACCGGCCTTGCCGCGCAGGTGGATCCGGCCCTGGGTGGCGCCGTAGCCGACGGTGTTGCCGGCGATCACGTGGTTCTGCGCGTCGGCGCCGATCGCGGACGCCTCGCGGGACGGGCGGACGATCACGACACCGCCGGAGAGGCCCTTGCCGACGTAGTCGTTGGCGTCGCCCTCGAGGCGGATGGTGATGCCGCGCGGCACGAAGGCGCCCAGCGACTGGCCGGCGGAGCCGGTCAGGGTGACGTCGATGGTGCCCTCGGGCAGGCCCTCGCCGCGGTAACGCTTGGTCACCTCGTAGCCGAGCATGGTGCCGACGGTCCGGTTGACGTTGCGCACCGGCAGCTGGATCCGGACCGCGTTGCCGCGCTCCAGGGCGTCCTCGGCCAGTTCGATGAGCTGGTTGTCGAGGGCCTTGTCCAGACCGTGGTCCTGCTGGGTGGTCTGGTGCAGCGCCGAGCCGGTCTCCGGGACGTGCAGCAGCGGGGCGATGTCCAGGCCGCTGGCCTTCCAGTGGTCGATCGCCTCGGTCGCGTCGATGAACTCGGCGTGCCCGACGGCCTCCTCGATCGAGCGGAAGCCCAGCTCGGCGAGGATCTCGCGGACCTCCTCGGCGATGAACTCGAAGAAGTTCACCACGAACTCCGGCTTGCCGCTGAAGCGCTCGCGCAGCACCGGGTTCTGGGTGGCGACGCCGACCGGGCAGGTGTCCAGGTGGCAGACGCGCATCATGATGCAGCCGGAGACCACCAGCGGGGCGGTGGCGAAGCCGAACTCCTCGGCGCCGAGCAGCGCGGCGATGACCACGTCACGGCCCGTCTTCAGCTGACCGTCGGTCTGCACGACGATGCGGTCGCGCAGGCCGTTGAGCAGCAGCGTCTGCTGGGTCTCGGCGAGGCCGAGCTCCCACGGACCGCCGGCGTGCTTGAGGGAGGTGAGCGGGCTGGCGCCCGTTCCGCCGTCGTGGCCGGAGACCAGCACCACGTCCGCGTGGGCCTTGCTGACGCCCGCCGCGACCGTGCCGACGCCGACCTCGGAGACCAGCTTCACGTGGATGCGGGCGACCGGGTTGGCGTTCTTCAGGTCGTGGATGAGCTGGGCGAGGTCCTCGATGGAGTAGATGTCGTGGTGCGGCGGCGGGGAGATCAGGCCGACGCCCGGGGTCGAGTGCCGGGTCTTGGCCACCCACGGGTAGACCTTGTGGCCGGGCAGTTGGCCGCCCTCGCCGGGCTTGGCGCCCTGGGCCATCTTGATCTGGATGTCGTCCGCGTTGACCAGGTACTCGGAGGTGACGCCGAAGCGGCCGGAGGCGACCTGCTTGATCGCGGAACGGCGTGCCGGGTCGTAGAGACGGTCCGGGTCCTCGCCGCCCTCACCGGTGTTGGACTTGCCGCCGAGCTGGTTCATCGCGATGGCGAGCGTCTCGTGGGCCTCCAGCGAGATGGACCCGTAGGACATCGCGCCGGTCGAGAAGCGCTTGACGATCTCGCTGGCCGGCTCGACCTCCTCGATCGGGATCGGCCCGCGGTCCTCGCCCGGCTTGAACCTGAAGAGCCCGCGCAGCGTCATCAGACGCTCGGACTGCTCGTTCACGCGCGAGGTGTACTGCTTGAAGATGTCGTAGCGCTTGGTGCGGGTCGCGTGCTGGAGCCGGAAGACGGTCTCCGGGTCGAACAGATGCGGCTCGCCCTCGCGGCGCCACTGGTACTCGCCGCCGATCTCCAGGCGGCGGTGCGCCGGGGAGATGCCGGAGGCCGGGTAGGCCTGGGCGTGACGGGCGGCGGTCTCCTTGGCGATCTCCTCGATGGTGATGCCGCCGAGCTTGGTGGTGGTCCCCGCGAAGTAGGTGTCCACCAGCTCCTGGGAGAGGCCGATGGCCTCGAAGACCTGGGCACCGCGGTAGGAGGCGACGGTGGAGATGCCCATCTTGGACATCACCTTCAGCACGCCCTTGCCCAGCGCCTTGATCAGGTTGCGGATCGCCTTCTCCGGCTCGATGCCGGTGATGAAGGTGCCCTGTGCGACCAGGTCCTCGACGGACTCCATGGCCAGGTAGGGGTTGACCGCTCCCGCGCCGTAGCCGATCAGCAGCGCGACGTGGTGCACCTCGCGCACGTCTCCGGCCTCGACGATCAGGCCGACGTGGGTCCGCTGCTTGGTGCGGATGAGGTGGTGGTGGATCGCGGAGGTGAGGAGCAGCGACGGGATCGGCGCGTGCTCGGCGTCGGAGTGGCGGTCGGAGAGCACGACCAGGCGGGCGCCGTCGGCGATCGCCGCGTCGGCCTCGGCCGCTATCTCCGTGAGCCGGGCGGCCAGGGCCGCGCCGCCGCCGGAGACCTTGTAGAGGCCGGAGAGCGTGACCGCCTTCAGGCCCGGCAGGTCGCCGTCCGCGTTGATGTGGATCAGCTTGGCCAGCTCGTCGTTGTCGATGACCGGGAAGGGCACCACGACGGAGCGGCAGGAGGCTGCCTCGGCGTGCAGCAGGTTGCCCTCGGGGCCCAGGTTGGAGCCGAGCGAGGTGACCAGCTCCTCGCGGATGGCGTCCAGCGGCGGGTTGGTGACCTGCGCGAAGAGCTGGGTGAAGTAGTCGAAGAGCAGCCGCGGCTTTGAGCTCAGCGCCGCGATGGGCGAGTCGGTGCCCATGGAGCCGAGCGCCTCGGCGCCGCTCTTGGCCATCGGGGCCAGCAGGACGCGCAGCTCCTCCTCGGTGTAGCCGAAGGTCTGCTGACGGCGGGTCACCGACGCGTGGGTGTGCGCGATGTGCTCACGCTCGGGCAGCGCGTCGAGCTTGATCGAACCGGCGTGCAGCCACTCCCCGTAGGGGTTCTCGGCGGCCAGCGCGGACTTGATCTCCTCGTCGTCGACGATGCGGCCCTCGACGGTGTCCACCAGGAACATCCGGCCCGGCTGCAGGCGGCCCTTGCGGACGACCTGGTCCTGCGGGATGTCGAGGACGCCGACCTCGGAGGCGAGCACGACCAGGCCGTCGACGGTGACCCAGTAGCGGGCCGGACGCAGGCCGTTCCGGTCGAGCACGGCGCCGATCTTGGTGCCGTCGGTGAAGGTCACGCAGGCCGGACCGTCCCAGGGCTCGATCAGGTTCGAGTGGAACTGGTAGAAGGCGCGGCGGGCCGGGTCCATGGTGGCGTGGTTCTCCCACGCCTCCGGGATCATCATCAGCACCGCGTGCGGCAGCGAGCGGCCGCCCAGGTGGAGCAGCTCCAGCACCTCGTCGAAGGAGGCGGTGTCGGAGTGGTCCGGGGTGCAGATCGGGAAGATCCGGTTCAGGTCGCCCGGGATGAGGTCGGTCGCCAGCTGGGACTCGCGGGCCGTCATCCAGTTGCGGTTGCCCTTGACGGTGTTGATCTCACCGTTGTGGGCGACGAAGCGGTAGGGGTGCGCCAGCGGCCAGCTCGGGAAGGTGTTGGTGCTGAAGCGGCTGTGCACCAGGCAGAGCGCGGAGGCGAAGGACCGGTCCGAGAGGTCCGGGAAGAACGGCTCCAGCTGCCCGGTGGTGAGCATGCCCTTGTAGACGATGGTGCGCGCGGAGAGGGAGGGGAAGTAGATCCCGCTCTCCCGCTCGGCGCGCTTGCGCACGACGAAGGCGATCCGGTCGAGCTCCAGGCCGGCCTTCTGCCCCTCGGCGTCGGCGACGAAGAGCTGACGGAATCGCGGCATGACGGAGCGCGCGGTGGCGCCCAGCAGGTCGGGCGTGACCGGGACGTCGCGCCAGCCGAGGACCGTCAGGCCCTCCTCGCCGGCGATCGTCTCGATGGACGAGACGGCGACGGCGTCGGCCGCGTCGTCGTCCGGCAGGAACGCGATGCCGACGGCGTAGCGGCCCTGCTCGGGCAGCTCGAAGCCGGCCTCGGCGGCCTTGGCCGCCAGGAAGGCGTGCGGGATCTGAGTCAGAATGCCGGCACCGTCACCCGAGTCCGGTTCGGAGCCGGTGGCTCCGCGGTGCTCCAGGTTGCGCAGAACGGTGAGCGCCTGCTCGATGATTCGGTGCTCAGCGACTCCGCTGAGCGAGGCGACGAAGCCGACGCCGCAGGCGTCGTGTTCGTTGCTGGGGTCGTACAGGCCCTGCTTGGCGGGGCGTGCGTCCGCCAGGGCGGCATAAGGCCGCGGGGCGGGGTACGCAGACGCAGGCAGCATTGGCTCTCCCGTCGTCGTGATCGGCATGGAGGTCAATTCACATGCGCATCCGGGACGACGCTGGCCCTTAGCGATTGCGTGTCGTGCAGGTTACATGATGCCCCGAGTTCCACTCAGTGGATTTTTCAGTCCATCATGTGGACGAGCCAGCTGCGTGCGGCCTGGGTGGAGGCCGTAGTGAAGGACATCCCGTGGGAGGTGAGTCCGCCTCTACCCCGGTGTCTGGGGTATTCGGACGTCCTCGCAAGTCTGCCCGATCGCCGCGCTCGCGAAACAGGGGGTTCATGCAATTGCACTGTGTGAGTAACACCACCTCGTGCCTGGTCAGGCGCATGCGGTAGTCAGCCGATGTGACCGCCGATCAGGTGGCCGAGCAGGAAAGTCACACCCGCCGCGGCGCCGCCCAGCAGCAGCTGACGCAGACCGGAGAACCACCAGCTGCGCGCCGTCACCTTGCTGACCACCGCGCCGGCCGCGAAGAGGCCCACCGCCGCGATGCCCACCGCCGGGAGCAGGGAGGTCGCGCCGAGCAGGTAGGGCAGCAGCGGGAGCAGCGCGCCGAGCGCGAAGGCGGTGAAGGAGGAGACCGCCGCGACGAGCGGGGACGGCAGGTCGTCCGGGTCGATGCCCAGCTCCTCGCGGGCGTGCACCTCGAGGGCGCGCTCCGGGTCCGCGCTCAGCTGCTGGGCGACCTCGAAGGCCAGCTTCGGCTCGACGCCGCGCTCGACGTACAGCTGGGCCAGCTCGGCCAGCTCCTCCTGCGGGTTGCGCTCGAGCTCACGCCGCTCCAGCGCCAGCTCGGCCTGGACCATCTCGCCCTGCGAGGCGACCGAGGTGTACTCCCCCGCAGCCATGGAGAACGCGCCCGCCGCAAGCCCCGCGAGGCCCGTCAGCACGATCACGTTGTGGTTCGCGCTGCCGCCGACGACGCCGGACATGAGCGCGAAGTTGGACACCAGGCCGTCCATCGCTCCGAAGACCGCCGGGCGGAGCCAACCGCCGTTCACGTCGCGGTGGTCGTGCTTGTAGGCCTCGGCGGTCTCGGCTATGTCCTGGGCGCTCATCGTCATCGTGGTCACGCCCAGGAAGCTAACGCTTCCGGAGATTTGTTTCCAGCAAGGCAGGACTGCCTTACCAGTGCGCTGACCTGCGAAGTTAGGCATCCCTTGCCTAAGGGGGCGCTCCGGGGCCGCTACGCGGCGACCGCCTCGCCGAGCCGCCCGTCGACCATCTCCAGCACCCGGTCCGCCGTCGCGAGCTGGGCCTTGTCGTGGGTGACCATCACCGTCGCCGTGCCGTGCTCGCGGGTGATCCGCGCCAGCAGGCCGACGATCTGCTCGCCGCGTTCGTGGTCGAGGGCGGAGGTGGGCTCGTCGACCAGCAGCACCGACGGCTCGGCGAACAGCGCCCGCGCGATGTTGACCCGCTGGCGTTCGCCCCCGGACAGCTGGTGCGGGCGGCGGTGCTGCTTGCCGTCGCCGATCCCGACGGAGGCGAGCAGGCTCTCGGCCCGGGCGGCCACGGCGCGCGGCTTCTCGCCGCGCAGGTGGGCGACGGCCTGGAGCTGCTCCACCGCCGTGAGCGAGGCCAGCAGGTTGGACTGTTGGAAGACGATCCCGATCCCGTCCCGCCGCAGCGCGGTGCGCTGCTTGTCGTTCAGCGTGGCGGCGTCCTGGCCGCCGATCAGGACGCGGCCCGAGTCCGGGGTCAGCAGGGTGGCGGCGACGGCCAGCAGGCTGGACTTCCCGGAGCCGGAGGGGCCGACCACGGCGGTGAACTCGCCGGGGGCGACCTCGAGGGTGACGCCGTCCAGCGCGGTCAGGCGCCGGTCCCCGTCGGGGTAGGTGAGGACGATGTCGGAGAGGACGAGGCTCATCGGTTGGCTCCCAGCGCGGTCAGCGGGTCGACGGAGGTGATGCGGCGCACGGCGAGGGCCGCGCCGCCGAGGCCCAGCAGGACCATGACGACGACGGGGACGGCGACCGTCGCCGCGCCGAGGGTGAACGGCATGCCGCTGCCGCCGAGCACCGCTCCGCCCGCGAGGCCGATCAGGGCGCCGGACAGCGCTCCCGCCGCCAGCATGGCCACGGCCTGGGCCAGCGCGTCGCGGATCAGGTAGCCGCTGGACGCGCCGACCGCCTTGAGCACCGCGATGTCCGCCTTGCGCTGCACCGTCCACACCGTGAAGAACGCCCCGACGACGAGCGCGCTGACGGCGAAGAGGAAGCCCTGGATCATCTGCAGGCTGCCCTGTTCGGCTGAGTACCCGTCGATGCCGGCGAGGGCCGCGTCACGGGAGACCGTCTCGGTGTTCTGGGCCTTGTCCAGCGCGGCGAGGTCGGCGGAACCCGGGTCGACCGCAAGGGCGCCCGGCTGCTTGGCGCCGGTGGCCAGGGACCAGGTGTCGGGGGTGGTCCAGACGCTGGGCGCGTGGGCGTAGGAGCGGTCCGCGGTGATCGCCGAGACGGTCAGCGTCCGGCCGCCCACGGACACCTTGTCCCCGACGTGCAGCCCGCTGTCGTCCGCGACCTTCTGGCCGACCGCGACCTGCCCGGGCTGCGGGGCGGTGCCCGAGACGACGGGCGGCAGCAGATCCGCGGGCGCGCCGAACACGCTGACCGAGATGGCGCCGCTGCCGCCGGTGAGCCGGGACATGGCCACGCCGAAGGGCTCGACCTTGCCTATGCCGGGCGCGGCGGCGAAGGCCTGCTCCTGCTGGGGGGCGATCCCGCTGTTGCTGAACGACACCTCGGGAGCGGCGCCCTGTGGCGCGCCGAAGACGATGTCCTTCGCCGGCAGCTGCGCGATCGAGGAGGAGGCGGCCGAGGCGAGACCGCCGGTGAGGCCGTAGAGGAAGACCACGAGCGTGGTGATGAGCGTGACGACCGCGCCCATCAGGGCGAAGCGCCCTTTGGCGAAGCGGATGTCACGCAGGGCGACGAACACGTGGGGACTCCTCGGAGGCGGTCGGACGATCTGTCGTCCTCCACACTCGTCCGCGGAAGAGGGTGT
Organism: Streptacidiphilus neutrinimicus; assembly: GCF_000787815.1. Classification (GTDB taxonomy): domain Bacteria; phylum Actinomycetota; class Actinomycetes; order Streptomycetales; family Streptomycetaceae; genus Streptacidiphilus; species Streptacidiphilus neutrinimicus. Next base: position 52,840 of record NZ_BBPO01000019.1, read on the forward strand.
TCCATCAGGGAGAGGATGGGTTCCGAATCAACCGAAAGGTTGATGGCCCGACGGCGCCGGACCTCGGCGCCGGGACGTAGGGTCGATGCCGTGACCAGCACTCTCCCCGCACAGCACGACCCGGCGCGGATGCCCGCGCTCCGGGTCATGCGGGTCGCGCTGCACGCCATGTTCTACGTCCTGCTGGTCATCGGCTGCGTGGGCGGCGGCGTCACGTCCTGGGTGCTCTGCGCGGCGCTGGGCGCCACGTACGCCTTCGGCGGCTTCTTCGCCCGGCCGGAGGCCACTCGGCGGGACGGCCTGCTCTGGCTGGCGGCCGTCACCGTCCTGTGGGTGGCCCTGGCGGCCGAGTCCCCGGGCGCCGGCTACGTGGCCTTCCCGCTCTACTTCCTCTACCTGCACCTGCTGCCGCCGCGCTGGTCGCTGCCCTCGGTCGCGCTGCTGACGGGCGTCGTCGTCGCGGCGCAGTCCACCACCTCCGGCGGGCTGACGGCGGCCAAGGTGATAGGGCCGTGCGCGGGCGCCGCGGTGGCGGTGCTCACGGCCTACGGCTACGCCGGCCTGTACCGCGAGAGCCGCCGTCGCCAGGCCCTGATCGACGACCTGGTCCGCACCCGGGACGAGCTGGCCGAGTCGCAGCGCGAGGCCGGTCGCCTCGCGGAGCGCGCCCGGCTGGCCCGGGAGATCCACGACACGCTCGCCCAGGGGCTCTCCTCGATCGTGCTGCTGGCCCGCTCGGCGGAGTCGGCGCTGCCCGCGGGGGCGGACGCCGCGGCCGAGCGGGTGCGCGAGATCGGCGCCACCGCCGGGGAGAACCTGACCGAGGCGCGCCGCTTCGTCGCCGCGCTGACGCCGCCGTCGCTCCAGGACGCCACGCTGCCCGAGGCGCTGCGCCGGGTCACCGCCGGCTGCGGGCCTGTCCCGCAGGTCGCCTTCCACCTCGACGGGGAGCCCTGTCCGCTGCCGGTGGAGGCCGAGGTGGCCCTGCTGCGCCTGACCCAGGAGGCGCTGGCGAACGTCCAGCGCCACGCCCGAGCCCAGCGGGCCGCGGTCACCCTCGCCTACCTCGACGACCAGGTGACGCTCGACGTCTTCGACGACGGCGTGGGCTTCGCCCCCGACGCGCCCGCGGGGGCCGCGGGCATCGCCGGCGCCGGGGGCCCGTCCGGCGGGCCGCGCTTCGGCCTGCACGGCATGCGGGAGCGGATCGCCGAGCTCGGCGGCACGCTCACCATCGAGTCCGCTCCGGGCGAGGGCACAGCCGTCGCCGCCGCCATCCCGCTGCACGGCCCGTCGGCCCCGGCCGCCGCTCCGACCCAGAGCACTCCCCCCGCGCAGGCCGCTCCCTCGGCGCAGGCGGCTCCCCCGGTGCGGGCCGCCGCCTCTGCCCAGGCCCCGACCACACCGGCGGCCGCGCCCGCGCCCGCCCGGCCCCACCCCGTGGAGCGCGCCTCGTGATCACCGTCGTCCTGGTCGACGACCACCCCGTGGTCCGGCGCGGCCTGCGCGCCCTGCTCGAGGAGCTGCCCGAGCTGCAGCCGGTCGGGGAGGCCGCCGACGGCGCCGAGGCGCTGCGGCTGCTGGAGCGGCGCGCGGCCGAGGGCAGCCCCCGCCCCGACGTGGTGCTGATGGACCTGCAGATGGGCTCCGGCATGCACGGCGTGGAGGCCACCCGCCGGATCACCGCGCTGCCCGACGCTCCGGCGGTGCTGATCCTCACCACCTACAGCACCGACGCGGACATCCTCTCCGCCGTCGAGGCCGGCGCGACGGGTTACCTGCTCAAGGACGCCCCGCCGGAGGAGCTCGCCTCGGCGATCCGCGCCGCTGCCAAGGGCGACACGGTGCTGGCGCCGCCGGTCGCGGCCCGGCTGCTGGGCCGCTCCCGGCCCGGGCGGCCGGTGCTGTCACCGCGCGAGCTGGAGATCCTGGAGCTGCTGGCCGAGGGCCTGCCCAACCGGCAGATCTCCAAGCGCCTGTTCATCAGCGAGGCCACGGTGAAGACCCACCTCGTGCACATCTACGACAAGTTGGGCGTCGACAGCCGCACCTCCGCGGTGGCCGCGGCCATGCAGACGGGGCTGATCCGGGCCCGGTAGTCGACCGGGCGGCCGGATCAGCCCCGGGGGACACGCTTCGGATCAGGAGTGGCCGGCGCTCGCGGCCCCCGACGCGGGCGGGTTGTTGTGGGCGGTCGGCGAGGCCAGGGCCTCGGCGCTGGCCGAGGGCATGGTCGCGAGCGGCTTGCCCTTGTTGGCGTTGTCCACCCAGGTGGTGAAGTTGGCCGGCGAGATGTCCTGGCTGTTGTAGGTCGGGTACGCCGGGGTGCCGTTGAGCAGCACCGTCGGCGTCGAGTTGTAGCCCGACTTGTCGAAGTCCGACTGCACCGCCGTCACCCAGCTGCCGTAGGTGTTGTTGTTGACGCAGGCCTCGAAGCTCGGCGAGTCCAGGCCGGGCACCTGCTTGGCCAGGCTGATCAGGATGGACTTGTCCGCCCAGGCGTCGTCCGTCTCCTGCGGCTGGTTGGCGTAGAGGACGTCGTGGTAGTCGTGGAAGCGGCCGACGTTCTGGGCACAGGCCAGCGCGTTCGCGGCGTTCTTCGACCCCTTGCCGCTGTCGTGGCGGTCGATGAACGAGGCGATGTGGTACTGGATCTGGATCTTGCCCTGGGCCAGCAGCTGGTTGATCGTGGTCTTCATGCCCGTCTCGAACTGGTCGCAGGCGGGGCAGCGCGGGTCCTCGTAGATGGTGACCGTGCTGGGCGCGGCCGTCCCGCCGACGGGGATCAGCAGCCTGGTGGTGCCGACGGTTCCGCCGGGCGCGTCCGTGGCGGCGCTGTAGCTGCTGGAGCGGCCGTTCTGCACCACGATGCCGATCACCACCGCTGCCGCGATGACGACCAGTGTGACGACGATGACGGTGAGTTGGCGCTTCTTGCGGGCCGCGGCCTCCTCCTTGGCGCGTTCCTCCTGCATGCGCTCGCGCGCGCTGCGCTTGCCGACCTCGTTCTTAGTGCTCATCAGATCTTCTGTTCTGTCGGACTGTTGACTTGAGTCGGGGTCGGCGCTGACCGCCGCGTCACGCGGCCAGCCAGCCGTCGAGCGACAACCGCGTCTTCGGGCGCCAGATCAGCCAGCCCGTCAACAACAGGAAGCCGCAGTCACGGAGGATCTCCTGCCAGTACTGGGTCCGCGAGGCCGCCACCGCGCCGCCGCCGCCGAAGCAGCCGCAGTCGATGGAGATCCCGCGGGCCCAGACCGAGGCGATCGAGGCGATGTAGACCAGCAGCAGCACCCCCGAGAGGACGGCGGCGATCCGCGTCCCCAGGCCGACCAGGAGCAGAAGCGCGAGCGCGAGCTCGAGGAACGGCAGACCATAGCCGAACGGCTTCACCAGCGCCTCGGGCAGGATCCGGTAGACCCGCACGGCCTGTGCCGCGGCCTGGGGATCGGAGATCTTCGCGAGCCCCGCCCAGGCCCACACGATCGCCAGGGCGATGCGCACGGCCGTGCCGATCCAGGCCGTCACGGCGCTCCCCCTCCCCGACCCGGGCAACCCTCGCCCGGCCCGGTCAATTGGGAGCAATCCTGCCTTGTGTTCCTTAACGGACATGCGTCATTCTCCGCAATTCGCAGCATTCTCCACATAGCGCTGGAGCGCGGACGGGTCGTCGAGCAGCTCCGGGTGCGCCCCGGGTCGACTTCGTCGCCCGTCGACCCACGGTTCCCAGTAGAGCGTGCGCGCCTCGGAGTCGAACGCCGTCGACCGCAGCCCCGGCACGTGCACGGCCACGGCCGGCAGCCGGTCGGCGATGAACCCGTCCGCGTCCTCGTGGCCCCGGCTGGCCAGGAGCAGGGCGTGGAACAGCGGGAATCCCCCGTGGACGAGCGCGACGCGCGCCGCGACGGCGGCGGCCACAGCACTGGAACCGGGCAGACGTTCGTGGAGTGAAGGCTCGATCATCCAGTGGACGAGCGCCTGATGACGGGCGATCAGGCTGCGGCGCACGCGGCAACACGGAGGGGGCGCGGACCGAAGTCCGCGCCCCCTCACCAGGCGTCCGCCGTGCCTGCCGTGTCGGCTTTCGCCCGACTGGCCTGACCGCCCGTCAGCGCTTGCGCACGCCCTGGGCCAGCTCCGCGGTCAGCTCGCGGACCGCCCCGTAGCCCGCCTCCGGCGTGGCCGCGTCCAGGATCCGCTGCACGAAGGCCGAACCGACGATGACGCCGTCCGCGAAGGCGGCCACCTCCGCCGCCTGCGCGGCGTTGGAGACGCCGAGGCCCACGCAGACGGGCAGCTCGGTCGTGGCCCGGGTGCGGGCGACCAGGTCCTCGGCCATGTCGCCGACCTGGGCGCGGGTGCCCGTCACGCCCATGACGGCGGCCGCGTAGACGAAGCCGGTGCCCTTGGCGGTGATGACCGCAAGCCGCTCGTCACGGCTGGAGGGCGCCACCACGAAGACCGTCGCCAGCCCCTGCTCGGCGGCGGCCGCGAGCCACTCGTCGGCCTCCTCGACCGGCAGGTCCGGCAGGATGCAGCCCGCGCCGCCGGCCGCCGCCAGGTCCGCGGCGAAGCGCGCCTGGCCGTACCGGTCGACCGGGTTCCAGTACGTCATGCACAGCACCGGGACGGTCGGGTTGGCGGCGGTGACGGTGCGGATCGTCTCCAGCACGTCCTTCGTCCGCACGCCCCCGCGCAGCGCGATGTCGTCAGCGGTCTGGATGGTCGCGCCGTCCAGCACC
>NZ_BBPO01000019.1:57819-61736 GCF_000787815.1 Streptacidiphilus neutrinimicus
GGGTCGCTGTGCGGCAGGCCGATCTCGACGACGTCCGCGCCGCCGTCGATCAGCGCCTGCACCGCCTGCGCGGCGCCCGCGACGGACGGGAAGCCTGCGGGCAGGTATCCGATCAGCGCGGCTCGGTTCTCGGCCTTGGCTGCGGCGAGGGTCTGGTCCAGCAGGGCGTTCGTCACTTGGCACCACCAGCGGCATCGGCAGCGGAATCGTCGAGCAGCCCGAAGTACTGGGCGGCGGTGTGCATGTCCTTGTCCCCGCGGCCGGAGAGGTTCACCAGGATGACGGCCTCGGGGCCGAGCTCCCGGCCCAGCTCCAGGGCGCCGGCCAGGGCGTGGGAGGACTCGATGGCCGGGATGATGCCTTCGGTGCGCGAGAGCAGCCGCAGCGCGTTCATCGCGTCCGCGTCCGTGCACGGGCGGTACTCGGCGCGACCCGAGTCCTTCAGGAACGCGTGCTCCGGCCCGACGCCCGGGTAGTCCAGACCGGCGGAGATCGAGTGCGACTCGATCGTCTGCCCGTCCTCGTCCTGCAGCACGTACGTGCGCGAGCCGTGCAGCACGCCCGGGTCGCCCTTGGTGAGCGTGGCCGCGTGCCTGGGCGTCTGGACGCCCTCGCCGGCCGCCTCGATGCCGACCAGGCGCACGCCCGCGTCCGGGATGAAGTCGTAGAACACGCCCATGGCGTTGGACCCGCCGCCCACGCAGGCCACGACCGCGTCCGGCAGCCTCCCGGTGCGGTCCAGCACCTGCGCGCGGGCCTCCTGACCGATGACGCGGTGGAAGTCGCGGACCATCATCGGGAACGGGTGCGGCCCGGCGACGGTGCCGAAGAGGTAGTGGGTGGAGTCGACGTTGGCCACCCAGTCGCGGAACGCCTCGTTGATGGCGTCCTTCAGGGTGCGGCTGCCGGACTTCACCGGCACGACCTCGGCGCCGAGCATGCGCATCCGGGCGACGTTCAGCGCCTGGCGCTGGGTGTCGACCTCGCCCATGTAGATGGTGCAGTCCATGCCGAACAGCGCGGCCGCGGTCGCCGTGGCGACGCCGTGCTGGCCCGCCCCGGTCTCGGCGATGAGGCGGTTCTTGCCCATGCGCCGGGTGAGCAGCGCCTGGCCCAGCACGTTGTTGATCTTGTGCGAGCCGGTGTGGTTGAGGTCCTCGCGCTTGAGCAGGATGCGGGCGCCGCCCGCCTCCGCCGAGAAGCGACGGACGTCGGTGAGCGGGCTCGGGCGGCCCGTGTAGTCCTTGAGCAGGGTGTTCAGCTCGGCGGTGAACGCCGGGTCGGCCTTGGCCTTCTCGTACTCGTCGGCGACCTGCTCGACGGCGGCGACGAGCGCCTCCGGGATGAAGCGACCACCGAACGCGCCGAAGTAACCGCGCGCGTCGGGGACGGATGTCACGTCGGACATGGGTGTTCCCTCAGGGATGTGAACGGACGTGGGCAGGCGTGCGCGAAACGGCGCACCCACGTGCGACCGTCGTCCTGCGGACCACGGCCTCAGCGGTGCGCGTCGCTCCGCGTGCGCTGCCATCGCCGCCCGGGAACCTGGCCCGGCTCGGCGCCGATCACGTACCGCACCCGGCGCCCGAGGACGCGGCGTGCGGGCGCGCGACACCCGCGCGGCTTGCAGCCGCGCTGCAGACCGGCGTAGCCGGGCTGGTGGAGGGCGTCGAAGGTCACGTGTCCGATCCTAGCGTGACGCGTGGGGCGAGGGGGATGACTACCGGCCGTGCCGCAGGGCCGGGTGGGCGCCGGCAGCGACGAGGTCGGCGACGGCGGCCTTCGGGTCCTTGCCCGTGACGAGGGACTCGCCGACCAGGACGGCGTTCGCGCCGTCGTTCGCGTAGGCGATCAGGTCGTGGGGGCCGCGCACACCCGACTCGGCGACCTTCACGACGTGCGACGGGATCGCGTGGGCCACGTTGGCGAAGGTGTTGCGGTCGACCTCGAGGGTCTTCAGGTTGCGGGCGTTCACGCCGATGATCCGCGCGCCGGCGTCGACCGCGCGGGCGATCTCCTCCTCGTCGTGGACCTCGACCAGCGGGGTCAGGCCGATCGACTCGGCCCGCTCGATCAGGGAGACCAGGGCCTCCTGGTCCAGCGCGGCGACGATCAGCAGGGCCAGGTCCGCGCCGTACGCCCGGGCCTCCCACAGCTGGTAGGAGGTGACGATGAAGTCCTTGCGCAGCAGCGGGGTGTCGACCGCGGCGCGCACCGCCTTGAGGTCGGCCAGCGAGCCGCCGAAACGGCGCTGCTCGGTCAGGACGGAGATCGCCGCGGCACCGCCGGCCGCGTAGTCGCGGGCGAGCGCGGCAGGGTCGGCGATCGCGGCCAGCGCGCCCTTGGACGGGCTGGAGCGCTTGACCTCGCAGATGACCGAGACGCCCTCGCCGCCGAGCGCGGCCACGCCGTCCTTGGCCTCGGGAGCCTTGGCCGCGAGCTCCTTGAGCTCGTCGAGCGAGACCCGGGCCTGACGCTCGGCGAGGTCCTCACGGACTCCGGCGATGATCTCGTCGAGCACGGTCACTCGGGGCCCCCATTCGTCGGGTCGGTTGGTGGTCTCGCACAATCCGGCGTCTCTCGGATGCCTGTCTGTGCATGACCTGGATCGATGGTATCCGTCCGGCTGCGTGGAACCTGAATCGAGAGGCCTCCGGTCTCGCTCCCCGGACAGCCCCCGGGGCCTCACGGAGCCAGAAAAGCGCCGGTGGGAAGGTTGCGCACAAGAGTGAACGCGAGGACGAGCAGCGCCGCCGAAAGCAGCCACGGACGGCTCAGGCGCAACGCCGGGCGAGGACGTCCACGCAGGGAGCGCAGCGCCCACAGGGCCCAGAAGGAGACGGTGAAACCGCACAAGGCGACCACGAGCACGTTGTCGTGCAGGGCGACGCGAAGCTCCCCGCGCGTCAGCGCGTGGACGGCGCGCAGGCCGCCGCAGCCGGGACACCACCAGCCCGTCAGCGCCAGGAAGGGGCAGCCGGGGTAGTGGCCGGGGCGGTTCGGGTCCACGGCGCCGACGTAGGCCGTCGCGGCCGCACCGAGGCCCAGCAGTCCCAGCGGGACGCGGGCGGGCGCGGCGGCGCCAGAGGCGCCGGGGGCGGCTGTCACTCCCCGATTCTGGTACCGAACAGGCGGCGGCCCTCGAAGGGCGCGCCGCCGTGTCGGAAGAACTCTCCGCGAGCCGCGAGGGGCTCGAAGAGCCCGGATCAGGCCGAGACGCTGCTCGAGACCGTGTCCTTGGCGGCCGGGAGGGTGTGGTTCGTGGGCTTCTTGCCGAATCCGGCGGCAGACATCAGCTTACCGACGACAGCGCCGGCGGCGGCCACGACCAGGCCGATGATGACGAGGACCGGAACCGAGTAGACCATCGCCACGGCGGCCAGCATGAAACCGACGAAGGAGACGGTGACACCGGTCCAGGCGGCGACGGTGTGTCCGTGGGCGTTTGCCGACATTAACTGCTCCTAGATCTGGGACTCTCCCGCCCGGGGAGAGCTCTTCCACTCCATTGTCCCGTATCGGCGAGCTCAGCTCGCAGTGGGGTCCTCGCCCCGGTCCAGCGCCTTCCACAGGTCGGCCGGGGTCGCCTGCCCCGCAGGCGCCTTCGCCGCAGCACCGCGGCGCGGACCGGCGGCGGACCGCTTGCCGGCCGGCGCGTCGTACCGGGCCGACATGCCCGGCCAGGCGGCGCCGCGAAGCACCGTGAGCACCCCGGCCCCGACGACGAGCACACCGCCGAGCGCCGCGAACCACGGCCACGCCGAGTGCGTGACGGAGCCGACCGCGACCTCGGTGAGGCCGACCGAGCGGGCGGCCTTCTCGTCCAGGGCGCCGGTCTCCGAGCCGAGCGCGGCGGTCGCGGCGAAGACCGCGCCCGCGCCGGCCAGCGCGACCAGGCCGCCCAGCAGCTGACGCGC
>NZ_BBPO01000019.1:61963-117380 GCF_000787815.1 Streptacidiphilus neutrinimicus
GGCCAGCGCGACCAGGCCGCCCAGCAGCTGACGCGCCGCGCCGCGCACCGCGAAGACGGCGACCACCGAGGCGAGGGCCACCAGCGCCATCGCGCCCGGGACGCCGCTGACCTCGCTGCCGTGGGCGGTGACGGCCCTGGTCGCGCCCTGCGCCTGGACCGTGCCGGACACCCAGGTCTGCCCGCCCGCGACCAGCAGCAGCGTCGCCCCGACGACCGACAGCAGCAGCGTCACCGCGAGGGTGCGACGCCATGTGGCCGACGCGGGCTGCGGCTCGGCGGCCTGCTCCGCGGTCCGGTCTGCCGTCGGGTCTGCGGGCTGGGCTGCGGTCTGGGCTGGGGTCTGCTCGGGGGTCACCGCTCCAGTGTGCCCTGCGCCGCCGGACCGGCCGGACGCAGGGTCGCCGCGGCGGCGACGGCCCGGAGCACGGCGGCGGCCTTGTTACGGCACTCCGTGTCCTCGCTCGCCGGGTCGGAGTCGGCCACGACGCCCGCACCGGCCTGGACGTAGGCCCGGCCGTCGCGGATCAGCGCGGTGCGGATGGCGATGGCGGTGTCGGAGTCGCCGGCGAAGTCGAAGTAGCCGACGCAGCCCCCGTAGAGGCCGCGACGGGTGGGCTCGAGCTCCTCGATGATCTGCATGGCACGCGGCTTGGGCGCGCCGGACAGCGTTCCGGCGGGGAAGCAGGCGGTCAGCACGTCGAAGGCGGTGCGGTCGGGGGCGACGCGGCCGGTGACCGTGGAGACGATGTGCATGACGTGGCTGTAGCGCTCGATGGTCATGAAGTCGACCACCTCGACGCTGCCCGGCGCACAGACCCGGCCCAGGTCGTTGCGGCCCAGGTCGACCAGCATGAGGTGCTCGGCGCGCTCCTTGGGGTCCGCGAGCAGCTCGGCGGCGAGCTCCGCGTCGCGCTCGGGCGTGGCGCCGCGCGGGCGGGTGCCGGCGATCGGGTGCACCATCGCCTCGCCGTCCTCGACCTTGACCAGCGCCTCCGGGCTGGAGCCGACGACGTCGAAGGGCTCCGCGTCCGGGCCGGGGGCGCCGAAGCGGAAGAGGTACATGTACGGGCTGGGGTTGGTGGTGCGCAGCACCCGGTAGACGTCCAGCGCGCTCGCCGGGCACTCGACCTCGAACCGCTGCGAGGGGACCACCTGGAACGCCTCGCCCGCGCGGATCTTCTCCTTCACCGCCTCGACCGCGGCCCGGTAGGGCGCGCCGCCGAACGGCGAGACCGCGTCCACCTCAGCGACGGGGGTGAGCACGGCGGCTCCGGCCTCGGCCGGCCGCGCCAGATCGGCGGTCATCCGGTCGAGCCGGGCGACGGCGTCGGCCCAGGCGCCGTCGACGCCGGTGGGCTGGTCGTCGCGGTTGACCGCGTTGGCGATCAGCAGCACCGAGCCGTCCTTGTGGTCCAGCACGGCGATGTCGTCGGCGAAGAGCATGGTGAGCTCGGGCAGCCGCAGGTCGTCCGGGGCGAGCTCGGGCAGCCGCTCCAGGCGGCGAACGATGTCGTAGCCGAGGTACCCGACCAGGCCGCCGGTGAACGGCGGCAGCTCGCCGCCCGCGTGCAGGTCGCGCGGGCCGCGCAGGGCCTCGATGGTGGCGCGCAGCACCTGCAGCGGGTCGCCCGTGGTGGGGACGCCGACGGGCGGGGTGCCGAGCCAGCGGGCGCGGCCCTCGGCGTCGACGGTCAGCTGGGCGCTGCTGCGGACGCCGACGAAGGAGTAACGCGACCAGTGGCGCCCCTGCTCGGCGCTCTCCAGCAGGAAGGTGTTGGCCCGCTCCCCCGCGAGCCTGCGGTAGACGCCGACGGGCGTGTCCCCGTCGGCCAGCAACCGCCGGGTCACCGGGATCACCCGGCGGTCCACGGCGAGCTTGCGGAAGGTGTCGAGGTCGGGGGTGACGCTGCCGCTGGTCATGCCCAGGAAGCCTAGCGGCTCGACCTCCGCCCGGCCGGAGCGTCTCAGCGCCGGAGGGCGGGTGTCTCAGCGGCGTGAGGCGGCTGTCCCAGCGGCGCGGCGCGGGTGTCTCAGCCGCCGGTGACCGGGAGCGTGCCGGCGTCGAAGCAGGTGCGGTCGCCGGTGTGGCAGGCCGCGCCGAGCTGGTCGACCCGGACCAGGACGGTGTCCCCGTCGCAGTCCAGCGCCACCGACTTGACCAGCTGGACGTGGCCGGAGGTGTCGCCCTTGACCCAGTACTCGGAGCGGCTGCGGCTCCAGTAGGTGCAGCGTCCGGTGGTGAGGGTGCGATGCAGCGCCTCGTCGTCCATCCAGCCCATCATCAGCACCTCGCCCGTGTCGTACTGCTGGGCGACGGCGGGGACCAGCCCGTCGGCGTCGCGCTTGAGGCGGGCGGCGATCGCCGGGTCGAGCTCGGTGGTGTTCGGTGCGGCGGGTGTGGCGGACATACCACCAATGCAACCACAGTGACGCACCCTGTCGCGGACACGCCCGGAGGCGGCATGCTGGGCGCATGGGGCTTGCTGGGGGGTTCGGACGGCTGCGCGGCTCTCGTCTCGGCCTGGCCGCGACGCTGGTGGCGGTGCTCGCGGCGGTGGCGCTGGTCCTGGTCTTCGCGCTGCGCTCCAAACCGGCTGCGACGCCGCAGGCGAAGCCGTCGCCGTCCCCGTCGCGGACGGCCCCGTCGCCGTCTCCCTCGCCGACGCTGCCGAACACCTTCGCCTACATCTCGCTGCAGCCGGGCGACTGCTTCGACTCGCCGGCGTTCACCAAGACGCTCAAGCTGCTGGCCAAGCGCTCGTGCACCGACCCGCACGACGCCGAGGTCACCCAACTCGCCACGCTGCCGGACGGTCTGACGGACTACCCGGCGATCCTGCAGAAGTCGCTGGCCCTGTGCGAGCCGCTGAACGCCGCGGCCTACCACAAGCAGAGCGTGACGGAGCTCCAGTACTACCAGCTGTATCCGAGCCTGGCCGAATACAAGGGCGGACGACACACCGTCACCTGCGCACTCTCCGGCGGCAGTTACCAGGGCGCTCGGAAGCTGACGGCGCCGCTCAAGCGGTGAGCCGGGGCAAGTTGGTCTAGTCCTATTGACGCGGACTCATGAACGCTGTTTCGTAGACCCGCCAGGCCTGGACGCACGGACTCCCCCACACCCCCGCACCCTTGGGGCATCCCCGAAGGGATCACTGTCATGCGCTTGGCGAGACTCACCGGCTCCGCGTGCGCGCTCGCGCTCGCCACCGCCGGAGCGGTCGGCCTGCTGGCCCCCACCAGCAGCTCCGCCGCGACGAGCGTCTACTCGGTGGCACCGTACGTCGACATGTCGAACGGTCAGGAGGGCCTGCTCGACACCGCGATCACCGGTCACCACCTCAAGGCCTACACCGCCGCCTTCGTGCTCGGCGAGGGCTGCAACCAGATCTGGGGCGACACCCTGCCCATCGGCGCCGACTCCTACACCGATCCGGAGATCGCCAAGGCGAAGTCCGAGGGCGCCTCGCTGATCATCTCCTCCGGCGGCGCCAGCGGCGAGCCGCTGGCGTGGACCTGCACCACCCAGAGCAGCATCGACGCCGGCTACCAGGCCATCATCAACGACTACGGCGTCAACCAGCTCGACTTCGACGTTGAGGGCGCGGCCGTCGCCGACACCGCGTCGGCGGCCCGCCAGATGCAGGCCATGAAGGACCTGAAGGCCGCCAACCCGGGCCTGACGTTCTCCATGACGCTGCCGGTGCTGACCAGCGGCCTGACCGGCGACGGCGTCAACATCCTCAAGGCGGCGAAGAACGCCGGGATCAGGATCGACGTGGTCAACATCATGGCCATGGACTACTACGCGGGCAGCGGCACCGAGATGGGCCAGGGCGCGGTCTCCGCCGCCCAGGCCACGCTCGCGCAGATGCAGTCCGTCGACCCCGGCTACACCTATGCCAACCTCGGCATCACGCCGATGATCGGCAAGAACGACGACGGCTCGACCTTCACCCTCGCCGACGCGCAGACGGTGGAGACCTTCGCCGCGCAGAACGGCGTGGGCCGCCTGGCCTTCTGGTCCGTCGACCGCGACCAGCCGTGCAGCGGCAGCGCCAACTCGTTGTCCACCTGCAGTGAGATCAGCCAGAACAGTCTCGCCTTCACCGACGCCTTCGTGCCCTACGAGGGCAGCTCGGGCGGCGGCGGGGGCGGCGGCAGCTCCAGCGACTTCTCGGTGTCCGTCGCCCCCGGCTCGGCGTCCGTCGCGCAGGGCGGCAGCACGACCGCGTCCGTCGCCACGGCCGTGACGGCGGGCAGCGCCGAGAGCGTGAGCCTCGCAGCCTCCGGCGCGCCCTCCGGCGTCAGCGTCTCGTTCAGCCCCGGCTCGGTCACCTCCGGCGGCAGCTCCACGATGACGGCTTCCGTCGGCTCCTCGGTGGCCGCCGGCGCCTACCCGATCACCGTGACCGGCACGGCCGCCTCGGGCAGCCACACCGCGACTTATACGCTCACCGTCACCTCCTCCGGCGGCGGTGGCGGAACGGGCGGCGGCGCGCTCGCCAACGCCGGGTTCGAGTCCGGCAGTCTGAGCCCGTGGACCTGCCAGTCCGGCAGCGCCGTGGTGAGCAGCCCGGTGCATTCGGGCAGCCACGCGCTCCAGGTCGCCCCGTCCTCCGGCACCACCGGCGAGTGCGACCAGAGCCTCACCCTGCAGCCCAACCACAGCTACACGCTCACCGGTTGGGTGCAGGGGCCCTACGCCTACATCGGCGTGAGCGGCGGCGCGAGCGCCAGCACCTGGTCGAACAGCACCAGTTGGAACCAGCTGACGGTCTCGTTCACCACCGGCGGCAGCGGCGCGGTCACCGTGTACGTCCACGGCTGGTACGGCCAGGGCGACGTGTACGCGGACGACTTCTCGGTCGCCTAGCGGGCGACGCGACCCGGTGCCCGGCCGCACGCGCGCCCGGGCACCGGCGCGCGGCTCAGTCCGAGAAGTCCTGGGTCATGTAGACCGTGCCCGAGGCGGTCCGCTGGACCACGATGCCGATGTGGTGGAACGCGCTGCTCAGGATGTTGCGGCGGTGGCCGTCGTTCGGCGGCTGCTCCGCCAGCATGCTCTGGGTGAGGCCCACCGCCATCTGGGCTATCGCGGCGTCGGTGTCCGCCATCGGGCCGCCCTCGCCGATGTTCTCGCCGCAGGCGCCCCAGTGGACGCCCGCGTCCGTGATCCGGGTGCCGAGATCGGCTTCGCCGGGGCACTGGTGCGACAGGCCGCAGCCGCCCATCATCACCGCGTTGTGCGCGCCGGCGCTGGCGGTGAGGCCGCTGGTGATCGTGTAGGCGGGCAGGCCGGCCTGGGCGCGGGCCTGGTTGATCACCGCGAGCACCTGCTGGACGGCGTAGGAGGAGCCGGGTCCCGACACGGCCGGGGCCGAACCGCTCGTGGCTCCGGGCGTCTGCGAGTTCGACCCGCCGGGGTTCGACGCCCCGGTGGGGCGGCTCGGCGCGGAGCTCGCCATCGACCTCGGCGTGGCGCTGTGCGCCGGGGTGACCCGGACCGAGGGCGTCGGCGAGGCGGAGGCGGAGGCGGACGCGGACCCGGAGCTCGACGCCGCCGCCGAAGCGCCGTCCGCCGAGTCGACCGCGGTGGTGGGGCCGGCCGCGGGAGCGGCCTGCGGGTTGCCGACCGGACCACGGGACGCGGCCGGGGAGAGCGCGACCGCCCCGACGGCCCCCGCGCACACGACCGCGGCGGCGGCGACCAGCGGCGTGACCGACCAGCGCGCTCGTTTGCGGTGCCGGCTTCCGGCGTGCGCCGCGCGCCGGGACGACGCCCGGCGCCCGGTGCGGGGCCCGGCCCACTGCCCCTGCGTCTCCTCGGTCCCCTGCCAGTCCGTCTGCCAGTCCATGCGCGCCTCCGTCGTCGGTTCGGTTTCGTCCTGTCACATCGGAGACCTGCCAGCGCGGCGCCAGGTCACACAAAACGACGATCGAATCCTCGAGGGCCGTTCGCAGCCCGAACCGCCCGAACGGCCCCGCCGTCGGCGGATCGCTCTAGGCTTGGGTCATGTCGAATCTGGGGCGGCGTGAGCGCCTGCTGCTGGCCGATCTGCTGGAGGGCGTCGGGCCGGACGCGCCCACGCTGTGCGAGGGGTGGCGGACCACCGACCTGGCCGCGCACGTGGTGGTGAGGGAACGGCGGCCCGACGCCGCCGGAGGCATCCTGATCAAGCCGCTGGCGGCGCGGCTGGAGCGAGTGCAGGCGGAGTACGCCGCCAAGCCCTACGCGGAGCTGCTCGAGGCGATCCGGGTGGGGCCGCCGGCCTACTCGCCGTTCCGGCTGCCCGGCGCGGAGGACGCGGGCAACACCGTGGAGTTCTTCGTCCACGGCGAGGACGTGCGCCGCGCCCAGCCGGGCTGGTCGCCGCGGGTGCTGGACGAGGAGCTGAGCGAGTACCTGTGGAAGCGCCTGGCGGCGACGGCCCGGCTGAACGGGCGGCGCTCGCCGGTCGGCCTGGTGCTGCGGCGCCCCGACGGGCAGACCGCGGTCGCCCGCAAGGGCGCCCCGGTGGTCACGGTGACCGGCGAACCGGGCGAGCTCCTGCTGTTCATGATGGGCCGCCAGTCCGAGGCGCACGTCGAGTACGAGGGGCCCGAGGACGCGACGGCGCAGGTGCGCCAGGTGAAGTTCGGCATCTAGCGCCCGCTGGGTCAGGTCGCCTCAGCCGTCCTGCTGGGCTTCTCGCGCGCGCAGGGCGATCTCCAGCTCGAAGCGGGCGTCCGCGTCGGCGAGGGCCGGGCCGAAGATGCGCTGCACCTGGTGCAGGCGCTGGCGCGCGGTCTGCGGGTGGATGCCCAGACGGGCGGCCACGTCCGGCGCACTGCCGCGGTCGGACTGCAGCCAGGCGAGCAGGGTCTCGCCGAGGCGTCGGCGCTGCTTGGGCGTCAGGTCGTCGAGGGGGCGCAGTCTTCGGGCCGCGATCAGGCGGACCAGAGCCGGGTCGGCGAGCAGCAGCAGCGCGGCGAGGTGCGCCCCGCCGTCCACCGGGCCCTCGGCCGTCCGAGGCGGGCGGGCGCGCAGGGTGCGGGCCCAGCGCAGCGAGTCGCCGGTCTGCTCGGGCGGAACGGTCGGGCCGATGACGCCGCCGCGCGCCTCCAGCAGGGCGCGGACCTGGCCGTCGCGTAGGTAGAGGTCGGGCTCGGGGATCACCAACCAGGGCTCGGGTCCGTGGAGTTCGGCGAGCACGAGGTCGGGCAGCGCCGGTCTTCGGGCTTCTGTCGGCCGGACGCCCATCGGCCGGCCGCCCGCGTCCGGCGCGAGCGCGACCGCGCACAGCTCCCAGGGCAGCGGCCAGTCGGCGAGGTCGGCCGCGGCCTCGAGTTCGGCGCGGCCGCCGCCACGGGCCAGCAGCGTCAGCAGGTGCGAGCGGGAGCGTCCGAGCGCGCCGGCCTCGTCGGCCTGGGCGCGGGCGTAGCCCTGGACGGAGGCGGCGGCCAGCTCGTCGATATGGGCGAAGATCGCCTCAGCGAGCACCACCAGTTGCTCGGTGCCGAGCCCGACGCGCCGGGCGACGCGCGCGTAGCGGCGCCAGGCGACGCGGGCGCCGAGGCGGTAGGCGGCCTGCAACGCGTCGAGGCTGCGGCCTTCGGCGAGCTCGCCGCGACCGAGCGCGCGATAGACGCGCATGCGTTCGGTATTCTCGCTCCGCGCGCCCTCGATCAGTTCGGTGAATTCCGCGAGCGCGGTCTCGACCCCGTGCTGGATTCCCGCGCCGAATTGACCCGCGAGCGGCCGGGAGAATTCCGGGACCTGCTTCCTGATCTCCCTGATGATTTCCGCGGCGATCGTCTGCTGCTCCCTGCGCAGTTCCGCCGCGAGCCCTCTGGGCAGGGCGCTCCACGGGCCGCTCAAAGACCGCTCCCTCGCTGCTCCCTCCGACGTTACCGGTCAGTATGCGGCGATGTTACCGGCTGGTCAATAGCCGTGTACGTCCACGTTTCGCTAGGTCTCGTGAGTGTTTCGGAAGCACGCCGGACGAGTTGCCCGCACCCATGTGCACGATTCGCCTTAGCACGGTCTTTCTGCTTGACCCCGCCCCGGGATCCGCTTCACCATCACCGCCGAAATCCCCACGCAATACCGGACCGGGACGGAGTCCACGATGCGTAGTAGAAGCCGAAACCGAACCCTCGGCGCGACCGCGACCGCCCTCATCGGAATCGCCGCCTTCGCGGCGGAGCCCGCTGCCGCCGCCTGGTACCCCGTGAACCTCCACTTCGACACCGGGTTCACCGCCGGTTTCTTCTTCCCCGGCAGCGCTCCGGCGGGTGCGAACGACTGGAGCTGCCGGCCCTCGGCCGCCCACCCCGAGCCGGTGGTCCTGGTGCACGGCACGCTGGAGAACGGGAACGACAACTGGGGCGGCGCCGCGCCCCTGCTCGCCGACAACGGCTACTGCGTCTACACCTTCGACTACGGCGGCCCCTCCCCCTCCTCCCCCGTCCAGGGGGTCGGCTCCGTCGAGGGCGGCGCCGCCGTGCTCGCGTCCTTCGTCGACCAGGTGCGGGCCGCGACCGGCGCCGCCAAGGTCGACCTGGTCGGCCACTCCCAGGGCGGCATGATGCCGCGTTACTACATCAAGAACCTCGGCGGCGCGGACAAGGTGGCCAAGCTGGTCGCGCTCTCCCCGAGCAACAACGGGACCACGCTCGACGGCATCACCGAACTGGCGAGCAAGCTCGGCGCGTTGGAGCCGGGCAACGCGTTCCTCTCGGGCCCGTGCGACGCCTGCGTGGAGCAGGAGGTCGGCTCGCCGTTCCTCACCGCGCTGAACGCGGGCGGCGAGACCGTGCCGGGCATCGACTACACCGTCATCGCTACCGAGGACGACGAGGTCGTGACGCCCTACACCAACGCGTTCCTCCCCGCCGCGCCCAACGTCACCGACATCACCGTCCAGGACCAGTGCGGGCTGGACCAGTCCGACCACCTGGAGATCGCCTACGACCCGGTCGCCCTCACCGACATGCTCAACGCCCTGGACCCGGCCCGCCCGCAGCCGATCCCGTGTCAGATCGTGCTGCCGGTGACCGGGCCCGTGATCGGCTAGACAGCGCTCGCGGTCGGCCGCCGCGGCGGCTACTTCTGCGACATCTGCGTCGCCTGGTGGAGCGCCTCCTCGCCCTCGGTGTCGAGGTGCGGCAGG
The DNA here is from genome assembly GCF_000787815.1 of Streptacidiphilus neutrinimicus. Taxonomy (GTDB): domain Bacteria; phylum Actinomycetota; class Actinomycetes; order Streptomycetales; family Streptomycetaceae; genus Streptacidiphilus; species Streptacidiphilus neutrinimicus. Next base: position 71,121 of record NZ_BBPO01000019.1, read on the forward strand.
ATCCGGTCCAGCCACCGTGGCACCCACCAGGCGTGCCGCCCGAGCAGCGTCATCACGGCCGGGACCAGCAGCAGCCGGACGACGGTGGCGTCCACCAGGACGCTGACCGCCAGACCCAGGCCCAGCATCTTGACCACGATGTTGTCGCTCAGGATGAAGGCCGCGAAGACGCTGAACATGATCAGCGCCGCGCAGGTGATCACCCGTGCGGTGATCTCCAGGCCGTAGGCGACGCTGTCCTCGGCCCGCTTGGTGCGGATCCACGCCTCGTGGACCCGGGAGAGCAGGAAGATCTCGTAGTCCATGCTCAGCCCGAAAATGATCGCGAACATCATCATCGGCACGTAGCTCTCGATCGGCACCTTCCCGGCGACGCCCAGCGCGGTGCCGCCCCAGCCCCACTGGAAGACCGCCACCACCACGCCGTAGGAGGCGCCGATCGAGAAGAGGTTCAGCACCGCCGCCTTGACCGCGACCAGCAGGCCCCGGAAGACCGCGAGGATGATCAGGAAGGCGAGACAGACGACGACCACGATGATCAGCGCCAGCCGCGAACTGATGATCTCGGTGAAGTCCTGCTGGGCCGCGGTCACGCCGGTCACGTAGGTCGTGGCCGCCGTCCCCTTGGCGCCCTGCGGCAGCGACACGTCCTTCAGGTGGTTGAACAGGTGGGTGGTGTCCGCGGCCTGCGGCCGCTGGGTCGAGAGCGCGGTACCGGTCAGCACGTTCCCGTTGCTGGTGGGCTGGAGCGGGCTGATGCTGGCCGCGTTCGGGACGCCGGTCAGCGACTTCTGCAGGTTGGAGAGGAGTGAGGAGCGCTGGCTCGACGGCACGTTGGTCTGGTCGATCACGAGGGTGAGCGGTCCGTTGGCGCCCGGCCCGAAGCCCTGGCTGATCAGGTCGAAGGCGCGGCGGTCGGTGAAGGACGTCGGGTCGGCGCCGTCGTCGATGTGGTCGAGCCGCATCGAGAACAGCGGGATCGCCAGGATCCCGAGCACCACCACGCCGCTCGCCAGGAACCACCACGGGCGGCGTTCGACGCGCTTGGCGTAGCGGTGCCAGAAGCCGTGCTGCTCCTCCTCGGCCTCCTCGGACTTCTTCCCGGCGTCCTCGCCGGCCACCGGGCCGCCCTCGGCCACGGGGGTCTTCAGGCAGAACCGGTCGATCCGCCGCCCGATCAACCCGGCCAGCGCCGGCACCAGCGTCAGCGCGCCCGCGACCGCGGTCACCACCGTGACCGCGGCCGCGATGCCGAGACGGCCGATGAAGCTGAGCCCCGAGACGTAGAGGCCGGCCAGGGCCACGATGACGGTGCAGCCCGAGACCAGGACCGCGCGTCCACTGGTGGTGACCGCGATGCCCGCCGCGACGTGGGGTTCCACCCGGTCCATGATCAGCTGTCGGTAGCGGGTGATCAGGAACAGCGCGTAGTCGATGCCCACGCCGAGCCCGATCATGGTCGCCAGGGTCGGCGAGACGCTGGCGAAGTCGATCGCGGCCGCGAGCAGGCTGAGGCAGCTCAGGCCCACGATCACGCTGATCAGCGCCGTCACCAGCGGCAGGCCGGCCGCGATCAGACTGCCGAAGCCGATGATCAGGACCACGATCGCCACGGCGAAGCCGATGGCCTCACTGGTGAGGTCCTTCGCGTGGGGTCTGGCCGCCTCGCCGAGCGGTCCGCCGTACTCGACGTCCACGCCCGCCGAGCGCAACGGCTGGACCGCGGTGTCGACGCCGTGCAGGTAGTCGCTGCCCAGCGCGGTGGGGTTCTCGTCGAAGCGGACGGTGATGTACCCGATCGTGCCGTTGCTGGACAGCGCCCCGGTCGGGGTCGTGCCCCCGGAGGAGTTCGGCTGCGGCAGCGGGTTCTGCACGGACAGCACGTGGTCGAGCTTCTGCAAGTTGGCGACCACCTGGTTCACCTGGGTGGTGAAGTCCGTCAGGGGCTTCGCGTCCTGCATCACCACCGTCGAACTGGTGCCGCCGATGCTGGGCGCGTTCGCCTGGAGGACGTTGGCGCCCTTCTGCGACTGGCTGTCGGGCAGGTTGAAGTCGTCCGAGTACGTGCCGCCGAAACTGTTCTGCAGTCCGTGGAGCACGCCCAGGACCGCCAGCCACACCACGAGCACGATGATCGCGTGGCGGGCGCACCATTCGCCGAGTCGTTGCAGGATGCCTTTTCGCACCTGTTCAGTATCAGAGCGTCACCATCGACCCCCGCAATTCGGACAGAGCCGTTCGGAGGTCGGACCTGATCCCGACTCAGCCCTGCTCAGAGCCGGACGGGGTGCCCCGCCCCGCGCAGGGACTCCTTCACCTCAGCGATCGTCAGATCGCCGAAGTGGAAGACGCTGGCGGCCAGCACCGCGTCCGCGCCCGCGCCCACGGCCGGGGCGAAGTCGGCGACCTTGCCCGCGCCGCCGCTGGCGATGACCGGGACCGAGACCGCCTTGCGCACGGCCGCGATCATCTCCAGGTCGTAGCCGTCCTTGGTGCCGTCGGCGTCCATGGAGTTCAGCAGGATCTCGCCCGCGCCGAGCTCCGCGGCGCGCGTCGCCCACTCCACCGCGTCGATCCCGGTGCCGGTGCGGCCGCCGTGCGTGGTGACCTCGAAGCCGGAGGCGGTCCCGGCGCCCTCGGCGCGGTCCTGGTCGACGACGCGGCGGGCGTCCACCGACAGCACCAGCACCTGACGGCCGAAGCGCCGCGCGATCTCGCGGATCAGCTCGGGCCGGGCGATGGCCGCGGTGTTGACGCCGACCTTGTCCGCGCCCGCGCGCAGCAGCCGGTCGACGTCCTCGACGGTGCGCACGCCGCCGCCGACGGTCAGGGGGATGAACACCTGCTCGGCGGTGCGGCGCACGATGTCGTACGTGGTCTCGCGGTCGCCGGAGGAGGCGGTGATGTCCAGGAAGGTCAGTTCGTCGGCGCCCTGCGCGTCGTAGATCTTGGCCAGCTCGACCGGGTCGCCGGCGTCGCGCAGGTTCTGGAAGTTGACGCCCTTGACCACCCGCCCGGCGTCGACGTCCAGGCAGGGGATCACGCGGACCGCGAGGGTCATCTCAGGAGCTCCACATTCTTCTTGTACGCGTCGACCTCGACCTCGACGCTCATTCTCGAGTCGACGAGGGCGTTGATGACGACCATGGTGCAGGCCGGCCGGATCTCCCCCAGCAGGTCCCGGTGGGCCCGGCCGACCTCGTCGGTGTCGCGGGCGTGGGTGACGTAGAGGCGGGTGCGGACGATGTCCGCCTTGTCCAGGCCGAACCGGGAGAGCGCGTCGAGGGCGACCCCGAAGGCGGCCACGGTCTGCTCGTAGGGCGAGCCCTCGAACCGGACCGAGCCGTCGTCCCAGGCGGTGCAGCCGGAGACGAAGACGAAGTCCCCTATCGCGACGGCACGTGCGAAGCCGTACTGGTCCTCCCAGGGGGAGTAACCGCCCACGTGCCGCCGATCCTGCGTCATCCCGCGACCTCCATCGGTGTCAGGACACTGCTGCGAGAGCCTCTTCGAGCGTGAACGCCTGCGCGTAGAGGGCCTTGCCCACGATGGCCCCCTCCACACCTTCGGGCACCAGCGTCGCGATGTCACGGAGGTCCGGCAGCGAGGACACGCCGCCGGAGGCGACGACCGCACGGTCGGTGGCGGCGCAGACGTTGCGCAGCAGCTCCAGGTTGGGGCCGGTGAGCGTGCCGTCCTTGTCCACGTCGGTGACGACGTAGCGGGCGCAGCCCTCGGCGTCGAGGCGGGCCAGCGCCTCGTACAGGTCGCCGCCCTCGCTGGTCCAGCCGCGGCCGCGCAGCGTGGTGCCGACGACGTCGAGGCCGACCGCGATCCGGTCGCCGTACTCGGCGATGACCTTGGCGACCCACTCCGGGGACTCCAGAGCCGCGGTGCCGAGGTTGACCCGGGCGCAGCCGGTGGCGAGCGCGGCGCGCAGCGAGGCGTCGTCGCGGATGCCGCCGGAGAGCTCGACCTTGACGTCCAGTCGGCCGGTGACCTCCGCGAGGAGCTCGCGGTTGTCGCCGGTGCCGAAGGCGGCGTCGAGGTCGACCAGGTGGATCCACTCGGCGCCCGCGTTCTGCCACGCCAGCGCGGCCGCCAGCGGCTCGCCGTAGGAGGTCTCCGAGCCGGAGGCGCCCTTGACCAGGCGCACGGCCTGACCGTCGCGGACGTCGACGGCAGGGAGGAGAACGAGCTTGGAGGTGTCGCTCACAGCGTGTCGATCCAGTTCTTGAGGAGGGCGGCGCCGGCGTCGCCGGACTTCTCGGGGTGGAACTGCGTGGCGGAGAGCGGGCCGTTCTCCACCGCGGCGACGAACGGCTCGCCGTGCTCGGCCCAGGTGACCTTGGGCGGCCGCAGCTGCTCGATCGGGTCCATCTCCCAGCGGCGGACGCCGTAGGAGTGCACGAAGTAGTAGCGGGCGTCCTCGGGCAGCCCGGCGAAGAGGACGGTGCCCTCGGCCGGGGTGACGGTGTTCCAGCCCATGTGCGGCACGACGGGCGCACGCAGCGGCTCGACGGTGCCGGGCCACTCGTCGCAGCCCTCCGTGTCGACGCCGTGCTCGACGCCGTGGGCGAAGAGGATCTGCATGCCGACGCAGATGCCCAGCACCGGGCGGCCGCCGGAGAGGCGGCGGCCGATCAGCCGGTCGCCCTTGACGGCCCTCAGGCCCTCCATGCAGGCGGCGAAGGCGCCGACGCCGGGCACCAGCAGCCCGTCGGCGTTCAGCGCCTCGGTGAAGTCGGAGCTGATGACGGCCTCCGCGCCGACGCGCTCGAGGGCGCGCTGCGCGGAGCGGACGTTGCCGGAGCCGTAGTCGAGGACGACCACGCTCTTGGCGGTCATGTCGTACGTCCCTTCCGGGTCAGATGCGGAGCAGGCCCGCGGCGAGACTCATCACGGCACAGATCGCGAGCAGCACGATCACGCCCTTCGGCAGCTTCTGCCTCCAGAACGAGTACGCGCCGCCGGCGAGGAACAGGCCGAGGAAGATCAGAACGAAGGAGGTGCCGCTCACAGTGCGCCCTTGGTCGACGGGATGATGCCCGCCGCGCGCGGATCCAGCTCGGAGGCGTAGCGCAGTGCGCGCGCCAGCGCCTTGAACTGTGCCTCGACGATGTGGTGGGCGTTACGTCCATACGGTACGTGGACGTGGAGGGCGACCTGTGCCTGGGCCACGAAGGACTCCAGGATGTGCCGCGTCATCGTGGTGTCGTACGAGCCGATCATCGGGGCCATGCCCTCGGGCTCGGTGTGCACCAGGTACGGACGGCCGGACAGGTCGACGGTCACCTGCGCGAGCGACTCGTCCAGCGGCACGGAGGCGTCGGCGAAGCGGCGGATGCCCACCTTGTCGCCCAGCGCCTGCTTGAAGGCGGCGCCGAGTGCCAGCGAGGTGTCCTCGATGGTGTGGTGGGTGTCGATGTGCAGGTCGCCGTCGGTCTTCACGGTGAGGTCGAAGAAGCCGTGGCGGCCGAGCTGGTCGAGCATGTGGTCGTAGAAGCCGACACCGGTGGAGATGTCGGTCTTCCCGGTGCCGTCCAGGTCTATCTCGACCTTGACGGAGGTCTCCTTGGTGGTGCGCTCGACGCGGCCCACACGGTGCTGGTCGCTGCGGGACATTTAGCGGTTCTCCAAAAGGGAGGAGCGCGCGGAGCGCGTCGTTGAAAGGGTGGCGGCGGGCGACGGGAGGGCTGTGCGGACGGCGTCGAGGAAGGCGTCGTTCTCGGCGGGGGTGCCCGCGGTGACCCGGAGCCGTCCGGGCACGCCGTTGTCGCGTACCAGCACGCCCTGGGCCAGGATCGCCTGCCAGATCGCGTGGGTGTCCTCGAAGCGGCCGAACTGCACGAAGTTGGCGTCGGAGTCGGTGACCTCCAGGCCCATCGCGCGCAGCTCGGTGACGATGCGGTCGCGCTCGGACTTGAGCTTGTCGACGTAGCCGAGCAGGACGTCGGTGAACTCCAGCGCGGCCAGCGCCGTCGCCTGCGTCACCGCGGAGAGGTGGTAGGGCAGCCTGACCAGCTGCACGGCGTCGACGACGGCCGGCGTCGCGGCGAAGTAGCCCAGACGCAGACCGGCCGCGCCGAAGGCCTTCGACATGGTCCGGGTGACGACCATGAGCGGGCGGCCGTCGAGCAGTTCCAGCAGCGAGGGCCGGTGCGAGAACTCGACGTAGGCCTCGTCGACGATGACCAGCGTCGGCTTGACCGCCTGCGCGGCGTCGTAGAGGCGGATCACCGTCTCGCGCTCGACGGCCGTGCCGGTCGGGTTGTTGGGCGAGCAGACGAAGAGCACGTCCGGACGCTCGGCGTGCAGGGTCGCCTCGGCGGCCTCGACGTCGATGGTGAAGTCCGCGCGGCGCGGGCCCTCGATCCAACGGGTGCCGGTGCCGCGCGAGATCAGGTCGTGCATCTGGTACGTCGGCGAGAAGCCGAGCGCGGTGCGCCCGGAGCCGCCGAAGGTCTGCATCAGCTGCTGGATGATCTCGTTGGAGCCGTTGGCGGCCCAGACCTGCTCCCGCGTCACCGTCCGTCCGGTGGACCGCGACAGGTACGCCGCCAGCTGCGTGCGCAGCTCCACCGCGTCGCGGTCGGGGTAGCGGTTGAGGTCCCGCGCCGCCTCGGCGACCCGCTCGGCGATGCGGGCGACGAGGTCCTCGGGCAGCGAGTACGGGTTCTCGTTGGTGTTCAGCAGCACCGGCACGTGCAACTGCGGCGCGCCGTACGGGGACTTGCCCTTGAGCTCGTCGCGGATGGGCAGGTCGTCGATCTGCAGGTCGTCACTCACTCTTCGGCACACTCCAGTCGAAGCGGGCACGGATCGCGTCACCGTGGCCCGGAAGGTCCTCCGCGTTGGCGAGCGTGACCACGTGCCCGGCCACCTCGGCCAGGGCGTCGCGGTCGTAGCTGACCACGTGGATGCCGCGCAGGAAGGACTGGACGGAGAGCCCCGAGGAGTGGCAGGCGCAGCCGCCGGTGGGCAGGACGTGGTTGGACCCGGCCGCGTAGTCGCCGAGCGACACGGGCGCGAACGGACCGACGAAGACCGCGCCCGCGTTGACCACGCGCGCGGCGACGGCCTCGGCGTCGGCGGTCTGGATCTCCAGGTGCTCGGCCGCGTAGGCGTTGACGATCTCGAGCCCCTGCTCCAGGTCGCGCACCAGGACGATGCCGGACTGCGGGCCCGCCAGCGCGGTGGCGATCCGCTCGCTGTGCTTGGTCGCCTCGACCTGCTGGGGCAGCTCGGCCTCGACGGCCTCGGCGAGCTCGACGGAGTCGGTGACCAGGACGGCCGCGGCCATCGGGTCGTGCTCGGCCTGGCTGATCATGTCGGCCGCGACGTGACGCGGGTCTGCGGTGGCGTCCGCCAGGATCGCGATCTCCGTCGGCCCGGCCTCGGCGTCGATGCCGATCCGGCCCTTGAGCAGGCGCTTCGCGGAGGCGACCCAGATGTTGCCCGGGCCGGTGACCAGGTTGACCGGGCGGCACTCGCCGGCGCCGTAGGCGAACATCGCGATCGCCTGGGCGCCGCCGACGGCGTAGACCTCGTCGACGCCCAGCAGCGCGCACGCCGCCAGGATCGTCGGGTGCGGCAGCCCGCCGAACTCCTTCTGCGGCGGCGAGGTCACGGCCAGGGAGCCGACTCCGGCCTCCTGCGCCGGGACGACGTTCATGACCACCGAGGACGGGTAGACGGCCAGGCCGCCCGGCACGTACAGGCCGACGCGCTCGACCGGCACCCAGCGCTCGGTGACGGTGCCGCCGGGCACCACCTGGGTGGTGTGGTCGGTGCGGCGCTGCTCGCGGTGCACCAGGCGGGCGCGGCGGATCGACTCCTCCAGCGCGGCCCGGACGGCGGGGTCCAGCGTCTCCAGTGCGGCGGCGATCGTCGCCTTGGGCACGCGGATGTCGGTCAGCCGAACCCCGTCGAAGCGCTCCGTGATCTCGATCAGCGCCTCGACGCCGCGATGATGGACGTCCTCGCAGATGGGCCGCACCTTCTCCAGGGCGGCCTCGACATCGAGCTCGGCGCGCGGCAGCACGGCGCGCGGGTCCTCGGTGGAGCTGCGGAGGTCGATTCGAGAAATCACGCTGTCGAGTCTAGTGAGGCGTGGGAAAAGACTGCCGATCCATATCACTCTCTGATACGTGTCCTGAGACGGGCGGTGACATCATCGGCCCGGACCGCCCCGTGGAGGCCGCAGCCGCGCCCGACCGTGACCGACGACACGTTCGGCCGCGCCGGACTCGCCGGGCCCGTGCGGCGAGGGCAGCGTGGTCTTCGGTCCCCGAACCGGAGACCCCCGAACACCCGTACCGGCGAGCTGCCCCGAGCGCGACCCGGTACGGGCACCGGAACCCCGGCACGGCGACCCGCCGGTAGCCCTTACGCTTGCGCACTGTGACGGAACGGCTCCCCCTCTTCCCGCTGGGCTCGGTGCTCTACCCGGGGCTGGTGCTCCCCCTCCACGTGTTCGAGGAGCGCTACCGCCGGCTGATGGCCGACCTGACCGCCCAGCCCGAGCCGCACCGCTTCGGTGTCGTGGCGATCCGCGACGGCCGCGAGGTCGCGCCGACGGGCGTCGACGGCGCTCCCGCGCTGGCCGGGCTCGGCCCCGACCCGCACCGGGCGCTGTTCGAGATCGGCTGCGTCGCCGAGATCGCCCAGCTCCAGTCGCACCGCGACGGCCGCTACGAGCTGATCGCCACCGGCACCACCCGCTTCCGCGTCCTGTCCATCGACGCGACCGGCCCCTACCTCACCGCCGAGGTCGAGGACGTCCCGGAGGAGACAGGGCCGGAGGCGAAGGTCCTGGCCGCCGGGGTGGAGCGGGTGTTCCGCACCTACCGCAAGCGCCTGGCGGGCGCGCAGGAGAGCACCGTCGCGGGCGAGCGCGAATTGCCGGACGACCCGAACATCCTCTCCTACCTGGTCGCGGCGGCCTCGGTGCTGGACACCGGGGACAAGCAGCGCCTGCTGGCCGCCGGCTCCGCCAGCGACCGGCTCCGCGCGGAGCTCCGCCTGCTGCGCCGCGAGGCGGCGGTCCTCGCCAAGCTCCCCTCCCTCCCGGCGGTCGAGCTGACCCGACAGGCCTTCAGCCCCAACTAGGGCCGGCGGCGGCACAGGCGCCGAGCCCCCAGAGCGAGACGACCGGACAGGAGCGCGGCGCACGTGGCGAAGAAGAGCAAGGGCGGGCAGGGCACGCCCGCGACCGTCGCGCTGGAGCGGGCCGGGGTCGGGTTCAGCGTGCACGACTACGTCCACGACCCGACCGCCGAGTCGTACGGCGGCGAGGCGGCGCAGGCGATGGGCGTCGCCCCGGAGCGGGTGTTCAAGACCCTGGTGGCCGAGGTCGACGGCGCACTGGCGGTCGGGATCGTGCCCGTCGCGGGCCAGCTGGATCTCAAGGCGCTGGCGTCGGCGCTCGGCGGCAAGCGCGCCGCGATGGCCGATCCGGCCGCCGCCGAGCGCAGCAGCGGCTACGTGCGGGGCGGCATCTCCCCGCTCGGCCAGCGCAAGGCGCTGCCGACGGTGCTGGACGCCTCCGCGCTGGAGCACCCGACGGTCTTCGTCTCGGCGGGACGCCGCGGCCTGGAGGTGGAGCTCGCCCCGGGGGACCTGGCGACGCTGACGGGGGCCGTCGTCGCGCCGATCAGTCGACGCTGACCTGCGCCGCCGCGCTGGTCACCGGCACCGACCAGTCCTTGCCCGCGAAGTACCAGGCGTAGGTGCCCGTCGTGGTGGCCTTGGTCTCGGCCCGCATGTAGCCGTGCGAGTCGGTCTTGGTGCGCGCCACTATCCGCCACGCGGAGCTGCCCGCCGGCTTGAAGCGCAGCTGGACCGGCTGGTAGGGGTCCCAGGTCCACAGCCCGGACTTCCAGTTGGGCTGCATCAGCTGGCCCTCGATGTCCAGCAGCGTGCCGGGGGCGGCGGTTGACTGGGTGCCGGTCAGGGTCGCGTAGCCGTCCTTCTTGATGAAGAACTTGCCCGCCGTGTCGGACTCGAAGCGGTCGCCGTCGTTGGCGGTCGCGGTGGCCTGGATGAACCACCGGCCGGCCATGTTGTCGTAGACGTCGTGGTCGGCCAGGTTCACCGTGAAGGAGCCGGTGCAGACCGAGACCGTTCTGCTCCTGGCCACGCAGGGCGCGGGGGACGGCCGCAGCACGCCGTAGTTGCTGCCCCAGACGCCGATCTTGTCGACGGACTTGATGCCGGACTTGTCCTGCGCGGTGATGGCGAAGGTGACCGTGGCGCTGTCCTTGCCCTTCAGCACCACGGGCTTGCCGCCGTTCACCACGACGTGGGTGATCCGGGTGGAACCGCTGGACTGCTGCTCCCCGATCGAGGGCAGCACGATGCCGCCCACCGCGAGCACCACGGAGGCCAGCAGGAGCACGGACCGTCTGCGCATCTTCCTCATCCTCGATCAGGCGTCGACCCGACCCATTGTCCCCGACGCCGGACGCGTCCCCTCCGCCCCCGGCGACATCGATCCCCGCGGGCGGCGTAGGCTCTACGCGGTCCGGGTCTTCCCCAGCGTGCCCGGACGGTGAGGGAGCACGTGAACACGGTGGCAGCAGAACCGCAGGCGGCGACGGCCACGCCCGCGACCGCCGTCTGCTGTGCGCTGCGGGACGTGGTGAAGACCTACCGCGTCGGCCGGGGCGCGAAGGCCACGCACATCCGCGCCAACGACGGCGTGTCGCTGGAGATCGCCCGCGGCGAGGTCTTCGGCCTCCTCGGTCCGAACGGCGCCGGCAAGTCCACCCTGGTCCGCCAGCTGACCGGGCTGCTGCGTCCCGACTCCGGCAGCATCGAGATCCTGGGCCACGACATCGTCCGCCGTCCGGAGCTGGCCGCGCGCCTGCTCGCCTACCTCGGCCAGGAGTCGACGGCGCTGGACGAGCTGACGGTCCGCCTCGCCGTCGAGACCACCGCCCGCCTGCGCGGCCTGACGGCCGCCGCGGCCCGCGGCGTGACCGCCGAGGTGATCGACGAGCTGGCGCTCGGCCCGATCGCCGCCCGCCCGCTGGCCAAGCTCTCCGGCGGCCAGCGCCGCCTGGCCTGCTTCGGCGCCGCGATCGCCGGACCGCGCCCGCTGCTGGTGCTGGACGAGCCGACGACGGGCATGGACCCGGTCGCCCGGCGCGCGGTCTGGTCGGCCGTCGACCGACGCCGCCGCGAGGACGGCGTGACGGTCCTGCTGGTCACCCACAACGTCATCGAGGCGGAGACCGTCCTCGACCGCGTCGCCGTCGTCGACGAGGGCCGGATCATCGCCTGCGACACCCCCGGCGGCCTCAAGGCCATGGTCGACGGCTCGGTCCGGCTGGACCTGGTCTGGCGCGAGGAGGCTCCGACGGGGCTGCCGCTCGTCGCCGCGCTGGCCGGCCGCGCCACCGTGAACGGCCGCCGGTGGGCCGTGCGCGCCGAGCCCGACGAGGCGCGCGAGCTGGTCGCCGAGGTGACCGGCGGCCCCGCGTTCGCGGCGCTGGACGACTTCTCGCTGTCCACGCCCAGCCTGGAGGACGTCTACCTGCTGCTCGGCGGCAGACACGAGGGACTGGAGAAGTGAGCGCTCCCTTCGAGACCGTCGAGGGCTTTTCGGCCTTCGAGCCGTTCGCGCCCGCGCCGCGCGCCGCGCTGCTGCCCTCGCTCGGGGCCGTCTACCGCGCGCAGCTCTCCCGGGCCAGGGTGGCCCGGATCCCGCTGATGTTCGTGGCGACGTTCCAGTCCCTCGGCATCCTGGTCATGATGCGCGGCGTGGTCGGCGCCCACGACACCGAGGCCGCGCGCGACGTGGTCGCCGGATCGGCGGTGCTGGTCGTGGCGTTCGTGGCGCTGAACCTGTTCGCCCAGTACTTCGGCAAACTGCGGGCCACCGGCGGCCTCGACCACTACGCGACGCTGCCCGTCCCGGCCGCGTCGGTGGTGCTGGGCACTGCGGCGGCGTACGCGTCCTTCACCGTACCGGGCACGCTGGTGACGGCGGCCGTGGGCTGCGCGATGTTCCAGCTCCCCTGGGTGCATGTGTGGATCGTGCTGGCGGTGATCCCGCTCGCGGGCGCGGCGCTGGCCGGGGTCGGCGCCGCGCTCGGCCTGCTGGCGCCGAGGCAGGAGATCGCGACGCTGCTGGGGCAGCTCGGCATGTCGGCCGCGCTGCTGCTCGGCGTCCTGCCCGCGAGCCACATGCCGACGGCGCTCCAGTGGCTGCGCGACCTGCTCCCCTCCACCTACGGCGTGGAGGCGTTCGCCCGCACCTTCACCGCCCGGCCGGACTGGGCGGCCGTCGCCGGCGACCTCGCCGTCTGCGCGGCGGTGGGCGTGCTGTCGCTGGCGCTGTCCACCTGGGCCTACCGCAAGGCCGCGACGCGCGCCTGACGCCCGCCTGGGCGGCGGCGATCGCGGGTCCGTCCGCGCGGCCGCCGGACGGACGTGCGACCATGTCCCGGTGACCGCACCCAACACCCCCGAGGGCCCCAGCCGCCAGCCGTCCGCACCTCCGGCCCCGCCCGGGGACGGCCCGCGCTGGGAGGCTCCGGACGACGCGGCCGACGCCGCGCGGCCGCGCCCGGACCACCGCCGCGAGATCCTCATCGGCCTCGCCCTGGTGGTCGGTTCGGCGGTCGCCGGTCTCCTCTTCGGCCTGCTGTGGCACGCGGTGGCGCCCCGCGTCCCGCTGTACTCCGACGGCACCGCGGTCTACCTGCGCGACCCCGAGGGCGAGCAGCAGATCGCCGCGGACGGCTACTTCGCCCTGATCGGCGGCTGCTTCGGCATCGTCGCGGCCGCGCTCGCCTACTTCCTCACCCGTCGCCGGGGCGCGGGCCTGGCCGTCCCGATCGGCCTCACCCTCGGCGGTCTCGCGGCGGGTTGGATCGCCTGGCAGCTTGCCGTGCACATCGGCCAGCAGGACCTGCTCAAGCTGGCGGCCTCGGTCCCGACGAACAAGGACTTCTCCCGCCCCCTCGCCCTCGGCGCGAAGACGGCGATCGTCGCCTGGCCCATGGCGGCCCTGCTGACCTTCCTGGCGGCCACGGCCCTGTTCACGCCGAAGGAAGAACGCCACTGAGGCGTCGGGCACGCCCTGGGTCCGGCGCGCGGGCGACCTGCACGGTCGGCCGCGCGCCCCGGACGCCCGCCCGACGGCTACAGCGTCGCCCAGGCGCCGGCGCCGAGCATGCCCTTGATGTCGCTCGCGAAGCCGTTGTCCGGGTCCACCAGGAAGCCCAGCTCGAACAGGACGCTGCGTGAGTGGCCCTCCATCAGCAGGCGGACCGGGACGTCGCCCGGGTGGGCGCGGAGCGCGCGCTTGAGCTCGGAGACCAACTGGGCGTTGATCTTCCGCTCGTTGATGTTCAGCTGGATCGGCGGCTTGCCGCCGTGCTCCGCGGCGGAGATGTCGAGCATCTGCATCTCCGAGCCGAAGATGCTCAGCGCGCCGTCGCGCTCGTTCAGGCGGCCCTTGACCGCGACGACGTTGTCCTCCACCAGCATCTCGCTGAGCAGCATGTACGTCTTGGGGAAGAACAGCACCTCGACCGAGCCGTCACGGTCGGCGAGGGTGATCAGGGCCCAGGCGTTGCCCGCCTTGTTGATCCGGCGGTCCACCGAGGTGATCAGCCCGGAGAGCTTGACCTCGCCCTCCGTCCGGCCGGAGCCGAGCAGTTCGGCGATCGAGGTGTCACGGTTGCGGGCAAGGATGTGCTCCGCGCCGTCCAGCGGGTGGCTGGAGACGTACAGGCCGAGCATCTCCCGCTCGGTGGAGAGCAGGTGCTTGCGCGGCCACTCCTTGTCGTCGACCTGGAAGTCCAGGCCGATCGTCGGGGCCCCGGCGCCGTCGTCGATCGCGCCGAAGAGGTCGTCCTGGCCGATCGCGGCCTGCTTCTTGACGCCGATGACGGCGTCGATCGCGGTCTCCGCCACGGCGACCAGGCCGCGCCGGGTGTGGCCCAGCGAGTCGAACGCACCGGCCTTGATCAGCGAGTCAACGGCACGCTTGTTGCAGACCGGCAGCTCGACCTTGTCCAGGAAGTCGGCGAAGGTCGCGTACTTGCCCTTCGACTTGCGGGTGGCGACCAGCGAGTCGATGACGTTCTCACCGACGTTGCGGATGGCCTTGAGACCGAAGCGGACGTCCTCGCCGACGGCGGTGAAGTCGGTGACGGACTCGTTGATGTCCGGGGAGAGCACCTTGATGCCCTGGGCACGCGCGTCGGCCAGGTAGACGGCCATCTTGTCCTTGTCGTCGCCGACGGACGTGAGCAGCGCGGCCATGTACTCCGCCGGGTAGTTGGCCTTGAGGTACGCGGTCCAGTAGGAGACCAGCCCGTACGCGGCGGAGTGCGACTTGTTGAAGGCGTAGCCGGCGAACGGGACCAGCACGTCCCACACCGCCTGGATCGCCTCGTCCGAGTAGCCGCGCTCCTTGCAGCCCGCGTGGAAGGGCACGAACTCCTTCTCCAGGACCTCCTTCTTCTTCTTGCCCATCGCGCGGCGGAGCAGGTCGGCCTGTCCGAGGCTGTAGCCGGCCAGCACCTGCGCGGCTCGCTGGACCTGCTCCTGATAGACGATCAGGCCGTACGTGGGGCCGAGGACGTCCTTGAGCGGCTCCTCCAGCTCCGGGTGGATCGGGGTGATCTCCTGCTGGCCGTTCTTACGCAGGGCGTAGTTGGTGTGCGAGTTCATGCCCATCGGGCCCGGGCGGTACAGCGCGGAGACGGCGGAGATGTCGGCGAACTCGGTCGGCTTCATCAGGCGCAGCAGCGCGCGCATGGGACCGCCATCGAGCTGGAACACGCCCAGGGTGTCACCGCGCTGGAGCAGTTGGAAGGTGACCGGGTCGTCCAGCGGGATCTCGTCGCAGTCGACGTCGACACCACGGTTGGCCTTGATGACCTTGATGCAGTGATCGATGATGCCCAGGTTCCGCAGACCCAGGAAGTCCATCTTGATCAGGCCCATGGCTTCGCACGACGGGTAGTCGAAGCCGGTGATGATCGTGCCGTCCTTGTCCCGCATGTGCAGCGGGATCAGGTCGAGCAGCGGGGTCGAGGAGAGGATGACCGCCGCCGCGTGCACGCCGGTGCCGCGGATCAGGCCCTCGATGCCGATACCGGTGTCGATGATCTTCTTGACGTCCGGCTCGTTCTCGTAGAGGGCGCGGATCTCGGTGCCCTCGTTGTAGCGCGGGTGCTCGGGATTGAAGAGGTCCTTGAGCGGGACGCCCTTGCCCATCACGTCCGGCGGCATCGCCTTGGTGATCTTGTCACCCATGGCGAAGGGGTAGCCGAGGATGCGGGAGGAGTCCTTGACGGCGGCCTTGGCCTTGATCGTGCCGAAGGTGTTGACCTGCGCGGTGTACGCGGCGCCGTACTTCTCGCCGACGTAGCGCACCATCTGGTCACGCTGGCGGTCGTCGAAGTCGATGTCGACGTCCGGGGGGTTGATGCGCTCGGGGTTGAGGAACCGCTCGAACAGCAGGTCGTGCTCGATCGGGTCGAGCTGGGTGATGCCGGTGAGGTAGGCGATCATCGAGCCGGCCGCGGAACCGCGGCCCGGGCCGACGGGGATGCCGTTGTCGCGGGCGTACTGGCAGATGTCCGCGACGACGAGGAAGTAGGAGGAGAAGCCCATCGGGTCGATGACGGACATCTCCAGCTCGATCCGGTCGAGCACCTCCTGGCCGGGGTCGTCGCCGAAGCGCTTCTTGAGGCCCTCGCCGATCTTCTGACGCAGGTAGCTGACCTGCGTCTCGCCCTCGGGCACGTCGAACTGCGGCATCCGGTCGACGAAGGCGAAGACCTCGTCGTAGGGCTCGATCATCGACTCGACCAGGAGCGTGTTGTCGCACGCCTCCGGCAGCTCGCGGAAGAGCTCGCGCATCTCCTCGGCGGTCTTGAGGTAGTAGCCGGAGCCGTTGAACTTGAAGCGGTTCGGGTCGTCCTTGTTCTTGCCGACGCCGATGCAGAGCAGGTTGTCGTGCGCGTCCGCCTGGTCGGCGGTGACGTAGTGCGAGTCGTTGGTGGCCAGCAGCGGGATGTTCAGCTCCTTGGCCAGCCGCAGCAGGTCCGTCCGGACGTCGCGCTCGATGTCGAGCCCGTGGTCCATCAGCTCCAGGAAGTAGTTCTCCTTGCCGAAGATGTCCTGGTAGGCGGAGGCGGCCGCGACGGCCTCCTCGTACTGGCCGAGGCGGAGCCGCGTCTGCACCTCGCCCGAGGGGCAGCCGGTGGTCGCGATGATGCCCTCGGAGTGCTGCGAGATGATCTCGCGGTCCATGCGGGGCTTCATGTAGTAGCCCTCGATGGAGGCGAGCGAGGAGAGCCTGAACAGGTTCCGCAGGCCGCCCGCGTTCTTGGCCCACATGGTCATGTGGGTGTACCGGCCACCGCCGGAGACGTCCTTGCCGCCCTCGCCGCTGGCGTCCCCCCCGGCCATCCGGCCGCCCTGCTGGCCCCAGAAGGTCTGCTTCTTGTGGGTGCGGCTGCCGGGCGCCACGTAGGCCTCGATGCCGATGATCGGCTTGACCGGGTGCTTCTGCGCGATCTGGAAGAACTCGTAGGCGCCGAACATGTTGCCGTGGTCGGACATCGCGATCGCGGGCATGCCCTGCCGCTCCACCTCAGCGAACATCTTGCCGTTCTTCGCGGCCCCGTCCAGCATCGAGAACTCAGTGTGAACGTGCAGGTGAACGAAGCTGTCGGCCACGGCGGACGGCACTCCTCACGAGGGCGGCGACTGGGGTAGAGAACAACCCTAGGGACCCGTGAGCCTGAAGGCAAAGCAGCACGCAGGACCCTATGATGCCGGGAGGATTTCCGGCTGAGCAGACATATCGAGACAGGTCCGAAGCCCCGCATGTCGTGGAACGTGATCGGCCAGCTGATCGCCCTCGCGCTGACCATCGGCCTGACCCTGCTCATCGGCTGGCTGGTCGACAAGGCGCTGCAGCGCGTCGCCGCGCGGCACCCCGAGACGACCGTCTGGCCGATGCTGCGGAGCTGCCGCATCCCGCTGCAGTGCGTCGTCTGCCTCGGCCTGCTGCTCGCCAACGCGCCGCTGGCGCAGCTCTTCGACAGCCACGCGGGCGACGTCCGGCACGGCCTGCTGCTGGCGCTGATCGCCTCCGTCGGCTGGCTGGCCGGCCGGGTCGTCGCGGCCGTGCTGACGGCCTTCTTCTCCCGGTACCAGGAGGTCGCCGACGACCCCTCCCGGGTGCAGCGGGTGCGCACGCAGATCAGCCTGCTACGGCGGACGGCCGGCGCGCTGGTGATCCTGGTCACGGTCGGCGCGATGCTGCTGACCTTCTCGGAGATGCGCGCCGTCGGCGCCTCGCTGCTGGCCTCGGCCGGACTGATCGGCATCGTCGCCGGCATCGCGGCACAGAGCACGCTGGGCAACTTCTTCTCCGGGCTGGTGATCGCCTTCGGCGACCTGGTCCGCATCGGCGACACGGTGGTGGTCGAGCAACAGCAGGGCACGGTGGAGGAGATCACCCTCTCCTACCTCGTCGTCCGCCTCTGGGACCAGCGCCGGCTCGTCGTCCCCGTCTCCTACTTCGTCAGCCGGCCCTTCGAGAACTGGACCCGCGCCGACCCGCACACCACCGGCTGGGTCCTGCTCCACCTCGACCACACCACTCCCGTCCCGGAGCTGCGCGAGGAGTTCCACCGGTTGCTGCTGGACAGCAAGGAGTGGGACGGCCGGGACTGGGGCCTAGTCGTCTTCGACACCACCCCGTCCACGATCGTGATCCGCGCGACCATGACGACGCGCAACCCCGACGACGCCTACACCCTCAAGTGCGCGACCCGCGAACACCTCCTCGCCTGGCTCCGCGACCACCACCCGGAGGCGCTCCCGCGCGTGCGGACGGCGGGGTGAGGGGACAGCCCCGCCGGGGCGGGGCACAAGCAGCTTCCGCACCGACTCGTCGTGACCCCGCCACCACAGGGGGCCGAGGACTCCGCTTGGCTGCTACATCCCCCCGGAGTGGACGACGCGTCGATTGGCCAGCATCACGCCGGCCGCGACGAACCCGGTGCCGGCCAGGACGGGGAGGGTCAGGGGTTCGCCGAGCAGGGGGACGGCGGCTGCGGCCGTCAGGACGGGGCTGAGGCTGCCGACGGTGGTGCAGCGTTCGGGGCCGAGACGGCGGATCGCCGTGGCATAGAAGAGGCCGGAGCAGACGCCGGTGCCGACGCCCTGGACGAGGACGAAGAGCAGCACGTCGCGCGGCGCGGCGTGGCTGAGGAGGGTGCTGGGCAGCACGCCGGGCAGAGCCAGCAGGGCGATGACAGCGAAGGTCGGGACGCAGAGCAGCCCCATGGACGCGACGGGGTCGAGCGAGATCTCCCGCAGGCCGACGGTGTAGATCGCCCAGAGTCCGCTGGCGAGCAGCAGCAGGCCGACCCCGGCGAGGGTGCGCCCGTCCACCCCCGCGAGACCGGGCCCCGCCAGATCGGGCCCCACCAGGGCGAGCGCGCCCAGACCGATGAGGCCGAGGCCCGCGCCCTGCAGCCCGCGCGGCGCCCGGCCGGCGCGGACCGCCAGCGCGGCGATGAAGAGCGGGACCATCCCCGGCACCAGCGCGCCGACGAAGGCCGCCGACGTGAGCGCGCCGCCGTAGGTCGCCGCCAGGTAGAAGGGGACCCCGCCCCCGAGGACGATCTTCAAAGCGGGCGCCCAGCGCAGGCCCGCCGCGCTGGTGAACTGCCCGCGCCGCCGCCAGAGCGCCGGGGCCAGCACCAGCGCCGGGAGGCCGAAGCGGATCAGCGCCGCGTCCGCCGGGCGCAGCGAGGAGGCGGCGAGCGCCCGGTCGCTGAGCGCGAACGCGCTCCACAGGCAGACCGTCGCCAGCAGCGCGGCGACGCCGAGAGGGTCGGCCACCCGCCGCCCGAGCCGACGGGCGGTGGGCTCGGCAGCCGCCGTCCGCTCGGCGGCGGGCAGGGTCGCGAGGGGCGGGGCGGACGTCGGGGGCATGGCGGCGTGACTCCACTAGCTGCCGAAAATGGCGGGAACGCGGCAATGCTATGGCGACAGGTGCGGCATGCGATTGCTAAAAATGTCCCCAGAGACCAGCCAAGAGGCAGGATCTGCCACGATCAGCCATTCAGGAGACCCGAGCACCATGGACGCCGTCGACCGGTCGATCATCCGCGAGCTGCAGCAGGACGGCCGACTGACCAACCAGGAGCTGGCCGACCGCGTCCGCCTCTCCCCCTCGCCCTGCCTGCGCCGGGTGCGCCGGCTCGAGGAGGCGGGGGTGATCGAGGGCTACACCGCCCTGGTGGACCAGTCCGTCTTCGGCCTGCCGGTGACCGCCTTCGTGCGGATCGGACTGGAACGCCACAACGCCGCCAGCGTCGAGGCCTTCGAGGCGCACGTCCAACGGATCGACCACATCCAGGACTGCTACCTGATGGCCGGCAGCACCGACTACCTGCTCCGCATCGTGGTCGAGGACCTCCAGGCCTACGAACGCCTGGTCCGCACCCGCCTCCACGCGATCCCCGGCATCGCCTCCATCGAGTCCGAGTTCGCCTTCGGCAGCGTCAAGCACACCCGCGTCTTCCCGCAGCCGGCGCCCTCGCGGCCGGCCGCGGTGGAGTGACCCTCAGGCGCGGCGCCGCAGCGCGTACCAGCCCGCCGTCAGCGCCGCGGCGATCGGGACGATCAGCAGGACCGTCCAGCGGCCGACGGTGCCGCCGGAGACGCCCATCTCCACCACGACGAAGAGCAGGAAGGCGATCGTCACCAGCTCGATCCAGGGCGAGAAGCCCAGGCGGTAGGCGGGGCGCTCGGCGTGGCCCGCGCGAGCCCGGCGGACGAAGAGGGCGTGGCAGACCATGATCATGATCCAGGTCGAGATCACGCCCAGCGAGGCGATGTTCACGACGATCTCGAAGGCCTCACCCGGGAGCCAGGCGTTGAGGGCGACGCCGATCAGGGCCGCCGTAGCGGTCAGCAGGATGCCGCCGTAGGGGACCTGGGTACGGCTCATCCGGCCGGTGAAGGCGGGCGCCGAGCCCGCCGCGGCCAGCGAGCGCAGGATGCGGCCGGTCGAGTAGAGGCCGGAGTTGAGGCTGGACATCGCCGCCGTCAGCACGACCGCGTTCATGATGCCCCCGATGCCCGGCACGCCCAGCTTGGAGAAGACGGTGACAAAGGGGCTCTCGCCGGCCGAGTACGCGGTCCACGGGAGCAGCAGCACCAGCATGACGATCGATCCGACGTAGAAGATCAGGATGCGCCAGGAGATCGAGTTGATCGCCCTCGGGACGACCTTGGCCGGGTCCGCCGTCTCGCCCGCCGTGACGCCGACCATCTCGATCGCCGCGTAGGCGAAGACCACGCTCTGCAGCACCACGATCATCTGCAGTACGCCGCGCGGGAACCAGCCGCCGTTGTCGCTGATCATGTGCAGGCCGGGCGTCTGCCCGGCGATCTGGTGCTGGGTCGCCAACAGCACGATGCCGACGACGAGGAAGAGCACGATGGCCGCGACCTTGATGATCGCGAACCAGAACTCCATCTCGCCGAAGAGGCGGACCGAGATCAGGTTGATCGACAGCACCACCGCCAGTGCGACCAGCGCCAGCACCCACTGCGGGACCGACGAGAAGACCGACCAGTAGTGCACGTAGAGGGCGACGGCCGTGATGTCGGCCATGCCGGTGGTCGACCAGTTCAGCACGTACATCCAGCCCGCGATGTACGCGCCCTTCTCGCCCAGGAACTCGCGCGCGTACGAGACGAACGAGCCCGACGAGGGCCGGTGCAGCACCAGTTCGCCGAGCGCCCGCACCACGAAGAAGGCGAAGACGCCGGCGACCGCGTAGGAGATGGCCAACGAGGGCCCGGCCTTGGCCAGGTTGCCGCCGGCGCCGAGGAAGAGGCCGGTGCCGATCGCGCCGCCGATGGCGATCATGCTGATGTGACGGGGCGCCAGGGTCTTGGCGTAGCCCGCGTCCCCCGAGTCGTCGAGTTCGACGTCGGCCTGCTGCGATGCGATGTCGGACGTCGTCCGCGGGTCGGTGCTCACACGTGCCTTTCGTGACAGGGATTCAACGTTCGCTGCGCAGGTCGAGCTGGCGGATCACGCGGTCGACCAGCTCCGGGTCGGCGCCCGGCTCCATCCGCGCGGCCTGCATCTCCTCGCGGGAGGCCGCGAGCATCTGGCCTTCGACCCGGCGCAGGGTCTTGACGACTTTGACCCGCTTCTTCCACTCCTCGCGCTGCTGCTCGTCGTAGAGGTCGGGGCGGCTGCGCGCGAGGCGGTCGACCTGGCGCTGCTTGAGCCGGTCGACCAGCTCCTCGGGCAGCTCCTCGTTCGCGGCCATCTCCTTGAGCCGCATCAACCCGGCCCGGGAGGCCCGGTACCACAGGCGGCGCTCCTCGTGGTCCTCCGCGCTCTGGTCCCGGCTCAGGCCCAGCCAGCGCACCGCCAGCGGCAGCGTCATGCCCTGGACCACCAGCGTGAAGATGACGACGGAGAAGGCGATGAAGACGATCTCGTAGCGCAGCGGGAAGGTCGCGCCGCCGTGCACGGTGAAGGGGATGGCCAGCGCCAGCGCGACCGAGGCCACGCCGCGCATCCCCGCCCACCACAGCACCACCGACTCCCGCCAGCCGAGCGGCGTCACGTCCTCGCGGCGGCCCAGCCGCCGGTCCAGCCAGGCGGCGAACCAGGAACCGGGCAGCAGCCACAGGAAGCGGACCCCGACCACGACGACGATGACCAGGGCCGCGTCGCCGATCATCGACGGCCAGGTGCTGCCGGCCTCGTGCAGCACGGTGGACCACTCGAGGCCGATCAGCCCGAAGGCCATGCCGGAGATGAGCAGCTCGACCACGTCCCAGAACGCGGAGCCGACGAGCCGGAACGCGACGTCGTCCGCGCCCACCGCCCGGTCGTTGATCCACAACGCGCAGACCAGCACCGCCAGCACGCCGGAGCCGTGCAGTTGGTCGGCGAGCACGTAGGCGGCGAAGGGGACCAGCAGGCTGAGCCCGACCTGGAGCGTGGCGTCGCTGAGCAGCGTCATCAACTTGCCGCTGAGCCAGCCGATGCCGACGCCGAAGACGAGGGCCAGCACCGCGGACAGCAGCAGCCGCAGCGCGGCGTGCGCGGTGGAGAAGTGACCGGTCACCACGGCGTCGATGGCGAGCGCGTAGACGACCAGCGCGGTGACGTCGTTGAACAGCCCCTCGGTCTCCAGGATGCCGAGCAGGCGGCGCGGCAGGCCGACGCTCTGCGCGACCGCGGCCGCCGCGATCGGGTCGGGCGGGGAGATCAGCGCGCCGAGCGCGACGGCGCCGGCCACCGGCATCGCCGGGGTGATCCAGTGCATGGCGCCGGCGACCGCGGCGGTGGTGAGCAGGACCAGGGCCACGGCCAGCAGCAGGATGACGCGGGCGTTCTGGCGGTAGTAACGGGCCGTCGAGCGCTGCGCGGAGGCGTAGATGAGCGGGGGCAGCACGAGCGGCAGGATGAGTTCGGGCTCGATGCTGATGTTCGGCACGAACGGCAGCAGAGCCAGCACGACGCCGATCACGGTCATCAGCACGGGCTGCGGAATCCGGATCCGCTCGGCGAGCGGGGTGGTGATGATGGCGCAGAGGAAAACCGTGAAGAGGAGGGTCAGCTGCGCCACACGAGCATCATGCCAGACGCTTCACCATGCTCCGGTGCGGAATACCCGCGTCAGGGTATTCCTCTCCAAAAGCGACATAACCCAGCCGCTCGTAGAAGCCGAGGGCCTGGACCTGGGCGTGCAGTTCCAGCTCCACGCCGCCGTGTTCACGCCCCGCGGCCTCGATCGCGCGGACCAGCGCGGCCCCGAGCCCGGTGCCGCGCGCGGGCTGACGGACCGCCAGGCGGCCGAGCAGCACGACGCCCTCGCGGCCGGTCTCGGCCAGCGCCTGCGGACCGTGGATGAGACGGCCCGTCCCGAGCGGCGTCCCGTCCTCGGCGCGCGCCAGCACGTGGACGCTGGTCGCGTCGAGCTCGTCGTACTCGAGCTCGACGGGGACCCGCTGCTCCACGACGAAGACCTCGTGGCGCACGGCCCGGACGTCCGCCATGTCCGCCTCGTCGGCGACGGCGATCGTCACCCCGCCGACGGCCTCAGCTCTCGGCACTGATGATCTCCAGGGCGCGGGCCAGGTCCGCCGGGTACTCGCTGGTGAACTCCACCCAGTCCCCCGTGGCCGGATGCTCGAAGCCGAGCGAGACGGCGTGCAGCCACTGGCGGGTCAGGCCGAGCCGCTTGGCCAGCGTCGGGTCCGCGCCGTAGGTGGTGTCGCCGACACAGGGGTGGCGCAGCGCCGACATGTGGACGCGGATCTGGTGGGTGCGGCCCGTCTCCAGCTTGATGTCCAGCAGCGAGGCGGCGCGGTACGCCTCGATCAGGTCGTAGTGGGTGACGGACGGCTTGCCGCCGGCCACGACGGCCCACTTCCAGTCGTGGTTGGGGTGGCGGTCGATCGGGGCGTCGACGGTGCCTGACAGCGGGTCCGGGTGGCCCTGGACCAGGGCGTTGTAGCGCTTCTCCGGCACGCGGTCGCGGAACTGCTGCTTGAGCGAGGTGTACGCCTGCTCGGACTTGGCGACGACCATCAGGCCGGAGGTGCCGACGTCCAGCCGGTGCACCACGCCCTGGCGCTCGGCCGCGCCGGAGGTGGAGATGCGGTAGCCGGCCCCGGCGAGGCCGCCGATGACCGTCGGGCCGGTCCAGCCCGGGCTCGGGTGCGCGGCGACGCCGACGGGCTTGTCGACGAGGACGAAGTGCTCGTCGTCGTAGACGATCTTCATGTCGTCGATCTTCTCGGCGACGATCTGCACCGGCGCCGGCGGAGCGGGGAGCTCGACCTCCAGCCAGGCTCCGGCGGTGACCCGCTCGGACTTTGCGACCTCGGCGCCGTCCACGGTGACCTTGCCCTCGGCGGCCAGCTCGGCGGCCTTCGTGCGGGAGAAGCCGAACATACGGGCGATCGCGGCGTCGACGCGCTCGCCTTCGAGGCCGTCGGGCACGGGCAGGGCGCGGATCTGGGGAACGGTGCTCACCGTCACGAGTATGCCGTATGGACGAAGGACGCCCGGCCGAGCCGGACGCCCCCTCCCACCTGCGGGCGCCCGTCCCCCGGGCGCCGCTCACTTGTCGCGCTGGACCGTGCCGTCCGGATTGGTGCCGAGGAAGGAGAGCAGGACCACCAGGATGCCGCCGCAGACGATGGCCGAGTCGGCCAGGTTGAAGACCGCGAAGTGCTTGACCGAGATGAAGTCGACGACCGCGCCGCGGAACAGGCCGGGCGAGCGGACGATGCGGTCGGTCAGGTTGCCGAACGCTCCGCCGAGCAGCAGGCCGAGCGCGACCGCCCAGGGCAGGCTGTAGAGGCGACGCGACAGACGGATGATCACCACGATGACCGTGGTCGCGATGAGCGTGAACACCACGGTCAGCGCCGCGCCCATGCCGAACGCCGCGCCGGGGTTGCGGATGACGGTGAGCTGCACCCAGTCGCCGATCAGCCGGATGGCGTCCTTGTGCT
This sequence comes from Streptacidiphilus neutrinimicus, assembly GCF_000787815.1. GTDB lineage: Bacteria > Actinomycetota > Actinomycetes > Streptomycetales > Streptomycetaceae > Streptacidiphilus > Streptacidiphilus neutrinimicus. Next base: position 95,676 of record NZ_BBPO01000019.1, read on the forward strand.
CCAGTTGGGCCACGACCAGCAGCTTGCTGCCGAGGTCGAGCAGGTAGGCGAGCAGCGCGACGCTCAGCAGGACGCCGATGCGGCGCTTCTTCACGACCGGCGTCGGCTCCACCGTCTCGACCGTCTCGTCCTCACCCGAGGCGGGAGCGGCAGCCTCGGCGTTCTGGTGACCCTGGGTACTGATGATGCGCTCCGCGTGACCGTGTCGGTTGGGCTGTCGCCGTCGAGGGTACGGCACGCGACGCCCCGGGCGCGGTGTGGGGCCGCACCCGGGGACGGTGCCTTACTCGCCGGTACGGCTCAGTAGCGGCGTTCCTGCTTCTGCTTGCACTCCACGCAGAGCGTGGCGCGCGGGAACGCCTGGACGCGCGCCTTGCCGATCGCCTTGCCGCAGGACTCGCAGAGCCCGAACTGCGGTCCGGCCATGCGCAGCAGCGCGCGCTCGGTCTGGGCGAGCATGTCGCGGGCGTTGGCGGCCAGCGACAGCTCGTGTTCGCGCGAGATGTTCTTGGTACCGGCGTCGACCTGGTCGTCGCCGGCTCCGTCGCCGGAGTCGCGCATCAGTCCGCTGACGGCCTCCTCGGCCGTGTGGATCTCGGCCCTCAGCTCGGCCGCCTCGGCGGTGAGCTCGGACTGGAGCTCCATGACCTCCTCGGCCGTCCACGGGTCCTCACCCGGGCGGACCGGAAGCGCGGCCGGGTCCAGACGCGCGCCGGTGGCCTGGTGCGTCGTCCGGGTGGCGGCAGTGGTCTTGTTGCGCGTCACGATGCTCTCCCCCGGGTCGCCCACGGACACTCCGGCGCGGCGTGTCCCGCCAGCTCGGCTGCTTGCCTTGTCCGCCATTCCCTCGACCCCTTCGTGCATGACTGACCGGCCTTCTCTCGGTGCCGGAACGATAAACCGTGGCGAATGCCACCACAACGGGACATACCGAAGTACGCCCTTCCACTCGCCTGGCTGCACCAGCGCGGTTGCCCGGGCCGCGTGGTCCTGCAGCATGAAGGACGACTGGACGAAGGGAGTTGTGCCCAGAACGTGACGCGATAATCGCCCGGTGTGTCCGTTACCGGCGCGTCACCTCACAGGGGGCGTGCAGGGGCGCGCGTGCATTGGGCGCGAAATCACGGCGGCGATCCCTATAGACTTCTTCCGCAGCAAGGCGTGGATGGGGACGAGTACCGCCGAACGCAGCCAGGAGAGACCCGGGGACGGTGGAAGCCCGGGGGCGTGCGCAGCGAGAAGATCACCCCGGAGCCGTCGGAGGAAACGCCGGGCCCTCGGCCAGGTGGAGTAGAACCGGCCGCTGACCCCAATGAGGGGGCCGCAGTCCCGTACGTGCGGCCAAGGAGGGTGGTACCGCGGGGCGCGCGTCGCCTCGTCCCTCCGTCGGAGACAGCTGTTTCGCAGTTCCGCCGGAGGAATCATGACCGCGCTGTATCGCGCCGTACCCGCCCAAGTCGACCTGCCCGCGCTCGAACACCAGATCCTCTCCTTCTGGCAGGACCACAAGATCTTCGAGCGGAGCCTCACGCAGTCCGAGGGCCGCCCGGAGTGGGTGTTCTACGAGGGCCCGCCGACCGCCAACGGCATGCCGGGCGCGCACCACATCGAGGCCCGCGTCTTCAAGGACGTCTTCCCGCGCTACCGGACCATGAAGGGCTACCACGTCGCCCGCAAGGCCGGCTGGGACTGCCACGGCCTGCCCGTCGAGCTGGCCGTCGAGAAGGAGCTCGGCTTCTCCGGCAAGCAGGACATCGAGGCCTACGGCATCGCCGAGTTCAACGCGAAGTGCCGCGAGTCCGTCACCCGGCACACCGACGCGTTCACCCGCCTGACCCAGCGCATGGGCTACTGGGTCGACCTCGACGACGCCTACCGCACCATGGACCCGGACTACATCCAGTCCGTGTGGTGGTCGCTGAAGCAGATCTTCGACAAGGGCCTGCTGGTCCAGGACTTCCGCGTCGCCCCGTGGTGCCCGCGCTGCGGCACCGGCCTCTCCGACCACGAGCTGGCCCAGGGCTACGAGACGGTCGTCGACCCGTCGGTCTACGTCCGCTTCCCGCTGACCGGAGGCCCGCTGGCCGGCAAGGCCTCGCTGCTGGTCTGGACGACGACCCCGTGGACGCTGGTCTCCAACGTCGCCGTGGCCGCCCACCCAGAGGTCGCCTACGTCGTCGCGACCGACGGCGCCGAGCAGGTCGTCGTCGCCGAGCCGCTCGTCGAGAAGGCGCTGGGCGAGGGTTGGACCACCACCGGCGAGCGCTTCACCGGCAAGGAGATGGAGCGCTGGACCTACCGGCGTCCCTTCGAGCTCGTGGACGTGGACGGCGAGGCGCACTACGTCGTCAACGCCGAGTACGTGACCACCGAGGACGGCACGGGTCTGGTCCACCAGGCTCCGGCCTTCGGCGCCGACGACCTCGCGACCTGCCGCAACTACGGCCTGCCGATGGTCAACCCGGTCCGCGCCGACGGCACCTTCGAGGAGAGCGTCCCGCTGGTCGGCGGCGTCTTCTTCAAGAAGGCCGACGAGGCGCTGACCGCCGACCTCAAGGACCGCGGCCTGCTCTTCCGGCACGTCGCCTACGAGCACAGCTACCCGCACTGCTGGCGCTGCCACACGGCGCTGCTCTACTACGCGCAGCCCTCCTGGTACGTGCGCACCACCGCGGTCAAGGACGCCCTGCTGCGCGAGAACGAGCGCACCAACTGGCACCCGGAGACGGTCAAGTACGGCCGCTTCGGCGACTGGCTGAACAACAACATCGACTGGGCGCTCAGCCGCAACCGCTACTGGGGCACCCCGCTGCCGATCTGGCGCTGCGAGGACGACCACCTCACCTGCGTCGGCTCGCTGGCCGAGCTCTCCGCACTCACCGGCGCCGACCAGAGCGGCCTCGACCCGCACCGCCCGTTCATCGACGACGTCACCTTCGCGTGCCCGAGCTGCCAGAAGACGGCCGTGCGCGTGCCCGAGGTCATCGACGCCTGGTACGACTCGGGCTCCATGCCGTTCGCGCAGTACGGCTACCCGCTGAAGAACCAGGAGCTGTTCGAGAAGCGCTACCCGGCGCAGTTCATCTCCGAGGCCATCGACCAGACGCGCGGGTGGTTCTACACCCTCATGGCCGTCGGCACCCTGGTCTTCGACCGCTCCTCCTACGAGAACGTCGTCTGCCTCGGCCACATCCTGGCCGAGGACGGCCGCAAGATGTCCAAGCACCTGGGCAACATCCTGGAGCCCATCGAGCTGATGGACACCAACGGCGCCGACGCCGTGCGCTGGTTCATGGCCGCCGGCGGCTCGCCCTGGTCGGCGCGACGCGTCGGCCACGGCACGATCCAGGAGGTCGTCCGCAAGACCCTACTGACCTACTGGAACACCGTCGCCTTCCAGGCCCTCTACGCCCGCACCGCCGGCTGGGCGCCGTCCGCCGCCGACCCCGCGCCGGCCGACCGGCCGATGCTGGACCAGTGGGTGCTGAGCGAGCTCAACGCCCTGGTCCGCGACGTCGACGCGGCCCTTGAGGCGTACGACACCCAGCGGGCCGGCAAGCTGCTCTCCTCCTTCGTCGACGACCTCAGCAACTGGTACGTGCGCCGTGGCCGCCGCCGCTTCTGGCAGGGCGAGCCGGCCGCGCTGGCGACCCTGCACGAGGCGCTGGAGACGGTGACCCGGCTGATGGCCCCGCTGACCCCGTTCATCACGGAGCGGGTCTGGCAGGACCTGGTCGTCCCGGTGGCGCCGGACGCCCCCGAGTCGGTCCACCTCGCGACCTGGCCCGTCGCCGACGAGTCGCTGATCGACCCGGCGCTGTCGCGCCGGATGGCGCTGGTGCGCCGGCTGGTCGAGCTCGGCCGCGCGACGCGCGCCGACTCCGGCGTCAAGACCCGCCAGCCGCTGTCCCGCGCGCTGGTCTCCGCGCACGGCTACGAGGAGCTCCCGGCGGAGCTGCTCGCGCAGATCGCGGAGGAGCTGAACGTCGCCGCGATCGAGTCGCTGGCCGAGGTCGGCGGGTCGCTCGTCGACACCACGGCGAAGGCCAACTTCCGCGCCCTGGGCAAGCGCTTCGGCAAGGGCGTCCAGGACGTGGCCAAGGTGGTCGCCGCCGCCGACGCCGCGGCGCTGTCCGCGTCGCTGCGCGCGACCGGCACCGCGTCGGTCGAGGTCAACGGTGAGACGGTGGAGCTCACGCCGGAGGACGTGGTCATCACCGAGACCCCGCGCGAGGGTTGGGCCGTCGCCAACGAGTCCGGCGCGACCGTGGCCCTGGACCTGCACATCACCCCGGAGCTGCGCCTGGCGGGCGTCGCCCGCGACGCCATCCGCCAGGTGCAGGAGGCCCGCAAGAACTCGGGCCTGGAGGTCTCCGACCGCATCGTGCTGCGCTACGTCGCCGCCACCGACGAGACGGCCGAGGCGCTTGCCGCCCACGGCGCGCTCCTCGCCGACGAGGTCCTCGCCACGGACTTCGCCTCCGGCGAGCCCGACTGGGCCGACGCCGCGCCCTTCGCGGACGAGGCCCTGGGCCTGACGTTCTGGCTGCGCAAGGTCTGAGGATGACGACTCTTCAGGTACTGCGCGCCGCCGACCGCGTGGCCAGTCCCTGGAAGAACGGCGGCGGCGTGACCCGCGAGGTCGCGTCGTCGCCGTCGGGGGCGGGCGAGTTCGACTGGCGGGTCTCACTCGCCGATGTCGCCTCCGGCGGTCCGTTCTCGTTCTTCGAGGGCGTCGACCGGATCATCACCGTCGTCCGGGGCGAGGGCATGGCCCTCACGGTCGACGGTGTGGAGACGGTCGTCTCGGAGCGCTTCTCGCCGTTCGCCTTCTCCGGCGACGCGCGGACGGACTGCCGTCTTCTCGGCGGCCCGCTGGTCGACTTCAACGTGATGACGCGCCGCGGCGCGGTCTCCGCGGACGTCCGGTTCGTCAGGACGAGCACCGCTGTGACGGGCACCACCCTCACCGTCGTCCTCGAGGGCGCCGCCACTGTCGAGGGCGCCGACCTCGGCCCGCTCGACGCCGCACTCGTGACCGGTGAAGCGGCGCTCGACGTCCACCACGGCGTGGCCGCGGTCGTCACTCTCTCCTGAGCGACGCAGAAGGGCCGAGCGACGCAGAAGGGCCCCGCTCCGGTTTCCCGGAACGGGGCCCTCTCGTATGACGACCCTAGTTCTCGTCGTCCTGGTCGATCAGGAACCCGCGCATCGGCTGGGGCGCCTGCTGCAGCGGGGGCTGCGGACGGACGGCCGCCATCGGCTGGGTCATCGCCGCCGGAGGCGTCGGCTGAGCGCCGGCCGGCTGGAACGCGTTGCCGCCGAACGACGGGCCGTTCTGGCCGCCGCCGAAGGACTGCTGGCCGCCGAACGTCTGGTTGCCACCGAAGGAGGGGCCACCCGCGCTCATCGGGGAGGCGCCAACCGGGCTCATCGCCGGCTGGGGCAGGGGAGCAGCCGGGGGGAGCGAAGCCGTGGCCGGGGTCCGCGGCGGCGCGAGGCTGTCGTCCGCCTGGGACTCCAGCTGACGCAGCTGCGTCTCCAGGTAGGACTTCAGACGCGTGCGGTACTCACGCTCGAACGCCCGCAGGTCCTCGACCTTGCGCTCCAGCGTGGCCCGCGCGGACTCCAGGGAGCCCATCGCGACGCGGTGCTTCTCCTGCGCGTCCCGCTCCAGCGCGTCCGCCTTGGCGCGGGCGTCGCGCTCCAGACCCTCGGCGCGGCTGCGGGCCTCGCCGACGATCTTGTTGGCCTCGGAGCGGGCCTCGGCGATCGCCTGGTCGGCGGTCTGCTGGGCCAGCGCCAGGACGCGGGCAGCGGAGTCGTTGTTCTGCTGCTGCGGCATCATCGGCTGCTGCTGCATGGGGGCGAGACCGCCGCCCATGGTGTGGCCGCCCATGGGGCCGCCCATCTGCGGGGCCGGCTGCAGCTGCGGGCCGCCCGGGCCACCGGGGCCGGGGAGCGCGGGCTGACCGGGGTGGCCGCCCATCTGCTGCTGCATGTGCGGCGGCATGCCCTGCTGCATACCGGGCTGGCCCATGCCCTGCGGGGGCATGCCCGGCTGGCCCATGCCCTGCGGCATGCCGGGCTGGCCCATGCCCTGCGGCATCCCCTGCTGGGGCATGCCCTGCTGCGGAACCGGCGGGCCGGATATGGCGGCGGGCACGGGTGCGCCGGGGCGCTGCTGCTGCGGACCGTCCTGCGGGCCGGGCAGCTCCTTGCGCATGTTCTGCTGGTTCTGCGCCTGGGCGGCGGCACGGGTCGCGGCGGCCAGCTTGGCGCGCAGGTCCTCGTTCTCGCGCAGGAGGCGGGTCAGCTCGCCTTCCACCTCGTCGAGGAAGGCGTCGACCTCGTCCTCGTCATAGCCTTCGCGGAGGCGGACGGTCGTGAACTGCTTGTTCCGAACGTCCTCGGGGGTCAATGCCATTTCTTCACCTCAACGTGATCGTCGGACAGCCGGGCGTCTGCGTCGGTCACAGTGCCCCCACGACCTGGATCAAGATCAACACAATGATGATCAGCAGCATGAAGGCAAGATCGAGGGCCGCTCCCCCGATCCGCACCGGAGGGATCCACCGCCGCAACAACTTGAGCGGCGGATCCGTGACGGTGTAGATGCTCTCGAGCAGGACGACCATGGCCCGCCCTGGCCGCCAGTCGCGGGCGAAGAACTGGACCCAGTCCATCACCATGCGGGCCAGGAGCAGGACGAAGAAACACATCAGGACGATGTACAGCACCTGCCATACAACGCTCACCGTGTCTCCCCTCGCCCTTCATGCCTGTCAGCTCTGGTTGAAGAACCCGCCCTCGGCGATCCGTGCCTTGTCCTCCGCCGTTACATCGACGTTAGCAGGAGACAGCAGGAACACCTTCTGCGTCACGCGCTCGATGCTGCCGTGAAGCCCGAAGACGAGTCCAGCCGCGAAGTCTACGAGGCGCTTGGCGTCCGTGTCGTCCATCTCCGTGAGATTCATGATCACAGGGGTGTTCTCACGGAAGTGTTCCCCGATGGTACGGGCCTCGTTGTAGGTTCGCGGGTGCAGCGTGGTGATGCGGTACGGCTCCCGCTCGGAGGCGGTCTTGGACGTGATCACCGGGGCGCTCTTCTCGACGAGACGACGTTCGGGTGTGATGGACGCCACTGGCGCGATGCGCTGCTCGGGCGCCCGCATCGGGGCGACGACCGCCGAGGCGGCCACCGGAGCGGCGGCGACCGGGGCGGCCACGGGCGCGGCCGGGCGACGGACCTCCTCGGTCTGTCCGGTCCTCAGCGGCTCGGGCTCGTGGTCGTAGTCGTCGTCCGGGTCGTAACCCTGGGCGTCGTAGCCATCGTCCTCCACGAGACCGAGGTAGACCGCCATCTTGCGCATTGCGCCGGCCATACTCCTGTCCTCCGCTCTGTGGTGGATCGGTCCGGGAGGTACTACGATCCACGGTTCCCCTCCGGCTCCCCGGAGAGATTCTGGAATGTCCGGATTTGTTCTCCGGTCTGATCTTCTAACCGGTGACGTTACCGGAGCGTCGGCCGCGCACCCAGTACCGCCGTACCGATGCGTACGTGTGTCGCACCGGCAGCAATGGCTTCTTCCAGGTCTCCTGACATCCCGGCAGAGACCATCGTGGCAGCAGGATGGGTCTCGCGTACGCGGGATGCGATTTCCGCGAGACGGCCGAAGGCACGGCCTGCGTCGCCTGCGAACGGTCCCACCAGCGGCGCCACCGCCATCAGACCGTCAAGTCGCAGGCCAGGGGCGGACGCTACGGCCTGCGCCAGCGCCTCGACCTCACTCGGCGCGGCTCCGCCGCGGTGCGCCCCCTCCGGGGTCTCCGACTCCAGGCCGACCTGAATCAGGCAGCCGAGCTCGGCTCGTCCGGATTTGACCACTTCCGCCGAGAGCGCGTCGACGAGCCTGGTCCGGTCCACGGAATGCACGCGGTCGGCGTACCGGAGAACGGAACGGACTTTGTTGGTCTGCAATTGGCCGACGAAATGCCAAGCAAGGGCCAGATCCCGGCATTCCGCCGCTTTCGGCGCCGCATCCTGGTCGCGGTTCTCGGCGACGTCGGTCACCCCGAGCTCCGCCAGCAGCCGGGTGTCGGACGCCGGGTAGGTCTTCGTGACGACCACCAGGGTCACCTCGTCGCGCGGCCGCCCGGCGGCCGCGCAGGCGGCGCCGATGCGCGCCTCCACTGCGGCGAGGTTTGTCCGGAGTTCTGCCAGTCGGTCTGAAAAGGCCAGACGCTCCGCTGATGTCAGATTTGTCACTTGGGATCCAGCCAGACGTAGCTCGCCAGGCGTCCGGTCCGCGACGCCCGCCGGTAGGAGAAGTGGTCCTCGGACTCGAGGGTGCAGACGTGCCGGCCGCTGCGGACCGTCACTCCGCGCAGGGCGAGTTGGGCGGCGACGCCGGCCGGGATGTCGAGGGACGGCGTCCCCCAGCTCGTCTCGGCGAAGGCTTCCGGCGTCCCGGCCGCCACCTCGGCCCGGAGCGCCGCCGGCACCTCGTAGCACCGTCCGCACACGCTCGGCCCGATCATCGCCTCGATACCGGTGGCCCCCAGCTCGCGCATCAGCGCCACGACGGTGTCGGCGACCCCCTTCGCCAGCCCCGGCCGCCCGACGTGCGCGGCGCCGACGACGCCGGCCACGGGGTCGGCGAGGAGGATCGGCGTGCAGTCCGCCGTGAGAACGGCGAGAGCGAGGCCGGGCACCCGGGTCGCCACGGCGTCGACGCTCGGCGCCTCGCCGTCCGCCTGCCGCCCGCTCGCGATGAAGCCTTCGGCGCCGTGGACCTGGTTCATCCAGACCACGTCCGCCGGGTCGATCCCGAGCGCGGCCGCCGCGAGCTTCCGGTTCTCCCGGACCGCGGCCGGGTCGTCCCCGACCGCGCCCCCGAGATTCAGCTCCGCGTAGGGCTCCGCGCTCACCCCGCCCCACCGGTCCGTGAAGGCGGCGTGCACTCCATGTCCCAGGTCAATCCGCTGGCCGATCATGGGATCACCTTATGGCACACGGGGAGGAAACCGAGGGGCGCGGGGAACTGCGCGACAAGCCACCTGAACTGGTGCGTCGCCGAGCGAGCAGGGCCATCCGCACTGGGTGGTCGCTCGCGCCCACGCGGCGGAGCCGCATGGTGTTGCAGCCTCGCGCCCCCCGGGGGGTGCACCTACAGCGACTGCGTCACTTCAGGAAGTCCGGGACGTCCAGCTCCTCCGCCGCCGAGTCGACGTACGGCGGGCGGGGCGGGGCCTGCTGCGGGACCGGGGGGATGGTGGGCTCGGGGGCCGGCGTCGGACGGGGGTTGTCCTCGGCCCGCGGCACGCTGCCGAGGGTGTGGATGCTGCGGCCCGTCGCCGTGGAGCCCGCCGCGGACGAACCCGCGCCTGCCCGCGGGAACTCCGGCGTCGCCGCCGGACGGTCGCTCGACGCGGAGCGGACGATCGGCTCGCGCACGATCGGGGTCGGCTGGCCGCCGTCGAAGCCGGCCGCGATGACGGTGACGCGGACCTCGTCGCCGAGGGCGTCGTCGATGACCGCACCGAAGATGATGTTGGCCTCGGGGTGCGCGGCCTCGCTGACCAGCTGCGCCGACTCGTTGATCTCGAACAGGCCCAGGTCCGAGCCGCCGGAGATGGAGAGCAGGACGCCGCGGGCGCCGTCGATGGACGCCTCCAGCAGCGGTGAGGAGATCGCCATGACCGCCGCCGCCTTCGCGCGGTCCTCGCCGCGCGCCGAACCGATGCCCATGAGCGCGGAACCCGCGCCGCTCATCACGGACTTGACGTCCGCGAAGTCGAGGTTGATCAGGCCGGGGGTGGTGATCAGGTCGGTGATGCCCTGGACACCGGAGAGCAGCACCTGGTCGGCGCTGCGGAACGCGTCCAGCACGCTGACCTGGCGGTCCGAGATGGAGAGCAGGCGGTCGTTGGGGATGACGATGAGGGTGTCGACCTCCTCGCGCAGCTGCGCGATGCCGTCCTCCGCCTGGTTGGCGCGGCGGCGCCCCTCGAAGGTGAACGGGCGGGTGACCACGCCGATCGTCAGCGCGCCGAGCGAGCGGGCGATGTTGGCGACCACGGGCGCGCCGCCGGTGCCGGTGCCGCCGCCCTCGCCTGCGGTCACGAAGACCATGTCGGCCCCCTTGAGGACCTCCTCGATCTCCTCGCGGTGGTCCTCGGCCGCCTTGCGGCCGACCTCGGGGTTGGCTCCGGCGCCAAGGCCGCGGGTGAGCTCACGGCCCACGTCGAGCTTCACGTCGGCGTCGCTCATCAGCAGCGCCTGGGCATCGGTGTTGATCGCGATGAACTCGACGCCCTTGAGCCCGACCTCGATCATCCGGTTGATGGCGTTGACGCCGCCGCCGCCGATACCGACGACCTTGATGACTGCGAGGTAGTTCTGCGGTGCTGCCACGTCGAAGGCCTCTCGCCTCGGATCTGTCTACTCATACCGAAGGGGCGGTGCTTTCGACGCTCCCGACCCGAACCCTAAACATGAGGTTTAGAGTTAATGCTATGTCACTGCTGCATTATCCACTGTCACTAGGACAGTAGGCATCTGGGCATGCCGGTTCAACGGACACGCCGAGCAAGCGGTTTTTTCTTGTGAGCCTATGTGATCTAAGGTCTCCGCGCGTACACGGGGGTCAACAAGCGTCACGGCACAGTAGACGGTCCGTCAAGACCGCAGCGCGGGATCCGTCGGTGCGCTCACGTCGTATCCGTGTGCGGACTGCTTCAGCAGTGCGCCCAACACGACGGCCTTGCGCGGGCTCTGCTCGGGACTGCCCCAATAGACCGTGCCCGAAGGGCCGGTGAGCGTCAGCTCGATGTCGTCGTACGAGTGGACGACGACGAGCGAGGTGCGCCTCGCGACGGCGGGCGGGAGGGACTTGGCCACCTCGACCGCGCCCGCCACCAGAACCGTCTCGGGGAACTGAGCGAGCTCGCCCCTCCCGGCGTCCGAGAGCGCGAGCTGCACGACGGGCACGCCGGGCGGCGGCGTCGACAGCGTCACGAACCGCACGCCCGTCGTGTCCTCCAGCGCGTACCGGCCGTCGGCGCCGCGCACCGCCGCGACCGGCACCCGCTCGGTGACGGTGATCCGGACCGAGTGCGGCCAGGAGGTGGACACGGCGGCGTGGTCGACGCGCGGCAGCGCCTTCTCCACCCGCGCCTCCACCGCGCCGGTGTCCAGTTGCTCCAACGGGCCGCCCAGCGGCACCTGGGCGGCCTGCAGCACCTGAGCCCTGGTCAGCGTCCTGAGCCCGGCCACGGAGACCGTGCGCACGTCGAAGACCGAGGAGAACCAGACCAGCCAGACGCCGGTGCCGAGCAGCGCGGCGACGAGGCCGCACAGCACGACGATCCCCCGGCGGGACAGCCTGAGCCGGGGCCGGGGCGGGCGCTCCCCTTCAGGGCCCGCCTTCGGCTCCTCGACCCCGACGCGAGACCCTGAGTCGGAACTCCGGCTGTGCTCGGGCCGCCCTGCGATCGACGGCACCGTGCGACCCGAGCCAGCACGGCGGAGCCGCAGGGGTGGCAGCCAGCCGGGGTTCCGACTCAGGGTCCTAGCCACGGCGGCGGCCGCTCCGGTGTGCGTCGACCGCCTCGTAGACCATCTGCGCCAGCAGCTGGTCCGCGTCGCGGCGGCCGAACTCGGCCGCGGCGTGGGACATCTGCCACAGGCGCTGCGGGTCGGTGAGCACCGGGAGCACGTTCTGCAGCACCCAGTCCGGGGTGAGCTCGGCGTCGTCGATCAGCAGGCCGCCGCCCGCGCGGACGACCGGCTGCGCGTTCAGGCGCTGCTCGCCGTTGCCGATCGGCAGCGGCACGAAGACGCCCGGCAGGCCGACGGCGGCGAGCTCGGCGACGGTCATCGCGCCGGCCCGGCAGAGCATCAGGTCCGCGGCGGCGTAGGCGAGGTCCATCCGGTCCAGGTACGGCACCGCCCGGTAGGGCGGCATGCCCGGCAGGTCGTTGACGGGCGGCAGCTCGTTCTTCGGGCCGACCGCGTGCAGGATCTGCACGCCGTACTGCTGCAGCCGCGGCGCGACGGCCTGGACCGTCTCGTTCAGGCGCCGCGCGCCCTGGGAGCCGCCGGAGACCAGCAGGGTGGGCAGGTTCTGCTCCAGGCCGAAGTACTGCCGCGCCTGCGGGCGGGCCATGCCGCGGTCCAGGTTGGCGATGGTGTGCCGCAGCGGGATGCCGATGTAGCGGGCCTTCTGGAACTTGCTGTCCGGCGTGGCCACGGCCACGTAGTCGGTGTAGCGGGAGCCGATCTTGTTGGCGACGCCGGGACGGGCGTTCGCCTCGTGGATGACGATCGGCACGCCGCTGCGCTTGGCCGCGAAGTACGCGGACATCGAGACGTAGCCGCCGAAGCCGACGACCACGTCCGCCTTGGTGCGCTCCAGGATGTCCTGGACGGCCTTGACGGTGTTGCGGAGGCGGCCGGGCAGGGTGATCAGGTCGCCGGAGGGCTTGCGCGGCAGGGCGACCTTCGGGATCAGCGCGAGCTCGTAGCCGCGCTCGGGAACCAGCCGCGTCTCCAGCCCCGACTCGGTGCCGAGCGCGGTGATGCCGACCGTGGGGTCGTTGCGCCGCAGCGCGTCAGCCAACGCGAGTGCGGGCTCGATATGACCGGCGGTGCCACCGCCGGCGAGGACCACATGCACCGAAATTCACCGCTCCTTGTGGGGCCGCCGGAGGAACCGGCGCCGAGCCTGCTTGTTTCCCTTGCTCCTGCGCTTGCTCCGCGCGGCGAGCGTCGCCCTCGCCCTCGGCTCGCTGCGCGCGAAGCAGAGCAGCAGGCCGATCGCGAACATGGTCGGCAGCAGCGCGGACCCGCCATAGGAGAACATCGGGAGCGGGACGCCCGCGATGGGCAGAAGTCCCAGCACCGCACCGATGTTGATCATGGCCTGGGCCATGATCCAGGTGGTGGCGCCTCCCGCTGCGTACCTGATGAACGGCTCCTTCGTGCGTACGGCCACGCGGATACCCGCATACCCTAGTGCCGCGAAGAGAACGAGGACCGACACCGTCCCCGCCAGACCCAACTCTTCACCGGTCACGGCGAAGATGAAATCGGTGTGCGGCTCCGGCAGCTGACCCCATTTCTGCACGCTGGCGCCGATCCCGGTCCCGAAGATCCCGCCCGAGGCCAGCGCCCAGATCCCGTGCACGGCCTGGAAGCAGGACCCGTCCGCGCCGACGTGCGTGGCGCCGATGCAGCCGAGGCGCGAGAGCCGGTGCGGCACGGTGATGATGAGGACCGCGCTGGCCAGCAGCGCGAGCAGGGCGCTGGCGCTGAACAGGCGCGTGGGCGCTCCCGCCATCCACAGCAGCCCGAAGAGCAGCGCACAGATGATCATCGCGGTGCCCATGTCGCCGCCGGCGAGGACGAGCGCGAGCAGCAGGAAACCCACCGGGACGAGCGGGATCAGCAGGTGCTTCCACTCACCGAGAGTTTTCATCTGCTGTTTACGGGTGAGCAGATCGGCCGCCCAGAGCACGAGCGCCAGCTTGGCGAACTCGGACGGCTGGATCTGGAAGAAGCCGCCCAGCCGGATCCAGTTGCGGTTGCCGTTCACCTCGACCCCGATGCCCGGGACCATCACCGCCAGCAGCAGCACGACGACGCCGAGCAGCAGCGGGTACGCCAGCGCGCGGTGGGCGCGGACGGGCATCCGCACGCCGAGGTACATCAGGCCGGCGCCGATGACGATGGAGATGAGCTGCTTCTTGAAGTAGTAGTCGAACGGCAGCCCGTCCAGCCGCGCCTGGATCTGGGAGGCGGAGAAGACCATCATCAGGCCCAGCACGAGAATCAGCGCGGAGGACCCGAGAATGAGGTAATACGGCGTCAGCGGTCTTTCGAGGCCCCGCTGAAAGCTCCGCCAGGCACTTCTGACGCCACTGAGCCGACTGTAGGACCGGAAGGTTGCGACGTTCGCTTCCGGCACTTCGGTGGTCCTCTCCCCGGCACGACGACTATCGGCGAACGACCCTACCGGGTCATCCGCCGATCAGCGTGGAGGCACTGCCTACAGCGCGTGCACCGCCGCGGCGAACAGGTCGCCGCGCTCGCCGTAGTTCGTGAACATGTCCATGGACGCGCACGCGGGAGCGAGCAGCACGGTGTCGCCGGACTCGGCGAATCCGGCCGCCGCGTTGACGACCGCCTCCATCGCGGCGGCGCCCACGACGCCGTCCGGGAGCTCGAAGACGGGCACGTGCGGGGCGTGCTCGTCCAGGGCGGCCTTGATCACCGCGCGGTCCGCGCCCATCAGGACGGCGGCGCGCAGGCGCGGGGCGGCCGTGGCGACGAGGTCGCCCATCTCGGCGCCCTTGGCCAGGCCACCGGCGATCCAGACCACCGACTCGTAGGCGGCCAGCGAGGCGGCCGCCGCGTGCGGGTTGGTCGCCTTGGAGTCGTCGACGTAGGCGACGCCGTCCACCTCCGCCACGAAGGCGATGCGGTGGGCGTCGGGCCGGAAGGCGCGCAGGCCGTCGCGGACGGCGCGCGGCTCGACGCCGTAGGCGCGGGCCAGCGCGGCCGCGGCCAGGGCGTCGGCGATGTTGTGCGGGGCGCTGGGCTGGACGTCCTCCACGGAGGCCAGCTCGGCGGCCGCGTGGCGGCGGTCGGTGATGAAGGCCCGGTCCACCAGCAGGTTCTCCACGACGCCCAGCTGGGACAGGGCCGGCGCGCCGAGGGTGAAGCCGACGGCGCGGCAGCCCTCCTCGACCTCGGCCTCGCGGACCAGCTCCTCGGTCGCCGGGTCGGCGACGTTGTAGACGCAGGCGACGACGTTGCCCTCGTAGATCCGGCCCTTGGCGGCTGCGTAGGCCTCCATCGAGCCGTGCCAGTCCAGGTGGTCCGGCGCGATGTTGAGCACGACCGCCGAGTAGGGGCGCACGCTCGGCGCCCAGTGCAACTGGTAGCTGGAGAGCTCCACCGCCAGGACGTCGTACGGCTCCTCGGCCAGCACGGCGTCCAGCACCGAGACGCCGACGTTGCCGACGGCCGCGGTGCGCTTGCCGGCCGCCGTCAGGATCGAGGCGAGCATGCGGACCGTCGTGGTCTTGCCGTTGGTGCCGGTGATGGCGAGCCACGGCGCGGGCTCCCCCGTCTCCGGGTGCGGGCGGCGCAGGCGCCAGGCGAGCTCGACGTCGCCCCAGACGGGGATGTCCAGCTTCTCCGCGGCCTGGAACAGCGGCGCGTAGGGCGGCCAGCCCGGGGCCGTGACGATCAGCTCGGTGTCGTCGGGCAGGGAGTCGCCGTCGCCGAGGCGGACGGTGACGCCGAGATCACGCAGCTCCTCGGCCTGGGCCTGCTGACGTGGGCCGTCACCGCCGTCGACGACGGTGACGACCGCGCCGAGGCTGTGCAGCACCCTGGCCGCGGGGACGCCGGAGACGCCCAGCCCGGCCACCGTGACGTGCAGGTTCTCCCAGTTGATAGCCGTCATACCGTCCGCGACCTCACCGCTGCTCAATTACGCTCGCCTGTTCTCTTACGACGTGACCCAGCCAGCGTAGAAGAGACCGAGGCCGACGGCGACGCACAGTCCCTGAATGATCCAGAATCGGACCACGATGAGCACCTCCGACCAGCCCTTCAACTCGAAGTGGTGCTGGAGTGGTGCCATCTTGAAGACGCGTTTGCCGGTCATCCGGAACGAGCCGACCTGGATGATCACGGACAGGGTGATCAGCACGAACAGGCCGCCGAGGATGGCGAGCAGCATCTCGGTGTGCGAGCAGATCGCCAGACCCGCGAGCGCGCCACCGAGGGCGAGGGACCCGGTGTCACCCATGAAGATCTTGGCGGGCGAGGTGTTCCACCACAGGAAGCCGAAGCAGGCGCCCATCAGCGCGGCCGCGACGACGGCCAGGTCGAGCGGGTCGCGGACCTGGTAGCACTGCGCCCCGGCGGTGGCCGCGGTGGCGCAGTTCTGGCCGTACTCCCAGATGCCGATGAAGACGTAGGCGCCGAAGACCATCACCGAGGCGCCGGTGGCCAGACCGTCCAGGCCGTCGGTCAGGTTCACGCCGTTGGACATGGCCAGGATCATGAACAGCGCCCAGATGGCGAAGAGCACCGGGCCGAGCGACCAGCCGAAGTCGGTCACGAAGGAGAGCTTGGTGGACGCCGGCGTGGTGCCGGCCGGGTCCGGGAAGCGCAGGGCGCCGACCGCGAAGACGATGCCGACGATCAGCTGGCCGGCCATCTTGGCCTTGGCCCGCAGACCGAGCGAACGCTGCTTGACGATCTTGATGTAGTCGTCCAGGAAGCCGACCAGGCCCATCCCCGCGAAGAGGAAGAGCACCAGCAGCCCGGACATGGTGGGCTTGGTCCCCATGATCAGGTGCGTCAGCCCGTAGCCGACCAGCGTCGCCAGGATGAAGGCGATGCCACCCATGGTGGGCGTGCCGCGCTTGCTGTGGTGCGCCTGCGGGCCGTCGTCGCGGATCATCTGGCCGTAGCCGTGACGGGCCAGGATCCGGATCAGGACCGGAGTGCCGACCAGCGAGAAGAACAGGCCGAACGCCGAGGCGAAGAGGATCGCCTTCATCAACGACCAGCCTCCCCGACGGCGCCGCCGACCTGCGCGTCCTGCGCGAGCAGGGCCGCGGCGACCTTCTCCAGGCCCACCGAACGGGACGCCTTCACCAGGACCACGTCCCCAGGCCGAACCTGCTCCCGGAGCAGCTCGACCGCGCTATCCGCGTCGGGCACCAGCACCGATTCCTCACCCCACGAACCTTCGTTTCTCGCGCCCAGCTCCATGCAGGCCGCTTCCCGGCCGCCCACCGCGACCAGGGTCGCGATGTTCAACCGGACCGCGAGCCGGCCCACGGCATCGTGTTCGGCGAGGGACTCCTCGCCGAGTTCCCGCATCTCCCCGAGGACCGCCCAGGTGCGACGGGCCTCCGGGCCTCTCCCGCCGATCGCGGCGAGCGCGCGCAGGGCGGCTCGCATCGAGTCGGGGTTGGCGTTGTACGCGTCATTGATCACGGTGACGCCGTCCGAACGCTCCGTCAGCTCCATCCGCCACTTGGACAGGCTCCCGGCCTCGCTCAGCGCGGCGGCGATCCGCTCGACGCCCAGCCCGCACACGGTCGCGACCGCGGCGGCGGCGAGGGCGTTGCTCACGTGGTGCTCACCGTAGAGCTTCAGGGCCACCGGCGCGGAACCGGTGGGTGTGCTCAAGGTGAACGAGGCACGCTGCAGTTGGTCGAATCGGACATCCTCGGCGCGGACGGTCGCGTCCTCGGCCTCGCCGTAGAAGACGACGCGCGCCTGCGTGCGCGGGACCATGCCGCGCACCAGCGGGTCGTCGCCGTTCAGCACCGCCACGCCGTCGGCGGGCAGCGCCTCCACCAGCTCGCCCTTGGCCTCGGCGATGCCCTCGCGGCTGCCGAACTCGCCCAGGTGCGCCGTGCCGACGTTGATGACCAGGCCGACCTTGGGCCGGGTGATCGCGCACAGCTCGGCGATGTGGCCCTTGCCGCGCGCGCCCATCTCCAGCACCAGGAACTCGGTGTCCTGCCTCGCCTTCAGGGCGGTCAGCGGGAAGCCGATCTCGTTGTTGAACGAGCCCTCGGTGTAGACGCAGCTGCCCTTGGCGCCCAGCACCTGCGCGATGAGGTCCTTGGTGCTGGTCTTGCCGGTCGAGCCGGTGAGCGCGACGACGGTGGTGTCGGTCAGCCGCGCGGTGACGGCGTGGGCCAGCTTGGCCATGGCCTCCAGCACGTCGGCGACGACCACGGCGGGGACGCCGACCGGGCGGCTCGCCAGCACGGCGACGGCGCCTGACTCGGCGACGGCCCGCTGGGCGAAGTCGTGGCCGTCGACCCGCTCGCCGGCCACGGCGACGAACAGCGCACCGGGCGTGACCTGGCGCGAGTCGTGCACCACCGGGCCGGTGACCCGCGCCTGCGGGTCCGGTGCGTCAACGAGCGTCCCTCCGGTGGCCTCGGCCACCTCCGCGAGGGTCAGGGGGATCACGTTGGCTCTACTCCTCGACGTCCATGGGGGTGGACTGGGCAATGAGACTGGACTGCGCTGTCTGAGAAGCGATGGCGTCGCGCAGGACGACGCGGTCGTCGAACGGGCGGGTCTCGCCCTTGGCGTACTGGCCGACCTCGTGTCCCTTGCCGGCCACCAGGATCGAGTCCCCGGCGTGGGCGCGGGCGACGGCGGCGGCGATGGCCCGCGCGCGGTCGGGCTCGACCAGAACGTCGCCGCGGCTCTCCTCCGGCACCTCGACGGCGCCGGCGAACATCGCGGCGAGGATCGCGAGCGGGTCCTCCGAACGCGGGTTGTCGCTGGTCAGAATGGCGGTATCGGCGTAGCGGGCGGCGATGGCGCCCATCGGGCCGCGCTTGAACGGGTCGCGGTCGCCGCCGCAGCCGATGACGACCAGGACCTGGCCCTTGGTCACCTCGCGCAGCGAGCGCAGCGCGCCCTCGAGCGCGTCCGGTTTGTGCGCGTAGTCGACCACGGCGAGGAACGGCTGTCCGGCGTCGACCTGCTCCATCCGGCCCGGCACGCCCGGCACCGCGGCGACGCCGGCGACGGCCGCGTCGAGCGGCAGCCCGGCGGTGACAGCGGCGGCGATGGCGGCGAGCGCGTTGGCGACGTTGAACGGGCCGGGCAGCGGCGAGGACGCGTCGGCGGCCTGGCCGTCCGGGCCCACCACGCGGAAGTGCGAGTCGGCGTGGCCGAGGTGCACCTGCTCGGCGCGCCAGTCGGCGGCCGGGTCGCCCGAGGCGGAGTAGGTGAGGACGGGGATCTCGGACTCGGCGGCCAGGCGACGGCCGTAGTGGTCGTCGAGGTTGACCACGCCGACCCGGGCCCGGCGGCGGGTGAACAGCTGCGCCTTGGCCCGGAAGTAGTCGTCCATGTCCGGGTGGAAGTCAAGGTGCTCGGGCGTCAGGTTGTTGAACACCGCGACGTCGTAGACGACGCCGTCGACCCGGCCGAAGACCAGCGCGTGGCTGGAGACCTCCATGGCGACCGCGTCCGCGCCCGCCTCGCGCATCATCGCGAGGACCGCGTGCAGGTCGGTGGCCTCGGGCGTGGTCCGCTCGCTCTTGATCCGCATCTCGCCCACGCGCATCTCGACGGTGCCGAGCAGGCCGGGGGTGCGGCCGGCGCCGCGCAGCGCGCCCTCGATCAGGTAGGCGGTGGTGGTCTTGCCGCTGGTGCCGGTGACGCCGATGGAGAGCAGTTGCTCGGCGGCGCGGCCGTAGATCGCGGCGGCCAGCTCGCCGACGCGGGCCCTCGGCTGGGCGACGACCAGCAGCGGGACCCCGGCGTCGGCGGCGCGCTCGGCGCCCTCGGCGTCCGTCAGCAGGGCCACCGCTCCGTTCGCGACGGCCTGGTCGGCGAAGTCCGCGCCGTGCGCGTTGGCGCCGGGCAGCGCGGCGTAGAGGTCGCCGGGCAGGACCGCTCGGGAGTCGTGGGTGATGCCCGTCACGCGCGTGTCGTCACTCGCCGGAGCACCCAGACCGAGCTGCTCGGCGACCTGCGCGAGGGCGACGCCGTCGGTGGTCCTGGGGCGGAGCGAGGGCTGATCACGATGGGGCACGGCGGTGAGGTTACCCGTACCGGTGCTCTCGGAGCCAAGTGGGGAGTTGATTGCCATGTGCATGCCGCCATCCGTGCTGGTCATGTGAGGGTATCGCCATCCTTTTCCGCCGTCTGCCACCCCGCCGTGACCCATGTCACCAGTTGACAGGCAGGTTCGCGGGGGCCGCGCCGGTCGGCGGGACGTCGAGTGTCTTCAGCGCGAACTCCATCACCTGCTTGAAGACCGGCCCGCACAGCTCGCCGCCGAAGTGCGCGCCCACCGGCTTCTGGATCACACAGGAGACGGTGAGCCGCGGCTTGTCCGCGGGCGCGAAACCGATGAAGGACGCCGTGTAACCGCTGTAACCGGACCCGGTGGCCCTGTTCGCGGTACCGGTCTTGCCGGCCACCAGATAGCCGGGGATCTGCGCCATGGTGCCGGTGCCCTGCTCGCTGCCGACGACGGACTGCAGCATCTCGGCCAGTTGCTGCGCCACGCCCGTGCTCACCACGCGCGTGGTGGCCGGCGCGGGCGTCGCGGTGTACCGGCCGTCCGGTCCGGTGATCCCCTCCACCAGCGTCGGCGCGACCCGGACGCCGCCGTTGGCGATGGTCGAGTAGACCGAGGTGGTCTGCAGCGCGTTGACGGCCAGACCCTGACCGAAGGGGATCGTGTACTGCTGTGAGCCGTTCCACTGCTGCGGCGGCGGCAGGATGCCCTGCGTCTCCCCGGGGAAGTCCAGCCCCGAGGGCCGGCCGATGCCGAACTTGGACAAGTAGTCGTAGAGCACCTGGTCGGCCTGGCTCTGGGTCGAGCCCAGGTGCTCCGCCGCCAGGATCGTGCCGATGTTGGACGACTGCGCCAGCACGCCGTTCAGCGTCAGCTGCTCGGTGCCGTGGGCGACGTCGTCGTGGAACACCCGGTCCGCGCGCGGCAGCGCGCCCGGCACGGTGACGTGCGTCTCGGGGGTGGCCACGTTCTGCTGGAGCACCGCGGCCATCGTCATCAGCTTGCTGACCGAGCCGGGCTCGTAGGCGTCGCTGAGGGCGGTGTTGCCGATCGCGGCCGGGCTCGCGTGCGCGAGGTCGTTCGGGTCGAAGCCGGGAGCGGTCGCCATGGCCAGGATCCGGCCGTCGGTGACGTCCTGGACGATGACGTAGCCGCCGAGGGCCTGGCTCTTGGACACCTGGTCGGAGATGGCCTTCTGGGCCTCCCACTGGATGTCCCGGTTCAGCGTCAGCCGCAGGCTCGAGCCGGGCACGGGCTCGGTCTCGTGCTGGCCGCCCGCCGTGGGCACCTCGCGGCCGTTCGCCTGCGCGTACACCTGCTTGCCGTCCACGCCGCGCAGCAGCTTCTCGTACTGCTGCTCCAGCCCGCCGGAGCCGATGCCGTCGGCGTTGACGAACCCCAGCACGTTGGCGGCCAGGCCGCCGTCCGGGTAGACGCGCTTGTCGTGCCGGGCGTGGAAGATCGCGGCGAGCGGGTTGGCGCAGGCCTCGTCGACGCGTCCCTCGTCCCCGGCCTTGAGCGCCAGCGTGTTCTCGACCAGGCAGTGGCCTGAACCGGCCTTGTACGCGAGCGCGTTGCTGAGCGTGTTGATCTGGTTCCAGGTCTGCGGGGTCTGCTGCTTGGCGATGAGACGGTACATGTCCGTCTTCGGGTTCTTCGCTGTCAGCGCCTGCTGGAGCGTCTTCTGGTCCTGCCCCAGGATCGGCGCGAGCAGCGCGGCGGCCTGCGCGGGCCCGTCGGTGACGTGCAGCTGCTGGGGCGTGAGCATGGTCGGGTCGGCGGTGACGTCGTACGCGGTGACGGTGGTGGCGAGCACGGCGCCGTCGGCGTCGGTGATCGTGCCGCGCTGCGCCGCGAGCGGCGTCGTCACGTACCGGTTGGCGCTGGCCTCCTCGGCGAGCGCGGTGGAGTCCAGGAACTGGAGCTGCACCAGCCGGCCGGCGAACAGGGCGAACACCACCGCGAGGGCCACCCACATCCCGCGCAGCCGCTTCCGGGGCTCACCGAGCCGCAGCCTTGTCCCGCCGGGCCCCGGCCTCCTCGGCGCGGGCGGGCGGGGCCGCGCGGGCGCCTTGCCGCGCACCGGCGCCTCCGACCGGGAGGCCACGGC
>NZ_BBPO01000018.1:0-24681 GCF_000787815.1 Streptacidiphilus neutrinimicus
GAGGGTGAGCAGGGCGGCCGCCGCGACCGCCGCCGCGGCGAGGCCGGCCCTCAGCCTGTGCGCGCCCGTGCTCACTTGGCGCCCTTGCCGTTGTCGTTCGCGCCGCACCAGGTCTGGACGCCCTGAAGGTCCGTCTGACGCTGCTTCAGCGTGCCGACCAGAGCCTCACGGGTGTTGAGGCGGTCCTGCAGGTAGGTCGCGATCGCGGTGTGGTCCAGCTTCTTCGCGTTGTCGACGCGCGCCTCCAGGCGGGCGACCGAACCGCGCACGTTCGGGCCCGCGGCCAGGCGGGCCAGGTCGCGCTCGACGCGGCGCTCCAGCTTGGGCACCCGCAGGCACAGCGCGTGCGCGCCGTCGCCCTTCGGCCCCTGCGCGGCGGGGGCTCGCCGAGCCGCCGGACGCGGCGAACGCGGGGCCTCCGGCGAGCAGCGTGCCGGCGACGGCGACTCCGACCATCACGAGACGGGCGCGCTTGGGCATGACGAGGGGCATGGTCGTCTCCTTCCGAACCGCAGCGGGCGGGTGCGCGTCTGCACGCGTCGGTGGGCTCCACCCGCTGACCCGGTGAGGGTAGGAAGGGTCTTTGTGGTTTCTCTGTGGCGGCCGAGCGGCGTCTCCGGCGGGCTGCCGACTCGTCCGATTCAGCGGCTTCAGCCGCTCGGAGCCGCTCGGAGCCGCTCGGAGCCGGTGCGGCCGGTGCGGCCGGTGCAGCGGCTACACCGGGTCCGGGGGGTAGCTCATGGCCTCCGCGACGGGCGCCCCTCCCGCCTCCGGGAAGCGCCAGCGCGTCATCGACTCCGCGAACGCGCCCTCGAACCACCCGTGGGCGCGACGCGGCGTGACCGCGAAGACGGGTGAGCCGCCGACCACGATGGTGGCCGGCTCGCCGGTCCGCGGCAGCGCGTACTTGGCGGCGTAGGCCGCATCCACCTCCGGAGGTCGCGCGGCCTCGGGCACGGCCTCGGCGACGCCGCTGACCGAGACGACCTCCGCCGCGCTCTCCAGATGGACGCTCACCCGCGGGTTGGACGCGAGGTTCCGCGCCTTCGCCGTTCCGCTTCCGGTGCTGAACCAGAACCGCTCCCCCAGCCAGACGCCCCACACCGGCATGGCGTGCGGCACCGCGGCCGGGGACGCCGTGGACACCCAGTAGCTCCGCGCACCGACCAGGCGGACGCGCATCTCCGCCCAACTGATCCCGATCCGTTCACTCATGGGCCCAGTGTCGCCCGCGCCTCCGCCGAATCTTCTGCACCGAACGGGTTCGGGGCGCGGGCGTGGCGGGTAGCGTGATCACCGTGGTTCGCTGTCCCCGGTGCTGCGGCTGCACCTGCTGTTCGAGCTGTTCGAGGACGCGACTGACCAAGGGGCGCGCACCGCGCGCGCCCTTCGTTCCGAACGGGAGACCTGCATGGCAACGGGCACTGTGAAGTGGTTCAACTCCGAGAAGGGCTACGGCTTCATCGCGCAGGAGGGCGGCGGCCCGGACGTGTTCGTCCACTACAGCGCCATCAACTCCAACGGCTACCGCGAGCTCATAGAGGGCGAACCGGTCAGCTTCGACGTCGAGCAGGGCCCCAAGGGTCCCCAGGCCGCCAACGTCACACGCGGCTGACCTGGGGCACGTAGGGCTCGAACTGCCGGATGGTCCACCACGGACCACCGTCATCGGGGTAACGTGACCTTCGAGATTCGCTGTCCGCCGTACCGCTTCACCTGCTGCTGCTGTTCGAGGACGCGACAACCCCCGGGGTACGCACCGCGCGTGCCCCTTCGTCCCGAATGGGAGATCATCATGGCTCAGGGCACCGTGAAGTGGTTCAACGCCGAGAAGGGCTTCGGCTTCATCGAGCAGGACGGCGGCGGCCCGGACGTCTTCGCCCACTACTCCAACATCAGCGGCTCCGGCTTCAAGGAGCTGCAGGAGGGCGAGCGTGTGACGTTCGACGTCGCCCAGGGCCAGAAGGGCCCGCAGGCGGAGAACATCGTCCGCGGCTGACCCCAGCAAGACAGACAGGCCCCGGCTGCCCCTCGCGGGCGGCCGGGGCCTGTTTCACCTCAGTTGCCGGTGAAGACGATCAAGTTCACTGTCGCCCCGCCGGTGTTGCCCGGCGGTGTTGTTGGTGCACCCGCCTCGGGCGAAGGGGTATCTGCGTCCCGCGGTGTCCTGCACGTATCCCTCGTAGCTTCGGGCGACTGGCGTCCTCGCCATCTCCGAAACGAAAGGCCCCCGACGCTTCGGACTCAAGTGTCGGGGGCTCGTGGCGTCAGTGAGGGAGAGCCCCCTCGACGGCCTGCACCGTGTGGTCGATGACGTTGCCGTTCGAGCAGTTGTTCACGTGGTCGCCGACCCAGTCACCCAGGACGGGCACGACGGCGACCTCCTGCAGGCACACGGCGGCGGCGGTGAAGTTCCAGTTGTTCGCGGCGTTGACGCCTCCGCCGAAGTTGCTGTCGTTGTCCGCCTGGGCAGGAGCGGCGAAGGTCAGGGCGGTGAGGGTGATCGCGGCTAGCGCGATGATCTTTTTCATGTCCGGGGAACGACGCCCCTGACGTCCGGTCACCGCACGTGCGTCCGAGCGGCCTACTGGTCCTACTCCGGGAGCCGGCCCCTGTATCCGACAGGCCCCTCCCTCGGAGCTCGACCACGACCTCTTCCGGGGCTTCGACCGCCGATTGCGTCCATATGGCGGCCACCCACGGCGGTGCAGACACGCCCATGCTCAGCCGCGCTGCTTGAAGTCGCGCCAGGCATGCGGGCATTCGCGCGCTCCGCGAGCGGGAGTCGGCCCTTGATCGTTCGGTGGGGCGCGTGGGGCTCGAACCCACAACCTACGGATTAAAAGTCCGCTGCGGTGCCAGGAGCGCTGGCCACCCGAGCGGTCTCACTCGGTCCCATCTATGACCGATAGTCCCGCCAGGTCCCGTATCGTTGCTGGTCAGAGGCCGTCGACGACCAGTCTGGCGGGCCCGTGACTGCCTGGTCGGTCTCGTTCGTTGCCACTGTTTGCCGATCGTCCCAAGGCGTCTCGGTACGCCACTGGTACGCCAGGGGTACGCCCGCAGACCTCTTCGGGACGGTCAGTGCTCGATCGTCCAATCAGGTCCCAGCCTAGACGGGGCCGATGCGATCCGGGGGCGGCTTCCGCTGGATCGCTGAACACCGTCGTTCCGCCCTCCCCTGGAGTTCGGGCAGCCTGCCGGACTCCGGCGGTTCGCCGAATCCCACAAGTGCGCACGGATGCCGAGGTTCACCGGCGCCTGCCGTTTGCCGAGCGGATGGCTGCCTTCCAGCCCTCGACCAGAGCGGCGGCAGTTCCCGCCGGGCCTCGTCGGAGCCCGGATCGAGCGGCCTGGGCACGGGAGGAGACTGCCGGGCGAGTCGCCGAGGCTGCGTCGGAGAGCGCGATGATCTGGGGTAGTTGGGTCCGCAGCGATTCCGCGAGAGGCCAGGCCCAGTTCATGCGGTCGCCCGCCTTGATCTGTGCCTCCAGCGTGCCGCTGGTCTGCTTCCTGTTCCACTGCTTGAGGAACCGGTCGTTCAGGGTCCGCGCCGTCTCCGTGAGGTCTTTGAGTGCCTCGGCCGGCCCGCTGTCCGGACTCAACTGTCGCGTGTCGAGTAGGCGCTGGGTGTGGTCGAGGACGGCGCGGAGCACCATTGTGCTGGACTCCATGGCCTTCCAGGCGGTGCGGTCTCGGTGCCGGCGGGCTGCGAGCCGTTCGGTACGGTCAGGCCGGGGCTCACGTTCGAAGGCGGCTTCGACAGCTCCCCACGTGGTGGAGATTCCGTCGAGGTCGCGCACCAGGCCGCTGAGGACGGCCAGCCGCGCGAGGTGCGCTGCGGACTTGTATGCCGGGAGCATCAGGTCCAACTCGGCTGCGATGGCCTCGGGCTCGGCGGCGGCGTAGGTCGGCTTTCCGCTGTAGACGGCCGGTGGGCGCATGCTCGGGGGCAGGCTGGTGGGCGTGGCCGGCGTGATGGTGACCTGGCGGGTGTCCATGGGCTGCACCAGCATGAAGTGCACGCCATCGGGCCCGGTCAGCTCGACGTATTCGGCGGCGCCGGTCGCTTCGCGGCTCGCAGCCCGGGTGCGGCTGCCGTCGGCTGCCCAGGACATCGAGGGCGCCAGCACTGGGTGGCGGAACGCCTCCACCCTCCACTCCCCTTCGAGCTGGCCGACTGCGGCTGTGGCGGTGGTAAACAGGCTGGGGTCGGCGGAAGGGTTCGTCGGCCGCTGTGACGGCGCTGCCGATGGTGACCTCCTGGCCCGCGCCGAGGAGCAGGTCGACGGCGTACTCGACGTCGATCATCGCGTCGAGCGGGGCGCGGGAGGCGGGTATCCGCAGGCGGGTGGGTTCGGTCTCGACGAACCCTGCCGCGGCGAGCAGTTCCCGCTCGCGGAAGCGGAAGGCATCGGCGTAGATTCCCTCGGCGTCGGCATCCAGGTGGACTGGCACAGGTCTCCTTGCTGGTGGGTCCGGTCAGCGGGGGCGCCGGGGCTGCTGGTGCGTGGGAACCGCCTGTGCCGGACCGGCGGCGGAGTCGGACGGCACAGGAGCGTTCCGGTTCGAGGTGCGCCGAGCGGCCGGGGCCGCGGCAGCAGCCCGCGCGGTAGTGGTTGCGGGCTGGTGCAGCTCGCGGGCGGTGTCCTCGAACCGCTCCCAGGCGTAGTCGCCGCTCCGCTCGGCCGCCCAGCCGGGGGCGTGCGCGGTGAGCGCGCGGGCGAGTGCGCCGACGTCGTCGGCGGCGGCTATGCCGTAGGCGAGCAGAGTGCCGTCGGCCGACCACAGGTCGAGGTACCAGTCCGTGCCGAGCGGATACGCCTTGATGTGGGCTTCGCCCGGTTCGGTCTGGTAGGCCCACAACGTGAGGTGGACAGGCATCCAGCCGGGGCCGACGGCGAACTCGGGCCGGGGCTGCGGTGCGCGGGGTGAGCTTCCCCGGTCGGCCAGTGCGAACAGGTCGGGCAGGGGGTCGTGGTCGAGGACCGCCTTGATCTGGGAGAGGACTTCGGCGCCGGTCAGACCTTCGCTGCCGTCGAGGACTCCGACCACGTGTCCGATCGTGCGCAGCGTCTGGCGGGCGCCACCCGGGTCGATCCACTCCCTGGGTGGCTCGTCCTGCCTGAGCAGGGACTGGGCGATGACGGCGGCCGAGCGGATGGCCTCGACCTGCTGCTCGTTCGGCCGCGCCGGCAGGTTCGCGGCCCGGTAGGTCACTTCGCCGAAGTGCCGCATGTGCTGCGAGACCTGCTGCTGGGCGTAGCGGTCCGCCTGCTCCTTGAAGCCTGCGACCGCCGCCCGGCGGACGGCCTCCTCGTGGGGGCGCAGGGAGGTCAGCAGGCCCATGTAGCGGTCGCGGGTCTCGATCTGCTCTCGCCGCGCGGACTCCACCTCGCTGTTCAGCAGTTCGAGATCCGACAGCTCCGCCGTCTGGTAGTCGCCGAACCGCAGTGCCTCGCTGCGCAGTTGGGCTATGCGCTCGGCAGCGGACGGTCGGCGCGGACCCGTCATCGAGCCCTCTTAGGTGGCGCCGAGCGCGTGAAGGCCGGTGGCACCGCTTCGGCGGCTGCGGCGAGGGGCTGGGCGCGCGCCGACGAGGAAGCCGCTGCGGCGGCTCGGCGCGGTTCCGTTGAAGGGAGCTGGGTGGCGTAGCCGCGGGCGGCCCAGGCGCTGCCGGCCGCGTCGAGTTCGGGGAAGCTGGTCAGGCCGAAGTAGCCGAAGTCAGGGCTTCGGCCGACGACGCCCGCGCCGCTGGCGGTGTAGCGGCCCAGGAACTCCACCGTGTCCCGGGACTGGTGGTGGGCGAGCATCACGAGATGCCCGTCCTGGATGTCGCGGACGAGGGACGCGTTGTCCGCGCTGCCGGAGCCTGTCGTCAGGGCCACGCCCTGGGGGCCCAGGTCGGGCTCGTCGAGGCGGTCGCGCTGCTCGGCCTCGCTGTAGACGCGGGTGACACCGAAGCCGTGGTAGGCGAGCAGGTGGCATGCGTCCTGGAGCTGGTACTCGGCGGTGTGTGCGGGAGTGCCTCGGCGCGGCCGGTACAGGCCCAGCGTGGCGTCGCGGACGAAGCCGGCCTGGCGTAGCCACCGCGCGGCGCCAGGCATCGCCTGGGCGACCGGCGTTTGGAGGCCGGGGTGGTGGCCGACGACCACCTGGAGGTTCCCGGGGGCGGGCGCGGACGACCGGGGAAGTGGTGAGGCTGTGGGCATGCGGCCTCCTGAATCGGGGGACGGGGAGCAAGGCGGTCGGCAGGGCCGGGTAGCAGTCGCGGGCCCCGGTCGACAGTGGCCGGGTGGCTGCTACAGCCCTGGCAGCGGCGGGTTGGCCGTGGTGTTCACGGCCGTGAGCCAGGAGAGGAGCCGGGGGAGGTTCTGGTCGGGTCCGAACGCGAGGAAGGTGCCGTCGGCGCTGGTGCAGCCGAAGTCCTGGGCGAGCCGCAGGCGCTTGAGGGAGTTGACGCGTCCCATGTGGACGGGGATGCCGCGTTCGCGGGCTTGCAGGGTGACTCGGCGGGCGGCCGGACCGGTCTTCCAGTCTGTCGACCCGCCCAGGAACAGCACGTCGAGATCGTCCCAGGGGATCAGGCCCTCCTCGCAGCCGTCCTGGGCGACGAAGGCGGCCGGCACGTGCTGGTCCCGGATGCGGGGCAGCCAGGGCGCCGACAGACGGAGGGTGGCGTGCGCATCCATGGGCTCGTCGGGGGCGACCGCGAACGCGCACCGGTCAAGGCCGTAGCGGTCGACGGTGGTCACGAGCCAGGACCACCAGCGGGTCGCGCCGGGCCATCCTCGGCCGAAGCGTCCGTTGTCGCACGCGTACACGGCTCCCTCGGGGATGCGGACGCTCTGGGCGGGGGTGGTCATGCAGTCGAGTACGCCTGCGGACATCAGCGAGCGAGCGGCGTTGCTGGAGGCCGTGGCTAGGTAGCGCACGCGGGTCGTCGGCGCAGCCGGGTCCACGCGGCCAGAGCCGCGGTGGGTATCCAGACCGCCCAGGTCTTGCCCACGAGTTGCCCGCCGATGGCCGTCGGGCTCATGGGGAGGTGGGCGAGGTAGAGGAAGCCGACGGTATCGAGCAGGGCTCCGACTGCGCTGCCGATCAGCACGGCGCGGATCCAGCCGCGTCGGCGCAGCGGGGTGTAGACGGCGGTGTCCAGCAACTCGCTGATCAGGAAGGAGACTCCGCTGGCCACAGCAAGGGCCGCTGGCGAGGTGACGGCGGAGAGCGCGGCGCCGACGACGAGGGCAGCGACCACGCTCCTTCGCCCGGAGCGCTCCTGGATCAGGTTACGCAGGGCGAGGGTGGCGCCGGCGCAGTAGGTCCCGGCGGTCGCCTGGAGGCCGAACCCGACTGCGATGAAACCGCGGTGGGCTGTGAGCCAGTTGGAGCCGACGATGGCCAGGGTGTAGGCGGCGAGGATGCTGGCGTTCCAGCAGCGGATGCGGGCCAAGCGGGAAGCTCCTTCGCTTCGAAGTCGGGCGGGCGGGGAAGGCGCCGGCAGGCCGGTCACCCGGGCCTGGGGCAGCATCGCGGCCCTTGGGAGGGGTCGGCTCGACCTCCCCGCGGACGCCTCGCTGGCCCTGTCCCTGCACAAGCGCACAAACTGGGACACAGGGACACACGCAGGGACACACGCAAGAGTGGGCGTCAGCGGCGGGGCGGCCTGGGGGCGGAGGCGGTGGTCGCCTTGGCGGTCTTCGCCGCGGGTCCGTCGTCCCACCACGGGCGGCCGGCCGCTTCGTTGGCGGAGAGACGGGCGAGCTGAGCGCGGGTGGTGACGCCGGCGGCCGTCGGCAGGGAGCTCGGGGGTGACCAGGTGAAGGCGGCGTTCCGAGCGGGAACCTGGACCCAGGCGGTGCCGGGGCTGGCGGCCTGGGTGGTCCAGAGGGGCTCCTGGTGCTGGGGCTGAGTCTTCTGCGGACGGAAGGCGCGGACGACGCGGTCGCCGACGCTGTCGAGCCAGTGGACGATCCGGTCGACCAGGCGGGCGTCCGGGCTGTTCAGTGTCCGGGCCGTGGGCGGCGGCGTGAGATTGGAGTTGGTCAGCTTCTGGCCCGGCACTGGGTGCTGGATGCCGGGGCTGACCGTGACGGGTGTGTGCGCCTCGGCCAACCGGGCGGTGAGCTGGTCGACCGCGTGCAGGGCCGCGTCCAGGGGGGTTCCGAAGGGCAGGGTGTAGAGGCCGAGGTGGGGCACGTGGTGGAAGCCTGTCTCGGCGATCAGGGGGTGCGACTCGCCGGCGCCAGGCGTGGCGGTCGTGACCACGACGCCGAGTACGGGGTGCCTGGTGACGATGACCGACGGGTCGGCGTCGGAGGCGGATGGGGTGCTGGCGCTCGGTCGCGGGTCCGGCTGGATGAGACGTTGGGCGAGGGTCACGTTGTAGCCGGCGTCGCTCAGCAGGCGGACGCAGTCCTGGGCGACGTCGACCTGGCGGTCGAGCGGGACCGGCAGCAGGTGGGGCCTGCCGGTGCCGGTCCGGGTGAAGCCCAGCATCTCCAGGGCCCGGCGCCCGTCGGCATCGTTGACGTGCGCAGCGAGGCCGTACTGCGCCAGCCGCTGCAGGGTGATCTCTGTCTCCACAGGTTCTTCTCTCGGTGAGACTCAGCGGGCGCGCCGGAGGGCGGGCGGCGCGCTTCGGTAGGCGGTGTTTCCCTGCGCGGGCTGTACCTTCCGACCCCACCGCTGGCGCAGCCGGGCCCACTGTCGGCGCAGGGGGCCGCTCGGGTCGTTTCCTTCGGCGATGGGTTCAGGGGTCTCGCCATAGGTGCTGTTCCAGCGCTCCAGCGCTACGCGGTAGCGGGGCAGGAGTCGGCGGCTGACGGCGGCGGCAGCTCGGGCGGGATCGGCCGGGATCGCGACTCCGTGGGGCTCGTCGATGCCGTCGAAGCTGTCCTCGGCGGCTCCTGGGGGCTTGAGTCCCACGGCGATGAGCTCGTGCCTCCCCCGTCGTGCCAGTGGGCGATGCAGCAGCAGGACGCGCTCGCCGTTCAGTCCATGGAGGATCGCTGCGTCACGCTGGACGAAGTCCATCAGCGCCCAGTGCGCCAGCGCCTCGTCCCAAACAGCTTCAAGGAGACGGTTGTTGATAGAGCGCTCAGTCGTGTCGACGGCGCGGCTGGTCCAGTCTCCGTCGAGACGCGTGGCGAGGTCTGCGCCGAAGGTCGTGAGGTCTGCCTCGTTCATCGGGCCCTCCGCTCGGATCCCTGGGAAGCGGACCAGGCCGTATGCGTCGGACGCGGCGTAAGGACGACTCGCAGTGCCGGTGTCGGCTGTTCGTACTCCACTTCGTCGGTCACGGCGTGGCGGGCTCCGTGGTTGGCGCTGCCGCAGCCGTCGCAGGCGCTGGTGTCGTACGTCCGGGTCTCGCAGTCGCACTCCTCGGGCCGTTCTGTCGGCAGGGAGTCGTCGAGGTCGAGCAAGTCGTCATCGTCGTCGGGCTCGTCGTGGCGGAAGCAGTTGTGGTCCTCCTCGCGCATCCCGTAGGACGCCCTGCGTGACAACTTGCCTGTCAGGCCGGCTGGGTGGGTGCTCTTCGGGGCCTGCTCGTCCCAGGGTTCCCAGGGGTCGAGCTCCAGGTCGTCGTAGCAGGAGCAGCCCTCCGCGTTGGCGAGGGCAGAGATGCAGCAGTCGCAGACCCACTGGGTCACGGATTCGGTCATCTTCAACGTGGTGTCCTTCTGCAGCGTCGGTGCGGCGCTGAGTTGTCGGCGGTCCGGGCCG
Organism: Streptacidiphilus neutrinimicus; assembly: GCF_000787815.1. GTDB lineage: Bacteria > Actinomycetota > Actinomycetes > Streptomycetales > Streptomycetaceae > Streptacidiphilus > Streptacidiphilus neutrinimicus. The sequence goes on from NZ_BBPO01000018.1 coordinate 9,727, forward strand.
GCCTGTGGCAGACGGGCTCCGGCTCCTGGCGCTGGGGTTGCTGTCAGCGGCCGTGCCCTGGCTGCGTGGTGCTCGGCTGGGTGGACACGTGGGGCGGCGTCGGGGCCGGGGGCGCAACCGGGAGTTGTGCGAGGGGGGAGCGGCCCAGCGCGGCCAGGACGCGCCTCTCCGCAGGGGTCAGCGGCGGGGGGCCTGCCACCACGGCCGCGCCGTAGGTGGTCGTGAAGTCGCTCAGCGCTTCATCGGCGGTGGAGAAACTCAGGGACTCGGTGCGGTAGTAGTCCTCGCCGTGGAGGTGCACGGACTGGCCGGGGCTGTAGCTGCCGACCGCGACGGTGGTGTGCCCGTCGTGCGCGTGGGCGTGGAGGACCAGTCGGCCTGTGGCGATGTCCTCGAAGATCTCCTGGGCCTGCCTCCCGACTTCAAGGACTTCCTCGCGGTCGAGCCAGGGCATGGGGTGCTGCACCCACTGCGTCTGGTCCGCGTATCCCTGGTCGGGGTCGAACTCGGCGTGGGCGTGGACCGTGATGCCCGCCGTGCGCAGCGCGGTGACGGCGCGCGAGCTGTAGTGCTCGGCTTCGCCGTCGATGCGGGCGAGGGTCCAGCCGGTTTCGGTCTGCCGGAAGCCCGCGCCGGCGAGGACCGCGCCGGCAAGGGCTTGGTCGGGGCCCTCGATGTGGGCGTAGGTGATCCAGGCGTCGTCGGGAAGGTAGTCGATCCGTACGGTCGTGCCGCTGCGGTCGGCAGCGGTGAGCTCGGGGGGATCGGCGGGGAGTTCGGTGGTCAGGGCCTGGTCGAGGTCAGCGCTGACGCCGCGGGTGCGGAGGTGCTCGTACAGGTCGCGCGCGACCTGGCGCTGCTCGGCCGGCGGCATGTCGTCGGGCAGCTCGTAGACGTTGGGGAAGATCCACCGGGCGCGGAATCCGGCTTCGTGGAGCTGCGACCGGGTGGCGGCGTCCAAACCGGGCTCGGTGAAGGCGACGACACGGTCGCGGGCCGCGACAAGGCGAACGTCGGAACGGTGTTCGGTGATGATCTCTCCTGCGGGTCAGCGGTGGCGAGGCGGTGGAGTGGCTCGGCCCGCTGCGGCCGACGCTGCGGCGTGGGACGTGGCCGCAAGGGGGCCGATGGGTGCAGAAGCGGGCGCGGCGGCGGCCTTGCGACGCGCGCTGCGGACGATCTGCACGTGGTCGAGGTGGGCCTCGGGGATCTGGCCGAACTCGCGGACGGCGGGTAGCGGCTCGATCACCTCGCCGAGAGCCGTCAGGATCAGGCCGGTGGGCGTGTCCGCGCTGAACACGGCCATCCACCGTCCCTGGTCGTTGCCGCTGGGGCCGCCCCACAGCGTGGTGGCCGAGCCCGGTTGCGGTGCCGCCATCGTGATCGCGGCGGTCCCGTCGGGTCGACACCACAGACCGGATTCGGAGTCCTGCTGCCACGGCTCTTCGGCATCGTCCAGGGCGGCTCGGATGGCGTCCGCGTATGGGCGCCTGCCCCACAGGAGTTCCTCGCCGGCCGCTGGCGAGAGGGAGTCGAGCCCGAAGGTCAGGTGCTGGACGACGGCCGTCACGATCTCGACCGGGGTCTGCACGCAGAAGGTTGCCCGCCAGGCGAGTTCGTCCACCGGCGACCGGTAGTCGGCAATGGTCCAGCGGGGGCCCTCGGCGGCCTCGTGGTCGAGTTCGATCCGGGCGGTGAGTCGCTCGTGGAGCGCCTGGGAGGTCTCGTCGTAGACGTGCCACCGGCTCCAGGTGGGACAGGTCTCGAAGAGCTCGTCGAAGGCGACGTCGGGGTTGCCGGGGCCGGCCAAGTGTCCCGGGGTGACCATGACGGTGTCGTGGGGCTTCAAGCGTTCTCGCGCCGAGGGCCGGGCCACCGTTGTCGGTGGCCCGGGGAAGCCGGAGGCGGTCTGGTTCACCGGGTCCTCGGGCGCTTCGTGATGATGGTGACGGTGGTCGCCGCGGCCGGGGGCGAGAGGCGCGGCGTTCGCGCGGGGCGAGGGCTGCTGGGGCGCCAGGTCTGGAAGCGCGCCTCGGTGAAGTGCTCGCTGGGGTCCGTAGACCAGGGGAGTACCAGGCCGCGCAGATCCTGCGGGTCGCGCTCGGCGCTGATGACCTCCAGGCCCTGGGGGCGCAGGACGTAGACCCAGGGCAGGTCGTCGCGGGTGACGGCGTCGCCGTCGGTCATCGGCGGCTGGACGAGTGCTTCGTCCCAGTCGTGGCACATGCACGACGACTCCTCGTTGCCGTTGGCGATGAGGAACTCGGCGACCCACAGCGGGGTGGTGTCGGCGAGTGCGAGGTCGGCGCCCAGGTAGTCCCAGCCGGCGGGGTGTTCGTCGATGAGGTGGGAGGTCAGCGCCGCCTCGTTCTCCGCGAACCGGTACTGCCTCGCCGCGAGCAGCAGCGGGATCTGGTGGTCGGGGTAGGCGTCGGCGTGGACGTACCGGCCCTCGAAGCCGCCGTCGGCGGTGGGGCGGGCGACCAGTGAGTGGGTCGACAAGCAGGTCTCCTCTCGATGGTGGTCAGGCAGTGGGGTCGGCGCGCCGCCGCTCGTCCCGGAGCAGGCGGGCGGCGAGGTCCCGGTCGGCGCGGTCCAGTCCGCGCAGTACGTCGGCGGCGAACTGGGGCGGGCAGTGTGCCGCGAGCTGGTGGACGGCTTCCCAGTGGCGGCAGACCCGCAGCAGGCGGCGTCGGGACTCCCCGACGGCGGCGGTGTAAGCGGCCGTGCTGCTGTGCGGGTCGGGCGCGGGCAGCGGTTCGTCCCAGAGGGTGGCCTGGGGGTTCGGCTCGCCGGTGCCGGGCGCGGCGTACTCCTGCCACAGGTTCGGCACGGTCTTGCGCAATTCGGCCAGGCGGGCGGCCTGCTTCCGGCGGCGCGCCGTGGCGTAGGCGAGGTAGAGCGGCGTCAGGCCCTTCTTGACGCCCTCGACGAGTTCGGGGGCGAGCGCGTCCACCAGCCGGGCCTTGCTCAGTTCGGACTCGGCGACGCCGACCAGGCGGGCGTAGCGGCGCTGGGTGCCGGAGGGGGTGCGGGAGCGGAAGGCGCCGTTGGCGGCGAGGTTCATGGCGATCTGGCCCTTGGACAGGTGCCTTCGGTTGAGGTTCCGGGCCAGTGCGTCACCGATGGGGTCCGCTCCCTGGTGCTGCTCGTAGCGGGGCTGGATCCCGGCGATGGCGCACGCGGCAAGGCGGTTGCGGCCGTCGAGGATCCGGCCTAGGCCGTCAAGCGTGATCGGGATCAGGAGTCCGCGTTCCCGGATGTCCTTGGCCAAGGCAGCGAGGTCGTCCTCGGACAGAATGGGGAAGATGTCCGCGATCGGGTGGACGTCGGCAATGCGGTGGATATCCACAGGGGTGGTCCTTCGGGAGAGGGCTGCGCGGAGGGTCGGCTGGTCCGAGGGCACCCGCGCCGAGGCCGGCTACTCGGTGCTGGCCGGAGCGGGCAGCGCGGCCCCGGTGGTGGAGCGGGCGGGCGAAGTAGTCGACACTCAAGGCGCGTTGGTGGCGCTGGCGGTGGCCGGTCAGCGCTTGTGACCGTGGCCGGGCGGTGGTTCGACGATGCGCGGGTGGGCGGCGCGTGCGGCTCCCACTCGGGCGGCCGTTCCAGGAGCCGGCTGCGTTGAGCTGGGCGAAGCAGTGGCGGATCGCGCGGCGGCCTCCCGGCCGGTCCTCTCCAGGCTCAGCTCAGTGGTGCTGCCAGCGGGGTACTCGCGGTGCACCCAGGCGGTCACGGCGTCGAGCATCGGCCCTACGCCCGGACCGGCGGCCTGGTGGGCGCCCTCAGAGGTGGAGTCGTAGAACGGCAGGTCGTAGCTGGTGCCGCCATAGCGGTCTTCGTGGCCGTGGGAGACAGCCCAACCCTTCACCTCGGAGATGCGATTGGGCAGGGCGTCCTCGTCGCTGATGACCAACTGGGAGCGGTCGGGCAGGTCGACCAGGATGATCGTCTGGCCGCCGCAGGTCTCGATGTCGACGGGCAGGCCCAGGGCGCGCAGTGGCGTGGTGACCGGTTCGTAGGAGTGCCACAGGGCCTGCCACTCAGGCCGGTCGACGCGGCGGTGGTCGGGCATGGGGGCTAGCGGTTCTGTCAGGGCGGCGTCTCCTGCTCGGTGTCGGTTGGCGGCCGACGTCGGCGCGCGGTGGGTGGCATCCGAGTGCTTCGGACCCGCGGTCGCGGATGGCGGCGGCGTCTGCGGGAGCCCGGCTTGCGCTCGGCTGGCTTGTGTTGCACGAGCGCGTTCCGGCGAGAATTCCCGACTTCCTTTTGGGACTGGGCGGGATTTTCGGGACCGTAAGGGATTTTCGGCGAAGATTGGGACCGGCGAATCCCCGAATTGCACGCGGAGGCCTTATCCCGGGCCCCGAGGCTAGACCCGGGTCGGCGGAATCGCCTAATCAGTCGGCACCCTCTGCGTGATTTGGCGATTTCCGGCGGGCGGGCCTAGTGTCCTGGCTAACCGCAGTCCGGGGCCACAACGCCGGGGCGGATCGGCCTCCAGATGGAGTGCCGAACCGCTTCGCAGGCACCCGTCGAGCCGAATTGCGAGGGGGATTCCGTGTACGCCTTCAGATTAAGAGCGCGGCTGACTGCCGCTTCCCCCGACCCCATCGCGGAGCGCTCACCGATATTGTTGGGCCCTCGATAGGACGACGCTTTCCTAGCGGCGCCGACCGACCTCGCCCGTGGTCGGCGCCGCCTCACCAGGAGGCATATTTGACCCACCCGATATTGCCCATGGCCCCGACTGTGCGGACGTCCCGGTGAAGGGGGCCGTTGCCGCCCTGGCCGGCGTCGCGGTCTTGAGCCCCTTCGCCCTGGGCCTGCTCGCTCTCTCCGTCAACTCCGCCAACGACGCCCAGCTCGCCTCCTGCAGCAGTACACAGGCTGTGGACGAGTCGGCGGTCGCCTCCGAGGTGAAACGCATCCTCGCCGGCGCTTCCGCGGGCTCGGCGACCTCGGTCCCTGGACTGGACGCTCCCAGCGTGCAGATCCCGCTGGCCGAACAGATCGAGGCCACCGGCATGGCGATGAAGGTGCCTGCGTACGGCCAGACCATCGCGCTGGCGACCGCGCTCCAGGAATCAGGGCTCCGGAACCTCGCCGGGGGCGACCGGGACTCCCTCGGGCTGTTCCAGCAGCGCCCGTCGCAGGGGTGGGGCACTCCGGCCCAGATCATGGACCCGGTGTACGCCAGCACCTCCTTCTACACGCACCTGTTGAAGGTCGCCGGCTGGCAGCAGCTCACGCTGACCGAGGCCGCCCAGGCCGTCCAGCACTCGGCGTACCCGGATGCCTATGCCAAGTGGCAGGCGCTGGCCGCCGCGCTGCAGCAGGCTCTGGCCGCCGCGCTGCGGTCCCCGACGACAGCGCCGAGCCCGTCGGCACCGCCCGGGGCGACCCTCTCGTCGGCCCCATCGGCTCCAGCGGCCTCGTCCCCCTCCCCTTCTGCCGGTTGCGGCGACAACACCGTGTGGACCGGGACGATCCCCCCGGGCTCGGTGCCCTCGGGCTACCAGGTGCCGAGCAGCGCTCCTGCCGCTGTGCAGACCGCGATCCGCTGGGCGATGCAGCAGTTGGGAACCACCTACCAGTGGGGCGGGTCCTGCCTGAACTCGCACGGCAGCGACCCCATGGGCCACTGCGACTGCAGCTCGCTGGTGCAGCGCGCATACGCCGCCGCTGGAATCACCCTCGGGCGCACCACCTACGACCAGGTCACCGAGGGAAGGCCGGTCAGCATCGACCAACTGGCGCCCGGCGACCTCGTCTTCACCGAGGGGTCCGCCGCCGCGCCTGGTCACGTCGGCATGTACGTGGGCGACGGGCTGATCATCAACGCCCCCCACAGCCTCGCGGTCGTCGACTTCAACACCCTGGCGGACTGGAGGCCGCTGATCCTCGCGGCCCGGCGCATCGTCAACTGAGCCCGCTGCCGTCGCCCGCCCGCAGCACCGTCCGCCGGGCTGGCAGCGCTGGCATCGACCATCGCCTGCTGCCCGTGCCCACCCGGGCCGCAGCGCACCAACACACCTTCGAGGAGAGCATCCCCATGAACCCCTCCCTCCCCCGCACCCTGGCAGCCGTGGCCACCGCCGGCGCCGCCCTGCTCGCCGTCGCGGCCCCCGCCACGGCGTCCAACCACACCGACCGCGTGCAGGGTGCGGCAGCCCTGCACCAGGTCGCCGCACACACCGCCACACGGGACTGCGACCTGGTCTGGTCGACCACGTCCGCTCTGCGCATCCGGAAGGGCCCCGGGACCGGCTACGCGACCATCGGACAGCTCAGCTACCACACCAAGGGCGACATCTCGTGGTTCGTCAACGAGGCCCACGACGAGACCTGGTGGAAGATCCGCACCCTCCAGCGCTCCGCCTACGGCCTCCCCGCCGGTACGGTCGGCTGGGTCAGCGCCGACTATATGGACTACATCAGTGGCTGCAACCACTGGCTCTGATCCGGCCTATCGGCTCCTTGCTGCGCTGCCCAGCAGGACTGCGCCGGATAGGCAGCCCATTCGGCGCTGACCGCTGGTCGAGCCCCGCACGAATCCACAGGCCATAGGCCAGCCCGCCCGGCCATGGCCGTTCCGAGTCTGTCGCACTCCGGCCTCGCTAAACCTATCGACCGGTGCCGGCCCAACCCGCGGGCCCGGATCGGACGGCACTAGGCCGTTTCGAGGCACCGCCCCCCGCGCCGTGCTCGTTCGTTTAGCCCTGGCGCTTCCCACGGCCCGTCGCCCGCTTCTGCGGGCCGGCCGCTTTCCCAGCCGCGCGAGCAGGCTCCGCCGCCGCCGGTTTCCCCGCTCGGGCCCGCGCGACGCGCCGCCCTGGGCAGAACCTCTGGAGAGCACTTGTCCGTTCCCGCGTCCTCCCAGCGCCTCCTCGCCTTCGACCCCGGCGTCACCCCCAAGAGCGGCGGCCTTCCCGGCCTCGACGTGCTGACCAAGGTCGTCGACTCGATCAACCTGTTCGGCATCATCGCGGTCGTGGGCGCCCTGTGCGTCTCCGGCGTCGTGTGGGCCTGGGGCCACCACAGCGGCAGCCACGGGACCGAGGCCAAGGGCAAGCAGGGCGCGCTGATCAGCGCCGGCTGCGCCCTGCTCCTCGGGGCCGCCAACGGAATCGTCGTTTTCGCCAGCAACCTCGGGACGCAGGTGCACTGACCGATGCCCCTGTTGCCCACAACCCCCGCCGGTCGCCGCTCACTGGCGGGCCTCGTCGCCCTGCTCGCCATCTCCGTGCTGGCCGCGTTCGGCGCGAGGCTGGCCGGACATCACGGCGCCACGGCACGCGGCCAGGACCAGCCGGCGGCGACCGTCTCCCCGGTCACCGCGCCCAGCAGCACGGCCCCGGACATCGCGGGGCCCGCGGTACCGCACACCACGGACCCGGTCACCTTCGCGCGGGACTTCACCGGTGCCCTGTGGTCGTACGACACGACCACCACCCCGCGCAACGGCTACCTCACGGGCCTCGGCGGCTGGCTGACAACCGAGACGAAGTACGCGGACCCCGGCTCAGTCTCCGGCCAGGTGCCCTCCACCCAGTTGTGGACCGAGATGGCGCGCCAGCACCAGCACGCCTCCGCCAATGGCCTCGCCGGGCACATCCCCGCGCAGTTCACCACCGCCCTCAACGCGGATCCCGGCGCGCTGAGCGTCGCCTACATCTACGCCGTCACTGTCACCGGCACCCAGGCCATCACCTGGGACGGGGGCCGGGGGACGGAGAACCGCTCGATCACCCTGGCCGTCCAGTGCCGACCGGACCGGGACTGCGCACTCGCGGCGATCGCCCCGACCGTCTACCCCTGACGCCCCACCAGATAAGGAAGGGGAGCCCGTGGGCTTCTGTGACCTGCCCATCGCCGGGGCGCTGTGCGACGTCACCCCCGGCGGCATCGCCTCCGGCATCACCGGCAGCATCGGCGACTGGATTGCCTCCTCGATCGGCGACCTCGCCGCCGCCGGCGTCGACCTGGCCACCCAGGGCATCAACGCCACGACCAACGTCGACCTGAACGCCGACTGGTTCAGGTCGAACTACGAGGTCTTGATGCCCATCGGCCTGGTCATCACCGTGGCGACGTTCGTCCTGCAGCTGATGCGCGCCGCCTGGAGGCGCGACGGCGGCGCTCTGGCCAAGGCGGTGACCGGCACCCTGGCCGGCGTGCTGTTCTCGTTCTCCGCCATCGCCTTGACCACGGTCGCGCTCACCGTGGTCGACGCACTGAGCAACGGTCTGTTCAGTGTCGGCCACACCAACACCGGCGACGCCATCAGGCGACTGATCAAGATCAGCGAGATCGCCGGCTCCGGGCAGCTCGGCTGGGCGGTCGCCGCGTTCGTCGCCCTCGGCTGCGTCGTCGGGACATTCCTGTGCTGGGGCATGATGCTCTTCCGGAAGGTCAGCCTGCTGATCCTCGTCACACTCGCCGTTTTCGCCGGGGCAGGCGGCGGGTGGGAGGCGGCGCAGCGCTGGCGGCGCGGCTGGATCGAGCTGACCGCGACGATGGTGGTCAGCAAGCTGCTGATGACGATCGTGTTCCTGCTGGGCGTCACCGCGATCGGCGAACCCAGCTCCACCGGCGGCGTCGGCGCCCTGTCCGACCTGATGTCCGGCATCGTGATCATGATGCTGGTGCTGCTCTGCCCCTTCGCGACCTACAAGTTCATCCACTGGGCCGCCGACGGGGCCTCCGAGTCCGCCGCCCTGCACCAGACCGCGGCGACAGGTCTCCAAGACGCCGCCGCCAAGGGCAAGAAGGCGGCCAGCTACGCGGCCCGCGGCTCTTCTGGCGGAGCGGGCGCGGCAGCGGGAGGGGCATCCGGTGTCGGCGCGCCCCAGGGGCCGGACACCGTGCCCGGCCAGGAGCCGGACGCCGGGGACAGCGGACAGGACACGCCGCAGCAGACGAGCTTCCGGTACGGCGAAGGCGACGGCGGCGGGAAGCTGCCGGCCCTGATCAACCGGCCGTCCCAGGAGGGCGACCGCGGGCAGCCGCTGTTCACCCGCGGCGGCTCCTCCGGCCGGCCTCCGGCTCCCGACCTGCAGAGTCTGAGCGCGGGCGGCTTCGGGCAGATCGGCGTCGCCGCGCCGTCCTCGGCGGCGCCGCCCGCTGCGAGTCCGCAGGGCGCCGACGCCCCGGCCATACCCGTCTCCGCCGCGCCCGAGGGCTGAGACTCCCCCGACCGACCAGGCCCGAAGCAGGAACAGGAGCCCCCTGATGACGAGACCACCGCGCCGTACCACGTCCGGCCTGCACCGAAGCGGCAGGCACCCTCCGTGAAAGGACGCGCACCACCTTGCCTCCCGAGTCCCCCGCGACGGCGAAGTTCCCCCACCGGGCACGCCGCGGGATCCTACTGGGCCTGACCGCCGCCCAGCTCGCGATCACCGGCGTCGGCGGCCTGGTCCTGCTGGCCGTACTGATGACCGGCGGCGTTCCCGCCGCCCTCGGACTCCTGCCCATGTGGGCCGCCTTCGCCGCCCTCGCGCTGCTGCGGTTCCGCGGGCGCCCCGTGGCCAACTGGGCACCGGTCCTCGCCCGCTACCTCCTGCGGCGCTCCACCGGGCAACTGACCTGGCTGGCCCGGCCAGGGCGGCGCCCGATCCGGCGCGGTCTGTTGCACCTGCCCGGCACCGCCGCCTCGCTGCGCGCCTACACCAGCGCCGACGGGATGATCGGCGCGGTCCACGATCCCCACCAGCGCACCCTGACCGCCGTGCTGCGCGTCTCGGCCCGCGCCTTCGCCCTGCTGGACCCCGGCACCCAGGAGGCGAACGTCAGCAACTGGGGCCGGACCCTCGCCTCGCTGGCGCGCAGCGGCAAGCTGGCGCGGATCCAGGTGCTGGAGCGCACGGTGCCCGACAGCGGCGACGCGCTGAACCGTTACTGGGCCTCGCACCGCGCGCCGGGTGTGGAGCTGGCGGCCGGCATCTACGAGGAGATGCTCGCGGCGGCCGGTCCGACGGCCGCCCCGCACGAGAGCTACCTGGTGATCTCCCTGGACTGCAAGGAGGCCCGGAAGCTGATCGCGCAGGCGGGGGGCGGGCTCGCTGGAGCGTTCCACGTCCTGGCGCAGCTCAGCTCGTCGGCCGAGCAGGCAGTGCGCAACGCCGGTCTCGTTCCCGGCGGGTGGCTGACCGCCCCGCAGATCGCCGCCGTCGTGCGCAGCGCGTATGACCCGAACGTCCTTCCCGCGCTGGACCGCTGGTCGCCCACCGACCGCCCCGAGGCCGACGTGGCCGCCGCCGGACCCGTCGTCCTGGTCGAGGAGTCGGACCGGCTGCGCACGGACTCCGCCTGGCACGCGGTCTTCTGGGTCGAGAACTGGCCGCGCACCGAGACCGGTTACGGCCTCCTCCACCAGCTGATGTTCACAGCCGGAGTCCGCCGCTCTCTGTCCCTGACCTACTCCCCCCAGCGCCTGGACGCGGCCTTCCGTGACGTGCGCCGGCGCAAGGCCACCGTGGTCGCCGACGCCGCCGAACGGCGCCGGAAGGGACAGGTCGAGGCCGAGGAGGACAGCGTCGAGTACGCCGACATCCGCTCGCGGGAGCGGCAGTTGATCGCCGGGCACGCGGACGTGTCGCTGACCGGCCTGGTCACGGTCAGCGCCGACTCCAGCGAGGCGCTGGACAACGCCTGCGCGCTGATCGAGACCGCGGCCGTCGCTGCCCAGGTCGATCTGAGGCGCCTCGACTTCCAGCACGCCGAGGCGTTCACCTCCGCGGCCCTGCCGCTCGCCCGCCCCTGACCCGACGAGCCGAAGGCCGACCCGACCATGCGTACCGACCCCATCCTGCTGCACCACGCGACGGCAGCCCTCGACGTCCACCACCACACCGCGCTCCCCGAGATTCCAGGCATGGCAGACCGCGTGGAACTCGACGCGCTGCACGCCCACGTGACCTCCCTGTACGAGCTGCTGGACACCCACACCAAGGGCACTCGCCGGATCCTGCCCGCCGAGGGCGACTCCCTGCACGCCGCCACCATCCGGCTGTGGCAGTCGGCCGAGCACCTCCACGACGCCTACCACGCCGCCGCGAGGGAGGACGGGACACTGCCGACCGCCGAGGAGTGCGCCGCCCGCCGGCCCGAGGGGGCACCCCGACTGACGATCTGCCAGCGGCACCTTTCCACCGCCGCCCGGGTGAGGCGCCAGACCACCCCCGCCGACCTGCGCACGCCCGTCCCCGGCCTGATCCGGCGCTGAGAGAGGATCACCGCGATGCGCACCAGCGCCACCCGGCTGTTCGTTCCCGAGCACGCCGACCGCGCCGCCCGCCGAGCCGCCCGCCGCGCACTGGCCGAGGCACGCTCCCAGGCCAGGAGCCTTCCGCAGCGGCCCAAGCGGAGCGACACCGATTCCGACAGCGAGGCGATGCGCCCGCTGTACCCGGCCTCCGGACGCCCAGGACCGGCCTCGGCGCGCGGCGGGAAGGTGAAGTTGCCGGCCCACCGGATGACGACTGCGGTCGCCGGCTGCGCCTACCCGTTCCTGGCCGAGGGCGGCCTGGGTCCGTCCGGGATCTTCGTCGGCCGTGACGTCCACGCGGAAGCCGCTTTCTGTTTCGATCCGTTCGAGCTGTACGGCCGACTCGACGGCTACACCAACCCGAACATGCTGCTGGCGGGGATCATCGGGACCGGCAAGAGCGCCCTGGCCAAGTCCCTCTCCCTGCGCGCCATCGCGCACGGCTACAAGATCTACGTCCCGTGCGATCCGAAGGGCGAGTGGTCGGTCGTCGCCGAGGCCCTGGGCGGCAAGACCATCGCGCTCGGCCCCGGTCTGCCGGGCAGGCTGAACCCCCTGGACGCGCCGCCGCAGCCTGCGGGCAGCGACCCGGAGGACTGGCAGGCCGAGGTGCGCAAGCGCAGGCTGCTGCTGCTCGCCAGCCTGGCGCGCACGGTCCTGGGCCGTGACCTGCACCCGATGGAGCACACCGCGCTCGACGTCTCGCTCGACGCCGTGGTCCGCCGGGCCACGGCCGAGGGACGTCCGCCGCTGATCGGCGACGTGGCCCAGCTACTCGGCATCCCGGCGGATCTCGACGCTGTGGCCGGCGACACGGCCGGGCGGCTCGGCGCTGCTGCCGAGGACCTGGCCCACGCCCTGCGCCGGCTGGTCTCCGGCGACCTGGCCGGCATGTTCGACGCTCCCAGCACGGTGGACTTCGACGCCTCCACCCCGATGCTCTCCATCGACCTGTCCCGGCTCGGCAGCAGCGGCGACGACACCGGCCTCACCCTGGCGATGACCTGCGCTTCAACCTGGATGGAGGCCGCCCTCGCGGACCCTGCGGGTGGGCGTCGGTGGGTGGTCTACGACGAGGCGTGGCGTGTACTGCGGCACCTGCCACTTCTGGAGCGGATGCAGAGCCAGTGGAAGTTGTCCCGAGGCTTGGGCATCGCCAACATGCTGGTGATCCACCGCCTGTCCGACCTGCTGTCCGCGGGCGACGCCGGCTCGCGCGGCCGGGCCATCGCCGAGGGCCTGCTCTCCGACTGCAGCACCCGGATCGTCTACCGCCAAGAGTCCGACCAGCTCGCCGCGACGGCGAACCTGCTCGGTCTCACCGGAGTCGAGGCGCAGGCCGTCTCCCGGCTCCCCCGCGGACGCGGCCTGTGGCACATCGCCTCCCGGTCCTTCGTCGTCCAGCACCTGATCCACCGAACCGAGCTGCGGCTGTTCGATACGGACTCCCGAATGCACACAAAACAGCTCATAAGCACTGATAGCGGTACATATCGCCGAAGCCCGGCGTCCGCTGCGGCACTCCCGGCTCCGCCGGCCGGGCCCGGTCAGCCGCTCTCCGGGGCGAACGGGGTGGCGGCATGACCCTGCACGTCGTCCCGGTTCGCTCCCAGCAGGCCGCCGACTTCGTCCGCGCCTGGCACCGCCACCCCCCCCAGGCCGCCCGCCGGACAGGTCTTCGCCGTCGGCGCCGCCGATACCGACGGCGTCCTGCACGCCGTCGCGATCGTGGGACGCCCGGTCGCCCGGCACCTGGACGACGGCCAGACCCTTGAGGTCACCCGGACCTGCAGCGACGGCGTCCGGAACGCCAACTCGCTGCTGCTGGGCGCGGCTTGGCGGGCAGCCAGGGCCCTGGGCTACACCCGGCTGGTCACCTACACCCAGGCCGAGGAGAGCGGGGCCTCCTTGCGGGCCGCGGGCTGGAGGGTCGTCGCCCGCCGGCCGCCGCGTCCCGGCTGGCACACCCCGTCCCGGCCTCGGGAGGTCAGCGGCAGCGAGCACGTCGCCCGGACGCTGTGGGAGGCCCCGTCCTGAGGCGGGCGTCTCGCGGCCGGCCGCCCACCGGACCGCCGACGATGCCGGACCGCACGGCAGCGGCCGGCCCCCGGCGTCCACTCACCGCGCACGGCAGTACGGAAGGAAGCCCATGCTCTCCATGACCCGGCTGGACCGCAGGACCGAGGCGATCCTCGGATTCAGCCTGACCGCCCTGTACGACCAGGTCCAGGCGGACGAGCCGCTCTTCGGAGCAGCGGCGGCGGTGCACCCTGCGCACGCCGCGCTCTGCGAGGCCGAGGCAGACGCGACCGCCCAGCACCTCGCCCTGATGCGGCTCGCCTCCCGCCCCGGCCGCGTCGACGAGGACCAGCTCGACCGCCTCGACGAGGCACTCGCCCGACTGGAGGCGGCGGTCGACCGCCGCGACCGCCAGGAGGGGCGCCTGGCCCGGCTCCTCGACACCGTTGCCCGGCCCGCCTCCGACCGGAGCCCCGCCCCGACCGCCACCACCCGCCGGGAGCGCCCGTGACCGACCAGCACACCTACGACGCCGTCACCTGGCCGACCGCCCTGGCCCAGGCACCCGACCTGGCCGACGTGGCCTTCGGTCAGCATCCGGACCTGGGCCTGGTGGCGGCGACCGCCAGCGACGACCCCGACGCGATCACCGCGGTCACCCTGGCGCACTTCGGGTTCCAGTACCGCCCGGACCTGCAGATCCACGCCCTGCCGCCCGGCACCCTGGGGCCGGACGCCATCTCCGCGGCTGCCCGTGTGACCCGGCTGCTGTCCGGGCTGGGCCTGATCGTCACGGCGACGCCCGAGGTGGAGCAGTCGGCCCGCTCGCTGGCGCACCAGGCAGCCCCGGCGCCGCTAAGGCGCCCCGTTCCGGTGGCCCACGCCACGGCCCCCCGGGCGAGCGCCGCCACCCCACGTCCGCGGCCCGGCCGTTGACCGGATCCCCTGCCGAGGAGGCACCGATCGACCAGCACCCCCAAATCACCATCCGCCGCGACGCCGCCGAGGGCGTCGTCGCCGAGAACGACGGCCCCCTGTCCCCGGGCACCGCCCTGGCCGCCGAACTCCTGGCCGCCTACGGATTCAGCAGGCGCAGCCCCGACGCACCCCTCGCGCTGCGGGCCCCGGTCGAGGGCAGCGTCATGCTCCACCTGCGCGACCTCGTGACCGTACTGAGGCGCTCCGGTATCCGCGTCGCCGCGGACAGCCAGTTCGAGTACCTCGCGGACCCCGCCACCCCCGCGCCCGCCCAGACCGACCCACGCATCCTGTTCGCCAAGGCCCGGCCGCGCACGGACGTCACCGTGGGCCGCCACCCGGACCTCGGCATCGTCGCCGCAGTGCCGCACGGCGACCCGGCGGCAGCGCAGGCCCTGGTCGCCTCCGGCTTCGCACGCGTCGCCGGCAGCAAGCTCTACCGGCTCCATGCCACGGGCGACGCCACCGCGTGGACGACCGACGTCGTCGCACGGCTGCGCGGTCAGGGTCTACAGGTCGCAGCCGACCACGCCTTCGAACCCCAAGCCGTGCAGAGCGCACCGGCACTGGCGCTGGTCTCGGCCCGCGCCCGCGCCGCAGCCGCCGTCAGCACCTACGCGCCGGCCGTGCCGGCGGGGCGCGTTGACGCCACGCCCGCGCCCGCGCTCGCGGCACCCCCCGCCCGCCCC
>NZ_BBPO01000018.1:24876-107706 GCF_000787815.1 Streptacidiphilus neutrinimicus
CGTTGACGCCACGCCCGCGCCCGCGCTCGCGGCACCCCGGCCCGCCGCCCGCCGCAACGCCTGACGCGAGGCAGCCTCCGGGGCGGCCACCGCCCCGACAGCACGGCACCACCCTCCGCCCCCTCCGAGGAGTCCACTGCCTTGTCTGTGAAGACGATCTGGGACATCGACCACGCCTGCGGCCACAGCAGCCGCACGGACCTCTCCTCCCGCGCAGCCGACCAGCGTGCCGGCTACGCCCGATGGCTGGCCAAGCGCGAGTGTCCGGACTGCTGGCGCAAGGAGCACCAGCGCGACGCCCAGGACACCGCTTCGTGGCTCGTGGCCAAGCGCGCCGCCGAAGTCGCCGCGGCCGACGAGTGGCAGGAACGATTCCGCATGCCCCCGCTCGACGGCCCGGAGCGCGCCGTCCCCTGGGCCTCGACCGTCCGGCACCAGCTCATGACCGCCGCCTACTCCGCGCTGGTCAGCGAAGGCGACCTCGACGAGGCCGACTGGCAGGAACTGGAGGACCAGGCGCGCACGGTCACGCGCGCCGGATGGTGGATCGACCAGCGCGAGGCCGACGCCGCCGACCTGCCCGAGCTGCTGGCCGCCGCCTCGGACAACGACCGCACCAACGAGAACCCTTACTAGGCCGTCCGCCTGACGCCACGTCACAGGATGCGGGCCCGCGATCGAAGGGTCGGCGGGCCCGCTTCTACCAGAGCTGCGGCGATTTTGCACGCTCCGCCCGGTCGCGAGGGTGGATGCACACCCCGACCGAAGGAAGGTCCCTCTTCATGCACGTCTTGGTTGCCTGCAGCGGCAACGCCACGCTCGAAACGGCGCTCCTGGACGCCGGTCACCGCGTCACCCTGCTGGTACCCGCCGACACGGTCGAGCAGCGCCGCGCCGACACCCCGCGAGCCGACGGCGTCTTCGGCATCTCCCGATGGCACGACCCCATCGAGGCCACCCGCCTCCTGCCGCTCCTGCCGGCGGATCTCGACCGGGTGGCGACGATCGACGAACAGGCAGTCGCCCGACCCTGCGCGGTCATCCGCGAGCGCCTCGGCCTGCCGGGCCTGACCGTCGCCGACGCCCTCGCGCACACCGACAAGGACGTCGCCAAAAGGCGCCTGTCCCGCGCCGGGATCCGCGTAGCCCGGCACCTGCCCGTCCGCTCAGGCGCGCAGGTCGCCAAGGCAGGCGAGGAACTGGGCTGGCCGGTCGTGGTCAAGCCCGCGCGCGGCGCCGGTGCCACCAACACCTTCGTCGTGGAGGACAAAGCGCACCTCGACCGGCTGATCCGCCAGGGCGTCTTCGACCGCAGGGTGCCGGACAGCACCGGCCGCTTCGGCGCCGGGGAGTTCCTGCTGAGCCTCAACGAGCGTCCCGGCGGCTTCCTCGTAGAGGAGTTCATCCGGGCCAAGGAGGAATGGTTCGTCGACCTCTACCTCCACGAAGGCGAACTCCTCGGCGCCTTCCCCGGCCGGTACAGCGCTCCCCTGCTGGGCGTACTCGGCCGACACCAGTGGGACGCGGTCGTCCCCGCCAGCCACCGGGACGCGCGCGAGGTGGTGAAGTTGGCACTGCAGGCGAGCCGGGCGCTCGGCAGCGGCACCGGCGTCGTGCACTGCGAGATCCTGCGGACGCCGGACCGGGAACCGAAGCGACAGTGGGTGTTCGGGGAAGCCGCGCACCGGCCGGGCGGCGGCGGCATCGCCACCCTGTACTGCCGCCAGCACGGCCTGGACCTGCCGCCGATCCTGGCGGCACTGGCCGTCGGCGAACGCCCGGACATTCGCCTCGACGCCGCGCCGCCGACCCTTGCCAACCTGGTCATCGCCGCGCCCCCGGGCACCGTGCGGCGCGTCGCCACCGCCGACGAACTGCTTCGCCTGGACGGCGTCCTCGACGCCCAGGTCAACCTCACGCCGGGCCAGCGGACCCCGGGCAACTTCGGCACCATGAGCCTGGCCGGCGCCGTGACGCTGCGCGCCGAGAGCCTCGACGACGTTGCCCGCCGCTGCGAAGCGCTGGTCGACGCCCTCGGCCTGGAGGTCACCGGCCCGCAGACGCAGGTCGAGGGGTGCGTGCGATGACGACCACCTCGACCAGCCCCAGCACCTGGCTCCCCCGCGCGGCCGACCTGCCCCAGGTACCGCTACCGGCCCACCTGTTCCACACGACCGCCTGGGCGGCGGCCTGGGAGCAGGCGGCCCCGGAAGTCATCCGCTCGCACCACCACCTGCTCCTCGACGGCCCGGACGACCCCCGGCCCGAAACGGTGAGCTTCCACCTCGTCGAGCGCAGCGGGTTCTGGGACCGGCTCCAGCACGACGCCGCCATAGAGGTTTCCTGGCCAGCACCCGTGCTGTGCGCGGGCAGCCTCTACGCCGAGTACGGAGGCGCTGGCGCCGGCACTCCGGAGCACATCTCCGCCGTGCTCGGCAAGGGCCTCGCGCTCGCCCGCCGACTGGGCGCAGCCGCCCTGGTCCTGCCGAACCTCACGCTGGCGGAGGCCGAACCGTGGCTGCGCGAGCGGCGACCCGACGCGCGGGTCTTCACCGACATGGCGCACACCGCGCCGGTCGCCGGCGGCCTGGCCGCCCTCGCCGACCGCGCTCCGCGCCGGCAGGCGGTTCGCGACCTGATGCGCCAGCAGCGCCGCGGCGCCGACCGCGGCCTGCGGCTGAAGGTTCTGCAGGGCGAGGAAATGCTGCCCTGGCTCGACCGCTTCTCTCCGCTCGCCGGAGCGACCGCCGAGCGCCACGGCACTCCTCTCTATACGGCGCCCATGTTCCGGGCCCTCGCCCTCGTCCCCGGCGCCGTCCTGCTGGCCGCCGTGCTCGGCGAGGACGACCTGGCGGGCGCGTTCTTCTCCTTCCGCCACCGGGACCGGCTCCACCTGTGGGGAGCGGGGATCGACCACGCCCGCCAGCGGGACCTGCACACCTACACCTGGCTGATGGCCGAGTCCGTCGAGTACGCCCAGCGCACCGGAGCGACCGTGCTGGACGCCGGCCGCGGCAACTGCGCCTACAAGGTCCGGCACGGGCTGACCGGTGAGCGCCTGGACTCCCTGGTGTACCTCACCCGCCCCGCACCCGCGCTCACCGCGCAGTTGACCCGGCTCGGCGACCGGCTCCTCTCCTTCGCCCGCACCGGCAACCCGCAGCCCTGAGCCCGCCGCGGCCCCGGAGGCTTCACGCCTTCCGCCGCTGGCCCGGCTCTGGCAAGCCCGGCACCGCACCGTTCGGCACCGATGCCGCACCTCTCCCTCCCTTCCATCCCTCGTAAGGAATTGGCCACTTGAAGCACCGCAGCCTGCGTACCCGCATCGCGCTGACCGTCGCGGCCACCGCGACCGCTGTCCTCGGCACCGCCATCCCGGCGAGCGCCACCACCTTCTCCCACGTCTCCGGCTGCTTCGCCTGGAGCTGGTCCGACTCCGGCTGGTTCACCACGACCGTGTACTGGCACAACCGCTGCTCGACCCGTCACCGCATCGAGGTCGTGTGGGACGGCCAGGCGTACGACCCCACCGTCCGGCTGGTCAACGGCGACGGCAAGGGCAACGCCTGGACCACGTCCGACGCGGTCACTGGTGTGTACGACCTGGGCCGGGCGTGACGCCACCGCCGCCGGGGCCCCGTCAGCCGGTCTCGGTGATCTCGATCCTGCGGGAGCCCGCGACCGGCCGCTACGAGGCGCGCAGCACCAACAACTGGGAGCGCACGGGAGAGCCCTTCCTCCAGGACCTGCTGCAGCGGATCGGCTACGTGCCGGAACAGCGCCGCGGCCGGACGGTCCTGCGCCTGCCAGACCACCTCCGGCCGTCCCAACAGCGCGACCTCGCCGTGACGGCTGCGGTGACAGCGCGGCGGTTGGGCCATGAGGTGCGTCTCTCGCCGGATCTGCACGGAGCACAGGCCGAACCGCTCCATCCCCGGCCCCGGTTCGGCCAGCCGCTGGCCAGCCTGGCCTCCGAAATCGCCGAGGCGCCGGACAGCGACGCCCTGGCCGGGCTGCTACTGGAGCTGACCGCGCCGGTGACCGGTCTGCTGCCCTCCGCGGCAGCAGCGCTCGCCGAGGCCGGCCTGTGGCTGTCCGCCAACCGTCCAAGCGCCCCGGACGACCACGCCACCCAACTCACGAAGGCAGCCGAACAGCTCCAACGGCTCGCGGCGCGAGTCGCCGCGGCCCAGGCGCACACGGCGCACCTCGGCACCTCGCAGCACCCACCGGCGACGGCTCCCCGCCTCCGGGCCGTCCCCAGCCCGCAACCGCCGGTCGCACCGTCCACCGTGACGCGCCGAGCCCGCTGACTCCCTAGGAGCACCTCTTGATCTCCATCACCCTCAACCCCGACGGGGGCGTCACCGCCGAGGGAGGCGACTCGGCCGCCCACGACATAATGGTGACCCTGGGCTGGATACCCAAGCAGTCCCCCGGCCGCCTCTGGCAGGCCCTGCCGCCGGGTCTGACACCTGCGCAGGAGCGCGCGGCGGCCTCGCGCACCGCCGACCTGCTGCACGCAGCCGGCCATCGGGTCGAGCTGGCCCCGGAGCTGGACGTCGAACCGGAGCCCCTGCGCCTCGACGCCGGCAACGAGCAGACGGCCAGCCAGACGATCGCGGCCCTCACCGAGCGGCTGAGCCAGGCCACCAGCGCCGCTGAGATCGCCGAGATCACCGCGCAGGTCACCGACCAGAACAACGGCGCTCTCCACCACCTCTTCGCGTTCTTCCCGGCGGCCGTCGAGCGGATCGCGAAGGTCACCGCCTTCACCCCCGACCCCGACCCCCAGGTCCAGGCCCGGATCGACGAAGCGATGCAGGCGGCGATGGTCTTCACGCTGGACGAGGCCGAGATCCCCGCCGCGGTCGACCACCTCCTCCACGCGTTCGCGCGGGCGATGAATCCAGAGGCGGCGACCGTCCTCGTCGACCGGCTCACGCGGCAGGCCGCGGCAGCTCCCGCTCTCCGGCCGGTGTCCGGCAGCGACCCGGCCTCCCTTCCCACGGCGCTTCCCCGATCGGGGGCGAGCCGCCGTGGCTCCCGCTAACCGACGGACCGGCGACAAGGCACCGGGCATCGGCCCGGCCGCCAGCGCCAGCCCGCCTTAGCCCTTCGCCGAAGAGCCCCGCACCGTCGCGCCCGCTCGCAACGGACAGACGTCCGCCCGTCGCCGCCAACCACACACAGGAGCGCCATGACCAGCAGAAGAGCCCGCACCGCCGCCATCCCACCCGCCACTCCGGCCGGGTGCGCCCCCGGTGCGCTCGCGCGCGGACCTCCCAAGGACCCGCCCTTGCCCAACTCCTCCGCCCCTTCTCCGCGTTCCTCGACTCCCGGCACCGATCTCGCCCTCGGTGCGCTCATCGGTGGCGCCTGTGTACTCGCCGGCTACGGCACCCTCGCCTGGGCCGTCGGCAACCTCGCCGCGCTGGCCGCCGATCAGCCCAGCGCGCCCTGGACCCCAGTCACCGCGGCCCTGCACCCGCAGCAGCTCTGGCCGCACCTGCCCGGCTGGGAGATCCTCGCCTTCGCCCGCATCACACCGGGCCTGCTGCTCCTCGCGCTTCTCGCCCTTGGCCTGGGCGTGTGGATGCGGCTGCGGAAGGGGCGTGCCAAGGGCTTGGCACAGGCGCGCGACCTCTCCACGCTGCTGCCGCGCGAGACCACCGCCAAGGCGCGGGACCTGCGACCCAGTCTGGCCCTGGTCAAGAACCCGCCCGCGGACGAGACCGGCCTGCTGCTCGGCACGCTCCGGCCCGGCCGCCGCGAGGTCCGAGCCTCCTGGGAGGACGTCCTCCTGGCGATCATGGCACCACGGTCCGGCAAGACCTCCGGTCTGGCGATCCCCTCGATCCTGCGGGCGCCCGGGGCCGTCCTGCTGACCAGCAACAAGGCCGCGAAGGACGCCTACGCCGCCTGCTTGGGACCGCGCCGCGCGGTCGGCACCGTGTGGACGCTGGACCCCCAGCAGATCGCCCACGCCGAGCGCGTCATGTGGTGGGACGTGCTGGCGGACGCCCACACCCTCGCCGGGGCCAGGCGGCTGGCAGGCCACTTCGTCGCCGCCTCTGTGGACGAGTCGAACGCGAACGACTTCTGGTCGACGGCCGCCGCGAACACTCTGACCTCCCTGTTCCTCGCGGCGGCCCGTTCGGGGCGCCCGATCACCGAGGTACTGGCCTGGCTCGCGTCCCCGTCCGACCGCACGCCCGTCGACCTGCTTCGGGACGCAGGTTTCGACGCCGTCGCAGCCCAACTCCAGGGCACCGTCGCCGGAGCGGTGGAAACGCGCGACGGAATCTACGAGACCGCGAGGCAGTACGCGGCCTGCCTCTTGGACCCGGATATCGCCGCCTGGGTCACCCCCCAGCCGCTGCTTCCGGAATTCCAGCCCGCGGAATTCGTGACCAGCCGCGACACACTCTTCCTGCTCTCGAAGGACGGCGGCGGCAGTGCCAGCGCGCTCATCGCAGCCGCAGCCGACGCAGTCATGCGGGCCGCGGTTATCCAGGCGGAGCTCTCCGGAGGGCGTCTTGACCCGCCGCTGCTGGCGATCCTCGACGAGGCAGCGAACGTCTGCAAAATCTCGGACCTGCCCGACCTGTATTCCCACCTCGGTTCGCGCGGCGTCATTCCGATCACCATTCTCCAGAGTTACCGGCAGGGCGTCCGGGTCTGGGGAGAGGCGGGCATGGACGCCCTGTGGAGCGCTGCCACCTGCAAATTGATCGGTAGCGGGATCGACGACGCGGATTTCGCGGACAAGCTGAGCAGGCTCGTGGGCGAGCACGACGTGGAGACCCTCTCGTACTCCACCTCGGATTCCGGGACCTCATCGTCGACGAGCATGCGGCAGGAGCGGATCCTGCCCGCCGACGAGATCCGGGCGCTTCCCAAGGGCCAGGCGCTGCTGCTGGCGACGGGGATCCGGGCCGCCCTGGTGGATCTCAAGCCCTGGTACAAGGAGCCCGACGCGGGGCCGCTGGCCAAGCAGTCCGCCGAGGCCACGGCGGCTATCACCGAGCGCGCGCTCGCCAAGACCAGGGCTGCCGCTGGCCAACCGGAGGACGGGCTGCCGCAGGGCTGGCCGGCATGAGCGCGCGCCCCCGCTTTCCCGCGGTCGCATCCGACGCACCGTCTCGCCCGGCGCTGCGGACTCTCTCCTTGGGCGCCGGGGTCCAGAGCACCTGCCTGCTCCTGCTCTCCGCTCTGGGCCGCCTCCCGAAGGTCGACTTCGCGGTCTTGTTGGACACCGGCTGGGAACCCGAGGCCGTGTATTCCCATCTCGACCGTGTGGAGCGCGAGATCGCACGGCCCGCTGGAATCCCGATTATCCGGGTCTCTTCCGGGAATATCCGCGACGACGCACTGGACCCGGCGCACCGATTCGCGAGCATGCCACTCTTCATCCGCAATCCCGACGGCGGCGAAGGAATGACCCGGAGACAGTGCACGGGTGAATACAAGATCAAGCCGATAAAGACCCAGGTGCGTTCTCTCCTCGGCTATCCATATCCCAAGCGCATTCCGTCCGCCGTCTTCGTCGAGCAGTGGATCGGGATCAGCAAGGACGAGTTCCATAGGGCCAAGGACGCGGACGTGAAGTACATGCGGAACCGTTTCCCCCTGCTGGAGCTGGACATGTCCCGGGAGGACTGTGTCGACCTGCTGGGCGAGCACGGATTCGGGAGCACCCCGAAATCCGCGTGCCTAGGATGCCCTTATCACGGGAATTCCCAGTGGAGGTCTCTGCGGGACAGTTCGCCCGGCGAATGGGCCGACGTCGTCGCCTTCGACAGGGCCATCCGGGCGGGAAACGCCCGAGCGACCGCAGAGGGCTCCCCGCTGCTCGGCCAGGCGTACCTGCACCGCAGCCGCGTGCCTCTCGACCAGGCGCCGATCGACCGCCCGAGCAGCCGGGAGCGGGCCGCCCGCCAGACCAACGCGCCGTCCTCCTGGAGGACGGCGACGCGGACGGCTGCTCGCCCTGGGCCTGCCGCGGCGAGCACGCGGCCGTCGCGAGCGAGGCGGCGTGAAGACCTCGCCCGACCGGCGCCGGGACCTGCCCCTCTTCCTCAACCAACCCTGCCTTCAAGGAGCTCCTGTGCCCCGCCGCCGATCCGCGGTACCCGAGTACCTGGACCGTCCCGCTTTCCAGCCCACCGGACGGTGGACCGTCCTCGGCCGGACCCGGGCCTGGCTGGAGCAGTCCGCGCTCGCGGACCTCCTGGCCGCGCGCGACCAGGCGCTGGCCAGCCGCGAGCAGGCTCGGCTCTACCGCTACACGAGCGGGCCGCGGCTGTGACCCGTACCGCGACGGCCGTGGCTTTCGCCACCGAGGTGGCCGCGCGCCTACCCGGCTGGCGGCCGATGGCGCCCTACCACCGCCTGGTTCCGTATCTGGCCGCCAGCGCCGCCGACACGGTCTGGGACGACAGCTCGTTGCTCACCGCCATGCGCCAGCACCCGGTCTCCGACGTGGCGATGCTGGCCGGCACCGTCGGCGACGAGCGGATGCAGTTGCTCGTCCTGCCCCGTCCCGCCCGGCGCGGCTACCTGGTGGGCGCGATGCTCAACTGGGCTACTCCGCACCCGGATCCGACGTCCGACATCTGGGCGCACGTACCGCGTGCCGTCGCTGTCCCAGCCGATCCGGCGCGCGCGGCCAGCAGCCTGTCCGACCGACTCCTGCCCCGCATCACCCAGTGCCTGTGGAGCGTGCGCACCGAGGCCGTCGACCGAGCGGTCCGCCTCATCCGGACCGCCTCCGCGAGCTGGGACGCCGTCAGCGACAGTTTCTGCGACGCAGCCGGGTATCCGCTCGACGACCAGGCTTACGGCCAGGGCCTGGTTGCCCGCGACGCCCAGGCTTGGGACGGCTTCGCCGGCTACCTCGTGCACGGCCCGGCAGTCCTCGCCCGGGTCGAGGCTGACCTTCGCGGTGCCGGTTCCGAGTCCTCTGCCGGCGACCGCTGGCGGGTCTCGGAGCTTCGCCACGCGCTGACCGAAGGGCTCCGGCTCCAGAGCGAGTGGCTGACAGGCAGCGAGCAGGGACGCCTGTCGGGGGCCGGGCCGGCTCGACTTGCGGATCTGGAGGCGGAGCGCAACGAGGAAGCCTGGCACGCCATGACCATCGTTGCCGAACACGGCGCGGGCCTTGGCGAGTTCACCGAGCGCCTGGCGGCCCTGGGGAGCGAGGTCCGTCCCGGAAGCCGAAGCGTGATGCCCCGCCCGATCTCGAACCCGCGGTCCCAGCCCGCCGCGGCACGGACGCCTCCGGGACTGCCGGTGACACGGGGGCGACGCCGGTGAGCTACGCCGCCGCCCCCGCTGCCGGAGCCGAAGAACACGACCCGGTCCTCCTCGCAGAGCAGGCCCTCCTGGGTGCACTGCTGCTCGACCCCGGCCAGATCGGAGCCCTGGCAACCTCGCTGCGCCCGGAGGACTTCTACCGCCCCGTGCACGCCGAGACGTACCAGGCCCTGCTGGAGCTGGCCGTCTCGGACCGGAGCGCCGAGGGGCAGGCGGCGGATCCCGGCAACCTTCCGCTGCCGCTGGCGGTGCAGGCGCGCGTGTCCCGCCGGCTGCCCGGCCTGTCGCCGTCGTACACGCACGCCCTGATCGCCCGGTGTCCGCACCCGGCCCACGCCGCCGCCTACGCCCGGATGGTCGTGGACGCGGCCCTGCACCGCGAGATCACAGAGCACGCCTCGCGGCTGGCTCAGGTCGCGGAGCGCTCGCGCGAGGTGTCCAGTGTCCTGCACTACCTGGACGTACTCACCGACGCGCTGTCGAAGGCCGGGCGCTCGTTGACCCGGCCGCCCGATCCCGCCGCCGCACCGGCACGGCGAGCAGCGGCTCTCGATCGTTCGGGCAGCGCCGTCGGTACTGAGCAGCACGTGGTCGACGAGCAGATGGTCCTGGCTCTGCTGCTCCAGAACCCCTCGTCGCTGCCGGAGATCGCCCGGTGGCTGGTGCCCGCCGACTTCACCGAACCGGCCCATTCCCAGATCTACGCCTGCCTCGTCGCCGTCCACCGGCGCGACGACGTGGTGGACGCGCTCACCGTGCTGTGGGAGGCCCGCCACCGCGGCCTGCTCAGCAACAAGGAGCTGACGGCCAGCGCCGTGCTGATGCTGAGTTCCGATGTCGTGGGTGGCGATGCCGACTACTGGGCCTGGGCAGTGCTGCAGTCCGCGGTGCT
Source organism: Streptacidiphilus neutrinimicus (assembly GCF_000787815.1). Classification (GTDB taxonomy): domain Bacteria; phylum Actinomycetota; class Actinomycetes; order Streptomycetales; family Streptomycetaceae; genus Streptacidiphilus; species Streptacidiphilus neutrinimicus. The sequence continues at coordinate 35,087 of NZ_BBPO01000018.1, forward strand.
ACGGCACATCGCCGCCGCAGCAGCCGAGGTCATGCGCCTGGCTCTCCAGCCGTCGGCCCCTGAGCAGCTCATCCGTGACGCCTCCGCGGCCTTGGCCCCGCTGAGGGCCCTGCGGCTCCGCTGGCAGCGGGCCGTCGGCGACGCAGCCGCGCCGGGCGCCGGACCAGGGCCGCCTCCGCTCGTGCTGCACGCCACCGCCCGCCCCGCGAAGGAGCTTCCCGATCGACGACCAGTCCCGCCGGCTCACCGGCCTCGCCCACGATTACCACTATCTGCTCGACCACCCCCTGCGTGCCGGCCCGGCCGGCCCGGTGCCGGACCTCGACTCCGTCGCTTCCCGGCTCGACCGCACCGCCACGCTACTTGCGGACACCTGCACCGCAGCATGCGCGCCGCCTCCGACAGCCCGCGACCCCCTGGCGCTGCACTGCGCGACGCAGGCCGCCGCTGGACTCGCGGAATCCGTGCGCCATCTCGGCACCGCATTCGCCGGCCTGGGCCTGCTGCACAACCCGGCGCTGTCGGACTACCAGCGGGCAGCGACGCTCCAGGAGTGCATCGGCCACCTGCACCTCGCCGACCGGTGGCTGGACGTCGCCCGACTTCGGCTCCTGAACCAGCCGTCGCCGTCCGAAGACCTCGGCTCCCGCGCTTTGGCAGCCCGAATGCCAGGTGCCCTCTCCCCGCCCACCGCCCGCGCCGACGGGCCCGTGAGGCCGGCTTCGGCCCTGCCCGAACCCCGGCTCCCCGACGGACGGTCGGCGCCAACGGACGGATACCCGGGCCCTCGGCGATGAGCAACCCCCAGATGAACACCCTGCCTGACGACCTGCAGCGCCAGATCGCAGACCTGCGCACCGCAGGGGTCAGCATCGGCAGCTCCGAGCCGGGCAACCGGCCCCGGCGCACCCGCTGCTTCGGCGACCGTGCCCTGGACCCGGTGCTGCCCCATCACGTGTAGGAGACTGTCGTGCCTCTCGGCTCCCGAGAACTGATCGACCTCGGCCAGCAAGTGGGCCCCCTCCAGGTCGCCCTGGCCACACCGGAGGCGCTGGAAGCGCTGCCAACCCTGGAGCAAGCCCTCCAGCGTGTCGAAGACCTGGGCGCCCTGCTCGCGTCGACCGCCCGCGCTTTGCGCGAGAACCAGCCGGGCGAAGACGGCGGCCCCGCCCAGGTGAGGCCCCTCTGGCTCGCGCAGCAGGCCCTGGTTCCCCTGGCCCACGCGGCCGAGCGGGCCACCTGGATCACCAGCAACCTGGCCTACCTTTCCGCCTTCGACCTCACCGACGCCGAGCGTGCCGCCCCCGAAGAGGAGGTGATCGGCCTCCAGTACGAGCTGGGCGACGAACTGGCCACTGCCGTGGCCAACCTGCGCTCGGGAGCGCGGGAACTGGCGTCGCGCCCGGCCGCCGGCGCGCCCAGTCGCGTGGCCACTGCAGCCGGACGGGCCCACGGGCAGAGCGGTCCCGCTTCCACGGCCCGGCGCTGACCCGGGCGCCAAGCACCCAGAGCCCGCCCGAGATCCAGCCTGTCGGGCCCCGCGCCCCTGGCTTCAACCCTTCGACGGAGTGGCCCGTGCCCGACCCCGCCCAGCATCTCCTCGCACTCGCCGACCGAATCGACGCCTGCGGCGCTCAGCCCGTCCTGCTCGGCGTCGTGGCCCCGGCTGACCTGACGCATCTCACGCGGCTGCTCTCGGACCTCCAGGCGATCACCCAGGACGCAGCGGACACGGCGGCCGAACTGCTCGCGTCCCCCTCCGCTCCGGCCCGTGCACGCTCCGCTGCTCACGGGCTGGCCGAAGTGGCCGTCGCCACCACCGCGGCCGGCAGTCTCCTGGGCCGGGCGGTCCGCCAGTGTGCCGCCTCCGGCCTGCCCGGGGAGACCGCCGACGGCCGCGTGCTGCTGAACCGGCTGCGACTGCGGCTCGACGGAGCCGACACGGGGGCCCGCGTCCGAACCAGCCTGGCCGACGCTGCCCTCACCGCCCGTCGGGCCGCCGCCGCGCTGCCTGCGGAAGACCCCGTGCCGCTGCGTGCCGCAGCAGCCCTTCGACGCTCTGCAGGCGTCCGCCCCCGCACCACGCCCATACCCGTCGCCCCCGCGGTGCTGGCGACCGTCCTGCCCTTCCGTCACCGCTGAGCCGGAGCCGATGAACACACTTGCCGCCACTGAACTGGTCCCGCTCGCAGCCCAGTTCGACGAGATCGCCACCCGCCTGAGCGGCGCCTACGCCGACTCACTGACCGGGCTCGCGCTTCCCGCCGCCGAGTTGCACGCCCTTCTGGCGGATCTGCTCGACCGGGCGGCGCAAGCGAGCACCGAGGCCCCGGCCGCCACCGCGCTCGTGCACGCGCTGACCGAGGCCGCCGTCCAGGGCGCAGCCGCCGCACAGCACCTGGGACGCCTTGCCGCCGCCCACGGGCGGCTCGGTCACCTCGCGACACTGCGGCCCGCGCCGGCCCGGACCACGGCGATTCGACAGGCCCTGTCGGACGTCGAGGCCGCCCAGGACGCCCTGAACCGCGAGCTGACAGTCACGGCAGCGCAGTTGCGCGGGCACGCTGCCCGCCGGATTCCCGCAGGTCCGCAGACGCCGGTCTCCCAGCCATCCACTGCCGCCCGTGCCCGGCCCGCAGTGGTGCTGTCGGCCGCACATGCCCGCCGTCCCTGATCCTGGAGCCGCTGCCTTGCACGACCGCCCTGCCACCAGCGCCGCCGCCCGCCTGGCCGGCGACTGCGCCTCCGCCTTGCTGGCCCGCGAGGCCCGCCCACAGCCACCCACCGCCGACCAGATCCGTGACCACCTCGACGAGACCGTCCGCGTCAGCCGGGTGCTCGCCGAGTCGCTGGAGCAGGTCGGCACCCGGCAGTCCGCCGACCGACCGCACCCCGCACTACGGGACGCGCTGACAACCGCCCTCGGCCACACACAGACCGCAGCCGGCTACCTGGAGATCGCGCTCAACGCCGCAGGCCGCGAACCAGACGCCGGGCCGATCCGCTCCGCCACCGACGCCGTGTACTTCGCCCGGACCTCGATGGAACTCGCCCACCAGGGCCTGCGCGGATGGCTGCTGCGTACGGGCGTCGCCGAACGCCGCGCCGAAGCGGCCCGGTCCGCCCGCAGGCTCCGCACCGAGCAGAGCCGCCAACTGCGCTCGACCCTGACCTCGCAGCCCTCCCACTCCCGAAGGAACCGCACGTGACCACCCCGCCGCCGATCGGCTCCCTGTGTTCCGGCTACGGGGGCCTGGACCTCGGCGTCATGGCCGCCCTGGGCGGGAGCGTGGCCTGGCACGCCGAGGTCAACCCCGCTGCCGCCGCCATCCTGGCCCACCACTGGCCCACCACTCCGAACCTGGGCGACATCACCCGCATCGACTGGACCGCCGTCCCCGAGATCTGCGTCCTGACGGCCGGCTTCCCCTGTCAAAGACCTCTCTCTCGCAGGTAAGCGCGCCGGGCTGATCCCCGGCACCCGGTCCGGCCTGTGGCACACCATCGCCGACGCCATAGGCACCCTCCGTCCGTGTTTGGTGGTGATCGAGAACGTCAGGGGAATTCTCAGCGCAGGAGCAACCTCCGCTTCCCCGTCAGCCATTGGCGACCTGGAACAGTGCCCGTGGTGTCTGGGAGACAGCGGAGACGAGCATTCTCTGCGGGCACTGGGGTGTGTACTCGGAGACCTGGCCGACCGCGGGTACGACGCGGCATGGACGTGCGTACGCGCGTCCGACGTCGGCGCCCCGCACAGGAGGGAGCGCGTCTTCCTCGTCGCCTGGCCAGCCTCCGCAGGGCCTGCCGACGCCGAAGGCGCGGGACTCCAAGGGGCCGGACCCCGGCCGCGAGGACTTGGGCTTCGTGGTCACCCTGTTCGCCACCCCGACCGCGAACCTGGGCACGAACGGTGGGAGCCAGCCGCCCGCGAAGCGGAAGGCCGGTGGACACACCCCGAATCTCCAGGACGAGGTGGAGCACCTGTCACCGGAGACGGAGGCGTTCGGGCAGCCCAGCCTCCTCTTCCCGACACCGCTGGCGAGCGACGGGAAGCACGGGAGCGCGAACGCGCGCGGCTCGCGGGGGGACCAGACCATGTCGTCGGCGGCAGCGAGCCTGCTGCCGACTCCCCGGGCGAGCGACACCGGGACCGCCGGCCGCCGGGCCGGGCCGGGCTTCCGCCCGCCGCTGAGCCAGGTGGTGCTCCCGCTGTGGGAGGAGGATCCCGGTCCGGAGGACAGCAGACCGCGCCCGAGCGCTGGGGCCCCTACCTGCCGGCGATCAGGCGCTGGGAGGCCCTCACCCGCCCGGCTCCGGCCCCGACGGACGAACGCGGCCGCCTGTCGCCGGCATTCGTGGAATGGGTAATGGGGCTGCCCGAGTCCCACGTCACCGCCGTGCCCGGCCTGTCGCGGGCTGCGCGACTCACCGCTCTCGGCAACGGCGTCGTCCCTCCGCAGGCCGCACAGGCCGTCCGGCTGATCACCCCGACCGAGGCGCTGCGCTGCCACCACCGGCTCATCGCGCCGGGCGGGGGCGACGGGCGCCCCCGCGGTGGCACCGGCAGCTCGCGCTGACGGAACAGGCGGGCAACCGCCCGGGAAGCCACCGGGACCACCAACAACTCACCTCAAGGGAAGTGCACTTGGGATACGAAGAAGACCGCCTGATCCGGATCAACCTCTGGCACGGCTACATGGACCTGTCGTCCAGCCTGGACGGCCCATACTCGCCAGGCAGCCAGTGGCTGAACACCCTCGCCTTGTCGTTCGAGGAGGCGTGGAGGGAGGGAAGGCTTCCAACGGAGGGCGACCACAACGACCGCGGTGAAACCGGCGAGTACGGCTCCGACGTCGTCGGGGAGGTTGCCTCGGCCTGCGTCCCCATCCCCACCAACGAGCGGTGGCAGGTGTTCGTCGACCTCTGCGCCTACGGGTCCGAGGAGGCCAAGGACGCCCTGAAGCAGGGCGATATCACCGACGCGACGAACTGGGCCGGAGACGTTCTCGACGGCATGGCCAACAGCGCGGGACTGTGCTGGCTCGCCGAGCAGATCGAGGCCCGAAGCGCAGAGGAGGCGGAGTCCGAGTCGCCCGAGGAGGTCGACGAGTTCGAGGACTCGGAGACCGAGGCGCTGGCGGAAGCGCCCCCGGCCTGTGCCCGCCAGAGCGCCGCGACCCAGACAAGCGGATTGATCGAGCCCGTGCAGGCACCGCAGGCCGAGCGGCCCCCGCGCGCCGACCCCCCGGACTCCCCCGCCCGGGGCCGCTGACCCAGGCCGCCGGCCTGCGGACTACTCGGAGAACGCCTCTACCACAGGGTCGGCGATTTTTCACTCGCTGGCCGCCGACCAGAGTCGTGGGAGCGAACCCGTCCTACGACCTGGGAGTTGCTGTGCCGGAACCCGACAACCCGTCCGCCTCCGTGGAAGTACCCGCACTGCGGCTGCTGGAGCAGACCCAGCAGATGCTTGCCCAACTCCCGCCAGCGATCTCGGCGCTGGCCGCAAGCCACCAGGCCCAGACCCGTCTCGTCGCCCAGATGGCCGGCGGTGCGCCGGGCGGGGAGCCGTCCGGCGGTACCGCTGAGGGCGACCTCGGCCAAGGCGAGTCGATGTTCATCCTGGCCCTGGACGACAACGCCTACGCCCGCGAGGTCGAGTCGATGACGCCCTGGGTGGACGAGATCTTCCTCAAGATCTACGGGCGCGAGGTCAGCGGCGCGCGGCCCTGGTGCGTGCGCTGGCCCGAACACCCCGAGGTGGTCGCGCGCCTCCACGCGCTCTGGCTGGCCTGGCAGGCGTTGACGCACGTCGAAGCCGGGCATGCCGGTCCCTCGACCTGGCAGCGCGACCACCTGGACCCGGCCCTGATGCAACTGCGCGACCCGGCCGGGCCGCTGGGTGCCTGCACCACCCACCCGGACCGCCCGACCCACCGTCTGCTGCCCGTGCCGGATCTGACCGACCTGGCCGCGCTGCCGCGTCCGCAGCCCCGCCCGCGACCGCAGCCGACCCTGCCCCCGCAGCCGGATCCGGACCTGGACTCCGCGGCATGACGGCCTACTCCTTCGGAGCGCACCCGCAGGCTGTCGTGGACCTGCGCCAAGTCCCGTCCGTTGTACGCGACTCCGCGCTCGACCGGCTGGAGCAGGTGGTACGCGGCCTGCTGCGTGGCCTGCCACTGGGGCAGGTCGCCGCCACAGACCTGCGGGGATGCCGAAAGATCTACCTGGGCGACGCTGCCGACTGGCGTGCCGTGTACCTGGAACGGGCAGCCTCGCCCAGCGCGGTGCGTCCCCGTGAGATCAACCTGCTCGCGGTCGGGGCCCGCAGGGACCTGGTGGTCTACCGGTCAGCCGCCCAGCGGCTGCTGCAGCTCAGTTCCGGGTTCCTGACCCCGCATCCGCTGCCGCCGCGTGCCCGTGCCGCGCTGACCGCCTCCGTCCACGCTCCCCGGCCCGGTCACGGACTGCCGGTCGCAGGCGGCCGGGCGACCGGCTCGCTGGCGGCAGCACTCCGGCCGCTGGGCAGCCCGGATCTGGCTCTTCTGCGCGGAGGCGCTCGCCCTACCCGCTGAGCGATGCGAAAGGAATTCGATGTCCCACCCCCTGCTCCTGGACCGGATCGCCGCATCCGTAAGCGAGTTGCACGCCGACGCTCTGCTCCTCTCGCGGGCGATGGCCTCCGGCTCCCGCTCAGCGGTCGACACGCTGATCGGCGACCTCGGCGCACTGATCGTCTCGATCAACACCCAGCGCGGTCCCGACCAAGACGCATTGGTGGCTCTGCGGCACACAGCCACGGCTTTGACCCACCTGGTCCACGCCGCGGAGCACCTGGCCTCCGAGGACACCACGGCGCACGACGGGACTGCCGCGCTGCACCAGGTCCAGTCCGCCGTGCGCTGTCTGCACGTAGCACACAGCGACCTGCTCCGGGCCGGCTCCCGCCGCCTGGGTCCGGCCGCCCGCATTCTCGGGGCCGCTGCGTGAGCCGCGCCCCACGGCGGCGCTCCCGAGCACCGGAGCGGACCAGCCTCCTCAGCCTCCCTCTGCCGGCACCGATCCATCCGGAGTTCCCGTGAGCAACACCGTCACCCTCATACGCCCCGCTTCCAGCCGTCGTCTGCAGGGCGCCGACGATGTGCAGGAGGCCATCGAGAGCCTGGCCCCGCGCTGGACCACATGGACGATGCAGTTGGTCACCCACCACAAGCGGATGCGGTATGCCGAGGTCGCCGCCGCCATGACCTGGATCAGCCCCGGCAGCCTGCAGCCTCGACTCCGGGCGATGCAGGACGGCGGCCTACTCGCCCGCACCAGCTCCGGCGAGTACCTGCCGACCTCCGACGGCCTGCGCCTGTCGGCGACCTATGAGGCGATGGGGGCCTGGGGCCTTGCCCACCGCCCAGCGGCCGAGCCGGTCGCGCGCGCCGAGCACGTCGAGCGCTCGCTGTCGGCCCTGTCCCGCTCCTACACCACCCATCTGCTGTGGGCCGTGGAGCCGGGCCCGACCTCGCGGGCGGAGTTGCTGGAGCTGCTGCCGCAAGTACCGGAGGGCACCCTGCCCGGCAGGCTGATCCAGCTCACCGAGGACGGGCTGCTCTCTCGCAGCGGAGCTCCGCGCCACTACCGGTACGAGCTCACGGCGGCCGGCCGAGCGCTGGCGCCCTCGTGGGATGCGCTGCAGCGGTGGAACCGGGGCGAGGACGCGGCTCCCGCGGCCGGATCCGTGGTCGCCGCCGCTGTCTCCCGCGCGCAGGCCGCGGTTCTGCGCGGGGCCGTCCCCCCGCTGGTGTTCTCCCACGTCGAGCCGCCGCCCCCGCCGTTCGTGCAGCACGCCGTCGCCCCGTCACGAGCGCGCTGACGGAGCCGCGATGACCGCCTTCGAAGATCTGAGTCGGGCGCTCGCCCCGGACACCAGCGCCGCCACCGGCCGGATCGTGCTGGACCTGGTCGAGAACCTTGCCGGCGCGATCGAGGCGCTCACGGCGCACACGCGCGGCATTATGGCGGCCGGGGACGACGTCCGGGACACGGTCGCCGAGACCGTCCTGGCGTTGGTCCGTCCGTGCGGGCACGTCTGCCCTCCCCCGTCTCCTCTCCTCGGGCCGAACGAGACGTCCCTTGGTCGCGAGCTGCTCGACGAATGCGTCCGGATCGCGCTGGCGCTGCCGGAGGAGGAGCTGCTGCTGGAGGAACTCCTGGTGGACCTGCTGCGCGCAGATCTCTCGCACCCATGGAGCCGACAGCGTCCGCACGGGCTTGGCATCGCGCAGCTTGCCGAGTTCCTGGGTTGCTACGGCGTGCGACCGATCCCCGCGCCGTCCGCGGCGACGGAAGCTCGGCCCGGACAACGCGCCTACCGCCGCACCGACCTGCTCTTCGCCCAGCCGGGGCCGCCGGACCCTGGTGACGAGGCCGCTCTGCGGGATGCCGCGTGACCCGTCAGCCGCGCGCGTCTGCCACCGGCGGCAGCCAGTCCGCGTGCCCCTGCCCCGCGGTGGCCACCAATCCGGCCGTCAGCCACGTCAGGGCGACGACAACGCCTCGGTCGCCGAGTGTCTCGACCAGCTCGTCCACGGTGGTCGTTGGCGCTGCTGGGTGGCGCAGCATGCCGGCGGTCTCCAGCGCTGAGCGCCCGTTCATCTCGCCCAGGTGCTCGGCCACCCAGTGCACCGCCTGCTCGGCGCCTTCCGGGGGAAGCCCCCCCTCGGCCGCGCCGACCAGCCACGAGGCCAGAGTGCCGAAGGCGTACGCGTAGCCTTGGCCGGCGGCGTCCTCGCCCTGCTCGTCGGCCACCGTGTCGAGGTAGCGCAGCACGGTGATGGCCGGCGTGTCGGTCGCGGAGGACACCACGGCGCTGACCGCGGTCCGCAGCGCGTGCTCGACCTGTCGGTGCAGTTCGGCTGAGGCCCGGCGGGCCTGTGCGGCCTGGTGGCGCTCGACGGCGTCCAGGTATGCCTGCACTTCGTGGGCGGTGAACAGATGCTGCGTGTCCTCGGTGACCATGTAGCCGACGTCGTTGACCGCTAGCAGGTACGCCGGGTCGAGGCCGGCCGCCTTGGCGCTGCCGGCCAGGTCAGCGACCATCGCCTCCATGTCGCGCTCGTCCAGGGGGGTCGGCTCGGAGGCCGCGTGGTCGAACAGCAGCGGCTCGCCTGGCTGCGGGTCTCGCCCGAAGTGCTCGCGGAAGTCCGTCCGCAGCCGCTCCACGGCCTCTGTGAACTGCGGCGGCACAGACCCCTTAGGCAGTACGACCTGGACCGAGCCGTCGGGCAAGCGCACGCGCTGGGGGAACCGCGGGTCGCCCACCCGTTCATAGGCCACCCGCATGTGGTCTTCGCGCAGTGTCTCCTGCGCCGCCTGGCGGCTCTCCCTCTGCCGCCGGGCGCGCTGGGCCTTTCCGCTCCGCCCGTCCTTGGCCACTGGCGTCCGTCCTCCCTGTCGTGTCCCGAGACTATCCGCCAGCGACGCGATCACCGTCCGCGCCGCAAAGCGCGCCCACCCGAGGGCAGGAGATCGTGGGCCCTCCGCCCGATGCGTCGAACACGCCGGCCGGTCCACACCAACCAAGGACGGCGCGCATCACTGCTGCGGGTCCACGCCGTTCAGCGACACCCAGGTCGGCCGAACTTGAGGGTCGTTACCGCTCGTGTCGGCGAGCACCCACCACTGGCCGTCCCGCCCGAGGGCGAGGTCGAGCAAGTAGTTGGCCTGGAGCCGCGCGATCTCGTAACTACTGCCGTCCACCGGGTCCCAGAGCACGACCCGTCGACCGTCGCTGTTCAGGCCCTCGGCGACAACGATTCGGTCGCCGCTTCGGGCCACGCCCTCGGGCCAGTGCACCGCCGAAGGGATCCAGTCGTCACGGGAGACGTTGCGTCCCAGGTCCAGGTCGACAATCGCGCTGTGCCCGTTGGCGGACAACAGGAAGCGACGTCCGTCCAACCAGACGGCATTGAGCACCGCTGCAGGAAAGCCCACCTCATGTACTTCCTCTTCGCCTACTCTTCTCCCGAGCCGGGCCAGGAGGTGATGGCTCTGCTGCGCCTGTGTCGAGCGTTGGAAGACCCACGGCTCTCCGCCGGGGCCGCTCAGGAGATGGGTGTTCGATCCGGCGAACCCGCCTGCGATCACACGCGCTGATCCGTCCCACCGAATCACAGCGCCATTGCACACTGCCATCGTGCTGCCGTCCGGAAGGGACAGTGCACGGCCATGGCATCCCGGCAGGGGAAGGGCCCAAGCAGTCCTGCCCGTCTCCGGATCGAGCCTGAGTACGCCGTCCGGGGTGGTGACGAGGAGGTCACCGTCTGGACCGGGGCACATTCCGGAAGGCCGAGACCATCCCGGTCGCCCGGCGAACACGGCGACGGCCCGAATGCCGTCGCGCGTGGACAGCACTGTCTCCCAGCCCTCCAGCACCTCGGCGGCCGGGCCGGCACTCGGCGGCTCCGAGGAACGGCCGACCAACAGATCACCCAGGGGCACGTAGGAGCCGCCGTGACGAGCCGTGTGCCTCATCAGCGCGTCGAGCAGGGCAGTGGGAGACAGCAGCCCGCTGATCACAGCTTCGACGTGGGCCCGGTCCAGGAGGAGGATCTGCGGCCACCGCGGCTGCGCGGCCTTCGTCTTCACGGACTCGGTGTAGCCGCTCATCGACACGAACAGGCCCCGGGTTCCCGCCGGGCGGGAGTTCAGGCGTTCCTGGTGCGTGGCGATCGGGTCGACGTTGACGGCCGCATTCAGCCACTTCGCCTCCAGGACCCAGTGAATGCCCCTGTACTCGAAGAAGACGTCGACCTCGTCGTGCCCGCCTGAGCCGCGCACTCCGGTCTCAGCGTCGATGCCATCGGCCTGCCAAGCCCTGGCCAACAGTTCGTTGAAGTCGGTTCCGCGTTGTTGGGGTGAGCAGGTTCCCCCGGCGTCCAGTTTCCCGAACTCCTCGATCACGTTCCGCATTCTGGAGCTACCCATTCTTCCCTGTATGCCATGCCGATCTCGAAGGCCAGCGTCACGCCTGAGGAGATTCTGAAGACAGCTACGGCGACGTGGCGACCGCGGTCCTCGGCAGCGCCACGCGGTTCGCGTAGACGCTCCCCTACCGCACAGCTCACTTCTCGGGGCTAAGCAGACCTGCGATCTGGCCCTTCACCTGATTAGCGATGTCCTTGTAATCGACGACGCTCGCGGTTCCGGCCAACGCGTCGAGTCGGCTGAAGAAGTCGCGGAACGCTGAGTCGCGTGCTGTCCCCAAGTGCGCCGTCGCATGGAAGAGCCGCACGACGTTGTCGATCGCGCCCCACCCCCAGCACTGGCTGTTGGCTGCCCACGCCGTCAACGCTGCCTGCAACTGGTCCGCTGTCATGTAGACCGCACAGGGCAGCACGGCGACACGCTGGATCTCTCCGCCGTTGTCGAAGCTCGACGCCTCCTCAAGCAGAGGTCCGACGAACTCGGCGAAGTACGGGCTCGGCCGCTGGGCGACCACACGGGCTCGCCGCAAGGTAGACCACCCGTCCATGGCGCCCTCAAGCGAGGGCAACGCAGAACGCACCTCGGCGAGGGCGGCAAGGGCGAGTGCGCCGACTTCCGAGGACTCCAAATCGGGTGCCTCCCAACCTGCCTTGCCCTTGTGCCTCTCGCCGATGTCCCGGACCATCGCGTCCAAGTGGCTGAGCATCGGCTCGCTCATGCCGCTCCAGAACGCATCCAGATCACCGAGTCGCACGAGCGTGCGGCGCTGGATCTCCACCTGCGGCAGCGTGGACCACCGCTGGGCGAACTTGCCCACCATCTCGGCCACCAGGTCCCGGTCTTCCGCCGCGAAGATACGCAGGCACTGGGCCATTCGGTCGGCGACATCGGCCGGCGCCACGGCGGGGTGGTCGGGAAGCGCAGGTTCCAACATGGCGTGCCGTGCTGCGAATTCCACCACTCTGCGGCGGGCGGTGGGCCGCACCTGACGGAAGAAAGCGTAGGCAATGTGGAGCGGGTCGCCGAGGAATCCCGGGTCGAGGATGTGCTCGGCGAACGCCTCCACCACTTTGCGTCCTTGGCTGGCGGGGTGGACGAGTACCGCATCGAGCGCGACCGCCAAGTGCGCACGGGCGTACTCCAGAGGCGGATCGAACAACTCGCCCATCGGACGCAACGAGGGGTGAGCGCAGAGGTTGCGGTCCTCGCGCAGCCGTTCCAGTTGCACCCTCTGAGTGGCATCGATCAGCTCAAGCGTGACGGCGGTATCGAGAACCCGGCTCTCCACGCCCTGCATGGCCACGATCGATGCCCGGTCCAACTTGCCCTGTACTGCGGCGACCTCGTTGGTGAGATCGGCGGCCTGGGCCTCGCCGCTCTGATAGAGCGTCGCGATCTTGTCGATCAGGTCCGCGCACACGGCCGTCCACGTGAGCACAATCGCCGCCCGCGCGGCACCCGTCGTGTAGCAGCGGTGAGCCTCCTTCACCAACGGCCGAACCTCGGCGTTAGCTACTCGGGCGAGCTGAACCTCTAGGTCGAGCATCCAATCCCCTCCATCGTCCTGGGGACAATCTTCCTCTCGCAGGACGCCCGGGGGGTCACTCCGTCGGACCCACGTTCCGGCCCGAGGCGCCGACGCTCGGCCGGCGATGGACCGCAGGGAATTCGTCGTTGCTTGGCACCCCCCTAGTGGAGGGGCGGCCCCATACGCAATCGGCCGTCCGACTTCCAGGGCCACTCGTGGGGAGAACGACGCCGACCAGTGCGGTGGTCAGCCGTTGGCTCCCGCCGCCCACTGCTGCGCCTCTGTCAGGTTGTCGGCGATACCGACGACCTCGTACTCGAAGTCGTTCCAGCGCAGCAGGATGCGCTGCTCGGTGGAGCGAACGTGCATGGCACCACCGCCGACGGGCTGGTGGGTGCGACGGCCGCGCAGCGGGGGCTGGCGGCGCCGGAGGTAGGGCTCCAGCAACAGGGCGTCGGCTGGGTCGACATCGTCCGGCAGCTCGGGGTCCGGCTTCGGCTTGGCGTGTCGTCCCATGGCGGGCACCTTACCGAGGCCCAGCGGGCGGCGGGGCTGGTGCGCGCCGGGGTGCGAAGAGGTGGTGAGGAGGTGAGGGTGGTGGGGTGAACGAGAGCGAGCAGGATGCCCCGACCGATCCGCCGGTGGTGGTGAAACCGGTGCAACAGCACCCGACGATTCCGAGCGGCGGCATGGTGCGACGGGTGGAGGTCCGGCATCAGCTGGTCGGCCTCGCGCACCGGCGTAGCGACGTGGAGGAGCTGCTGCGGGTAGCGGGCCTGGAGGACCCGGACGTCACCGATCCCGAGCTGGTCCAGTGGCGCGGGGGCGGCCCCGAGGTGTGGGACTGACCCGGGTCAGTCTGCTCGTTTCGTGGGCACCGGGGGCCGTAGCCTGCTCAGGTGCGAGCTCCGCGTTCGCCGGCAAGGACGGCGAACGCAGCCAGGAGCCCGGCGAAGGCTTCTGCGAGGGGGCCGGTGGGGCCGGTGCCGTTGGGCCCGTCTGTGTAGACGAAGAATACGTCGGCCGGGTCGTCGCGCTTGACCTGGCAGCAGTACACGGTGCCGAGGTCGACGAACAGCGCGGCGTGGGCGTAGCGGATCTCGATCTTGTGGGTAGCCAGCGGAGGGAAGGAGCCTCCAACGGCGTCGCGTCGGACCAGTTCCTCCACCAGGTGCTCGGGCGCTGCCCAGCCCTCGTTGATCAGGACCAGGCCGTGGGTGCGGGAGTTGACCGCCCGCAGGGCCTCGCGCAGGTCCGTCGGCATGTCGTCGGCGCGGGTCACGGCGGCGGCCAGCGCGGCGTACGCCGTGCTGGGGTTCGGGAAGGCGAAGGTCTTCCGGGGCAAGGTCAAGCGCTTCACGGTGATCTGCCCGTTGGGACGTACGTGGAGCAGGCCGACGAAGGAGTCGGCGTCCCAGGTGCCGGCCAGGCCCTCGATCTGCCGCACGAGGGCGGCGCGCATCTGCTCGGCGGTGGGTGTCACAGGGCTTCTCCTATGGAGCTGTGGGACGACGGGCGTGGTCGTCGTGCGGCCGGGTGCGCGTAGGAGCTGGAGCACGACGACGGTGTCTGCTGCGGTGAATCGCAGATCCGCGCGCGTTGGCGTCGGCGCTGAATCTCGCTTCGCCGGCGGCGGCGCCTCTGGCATGGCCGCCTGCGCGCAGATGATGGTCTTGCAGGTCGGCCTTCGGTGCCGCAGCGAACTGCTCTCGCCCCAGGGCGCGCTGGGCGGTGTCGCTGCGCGAGGCACCCCTTGTGTTGATGGGGGTGCCTCGCCGACGTTGATCGTCAAGCAGATTGCGCAGTTAGTAGAGGCCCGGCGACTGGTGACAGCCCACCCCGACAAGACGCCGGTGATGCTGAATGCCTGCGCGGGCTACAGGTAAGCGCCGGCCAGCAGGCCATCGAAGGCGGTTACCCGGTAGATCTCTTCGAGGCCCCCCTCGCACTCCCGCTCGACTGCGGTGAAGAGGCTGTCGAAGTCCTCCTTCGTCAGCGCCGGCTCGTACCAGTCGTGAGCTGCACGGCACCGCACGAAGCGGAAGCCGCCGACCTCGATGAACAGCCAGTCCCGCCGGGCGCCACACTGCGCGCAGCGGACCTCAACGCCGAACGGTGCGTAGGGGTCGGCGTGGTAGATCGTGCGGATGAGCGGCCGGCCGGGAACTCGGGCAGGCCGATCGTCCAGGTCGTCGACGTGGTGGAGGTAAGGTCGGCCGGCGTCGAAGCCGGGGTCGTGTCTGGCGGTGCTCATCTCGCGCCCCCTCGTGCAGCGGTGCGCGGAGCCGGGACGGCTCTGCGGCGGAGGCGATCTTCTCTCGGATCCTGGGGCCGGCCAAGTCCCATTTCCGCCGCCCCAGTGGGTGCCGAAGTCAGGAAAACCCCAGGTCAGAACTGCTTCCGCAGGAACCGGAGCCATGCGTGACCGACATAGATCACACCTGGTGTTTGCAGGTGCCGCGCTGCCCTGTTCGCCCGGGTCTACGCCGCTTGCTGCTGCTCGACAGGCTCCGGATCCGCTTGATCGCCTTGGGCCTCGTAGGCAGCACGGTGGCGGTGCAGGCCGGTGAAGCAGGTGCCGATGGCTGCGGCCTGGGCAGCCGCCAGGGCCACCAGCAGCGCCGCCAGGTGAGTGGGTACGGCGGCGACCAGCACGCCGGCGAGCGGCAGGGGCAACCGCACCAGGAGCGCGGTTACCGCCAGCGCGGAGCCGAAATGGCGCTCCGGGATAAGCCGGGCGCGCGCCGTGCGCAGTACGACCGACACCGCGCCTTCGGCGCCCATCATCACCGCGACCGCCGCGCCGTAGGCCCACAGCGTAGGAGCGAGAGCGGCGGCAGCGGCGGACAGGCACATCAGCGCTGCGGCGACCAGGCCGACAGGGAAGAGCCCGAAGCGGTCGACCCCGCGCCGCGACACGCCGATCACGACGAGGGCCAGGGCCGCCGAGCTGCTCCAGATGACGCCCGACGCGGACGGGGGGTACCCCCAGGACCGGACGAGCACGGGGGTGGCGACCTCGATCGCGCCGCTGACCAGGTTGCCGACCATCAGCGCTCCGAGGAGCCAGGCCAGCGCGGGGGTCCGCCGCACGACACCCGCCCCGGTGGCCAGCGAGGTCAGCAGTCGCGGAGGCGGGTCGGTGACGAGTTGAAGGTGGGGGCGG
Organism: Streptacidiphilus neutrinimicus; assembly: GCF_000787815.1. Taxonomy (GTDB): domain Bacteria; phylum Actinomycetota; class Actinomycetes; order Streptomycetales; family Streptomycetaceae; genus Streptacidiphilus; species Streptacidiphilus neutrinimicus. The sequence goes on from NZ_BBPO01000018.1 coordinate 50,761, forward strand.
TCGGAGCGCACGAGCAGGGCTTCCGTGCACACCACGGCCGACAGCACGGCGATGCTCGCCAGCAGGGCGACCGGGCCTGCCAGCAGCAGGACGGCGCCGAGGGCGGGCCCGACGAGCTGGGCGGTCTGGTCGATGCCGGTCATGACGGCCTGGACCCGGTGGGCGCGGTGCCCGGCCCTTCGGCTGGCCTCGGCGGCCAGGGCCTCGCTGGCCAGGTAGGAGCCTTCTGCAAGGACCCCGGTGAGGATCGCGTAGGCGAGGACGACGGCGATGCCGCCGCCGAGCGCGAGGCCGAGGATGGCGGCTGCGGTGGTCGCCGCACGCAGAGCACCGGAGGTGGCCGCGGCGGCGGCCGGGGTGTAGCGGTCGATCAGCGGTCCGGCTCCGGTAACGGCGGCCAGCCTCGGCAGCCACTCGGCGAAGAAGGCCAGTCCGGTCCACGCGGGCGAGCCGGTGATGTGGAGGACCATCAGCGGCACGGCGTAGACAACCATGGCGCTGGCAAGCGAGTCTGCGGAGCGCAGCGTGTAGCAGGCCACGAGCCAGGCCCTGCCGCGTGTCGGCGGTGGGCTTGCCCTGCGGCGTCGGGTGCGGTTCGGTCGGGCGGCCGAAGCGGGCATCGGGGTCACCGGTGCTCCTGTCTGGGATGTGGGCGGTCGGGCTCGACGATGCCTCTCGCGGGGAGAGTGAAAAATCGCCTGCCATGTGCTAGTTGGCGTCGGGGCCTCACCGTCCGAGGCCGTGGTCGGGATCCGTCTGGCCGGTCCGGCGGGCTCGGCTGTCGTCCGGCTTCGCCCGCTTGGTCGGGGACGGGGCGGCAGAGAGGTTGGCCAGGTGCCGGACGCGCCAGGCCAGCACGGCGGTCTCCGAGTCGGCGGTCTGCAGCTCCCGCATGGCACGGGCACGCTGCAGGAGGTCGTCGGGGTCGTGGCCAGCCTGTTGGGCCTCGTGCAGTGACGCGGCCAGCGCGTCCCAGGTCGGTTCGGCGAGCAGCCGCTCGGCTTCGGGGAAGGTGGAGCGCACCGTTGCCGCCTGTCGGTCCCGGGCTGGGGCGGGCAGGCGCTGTCCCCTCTCGCGCATCGCCTGGAGGGGTTTGCGGGTGACGGTGCGGTAGACGGCCCGGTACCTGGCTGCGCTCTCGGCCGCGGCGGCGGCTTGCTGGGCGTTGCCGCGTTGGGCGTGGTGGTGTTCGGCGGCGACTGCGAGCAGGATCAGTGCGCCCAGCAGCCAGGCGGTGACGCCGCCGTCCTCGCGGCTGAGCGAGAAGCCGGCGCCGAGCAGGTCGCGGGCGGCGCGGCGCAGCGAGGTGTCCTGTGCGCGGGCGGCGCGGACGTGCGAGAGGGCTACTCGGTCCCAGGCCCGCGCGGCGGACAACAGGTCGGCCCGGGTATCGGCGGAGGCCGTCTCCGCCAGCGCGTGCACCACTTCTACCGTCTCGCGGATGACGCGGGCGGAATCCGCCTCGTCGCCCTGTTCTACGACGATGATCGCGGCCTCGATCGCCGTGGTGGCACGGCGTCGGGCAGCGGCGGGCGTCGTGCCGGCGTCGTCCGGCATCTCGACGGAGGCGGCGTCGGCAGGATGATCGGGAGGTGCTTGGAGCTGCGCGAGGACCTGGTTGGCGGACAGGCCGAGCCTTGACCCGGCGAACCAGATGGGGGTGCCGTCGGCGGTGGTGTCTCCGACCGCTGCGACCTTGTAGCCCTGGACGTCCCCGCTGGGGAAGTACCTGACGTCGCAGAGCACGCCGGCCTGCCGCAGATGGGCGAAGAAGTCTTCCATCGTGGTGGCGCCGACCATCGCCTGGCGGACGGCATCCTGGAGGACGGTGCGGGAGGGCTCCGGCTGGCCTCGGCGTTCGGCCTTCGCGATCTCCCCTCGCTTGGGCCTGGGCGGGGCGGTTCCGTCTCCGGAGTTGAGCTGCCGCAGGCCGAACTCGCGCTCGATCTTGCGGCATTCGGCCTGGGCCCGTTTGGCGTCGTCGTGGTGCCGCGGCGCGCGGCCGTCCTGCGCGGCGAGGGTGGCCAGGAGGTGGATGTGGTCGCTGGCGTGCCGGACGGCGACCCAGCGGACGTCGCGGTTGTCCCCGTAGGGTGCGAGGCCGGTGGCGTGCATGATCCGGCGGGCGACCTCCCCCCATTCTGCGTCGGACAGGATGCGGTCACCCGGGGCGGTCCGCACCGGGCAGTGCCAGACGTGGCCTTCGTCGGGGTACTTGCCGTCGTGGCGCGCGAGCACCGGCAGGTCGAGGCGCTCGGCCATAAGCCGCATCAACCTCTTGGACTCGTCGCTGCCGTACGGGTGGTCTCCGGGGTCGGGAGTGAGCAGCGGAGCCCATGAGGCGACCAGGTGCTGGTCGGTGTGCTCGTCGAACCTGCCCGGCCCGAAGAAGTAGTCGATCAAGCCGTACGTGTCGTGGCCGGGCTTCTCCCCGATGTCAGGCACCACGTGGCTGCCTTCCGATCAGCTCGGCGGAGCAGTCCTCCACCTCGCCGGCGACGCGGCTGAGGCGTTGGAGGACGTCTTCGAGTTGAGTGCGGACGGGGTCGTCGATCACGCCCGTGATGTTGGCGATCCTCGCCAACTGGTTGAGGTTGGTGCCGACGCGGGAGAGCTGGACGGTGGCCTCCGCGAGCATGTGCACGGCGTCACTGCGGCCGAGCAGGTACGGGCGCACTCCCTGGCCGAGCCGGGCGAGCGCCAGGGCAGCGTCGGCGATGAAGGCCGCCGGGCGCAGCCCGAGGGCGCTTGCCGTGGCCTGCACCTCCTCGAACTCGGCCGCGTTGTAGCGCACCTGGGGGCGGAGGGTCCGAGCGCCCTCCGCCCGTCGCCGGTAGGCGAGGCGGGGGGCGAGGAGCGCCGAGACGTCGGCGAGGCCGTCGACCGCCTGCTGGGGGCCGCCCTCGGCACCCGGCTTCACGTCCTGCGCCCCCTGGCGCGGGACGTCCTCCGCCACCCCCGGGGCGGAGGCAAGCCCAATCGTCAGCCCCTCGGGCTGACGATTGGTATAGCTTGCTGCCGCGCGGTGGGCGGGCGGACTGCCCGCACCGCCTGCGCCGTTGGGCGAGCTCAAGCCGCCATCCCGCCCCGTCGGCGGCCCGGTCGGCGTGCGTGCGCCAGGGTGTCGACCGCGAAGTCGAGGGCCTCCTCGGTGCCGTCGAGGGCGATGACCGGCCCGGTGTCCTTGCGCCGGACCAGCCACCCGCCGTCGGACTGGCGTCGGGCCACGGTGACGTGCCCGTACGCGATCAGGTGGCGCATGAGGTCGACCGCCTGCTCGGCCTTGGTGCTGCTCGGCATGATGTCCTCGTCTCGGAAGTAGCACTGTCTGGTCCGCCACGCGGACCAGACCGGTCTGGTCCTCAGCGGCCTCGGGGCGGGGGCTCGCCTCGTTGCAGGGCGCGCAGGACCTCGCCCGCCCTCTCGTTGCTGATGGTCCGACCGGTGCCGCGGATCGCCTGGACCACGATCGGCCGGTTGAGTCGGCCGGCCTCGGCAGCAGCCTTCCGGCCGATCGAGACCAGTGCCTGGAACTCCGGGTCCTGGACCGGACCGGACCGGCTGTGCTCCGGACCACCTGCGCGGACCGGACGAGGCTGGCCTTGCGCCGGACCGACTGGACCGGCCGGAGTGTCGCTGCGGACCGGACCAGGCTCGGCTTCTCGGTCCGGTCCAGCCTGGTCACCCGCCGGGCCGGCCGCCCGGACCGGACCGACACCGCCTTCGCGTGCCGGACCAGACCGACCCGTCGCCGGAAGGGCCTCGCCCTCGCGGACCGGTCCGGACCCGCTGTCCTCCGGACCAGTTGCGCGGACCGGACCAGGCGGCACCCCCACCGTGTCGGCGGTCCGGACCGGATCGGACCGGTCCTCCGTCCGGCCATCGCTGCGGACCGGACCGGAAGAGCCGCGCGCCGGACCGGAAGAGCCACGCGCCGGACGGGGCTGGCCCTGTGCCGGACCGGCCGCGCGGACCGGACCGACACCGCCTTCGCGGACCGGACCAGACTGGTCCTCGGCGGGACCGACCGCCTGGACCGGACCGGACGAACCCTGCGCCGGACCGGACTGACCCTGGGTGTCCTTGCGCAGGATGACCTTGGTCTGGTCCGTAGCGAGCAGTTCTGCGCGGGTCGGACGGATGGCTGCGGACCGGACTGCGGTCGCCTCGGCGGCTGGCGAGTCATCGTGCCCGTCCAGCCGGGAGAGCGTCGCGCCGCTGCTATTCGGCTTCGCCGGCTCCGGACCGTCTTCCTTGTCTTCGCCGCGCATGTGTCGGGCGATCACGATGTAGAGGTGGACGGCGCCCCCGAGCGCCAGCGGAGCCAGCGTGGACAGGGCGCCGACGGTCCAGTTACCGAGCCGCAGCAGGTTGGAGCTGGTCTGGGCCGCCTGCTCCTGGTTCAGCCTGATCGCGTGGAGCGCGTTGGCCCAGACGGAGGCCGTCGTCGCGGTCCCGAACAAGCCCCAGGCGTACAGGCGCGCTCGGAAGGGGGCTTCGCGCAGGAGGACGAGTGCCCGCACGCCGTAGCCGATGAATCCGTCCAAGAGCAGCGGGAAGAGGTAGCTGAGGGTCGGCCGGATGTGGATGGCCACGGCCATCTGGCGAAGCGCGTCGTAGGACAGGGCGCTGCCGGCGGCGCCGAGCGCGAGGATCGCGACGAAGTCGGCGAAGGACACGCGCTTCACGCGGCCCACCTCTCCGCCTGGGTCAGCAGGCCGGCGGCGTCTTGGACGGCGTGGGCCTCGACGTCGTCGAGTTGGCGGCCTTCCGCATGCTCGGTGAGCAGGTTGCGCGCCCACTTGTTGCTGACGTTCAGCGTGCGGGCGAGGCGGGACGTGGGCAGGCCCAGGTCGTAGACCACCTCGACGGCGAGGTTGCGGTCATCCTTGGACAGGAGGTGGGCCTGGTCGCGGGCGAGCACGGCGATCACCCTGGATCGGCTCCCCGTCTTGGCGCGACGGTGCCAGGGGCGTCGTTCCTGCTGGGTCAGGCCGCCGCGGACGCCCTGGGTCTCGGCGAGGGCGAGCGCGTCGAGCAGGCATTCGGCACGGACGGGGCAGACGGCGCAGACGCGCTTCGCCTCGGCCTGGACATCGACGGCCTTGGCGTCGGGGTAGAACATGTCGGGCTCGGGGTGCCCGGCACACGCGGCGTCCACCTTCCAGGTGATGTCGCTGCTTTCGGGCAGGGGCAGGTCGTTCTCGTGCATGGGTGCGGTCTCCGTAGCCCTGGGCGCGGGACGTGGGCGGCGCCGGGCGGGTCGGTGCGAAGTTGGTGGGCGGCTGCCGCCGGTCAGCGGGCGGCGGGGGCGACTCTGCGGTCGCTGCCGTCGAGGGGGATCACGGTGCTCATCTGGCGCAGGCGGGAGGTGACGCGGTCGCCGAGGACGTCGCGCAGGTCGCCGGGCATCGGCCTGGGGCCGACGGGCAGGTTGCTCGTCATGATCGTCGGGAGCATCTCGCGGTACCGGTAGTCGATGAGCCGGTAGGTGACCTGCTCGGTGAAGGGCGTCACCCCTCCGACGCCGAGGTCATCCAGCAGCAGCAGCGGCGCGCGCTTGAGGAGCTCGAACTCCCTCTCGCCGTCCCCTGTCTGGCGCGGACGCATCATGGCGTGCAGCTCGGCGCTGGTCGTCTCGCGCCACGACAGCCGTACGCCCATGGCCAGCAGCGCCCTGACCGCCCCGTACGCCTGGTAGGTCTTGCCGGTGCCGGTGGGGCCGATCAGCAGGATCGAGGGCGCGTGGTGGATGCCGGGGCGGCCCTGGATGCCGGGGCGACCCGCGTCGGCGACCCGCCTGGTCCAGGCGGCGACGTCGGGGTGGGTGGCCTCGGCCTCACGGAAGAGGTACGGGATGCGGCGCTCGGCGGCGTCGAGGGCGTCCTGCGGCAGGTAGGCGCGGTCGTCGGCGAGCTCGGGCAGGGTTCGCAGGTCCATGCCGCGAGTGCGCAGGATCGTGGCCATCTTGGCCATCAGGCCGGCGGCGCGCTGGGGCTCACGGTCCATCACAGGCTCCCTGCGTAGGCGTCGGCGGCGACGGGGTTGGTCCAGGCGTGGTGAGGCTGCCGTGCGGCGGGCACGGCGGCGGGGCGGGGGTTGTCGGCTTCGTGGACCATGCTCGGCAGGACGGACGGGGACAGGGGCTTGTGCCAGTACCGCAGGAGTCCGGCGTGGATGCGGTCGGGCGCGACGCCCTGGTCGAGCAGGCTCTTGATGGTCTTGCCGAGGTGCCCGCGCACTTCGCGGGAAGGCTGACGGTCGGGCGCGAAGGTGCCGGTGTACCAGGCGACCATCTCCTGGGCGGTCTGGCCCCGGGGAGGGGTGGGCGGCTGCAGCGGGGGCGCGGCGAAGCCGTCCCCGTAAGGGGTAGATCCGAGATCCTTGATCCCAGATCCAGGCGCGAGCGGCTCCGGAGTCCTCTGGAGAGGCTCCGGAGAGTGGCTCTGACCTGCGGTTTCTATGCCGTTCTCCCCAGCGGGGGGCGTGATCGTCTCGGGGCGGTGGCTGGACTGCTCGACGGTGCTGGAGTGCACGTGCTGGCAGCGTCCGCAGGCCCTGGCGGGGCCCGGCACGGGGTGGGTCGGGCAGGCGGCATAGCGGCTGGGGGTCGGGTGGGAGATCTTCTGGTGCTCGAACCAGCCGACGAGGTGGAGGTACTTCTTGCCGTCGCAGCCGGTGTACCGGCAGACGAGTCCGGCCTGCTCCAGTTGCTGGAGGTGGTCCTCGACGTCCTGCCAGGTGATGTCGTCGCGCTCGGCCCAGACGAGTCCCTTGATGGATCTCGCCTTGTCGGCGTGGCGGCCCTGGTCGTCGGCGTGGCTGATCAGGCCGATGAACGTCAGGACGGCGGGGATGCTGACGGAGCACACCCTGTCGTTGGACCACAGCTCCGGCTTGATGGTTCGGATCCTGGCCATCTCACGCCTCCCCGGAGGTCGCGCAGACGCAGAGGAGCTGTCCGGTGGTGAGGTCGACCTCGTGGGGTCGGCTCCAGTCGGCGTGGGGGTAGTCGGCGCGCACCCAGGCGACGACGGTTTCGGCGGTGGCGGGGCGCAGGGCCTGTGGCCGTGCGCCCCACATGAGCGCGGTGGCGGTCCAGCCGCCCTCGGGCCCTGCGTCGACCAGGCGCAGGGTGAGCGCGCCGGGGAGCATGGGGCGCAGCGACGAGGCGAGGCTGAGCGGGCGGGCGAGGGCGGCGGCGGGGTCGGTGCAGTCCGGTCCGCGCGTAGGCATGGCTGTACGCCGGGGGTGGGTCATGAGAGACTCCGGGGTTAGGCAGTCCGGCTGGCTGGTGATGAGGCAGGCCGGCTGTTGGATGTGGTCAGCACCGCTGACGTCGAGCGCCCGGGAGTTCCCGCTCCTGGGCGCTTCGTCGTTCGGCGCCGGTGTGTCGTCGGTATCGCGGTGGTTGCCTCCTGCGAAAGCGGCACCACGAGTCGCGGTGCCGCCGCCGGGTCGGCGACGGGGAAGTCTGCATGCTTCCGGATCGCTCAACTGCGCTCTTTTGGATTGCAGTTGAGTGGGTGAGCCGTCCGGCCACGCTGCGGGGCGGCTTCCAGTTCCGGCCGCTCTCGGGCGACGGGAGCCGTCTCGGGCCGTAGCCATCGCAGTGCCTACGGTCCAACGCTTCGGCTGTCGGGGCCTTGTTCAGGCGTCCCGGTTCGCGGTGGCGCGGCACGTTCGCGGGATCGCGGCGCGCGCGGACGCGCGAACTTCCGCCCCCTGGGCCTGTGCCCGTCTGTGCAGTCGACGCTTGACCATAGCTCCCCCTCGGCGCGTTGTATGGCCTCCCCCACCCCCACCTGCTACACAGGAGTGGAAGTGGTGGCGTAAAGCTACACCAGAGTAGCGCCAGAGGCCACAGGAGTAGAAGAAGTGGCTCCAAATGGGGGCCATCTTCTACCAGAGTGGCTATGCTGGCCGCCGACCAATAAACCGCGAAAGGAGGGGCCGATGAGCGGAACGCCACAGGGCAGCATCGCCAAACGGCTGCAGTGGCTGTTCGAGAATGTCCACCCATCGGGGCGCGGCCCCTACACGCCGACGGAGGTCGCACAGGGCATCCGAGAAGCCGCCGGCGAGCAGGGCACGACCCTGGGGGCCAGCACCATCGCAGCGCTGAGATCTGGCGCACGCGACAACCCGAGCAGCGAGACGCTCAGGGCACTCGCCGGGTTCTTCGGCGTGAAGCCCAGCTACTTCCTCGACGACGAAGAGGCCGCCGAACACACCCAGGCGAAGGTGACCGCCATCGCAGCCATGATCGACAACCAGGTGCTGTCGGTAGCACTCCGAGCCAAGGGCCTGTCGCCCGACAGCCTCCGCATGGTCGCCACCGTGCTCAACCAGGCGCGCAAGCTGGAGGGCCTGCCCGCCCCGGACGACGACGGCCTCGATCTCAACAACTGATACGCACCGAGCAGACCCCGCCGCACAAGCGGCGGGGTCTCGTCGTCTTACCCGGACACCCAGCCCTTGCCAACGGCACCTCAAAGATATTGTCCAGCAGTTGATTTGAGCTGGCGTCAGATAATGGTGATCGCGATCACATCGCTTTAAAGGCGTGGACCGCTACTCGGACGATCACCTACGATCGGGCCACTGCGGACGAGCAAGGGCCCGCCCACCAGTGATTATGTCTGCAACAACGGGGGTCGGCTATGGACATACCAAGAAAAAGATCATGGAATTCGAGCGTCTTCGTGCGGACTGTGAAGAACGCCTACAGCTCCTGCGCCTGCCCCACCGCTTCAATACCGGACAGCTCCTCAAAGCCCTGGAGGAGTACCGGGGACACCCGGTCAAGGTAAAACCCGTTGACACCGGGGGGAATCTCGACCTCCTGTGCGGAATGCGCGCGGAGACCCCGGACGGCGACATTCTTTACTACGAACGCCAGGCGTCGCAGATGCACCGCAACCACATCGTCGCGCACGAGGTTTCGCATGTGCTTTGGGACCACCCTGGCTCACTGAGCGTGGACCCGACCCGCGCGGCCAGCCTCGGCCTCGACCCGGCGCTCATCCTGCGCCTGTCGGGCCGAAGCGTCTACACCGATGAGGACGAGCTGGAGGCCGAGTACACGGCCACGCTCATCCGCCGCCGGGCGTACCTCGAACAGCACTACGCGCCGAGCGATCCGCAGGGCGCGGACGACCGGTGGGATGCCGTGTTCGCCCGCCCGCTATTGCCCGGCCCGAGAAAGAAAGGCCGACGTCGTTGATCAGCGTCATCTTCACCGGCATGCCCGTGATCCTGGTCGCCGGCGCCCTCTACTGGGCGCGCGGCCGCGGGGGCTACCGGCCCTTGGGGATCGGCAACCTCTTCTCGCTCCTGATCGGCTTCGCGTTCGCGTTCGCCACCTACTCTCCGCTCGTCCGCGACGCGGTGGACACCGTAGCCCCCGACCTCTCTCGGCTCCTGAGCAACACGGGCACCCTGGTCGCCGCGGGCTCGGTCCTCGCGTTCCTGCTCGTCATGGACCGCGGACCGGCCGCCCGCACCGCTATCCGCTGGTGCTTCGGCCTTCTCGCCGGCGCGCTGAGCGTCATGCTGGTCTCCTACCTCGCCACGCCCTCGCGGCCCCTGCCGGACGGCTCCCGGGAGGTCTTCCCGCCGGCGCACCTGCTGCCGGTAACCCTGGACATTCTACACCATCGTCTACGTCCTCTACCTGGGGGTCGCTGCCGGCGGCTGCCTGCGCCAGACCTGGCGGCAGGCCCGCAACAACCGCTACCTGAGCCGAAGGGTCGGACTGCGGGTCACCGCCGTCGGCTGCGGCCTCGCCCTGGTCTACACGCTCTACAAGACGGTCGACCTGCTCGGATCTCTGTTCCAGATCGACGTCCTGCCGGGCGGCTCCCGCAGGTGCACGTCGCTGATCACGCCGGTCGACTGCGCGTTCAGCGTCGCCACCCCCATCCTCTCCGTCCTGATGATCGCCGGCGGCCTGCTGCTGCCCGCGCTGGCCTGGCCGCTGATCCAGATGCGGCGGCGCCGCTGGGAAATCCGCTCGTCTCGGGCGTTGAAGCCGCTGTGGAGCGAGCTGACCTCGGTCGCGTCTCAGATCGTGCTGCTGCCCGAGGTCGGCGCCGCGGACGAGGGCGCTGACTACGAGCTGCACCGGCGGGTCGTCGAGATCGCCGACAGCATCATGGAGCTGCGGCCCCACCGCTGTCTGGGTGTCGCCGAAGAGGCCCGCCGCCTGCTGGCGGCCGAGGGCCGCGATCCCGATGCCGAGCCGGCCGTGATCGAGGCGGCCGTCGTCCTCGGCGCTGTCCACGCCGCCCGGCTGGGCCGCCCCGAGGAGTCCGAGCAGGCGCCGACAGCGCCGCGCACTCGCTCCGGCGATCTTCTCGCGGAGACCGAGTGGCTGCTGGCCGTCGCCGCGGCATACACCGACGACCCGATCGCCGCAGCCGCCGCGCTCAGGCAGTCCGACGCCGACTTCGTGTAAGGAAGAAGCATGACCAGCACCCCGCCGGACCGGAACCCTTACGCCCCCTACGCCGCGGCACGCTCAGCGCGCCCGGTCCAGGAGGTGCCCGACCGGTCCGGCCGGGTGCCCAGCATCCTGATCACCGGCGACGCCGAGGCCCGCGAGGCACTCACCTGCCCGGCGCTGTCAAAGGACACCGCGGCCTTCTTCGCCAACCGGCCCTCCAGCCGGAACCTGCACCCGGCGGTGGCCCACACCATGCTCGCCACCGACCCGCCCGCCCATACCCGGCTGCGCGGCCTGGTCACCAAGGCGTTCACCTCTGCCGCCACGGAGCGGCTGCGCCCCTTCGTCGAGAACCTCACGGCGTCCCTCCTCGACTCCTTCGCCGGCCACGACGAAGTCGACCTGGTCAGCGCCCTGGCAGTTCCGCTGCCGGTCGCGGTGATCAGCGAGCTGCTCGGCGTGCCGCACAGCGACCGTGACCGGGTCAGGGCCTGGTCCGCGAGCTTGTTCGCCGCCGGGGACGACGCGGTGATCGACGCGGCCTCCCACGAGCTCGCCGGCTACGTCGAGGAACTTGTCCGGGACAAGCGACGCGCCCCCGGCGACGACCTGCTCACCCAGCTCATCGCCGTGCGCGACGGCACCGACCAGCTCTCCGACGAGGAGCTGGTCTCCCTCGCGGTGCTCCTTCTCGTCGCCGGCCACGAGACCACCACCAACGCCATCGGCAACGCGGTGCTCGCCCTGCTGCTCAACCCACTCACGCTGGAGCAACTCCGTTCCCAGCCCGAGCAGATCAGCGACGCCGTCCCGGAGCTGCTGCGCTTCGACAGCCCGGTGGCGATGGCGACGTTCCGCTACGCGACCGAACCGGTCGAGCTGGCCGGCGTCCCCGTCCCCGCCGGCGCGCCCGTACTCATCGCCCTCGGCGCCGCCAACCGCGACCAGCGCCGCTACCCCGACCCGGACACCCTGACACTGGATCGCGCGGACGGCACTAGCCTGGCGTTCGGCCACGGCATCCACCGCTGCCTGGGCGCTCCCTTGGCCAGCCTCGAACTCGGCATCGCTCTAACCGCGCTCCTCACCCGGTTCCCCAAGATCGCCCTGGCCGTGCCGGAACAGGAGCTGGAGTGGCGCCGAACCCGCCTGGTTCGCGGACTCACCCGCCTCCCCATCCGGCTTCGCTGATCCCGCATCTGGCACGCAACCCGCCCAGCATCTCGTCCAGCCGCAGGTTACGCCCCGGATCGAACTGTGGCTGCCAGAGAGTGCAGGATGACCGACTCGCTGCTCTGCAGGCCGGATGACAGAGCAGTGGCGAGTTCCACTGGGAGCTCTCCTGAGTCCAGGCCGCAGGCGTTCACCAGCTCCTGGCAGGCGCGGAGTTGGCTCTTGGTGGCGAGAGTGGCGAAGTGGCTGTCGGCCAGGGTCTCGCGGGCGGCGTAGCCGTCGCGCGCGGTGCTGGCTCGTTGCGCGAGATCGTCGACGAGGCTGCGGGCTGACGCGTGATCCGCGCTGCCGATGGTGTTCAGCGTGGTGAGACCGAGGCGTATGTCGAAAACGGTCAGACCCGGCTTGGCCGCGTGTCGCAGGTAGTAGGCCACCAAAGCGGAGGAGGTGTCGGAGTCCTGGGCTGCGCCGTTGTGGCAGAGAGCGGCGAGGCAGGCGGTGACTTCTTGCTCCCACGGATCTCCTGGGGTGGTGGCGGTGAGGAGGTCTGCTGCACGCTGTGTGTCGTTGTCGACGAGGGCTGCGACGACGGCGACTTGGCGGCCGTCCAGCATCCGGGAGCCGATGCCGCGGTGCTGCTCGATGTGGGCCAGGGCTTCCTGCCAGCGGCCGGTGCTGGTCAGGGTGCGTGTGCCGTCGGCGAGCAGGACGCGCCACAGCCACGCCTGGACCTCTTGTCGGTCCGCCTCGGTCCGGCAGAGATCAGCGGGGACAGTGATGCCCTCGAAGGTGGCGTTGCCGCCGGAGTTGACCGCTTCGTAGAGGTCCAGGAGCCGCTGACGGCCTTCGTCCGCGTTGCCGGCGCGGATCTGCAGCCGGGCAAGGTTGACCAGAGGTTCCAGGCCCCGGATCGCGCTGGCGGCCGTGAGTGGAGTGCCGTTCAGGTAGGCGCTGGCGTGCAGGTGGCACATCGCCCTGGACAGGTCGGGGAGGCCCAGGTCGGAGGCGAGGAGTGCGGACTGGTTGAAGACGGTGGAGGCAAGTCCTTGCTCGCCTTGCTGTTCAGCCCTGCCGGCCAGCTCGGTCAGTGCCTGGACGCGGTCCGGCAGGGGCAGGCAGGCGGGCCGGTTTCGGGCGATGAGCGGGAACCGTCGTGCTGTCGGGCCGTCCGCTTCCATGTCTCCCCCTTGCGTGTGACAGTGCAGGTCAGGGTTGGTGGAGTCCGCCGCGTGGGTGGCGGACTCCACCGATATCAACCGGGCGCGGTCGTCAGCGCCAGTCGACGAGGATGCGGTTCAGGGGTGTGTCGATGGAGAACAGGCCAGGCTGCTGCTCGATCGGCGGCGCGTCGAGGTGCTGAATCTCGAAGGTCGCCTCGCGGCCGCGGTACTCGCGGTCCCAGGTCCGGATCGCGTCGGCGACCTGTGCGGCCAGCTCGTCGCTGCCGGGCCCGTGGCCGATGACTCCGAACTCCCAGAGCTTGCCGCCCTCGCGGGTCGTCTGCTGCAGCAGGCGGCGGGCGAGGTAGGTGACGGCGCCCTTGTCGATAGCGGCTGTGGACGACGGGTAGGGGTCGTCGGTGAGCAGGGTGCCCTTGGCCTCGGGACGGAACAGCATCCTGGTCAGTCCGGAGGGCAGGGAGCAGGAGACGAACAGCTCCATCCATTCGGGCGACTCCATGGCCTGGACCGTCATGCCGGTCCACTCCTCGGTGCGCGGCTGGTCCAGCGCGCCGGACAGGGCCTCAGGGTCGAGCGGCAGACCGGCGGGGGCTTGGAGCCGGACCGTTTCGTCCGCGCTGATGGGGATGATGCGGCGGTCGTCGTCGGCGATGCCCCGGCGCAGCGGCATGAAGGTGTTCATCTTGCTGCTCACGCTGGTCCAGCGGCCGTCGTTCTCCTCGTAGGCGATGGACCGGGAGACGCTGCCCTTCAGGCGCTGCGGCACGACGAGGCGTCCGCCGGGGGCGAGCTGGGAGAGCCAGGCGTGTGGGATGCCGTGGGCGCCGACCGTGGCGATGATCCGGTGGTAGGGCGCGCCTTCGCCGTGGCCGACGGCTCCGTCGCGGGTGAGTGCCTGGACGTGCGGGTACCCGGCGGCGGCCAGGTTGCTGCGGGCGCCGTCCACGAGGTCTTCGTCGACGTCGATCGTGGTCACCTGGCCGCTCTCGCCGACTAGCTGGGCCAGGAGCGCGGCGTTGTAGCCGGTGCCTGCGCCGAGCTCCAGGATGCGCTGGCCGGGCTGAGGGTCGAGCTGGTCCAGCATGAGGGCCACGACGGTGGGCTGTGAGGCGCAGGAGATGGCCTGGCCGTCGGCGTCGTACTTGATGTTGACCGGGGTGTCGGCGTACGCCTCTTCGAGGGAGGCGTCGGGCACGAAGAGGTGGCGGGGCACGGTGCGCAGCGCGGCCTCGACGGCGGATTCTCGGGCGTATCCGGACTCGCGGATCTTGTCGACCAGGGCGTTGCGAAGGCGCGCGGCCTCGGCCCCGTTGGGGGCGATCGTGTCGGTTGTCACCGCTGCGACGTTAGTGGCTGCGGGTGTGCTCGCAGCGGACGACGCGGTGTTGTCACTCGATCCCATGACTGCCTCTCGTGCAAGGGTGAACAGGGTGCTTTGGTCGCTGGGGAGGAGACCGGCGCGGTTGGCGTGGAAGATCAGGTGGTGGGCGATGACGGCTCGCAGCCCGCGTGTGAGCCCGGCCCCGGCGGCGAGGTCGGCCAGCCGCTCGCCGGTCCGCTCGAAGGCGTCCAGCCACAGGCTGTGCGCGTCGAGCGGGCCGCCGGGCCTGGCCAGGCTGTGGGCGTCGGCGGTCATCAGCGTCCGGACTGCCGAGGTGATTGCGGCGGTCTTCGCTGGGCGGACGCCGGGGCGGAGCGCAGCGGCTTGCCCCCACGCGTCGCCTTGCTCGTACCAGTCCAGTCGGGCGGCGCGCATCATGGCGCTGAGCAGCAACACGGCCGTCTCCCGGCGTCCCAGGTGCCCGGCGCCGGGCTGGTAGGTGAGCAGGTGGCGGCTGTCGCAGTGGAACAGGTCGTGGGCTGCGTCCATGGCGGGCTCGCCGCCGAAGGCGATGGATTCCGGCTCGTAGATACCGGGCAGTGAGGACTTCACCGTGCCGTCGTCGAGCAGGTCACGCAGAACCTCCTGGAGCAGCGCAGACGGCCGGTCCGCGCGGTAGCGCAGCGGCCAGGGCTGCTTGTTCATGAACCACCAGCCGTCGGCCTGTCCGGCGTCCTCGGCGGCCAGCAGGGCGGGGCCGAGCCGTTCGGCTATGGCGCGCTTGGCGCTCGTGCGGTTGATGAAGGTGATGTTGTGCTGCTGCCAGGGTGCGGGGGTCATCTGTGGGGTCCTTCTGTCGTGGTCAGGCGATGAGGAGGCAGGCGTCCCAGCTCGATATCGGCGGGGTGCCGCTCGCGGCTTCCGTGAGCGCCAGTGCGACGCCGGCTGCGCCGTTGAGGAATCCCGGACCGGCTGTCTCGTCGTGTACCAGGGCGTTGGCCACGGCCGCCGGATCGGCTTCCGGCGGGCAGACGGCGTCCAGGAGGGCGGGTATCGCGGCGCGGAGCTGCCGCGCCGTCAAGGGGCGGGCGTCGACGGCGGCGCGGTCGGCGATGTGAGCGAGTCCTGCGAAGCCGTGGCACAGCCCGTGGTCCGTGGTGGCCTTGAGCTGGTCGGAGTCAGGGAGCAGGGCGGCGGTGAGCGTGGTCTCGGCGTGGATCTGGCGGCGGGTGTCGCGGAGGGCCAGGGCGGCGAGTTGCTGGGCGCGGGCATGGCCGGCGGTGCCGTAGCACCAAGAGGGGCGTCTCGGCGCGGAGGGTTGGGGGCGTCCCTCGCGCGGTTCCGCGCGGGTGACCCAGTACGGCCAGGTGGCACCGGAAGGGTCGTCCTCCCGCCAGCGGTCCAGCCAGGCCAGGATCCGCCGCAGTGCGGCGTGGTGACCGCTCACGGTGTAGCCATGCCGCTTGGCCAGAGCCAGCAGCGCGAGGACGCCGCTGATGCCGTGGGCCATACCCGTGTTGCCGTGCCCGCCTGGGAAGCGCGGGTCCGGGCGGCCTGCCGGCCCGGAGTCGGTCCACCAGCCAGGCAGGTCCTCGCCGTTGACGGTGACCGGTTCGGTGAGGCGGGTGCAGTAGTGCAGCACCTTGGTGAGGGTGAGGCTGAGCGGGGCACGGTGCAGGAGGTAGGCGCCGTAGCCGACCAGGCCACGGATCGCGTCGAACTCGGCGAGTTGCGGCAGTCGACCGGCGTCGATACGGCGGTGTGCGGCGTCAAGGCGGCGTTGGACGTCGGCTTGGATCTGCCCGTCCATGCGCGCCAGGGTGCCCTGGTAGGCGCTGGGTTTGTGGTCGGCGGCACGGGCCACCGCGTGGGCCAGCGCGGGTACGCCATAGAAGGGGTGGCTGTCGGGTCCGATGGTGACCGGCCCGCTGGCGGCGGCGAGCCAATCGCGGGCGCGCTGCCACGAACTGAATCCGGCTGCGGCGCGCTCGATGTGCAGCAGCGCGATGCCCGCGGGTCCGTAGGCGAGCTGTTGCCGGTTCGAGGAGACGTCTTCGGGATCGGCGAGCAGGTCGGCGATCGTGTTCGCGACCTGGAGCGGGGCGGTGCGGGTCACGGCGTCCTCCGGGACATCCAGGCCAGGGCGGCGGCGCGGGTCAGGTAGAGGCAGATCGCTTCCTCGGGGAAGTCGACTGCCACGTGCCGCACGAAGTGGACGTGCAGCAGCGAGGACAGGACGTCGTCGAGGCGGATCCCTTGGCCGTCGGAAACGTGCAGGCGGGTCCGGTATGCGGCAAGAGCGTGGTCGCGCTCGGCCCACGCCGCGACGACGGCTTCCCCGCCCGGTGCGCCGCGCAGCGCGGCCCAGTCATCGGTCGGGTCGGCGAGCCAGACCGTCTCCCTGAACTGCGGGCGCGGTACCGGGCCTGGGGCGACCGCGAGGATGTGGGTGGACAGCCAGCGCATGGCGGCCTTGGTGTCGCCAAGGAAGGCGGCGGCGATGGCGATGGTCTGTGCGGCCACCAGAGCGCGCTGCGGCGGGCGTTGCCGCTGGGCAAGAAGGCCCAGGACTGCGCGGGAGTCGGCGCGGAACACCTCCTCTGCTGCCGTCCAGGCGGCTCCGGAGCCCCAGCGTCCCATCTCGCGGTACGAGGTGGGGAGACGCAGGTCCGACAGCAGTCCGGCCGCACGCAGCTCGTTGGCCCAGGTGCCGATGGTTCGGGCGGTGTCGGCGAAGGCGTCAGGGTCGGGCAAGGCGATGCGCAGCCGCAGGTGGTGCTGGGGGTCACGGAAGCGGATGAACCACCACGGCGGGCTGCCGAGACGATCGAGCAGGTCGGGAAGGTGTTCGGCGAGGAGGGCGTCCTGCCGGCGCAGGTCTCCGTAGAGGGTGGCGAGCAGCAGCGGGGAGACGCCCGGGGTCTGGACCTGCGCGGCGGAGAACCTGCGCGCGGGGCTCGGTGTCGGCAGCTTCGGCCAGGCCGGTGGGCGGACCGCAGTGAGCGGCACGACGACTTCGTGCGCCCGGCCCCCACACCAGCCGTAGGCGCTGGCGTCCGGGGTCTCCAGCAGTACCGCGACGCCAGCGCGGGACAGGTACTGCCGCAGCAGCGTCCGGTGCGGCCCCAACCCCAGGTCCAGCAGCAGACGCTGATCGCCTTCGGCCAGGAGGACCCGCTGCGGGAGACGCCGCCGGGTGCGCCAGTCGTCCAGGGCGGCGTCCCACCGGTCCTGCAGGCGATCACGACCGGGCAGCTCGGCGGCCTCCAGCCGCCACCGAGCCGGGGCGAGCACCGTTCGGCCGTGGCGCACCCTGGGCAGGAACGGCATGGCGCTGGCCGCACCCCAGTCAAACATGGTGACCTGGGCGGCCTGAGCGCGGGAGAGCTCGATCAGGAACCGGGCCAGGGGCGGTGTGTGCTCGCGCAGGTTCAGCGCGTTCATCCCCACGGCCTCGATTCGCTGGCTGCGTTCGGGGGCGGCCAGGTACATCCGGCGGCCGTCGCAGGCCACGGCCAGGTCCGCGGGGGTGAGCACGTCGCAGCGAGGGGCGCGGTGTTCCTGGACGCTGATCACGGTCGGCAGGACCTGCGGGGTCCGGGTGACGTGGGCGCTGCCGGGGTGAAGCGGAGGGAAGGACATCTGTGCGGCGATGGTGCCGGTGTCCGCGGCGGGAAGCTCGGCCAGTTCGACTTCGAGGCGGGCGCGGTCCTCCGGGGTCAACACGGTGAGGAAGCGGCCGATGGTGACGCCGAGGCCCCTGGAGACGCTCGTCATCTCCAGCTGGAATCGTCCGCGTTGCAGTTCCTCGGCGCTGGCTGCGTGGATACGGACGCCGACCTCAAGATGGGGCGGCAGGCGGGGCGTCTCTGGGCCCAGGTCCATCGCCGCGATCAGGTCGTCAGTGAGGAGCACTTCGTCGCGGCCGTCAAGGATGGCGGCCTGCGCGGCGCGTAACAAGGCGTCGTCCCTCGTCGAGACGCGGGACCGTCGTCCGTCGCTGGGAGTGCCCGGGTATCCGTCGGGCAGGCCGATGCCGCTGTCAGCGACGACCTCGGCGAGCGGCACCATCGTGCCGATTCCGAAGGTCTCGTAGAACCGGCGCTGGTATGCCTTCCACGCGGCGGTGCCGTAGGGCAGGGGGCTGACCCGGGCCAGGACGGCAGCGGCACGTTCGATCTCGTAGGCGACGTTCTGCGGCACCTCGACGTCGGCGCTCAGACGCAGGTCGAGCGCGAGAGGGTGGCGGCGCAGTCCAGGGACGGCGGCCCGCATCCGTGCGGCGGCGCGGGCCCGGCCGCTCCTCGTGTCGCAGCCGCGCAGGTCCCGCTGTACCGCGCCCAGTTCACGAACGAGGTCGGCGACGGGTGCGACCGCGCCGGCACGGGCGGCGTCGAGCTGGGCCAGCAAGTAGTCCAGGGCATCGGTCTCGGTGCTGGGTGCGCGCAGATTAGTGATCAACACCCTGTGCCGGATCAGCCCTTGGATGAGCCGCTGGGCACTGCTCCCGTCGGCGTCGGGGAACTCTGCGATCAGCTTGCCCGCGAGAGCGCCAACGCTGATGGGTGCCTGCGCCGCATCCAGAACGGCCCGGACCGGCGGGGTCAGAGACATGGATGCCTCAACGGCCCTGCGCCGATCGTTGTCGGTGTTGGACTCGTAGGGCACGATCAGCCGTCCGCCGCGCACCTGCACGGTGTTGCTGACGAGCACCGGCAGGCGCTCCACCAGCTCAGGGCAGGCCTCAAGCCGCTCGACCACGGCGTGCAGCCACTCCGCGCTAGCTCGCGCGAGAGCATGGTGTTCTGGTCCCCACGTCGCTCTGGCGCGCGGTCCGACGGTGGCCGTAGTGACGCCGGCGAACAGACCGAACGGCGTTGCCCTCTGCTCGGCACGCAGGGCATACCGGGCCACTGCGGCGACCGCGCGGCGAACGTCGCGGTCTGGTGGGGCGCTGGAGGAGAGCAGGCCACGCACCTGCGAGACGAGGTCCGGGCTGGCGTGCTCCAGGGCCTCGGTGAAGTCCGTCCCCGTCCAGACAGCACGGAGCCAGCTCAGGCGCGTCTCCGCGCTGAGAGGGGACGGGTCATCCAGTTCGGGGACCGGCGGGACATGGAGGTCCGGCACGGCGACCGCGCGCACGAGTGCGGTCTTGCCTGCGCGAAACGCGCCTCTCGAAGTCATCAGAGCCTCCAGGTCGGCCGGACGGCCGGTGCCTTCGCGCTGCAAGGCGCAAAGGCACCGGCACAGTTCTATGCCTGTTGCTGTCAGGCCACGTTGGTGGTGCAGGCGCCGCAGGTCTCGCCGCAGCCGTCGTCGGTCAGGTTGACCAGGCCGGCCGGGTCGGCGACCTCGACCAGGGTGACGTCCAGCTCGAAGCCGCTGACCTCGGTGTCCGGCTGCGCCTTGGTGATGTGCTGGATGTTGCTCATGTCGACTCCCCTTCGGAGCGCGGGAACAGAAGTGGTGCATTGCGGGCCGCTTGGAGCGGCCGGATGGGCTCACATCGGCGAGGTATCCCCTCAGTGCCATCGCCGACGTGAGCCGCTGTGACGTGCCGGGACGAGGGAGCCCGACGCATCACGGCCCTGCTGGTGAAGCAGGGCGCCTCTGCTGTGGGTTGAGCAGAGGGGTCATGGGAGGGGCCATCTCAACAGGGCCACGTAGACGCCGGCGGCGAGGAAGGCGGGCAGACCGAGCCCGTATGCCAGGCGGCGGATCCGAGAGGGCCGCCGTGGTGTGGCGTGCCGTCGACGTACCGGCACGGGCACAGTGCGCAGACGAGGCAGGTTGATCGCGCCAGCCGGAGGACACACGGAGACTTCGTAGCGGGCTTGGTCGTCGACGAGCGCGAAGGTGACCGGCAGCCCGTTGTCTAAGCGGCGGGCGGCGACGCGCTGCGCGCCGACGTCGGTCATCCAGTCCTCGGCGATGCGTTGTGCGGAGTCGTCAAGCTGCGCGGCGGTCTCCCACAACTTGCGGTGCAGCCACTGCAGGGCCGCGCTCGGCGTCGGAGCGGTGTACCGGCTCAGCCAGTAGCCGCCCTGCGTTCCGTCGACCGGGAACGCCGTGTGAGTGCACGCGTACGCGAGGGGAGTCAGCCGGTCGGCGCTTGCGCCGGCAGAAGGGGGAAGAGTGCTGGTCAGCATGCTTCATCTCCTGTCGGGATGGTCGCCCACACGGTCTTGCCTACGGGGTTTCGGTCGCGGAAACCGACTTCCGTGGCGAGCATTCGGACGAGCGTCAGTCCGCGCCCGCCCTCGTCCTCGGCGGCGGCGATGACGGGCCTCGGTTGCTTTTCGCGGCTCGGGTCGGAAACCTCAACGATCAGCGCCTGGTCGTCGCTGAGCAGCGCGACGTGGACCAGGTGCTTGGTATCGCAGTGGCGGATGGCGTTGGTCAGCAGCTCGCTGACGATCAGCTCGATGTCGTCGATGGTCGCGGGCGGGACGCCGATATCCGTCAGGGCCCTGCGGGACTGGTGCCGGGCGAGTGCGACGGCCTTGGGGTAGGGGGTGAACCACATGTCCCATACCTCGGCTCGCGCAGCCTCAACTTGGGTTGCCTGCGTCATGGCGTTGGCCTCTCGCGTCCGGACTTCCGCAGATCGCGGGGAATCCTCAAGCGCGGGGCCTGGCAGGCACCCTCGACCGTCTCGCTGGCGGGGTGAAGGCCTGCCGCGGCGAGCAGCAGGTCGCGCCGGCGTTCCCAGTCCGAGGCGCTGCGACGAGGCGTGGTCATGACGCCTCCTGCTCGTCGAGGCGCAGGAGGTTCGCCAGCTCGTCGCGCAGCGCCTGCGCGTCCTCGGCGGTCAGGACGAGCGTGGTCTCAGCCACGCACACGCGGGAGCCGACTCGGCGCAGTCGCACGGGGACGGAGATGCGGCCGGCTTGGGTCATCTCAGGAGTGCCGGGGGCGCGTTCGACGCGCCATGCCCGTAACGTTCCGTGCGGGGGGTGACGGTTCGTCATGCTGTCACCGTAGAAGCACGGTTGGTGAGCGGCCCTGAGGAAAAATCAGGGCTTACAACTGGTCAGGGCTGAGTGATCTTTACGCGGTCATGCCGATGTGCTGCGCCACGGCCCTCAAATCCTGCCGCCACATGGGCTTTTCCCGCTTGAGCAGGTCAGCGACGGCCTCGCGGACCAGGGGCGAGTAGCCCACCTCTTCGGGTGACTGGTCGGTGATCCGCTTGAGCATGTAGACGGTGGCAAAGTCGTCTCGCTGGATGCGGTTGCAGTTCATGACCTCGATCAGGTACCGGGTCCGGCGCTCCAGCGGCAGGTCAGGGTTACCGTCCTCGACGGTGTCGGCCACGCGCAGGGCCTCCGCCGTGTCGCCCTCTTCGGCCCGAAGGTGCACCGCGTGCATGGCCACATTGGTCGGGCCGAAGCACGTGTGCCAGTCGTTGCGGTCCTGGCCGATTCGCAGCGCCATGCGCTCAGCCCCTCGGTACAAGTCCCAGGCGACTGGGCCTTGGTGGGCGCGTACGGCGGCGACCGACGCCTGTAGGTGGAGCGCTCCGTAGGCAGACAGGTGCTCGATCGGCGCGTCGTCGCTGGGCGTGCAGTTGGCGATCGCCTCCCTGGCCAAGGCGACGCTGTCAGCGACCTCGCCAGAGGACGTCAGGACGCAGGACAGGTTCCACGTCGCAGCGGCGAGCAACGCGGGGTCGCCGACCTGGTCCGCGAGCGACAGCCCGCGGTCGGCGGCGACGCGGGCCTGCACAGGCTCGCCAACGCGCCGAAGCCAGATCTGTGCCAAGCCGTACATGGAGATCAGGAGGGCAACGGCCTGCTTCTCCTGCTCTTCGCCTTCGGCGTCACGCACGGCGGCGTAGCCCTGCCGCAGCAGGTTCGGCAGCCGGCGGCCGACTTCGGCGTACCGGTCCTTGGTCTGGGTCTCGTAGACCAGCCACGCGTCATCCACAGCTTGTCGGTACTCGTCCACAGGCACCTCGCTGATGCCGGACGGCAGGAGGGAGAATGGCAGCGCGAGTACCCGCCGGATCGCGGGAACTGCTTCGTGCTCGGTCTGCGGCCCGGACACGGCGCCGGTCAGCACCCCGCCGGTCAGGTCCGCCAGGTCGCGGATGTGCAGCACACGGGCCAGGTCGATGAGGACGGACAAGCGGTCGATGGGCAGCACGCCCTTCTCGACCTTGTAGGCCCAGTTCTCGGACCTGCCGACGAGCTCTGCCATGGCCTTCTGCGACAGCCCCGCGCGCTCGCGGTAGTACCGAATGCGCTCACCGACGCCGAAGTCCTGCTCCAAGCCCATGACCTGAGTTCCCCTCAACCGCGCGCAGCCGATGCAACCCTCCACTGTCAGGGTACGGCCACGGCCAGTGCTCGCGGGAGTGTGTTCCCGACCGGACGCCCGCGTGGTATACGGTGCCCACACGCCCATACGGGGGTGCGCAGACCTGTACGGAGAGCCTCAGCATGCAGAACTACCGCGGCCTGATCCTCGACTTCGGTGGCGTCGTCACCATCCGTATGCGGCTCAATGGCGAAGCCTTCGAGCGAAGTGAAGGGCTGACGCCCGGGGCCTACTTCCACGCGCTGAACGAGCACCCGGACGGCGTCGCGATCTACAAGGCCCTGGAGGTCGGCGAGGCGACCCAGGAGGAGTGGAACCAGGTCATCGGCCGCATCCTCCGGGTCGATCCCACGGACCTGATGCGTCGCGCGTTGGCCAACCTGCCGCTGGAGCCCCGCATGGTTGACGTGGCGCGCCGCGCCCGTGCCGCAGGCATCAAGGTCGCCATGCTGTCCAACAGCTTCGGCCTGACCCCCTACAACCCCTACGCGGCGCTGGGCATGTGGGACGGGAAATGGGATGCGATCGTGCTCTCCGAACAGGTCGGAGTGCGCAAGCCAGACACGGCCATCTACCAGCACACCCTGGATCTGCTCCAACTCAATGGCGACGAATGCGTGTTCGTTGATGACCACGAGCACAATCTCCCACCTGCAGCAGAGTTGGGCATGCACACCATCCACCACACCGACGCTGAGGACACGGTTGCCCAGCTGGATGCCCTCCTTGGCTGTGTGACCGGCTGACCGTCAGGAAGGACACGGCATGACCGACCAGCCCACACCCGAGGCCATCGGCACTTCGGGCTTCCTGCTGGAGTTGGGCATGCTCAAGCGTGCCAAGCGCAGCGGCTGGTGGATCGCCGGGGTCACGGACTCTGAGTCGATCGCTGAACCCTCCTAGCAAACGGCCGTCATCGGCGCCGTGCTGGCCATGATGGAGGGGGCTGACCCGGCGAAGGTGGCACTGCTCGCCACGTTGCACGACACCCAGGAGACTCGCGTCGGGGATATTCCCTGGATCGGCCGCCGCTACCTGACGGCAGCCTCGAACGAAGACGTCACGGCCGACCAAGTCGCGGACTCCCATCCGCGTGTGGCTGACGGGATCAAGTCACTCATCGCGGAGTACGAGGCCCGGGAAACCCCAGAGTCGCAGGTCGCACACGATGCGGATCTGCTCGACTGCGCGCTTCAGGGCCTGGAGTACCTGCAGCAGGGCCACGTCCAGGCCCGCGAGTGGGTCAACTCCACGAAGGCCAAGCTCAAGACGTCCTCCGCGATCGCTCTCGCCGACGCAGCGAAGGGCATGACGATCACGGAGTGGCAGCGCACCTATCTGCGCTGAACAGCCTGAGTGCCTGGCGGCCTCCCTCTTGGAGTGCAGGAGGCACCGAACTCGCCCTCTCAGGCCGATTCTCCAAGCGGCTGGCCCGCAGCATCTTCGGCGCCAGCACCGAGGGTGGCCGGCTCGACGCCGATGACGCGCAGGATCTCAGCGGAAGCGACTCGGTACCCGCCGGCGGGAAGGCGGATCACGGGGCACGGGTATGTGCCGGCCTTCGCCTGCCGGTAGCCAGTGCTGCGGCCGAGCCCGAACGCCTGGTTGGCAATGTCGAGGTCGACCACTGCCGGCAGGGCCAGCACCTCAGCCAGGGTCAGAGCCTTGTAGAAGTTCGGTCCGGTCCGCGCGTGTGCTCCCACAGCTTCCTCCCCAGGGTTCTTCCTCCGTGATCGAGGACACCCTAAGCAGATTCGCTCCAGAAGCGTGAATCAGGACTATTATCGTTCTCATGGAGACTCTGGAGTGGATGCAGGAGCTGACGCGCCGGGTGGGGGCTCAGGTGGCAGCCCAGCGCAAGCGGCTTGGCTGGACCGGGGCGGAGCTGGTCGGTGCCTGTCAGGCACTGGGGTACAGCAAGCTCTCTGCCTCGGCGGTGTCGAAGATCGAGACTGGTGGCCGCGACGGGTTGACGCTCGCCGAGCTGCTGGTATTGGCCGAGGCACTGGGCGTTCCCCCCGTTAGCCTCGTCTTCCCGTTGTCCGGCGGCGATGTGAACAAGACGCCAGTCAAGAGCGTGACGGCCTGGGAGGCGGCCTCGTGGTTCACCGGGGAGGAGCCGTTGGAGGAACCTGCTGGCGAGGGTACGCCTCGTGGGGATCTGGAAGATCATCGCAGCCATGTCCTCTCCGTCCAGGCCGCCGTGCAGAGCGACCGCCTGGCCAGCGAGCGGCGGCGCCTGGCCTCCCGAGTCGAGGACCCCGAGCAGCGGGACCTGGCGCAGGAGAACGCAGCGGCCTTCGAGCAGATCGCCAGGAAGGACTGCCTGGCGTTGGGGAGGCTGCGGGACGACATGCGCCGTCGCGGCCTCAGCCCTTCTCCCCTGCCCCGTGAGATCGCCTGGGTGGACGACTCGGACTCCGGCAGGAGCGGCCGATGAGTGACACCGGCGTGGAGCGCAGGTGCACCTGCCGGATACCGGGCACCCGGCGCGCGTACGGCTCGCAGTGCCCCAAGCTGAGCAATCGTCGGCACGGCACGTGGCGGGCACGGCTGACGCTGTACCCGGCGACGGACGGGCGGGTCCGCCGCTTCGCCCGCCAGGGCTTCGCCAGCAGCACCGCCGCCGGAGAGTTCCTCGACGCCGTGCGCGCGCTCATGAGCGTCCCGGCCAAGGAGGACGCGGATGCGCGGACTGCCATCAGCGATCTCCTGGAGGAGTGCTCAAAGACCGGTGGTCCTCTGCCCGAACTGACCGAGATCACCCGAAGGTACGCGGTCCGGGTGAAGTTGACCGATGAGGTGACCGTCGGCGACTGGCTCGACCAGTGGCTGGAGGGCAAGGCGGCACTGCGGCGGACCTCCCGCAGCAGCTACGAGGGGCACGTCCGCAACCACCTCAAGCCGCACCTGGGCCACCACCGCTTGGGCAAGCTCGAAGTGGTCCATGTGGAGCAGATGTTCGCGAAGATCACCGAACAGAACGCGGCGATCCTGCTGGCCAACGCCGAACGCGCAGCGGTGCGTGACAGGCTCAACGCGACGCCGAACAAGGGAGCGGCACACCGGGCGCTCCGGAAGGAGCTGCGCGGGCAGCTCGCCGGCTTGCCACCCTTCCGTCGCATCACGGACGTGGCCACCCAGCACAGCATCCGCCGGACGCTGCGCGCAGCGCTCAACGTGGCGATCCGCCGACAGATCATCCCGAACCTGAACGTCGCCAGCCTCACGGAACTGCCCGCCCCGAAGCCGCGGAAGGCTGTCCTGTGGACACCGGAGCGTATCCGAGCCTGGGAGAAAACAGGAGTTCGGCCGTCACCGGTCATGGTGTGGCCGCCGCACCTAATCGGCCGCTTCCTCGACGGCATCGCCGACCACCGCCTCTACACTTTCTTCCACCTCATCGCGTTCCGCGGCCTGCGCCGAGGCGAAGCCTGCGGTGCCCGGTGGACCGACCTGGACGAGGAGAACGCCTCGCTCAACGTGGCAGTTCAGTTGGTGCAGGACGGATGGGACGTCTACGAGGGGATCCCCAAGACCGAAGCCGGCAGCCGTGACGTGGCGATGGACACGGAGTCGATGTCCCTCCTTACACGACAGAGGGTGGTCCAGCGGGACGAGTTCGTCGCCCTCGGCCTGGACCCTGCGGATGCGGTCAGGATCTTCACCGACGAAGACGGGAAAGAACTGCACCCAGGCAAGATCACCGATCTGTTTGAGCGGCTGATCGCGTCGCTCGGCCTGCCCCCGATTCGCCTGCACGACCTGCGGCACTGCGCTGCGACCCTGGCTCTCGCTGCCAACGTCGACATCAAGATCGTCTCCAAAATGCTCGGCCACAGCTCCACCACCATCACCCGCGAGATCTACGGCACCGTCCTCCGGGAGCTGTTCCACGCGGCGGCCGAAGCCGTCGTCGCCTTGGTCCCCCGGGCCAGGCGAGCAGGCGTGGCGGGCGCCTAGACGAGTAGATCCGAAGTGATCAGTGGTCATAGGCGGTCAGTGAGCGTGTGACTGGCGCGCCGATCTGGTTGTTGTGCCAGATGCCGGTGGTCATCGCCAGGATGCGCTGGGCGACCCGGATCGCGACGCCCTCGAAGGTCCGCCCGCCGTGTTGTTCCAGGTCGAGCTGCCCTTTGAGGGTGTCGTTGACCGACTCGATCAGCTGGCGGACCTTCTTGAGCATGGGCTCGCCGTAGCGCTTCTTCTCGCGCTTGAGCGAGGGCCGCAGCAGCTCGATGCCGAGCTCGGCGAGCTCCTTCTCGAACGTCTTCGAGGCAAAGCCCTTGTCCGAGACGAGCAGCACGCCCTCGCGGCGGGCGACCAGCTCGGCGTCGACCTCGAGCATCGCGGCCAGAACCTCGCGCTCGCCGATCTTCGGGTTGGCCAGTGCCCACATGATCGGCATGCCGGTCGGCGTGCAGACCAGGTACAGGCGCAGGCCCCAGAAGAAGCGGGAGTGGGAGGCGCAGTAGCCGTATCCCGCCCAGCCGGCAAGGTTCGAGCGCTGGACGGTGGGGCGCGACATGCCGCACGGCACCGGGGTGGAATCGGTGAGCCACACCGTGTCCGTCCAGAAGTCGCTGTCCCGGGCGAGTTCCCGGATCATGCGCTTGACCAGCGGCAACGACGCACGGAGGCGCTTGTTGTAGCCCGCTCGCTGCGGCAGGTACGGGAACATCCCGCACAGGTGCTTGCGGGCGTAGCGCAGCCAGCGGGCCTCGGAGTGGTAGCCGAGGAGCGCTTGCGCCACCGCGAGACAGACGAGTTCGGAGTCGCTGAGCAGGGGCGGGCGGCCCATCCACCGCGTCCCTCCGATCTCGTCGGTGAGGTAGGCCCGTGGGCGCGGTGCCGACGTTTCCGTCGGTCGTCTCCCTCGGGCCCCCTCCCGCACCCGGCGTGCGAATTACTCCGCACCGGGCGCTCCACGTGTCTTGACCGCCGGTCAGCCGCTTGCCGGGGCGGCTGCTGGTTTCGAGGGCCATGGGGTCGGGATATCACTGCCGCGGTAGCGGTAGCGTTCCACCGTGACGCTGGCCGCGCCGGTGAAAACGACCCCGTTGTAGGCGAAGCGCCATCCCCTGTCGCAGAAGCGGTTTCGCATTTCCTTCATCCCGAGCCGGTGCTTCCCTGTGTACTTGGCACGGATCCAGCGCATCAATCGGCACCAGGTGTGATGGTCGACTGAGGCGAAGACCGCCTTTGACACTCCGTATCGAAAGAAGTTCGCCCATCCCGCCAGGGTTCGGTTGAGGCTGCTCAGCAGTTCGTCCAGTTCCATATGGCGGGTTGATCTGTACGTTTGCTCCCTCACCTTATCCTTGATCGACGCGATGGACTTCTTGGAGGGTTTGGTGTAGACGTAGTGCTTCGCGGTTCCTCGTTTCCGCTGGCGGCGGATATTGTGCCCGAGGAAGTCGAAGCCCTCGTCGATGTGGACCACTCGGGTCTTCTCAGGTGCCAGCCGCAGCCCCAGTGGGGCGAGCACGACCGCCACTTCCTCGCGCAGGGCCTCGGCATGGTGACGGTTTCCCGATACCACCAGAACGAAATCATCCGCATAGCGGATGATTCGCCAGTTGCCAAGGCCGTCCTTCTTGCGCTTGGACCGCCGGTAAGGTGTCCCCATATCGCGGCGCCACTGCTGGTCGAAGTGATCGTCCAGCGCGGACAAAGCGATATTGGCGAGCAGCGGCGAAAGAATCCCTCCCTGTGGAGTCCCCGTCAGCGACTCTTCCCGATTTCCGAGTTCGGTGAGGATCCCGGACTTCAGGAACGCCTTCACCAGCCCGCAGATGCGCTTGTCCTTGATCCTTGTCCGGAAGCGGTTCATCAGCGCCGTGTGATCAATCTCGTCGAAACAGGCTTTGATGTCGCACTCCAGTATCCAGTGATAATCCCTGGATCCGGAGGCCAGATAGTGAATCTCGGCGATGGCGTCATGTGCGCGCCGTTTCGGGCGGAACCCGTACGAGCACGGCTTGAAGTCCGCCTCGAAAATGGGCTCGAGCACTGCTTTCAGGCTTGCCTGGACCACGCGATCTGTGATGGTGGGAATCCCGAGTTTCCGGAATTTCCCCGAACTCTTCCCTTTCGGGATCATCACCTGTCGCACCTCGGCCGGACGGTACTCGCCTGACTTTAGCAAGTCCCGGAGCCGGGCCAGGAAGACATCGACCCCGACCCAGGTTTCGACCATGGGTGCTGTGACCTTGTCGATTCCTGCTGTCTTGGCGCCCCTATTGGTGGACACGCGTTGCCACGCAGCCCTAAGGAACGCCGGGTCGTGCACCAGATTGAACAGATCATCGAAACAGCGGCCGGGTTCCTCGGCCGCCCAGCGGTGCAACTTGCTCTGCATTCTCCGTACCGCGATCTCAGCCGAATCTGCATCCGGCCATGACGCGGCGCCGGTATTCACCGGCGCATCTCCGGACATTACATGCACTCCTTGTCTGACACGCTGCCGCCCTTCTCCATGTGCTCGGGCTTTCCCCGGCTCGAAGTACTACGGCGGCTCCGCCCCCTCCGCACCTTCGGCAGACGTCGCACCTATCCCACCGACCGTCCCTGGAGGGGAAAGGCGGCAGGAACGCGTGCGGATGGTTCCCACGTTCCCTGTTGTCCGATCGACGGGTTAGGCACCCGGCTTTACCCCTGCGGCGTCGTCACGACTACTGCCGTAGACAATTCACCGTGACCTCCCGATTCGGACATCGAAGACCCTTGTCGGAAGTTCCTCGCCGCCACTATGAGTGGCGAGTGCGCACCGCGATCCAGCCCGCATCCACCGGGTTAGAGCTGGCACGTGATCAAGAGGCGTAACGCAGCCGGTTCCTCGCGTATACCTTCCCGTCTCGCTCACCACGCCCGGTCCATCCGGCAGTGCTGGACCGTCGCGACTTTGTCGAGGCTGCTCCCGCCGTCCCCGGCGACTCCCGGATCCGACTGCCTCCAGCTTCACCCCACCGCTACGGCGGAAGGGAGATGAGGGTCTTCCACCCCCATTCGGTACAACAACAGAGCTTCGTGGCGCACTCGATCTTCACGTAGAGTGCGGTCAAGAGGGTGTTCAGGTCGGTCGTCACAAACTGATCTTGGGCACCCTCGCCCCTTTCGCGGGGCGGAACTTCGGATCTACTCGTCTAGAACCTGACTCGGCGTCGGGTGGACGGAGGGCATCCCCGCCCACCCGGCGTCCGAGTACGCGGAATCAGCGGCGATCTGCCAGAACCGGGTCAGTCGGCTCGATCGCCACGTACGTCTCGGCCGTCCTCGACTCCAGCAGGCCGCCCCGGTCCTCAGGACGCTCCACCGCGTAGCGCGTAGCTCGCAGGAACCCGGCGGGCACCTCCTCGGCCGCGTAGGCGCGGGTCATCTCC
Organism: Streptacidiphilus neutrinimicus; assembly: GCF_000787815.1. Classification (GTDB taxonomy): domain Bacteria; phylum Actinomycetota; class Actinomycetes; order Streptomycetales; family Streptomycetaceae; genus Streptacidiphilus; species Streptacidiphilus neutrinimicus. The sequence continues at coordinate 80,587 of NZ_BBPO01000018.1, forward strand.
CGTGTGGCCGTCACCAGCCGCTCCTCCTCGCGCTCATAAAAGGTGCGTCGTGCCTCGCGGGTCATCTCCTCGCGCTCCTCATCCTCCCCACGCCGTGTGAGGAAGGGGTCAGCAGGAAACAGGGGCTCGTCCGCCGGCACCTCCGCCTGCGCTTGGTGCAGGCGCGCGCAAGCCGCGTACAGGCCACGCGATAGGCCCAGATGAAGACCAATTCCGGGGATACGCCCGACCACGAACTCCCTAACTCTCGAACCCTGCTGCTCCCGAGCCCACTCAAGAGGAATCCCGCCCAAGACCATCTCGCGCAGCTCACGAGTAGCGACGTCCCCTTCAAGTGGCCTCAGCCTGCCCTCCCGCCCGAGCGGCCCATCCCACTCCGCTCCCGTCTCTGCGAGCGGGACGACCCGCAGATCCTGCACCGCCCCGAACGCCAGGGCCCGGAAGACGAGCAGTTGGTCCCGCGCCACGCGGAGCAACTCGTCGGGGGACTCATTCAACGGAGGTGCGCCTCCTCCACTCGGCGGGTCCGGCAGGGAGTGAATACCGCCGCCCGAGGATGGGCCGACGAGAGCGGTGTGCACCATCATGACGAGGTGGTCGTCCTCCCATCGGCCCGACTCGGGAAGTACCGTTCCGCAGAGCACCTGACGGTGCGGGACTGCAATCTCAGCCGTTGCCTGATCCAGTTGCCACTGCCCGTCGCGCATATCGCCTGCGCCCAGCGCCTTACGCGCCTTGGCCTCGATCAGCCAAGGCAACGCCTCGACAGCGTGGTTACCGTAGAGATCCGGGAGCTTCTTCGTCGGGTCCGCCAGTTCAGGGATCCCGCACGCCTCCAAGTGCACCGTGGCCGGCAGCCCCGCCATTCCGACCGTCAGCCACTGAGCCATCGTCATGCCGAGGTGGTAGCCGAAGGCCGCGTGGGCACTGCGCTCCGTGCCGTGCCGGTAGATGGCGTTCACAAACAGGCGGCGCCCTGCTGCCTCCGCAGGTGCCTCGACGTCCTTGAGCGAGAGATACGCCTGCAGCGGGCTGACGCGGGCGATGAGTTCGTTGACAGCGAATGCCGGCGTCTTGCGCAGCCAGGGTGCCAAGTCGCGGCCAGCGCTGGTCGCTGCCGTCAGGAGCTGGCGCCACGTGGTTGTGACCAGGTACTCGCCGTCCGCTGGCAGCTTCCCAGCGGCCGGCCAGGGCAGCACGGCCTTGGGTGCCTTCCGTCGGTCCCACTTCGCCAGGACTCCGTCGGAGCGCACACGTACCGGGATGTCGACGGCATCGGCCAGGGAGAAGCTGAAGTCCATCGCATTGGGAGGAGGGATCATCGCCATGACGGGAGCCTGCCAGACCCTGCCCAGTCGGGTGCGAGCTGGGGCGTCAGTCGGACGCCGCCTCCGCGGGGCTCGGGCCCTTTTGTAGCTTCCCTCTCAACGGCTTAGGCGAACCAGGTTGACCGCCCATTGCCGCCAGTGCCGTACGGCTGGGCCACGCGAGCGCGCTCCCAGCCGCGCAGATCCCCGTTCAGCTCGCCTGTGCCAGCCGCCCCGACCGCGTCTCGCCCGCAACCAGGAGTTGCTCGCGGCGGTGCGCCAGAGCTACTGAATCGCGCATCGTGGTCAGCCTCTGCACCGACCGGTACGCCATCGGTACGCCAGTACACAATTCGGGCGGGCCTGGAACGGCCTCCAGACGCATAAGGCCCAGCTCACGGGGCATGAGCTGGGTCTTAGTCGCGTGGGGCGCGTGGGGCTCGAACCCACAACCTACGGATTAATAGTCAAGAACCGCGAAGCGGGTCATCGGCCCGGGCGATCCCACTCGGTCCCGTCTGCGCCCGATAGTCCCACCAGATCCCAGATCTGGCTGCTCAGGGGCTACTCAATACCCGACCTGGCGACCCGGCGCGCGCCAAGTCCGTCTCATTCGTTGCTGTCGTTCGCCGATCGTCCCAAGGCGTCCCGGTACGCCAGCGGTACTCCCGCAGTCCTCTTCCGGCGAAGCGCTACTCGTCACCAGACAGCACAAAACGCACCGGCTCGGCTAGTACCTTCACCGCTCCAGCCTCGTCAGCGGCGCGCACGGCCAGGGTGGCTTCAGCCAAGCGCTGCGGAAGCGCATCTGCGAACTTGAGTCCACGGACCGCGCGAACGTCGACCTCGGGCAGGCACAGGGCTGACTCCGCCTCGGCCCGAGCCTTCCGCCACTCCGGCAGGCCGATCTCGTCGCGGAGTCTGATCCAGAGGTCACCGGTCCGCTGATGCGGGGAGACGACACCCGAGAGCGAGGCCGCCAGGGTGGCGTTGGCTCGGTGGCCTGCCCAGGTCCACCAACGGACATCGCCCTGCGAGGACCTTGTGATGAGCGTCCCTCCCGGGTGGATCGTGGACAGCAGTGTCTCGCGTCCTTCGGCGAGCTTGGCCTTGGCCCTGTTCGTCAGCCTCACCGGTGGATTGTCCCCGAGCAGAACATCGCGGGCGGCCCGGGCGAGGGTGAAGGAGCGAACGCGTTCCCCACCTCCGTTCCAGCGAGCCCGGCCACCGCCGTCCACGGATTCGACGAAACAGCGTCTCCGCTTCCAGTCGATGTAGGTCACCAGCCAACTGCGGCCGGCGAGCAGAAGCTTGCGCGGACCTTCCACTTCCTCGGTGAGCAGGTCGGGGTCTGTGCGGCCGAGCTCGGTCCTGCCGTTGAAGACAGTGAACTCCGGAGGGGCAGTGAACACTGCCGTTAGGTTCATGAAGTGCCGGTGACCGTAACGGCGTTCCGCCTCCGGCCCGATGAAGAGCAGCCCACCGTCGCGGTCCAGATACCCCTCCTCGACGAGGTGCCGGACGATCGGTCCGGCCCCTGGACCGAACGGGCCGACACCGCCGAACCACTCCCGCCACAGATTCTCACCGACCCGGTGCTCCTGCAGGCAGAGCGCGAGGAGCTGCTGCGCAACCAAGTGCCGTGGCTCCTTCGGCGGGACGACCGGCTCCACCCAGCCGCGCGACCACTGCAACAGCAGGGCCGAGGCTTCCAACAGCCCGGTCTCGGTGGTGGCGAGGAACAAGCAGTTGCGTGCTGTGCCAGACCGGCGCCCAGTCCGGCCCAGCCGCTGCAAGAAGGAGGCCACCGTGGCAGGAGCGTCGATCTGCACGACGCGATCGAGATCGCCGACGTCGATGCCCAGTTCCAGGGTGCTGGTGGAGACGATCACACAGTCCCGCGCATCGGCGAAAGCAGCCTCCGCGCGCCGCCGCTCGTCCACCGAGAGCGAGGCGTGCGAGAGGAACGTGGTGACGCCCTTCAGGCGCAGTTGCTCTCCGAGTTCCTCGACAGTGCGCCGACTCTCACAGAATACGAGTCTCTTCTCCCCTCGGTGCAGGGCCGCGATCACCGTCGCCGCGTTCGCCACCGATCCGACGTAGTCGAGCTCCACCTCTCCGGCGGGGCGGGGCGCCGGCACGGCGGCGCCTCCCGCTGCCGGAGCCGGTTCAGCGCTGGTGAGCACCCCAGGAGCGATCACTCTGGCCGGTCGGCGGCCCTCGCCCGATCCTTGGAGCCAACCCAGCAGGTCGTGAGGGTTACCGATCGTGGCGGAGAGACCGACTCGCTGCAGCGGCCGACCGGCGACCCGGCTGAGTCGTTCCAGTACCGCCAGCAGATGCCAGCCGCGGTCGTCACCGGCGAAGGCGTGGACCTCGTCGACCACTACCGCGTGAAGCCCGGAGAAGAACGCCTGGTGATCGACGTGGACACTGACGAGCATCGACTCCAAGGACTCCGGAGTGGTGAGCAGGATGTCCGGGCGCCGCGCCAGCACGGCACGGCGCTTGGCGGTGCCGATGTCGCCGTGCCACAGCTCGGCGGTCCTGCCCAGCCATCCCGCATACGTCTCCAGACGCGGGTGCAGGTTGTTGAGCAATGCCTTGAGCGGGCAGACGTAGAGCACGCTGGTGCCCTTCCACCCGCGTCGGTTCATCCGGGTGAGCAGCGGGAAGACGGCGGCCTCCGTCTTCCCGCCTGCGGTCGGGGCCAGGAGCAGCGCGTCCTCCCCGTCCGACACGGGCTGCACTGCCTCTTGCTGAAGCGGGCGCAGCGTCTGCCACCCAAGGGAGTTGACGAGGTGGTGACCGATCATGGGGTCGAGCCGATCGGCTGCCTCGGCCGGGTCGGTCATGGGAGCTCCAGCTCGACGTCCCCGGCACTGCTCGCCGCGTTCAGCTCGGCCTCGTCGAGTTCGCCGCGCCGCACCGTCAGGGCGTAGTGCCGCCGCGGTTCGAAGTCCTCGAACTCGTCGACCCGGTCGAGCACGTCGGCGACCAGCTTGCGCAGATAGAGCCGGGGCGCGATGCCGACCCGTCCGCCCAGCGCACCCGTGACGGCCTGTGCGAGCTCTGCGAGGTAGCCGTCGTCGACGCGGGCAGCCAGTCGCTCAGGGTGCCGGGCGCCTCCGGCGTAGACGTCCCGCGCACGTCGTCCCAGCTCGATCAGCGACTCGGCGTCGAAGCCCGGCAGGCGCAGTTGGACGGCGCGCGGTGAGTCGAACCGTGGATCGGTGGTGAAATCGGTGGCCAGCCGTTGCGCGAGGGGCGCGAGTCGCTGCACTCCCTGTTGGCCCTCGTAGAAGGCAGGCGTACCGGTGATGACGAGAAAGAGACCGGGAAAGCGCCCGGCGTCGATCTCGTCCAGCAGTTGGCGCAGTGCGTTGAGCGACTTCTCCCGCACATCGCCGCGCACTCGCTGGAGGGTTTCCACCTCGTCCAGCACCAGCAGCAGGCCCGGGTGCCCGCAGTCGCGCAACACGGTCAGCAGACCCTGGAGGAAGCCCAGCGCGGCGAAGTGGTCGAGATCACCGCGGACTCCTGCGGCCCGCTTCGCCGAAGCAGCGACCGATCGTTGGCCCGCAAGCCACGCGATGAGCGCCTCGGCCGCGGCGCCGTCCCCCGACGCCACGGCGCGCCGGTAGCCGCGCAGCGCCGCGGAGAACGCCGGGGTCGTCCGGGCCACCTCGGCGAGGCGGCGCTCCAGGAGCTCGTCGACGGCCTTGGCCAGAGCAGCTTCGTCGTCGTCCGCAAATGTGCCGTCGGCGAGTGCCTCCTCCTCCAGGGCGTAGAACCACGAGTCGATCACCGGTCGCAAGGCGGAGGGCTGGTGAGTGGCTGTGGTGAGCCGTTCCACCAACCTCCGGTAGACCGTCTCCAGGCGGTGCAACGGCGTCTCGGTCTCGGAGATCTGCACCTCACTGACGGCAAGCCCCCGGCGTTTCGCACGCTCCGCGAGCCAGCGGGCGAAGAAGGTCTTGCCCGCACCGTACTCGCCGCGCAGCGCGTGGAAGGCCGAGCCGCCTCGGGCCACGGTGGCGAGGTCCTCGTCGAGTGCGGTCTCGAAGCGGTCGAGGCCGACCGCGAGCAGGCCGAGCCCGGTCTGCGGCACTGTGCCTCGGCGCAGGGCGTCAACGATGTCCCGCCTGCGCGCCGCGCTGATCTCCGGGGTCGGCGTGCTCACGCGTCGACCTCCCCTGCTGCCTCCGTACTGGGCGCGCTGAGGAACTGTTGCTCCAGCAGTTCCTTGTCGAGGTTGACCACACGCCCGGCCTCAGCGAGCTGAAGTACGGGGTAGGCGTCGACGTTGAGCAGCCGTTCCAGAATCGTGGCGAACCGTTCGGGGTTCCGCTGCGACTTCCCCGTGGCCGCCTCGGCCGACGCGGCCACAGCCGCCGGTGAGAGCCGCCCTCCTGCTGCCAGCAGCGCGTCCAGGGCGGCGGCGACGGCCTTGTCCTGTGGGGCCAGTCGGACGAACTCCCGCTGTGCCCTGTAGATGCTGGACTGGATCACCTGCTGCCCGCGGGTGACCGCACCCGAGTGAGCGGCAGTGGCCTGGCTGCTCCCTTCCTGTGCGGGGGCGGACGCCGTCATCTCGTCGACTGCAGCGAGCTCTGCTCCACCGGAAGGGCCGGCTCCGACGACGACATCGCGTGCGGACACGCCGTCACCTCGCCACCACGCTGGCGCGACCTGCTCCAGTGGCACCAGCGTCCAGCCGGCAGGAACATCGACGCTGGAGGGCACGACCGTGATGACCGGAACGGTCACCTCGGCCAGGGACGCACCACCGTGGTAGCCGGCCTGCCGTGCCGTGTAGCGCAGGTCCTCCCTCCAGGCGGCCGTGACTCGCCCGTCCCCGGCGAGCACCCGCGGGCCGGTCAACTCGACCTCGCCCTCACGCGCCGGGCCGACCCGCCAGCGGGCCCCGCCGACCCCCGTGACGGCAGGTTGTTGGTGATCACGGGGCGTGCGGTCCAGGACATGGCCGTGATCAGAGACGAGCACGACCGGCCGACCGTGGTCGCGGGCCGCGTTCAGCAGGTCCTGCAGCTTGGCGACGTCTCTGATCCCCCACCGCGCCCGTGCGCCCTCACGACCGTCGTCGAGCGCGTCGTCGATGGTGTTCAGCACCACCGCGACCACGTCCTCGGAGGCAAGGGCCTCCTGAAGGGCGGGGTCCAGCCGGTGCCCCGGAGCGCCCTCGTAGTCGCCCTTGTGGAAGAGGCGTGCACCGCGGCGGCGCTTCTTCCAGAACGCGCTGAAGCCTGCCTGCTCAACGCTCTGGCCGCCTTCGGCTCGCCGGCCGCAGAGCAGGGACGTCCGGCTGATCTTGGTGAGCGACGGCAGCATCGACACGGCTGCCTGCCGCAGGTGCGACTCGCCCCGCTCCGACCTGGGCACGATCTCGGTCCAGATCCTCGGATCGAGTTCACCCGCCAGTTGGACGGCTACGTCGACGCTCATGCCGTCGAGGACCAGGACCAGCGGTCGTCCCCCGTCCAGGGCCAGCGGCGCCACAGTCCTGGCCAGCACGTCCTCGATCAGCAGTGCGCCACCGGGCGCCTGCTGCGAGGCATGCTCCGCCCACACGGCCAGCAGCGGGACGAACCTCTCGTCCACACGCCGACGACGTGCGCGGGCCGCTCCTATCAGACGGTGGTACGCCTCCCCGACCGTGGTGTCGCGCGAATCGTCGCCCTCGGCAAGAACCGTCATCGCCAGGTCAACCCATGCCGTCTGGGCTAGATGGGCCGAGACCGCCTCGGCCACCGAGTCCGCCTCCGGCAACGGCTCCTCCAGCCAGCGCCGCAGCCGCACCGCCGCAGATGCCTTCTCGGTGGACTCGACATGAAGGAACGAGAGCTGATGCTCAATCAGCTCCTCGAGCGCCCTGCTTGCCTGCGCAGCGGGACCGTCGAGCGTCGCAGCGAGCGCGCGCAGCCGCCCCCGGTATCCCGAGGGAAGCAGCCCGTCCAACCCGACCAGCGGAGTGAGTCTGACCTCCGCGGCAAGGGCGTCGGCCCGTTCCAGGACGTCCAGGACGCGGCGGCGGTTCTCCTCGCGCTGTGGGCCGCCCCCCTCGGCCTGCGCGATCCAGCGCGCGAGCACACCACTGGCGGCGGCGGCGAAGGGACGCAGGGCCTCGAAGGAGTCGAGCGCGGAGCCGAAGAGCGTGCCCAGCCCGAAGCTGGCGGCCTCGGCCGCTGGCGAGGAGAGAGCCCTGGCCGCCAGAGCGCCCAGGGGCAGGGCGTCTGCGCCGCGGCCCCCGGCCGCCAGTGCCAGGAGCGTGGGCGCGGCCGGTCCGATAGCCTGCGCCAGCCAGTCGCTGAGCCCTGCACGCTCGGCGCCGGGCAGTGCGGCGAACCGCGTGGGCCCGCCTGGCGTGCGAGTCCAGGCGAACAAGGTGTCCGCATCGGTGTCCAGTGCATCGGCCTGGATATCACCTAGGCCGAGACGGACCGCGAGCAATGCGCACAGGGCTCGGTCTCTGGTGAGTACGGCTCCCCCGCGTGGCCAGCCGTCCAATGGCTCGGCTTCCAGCAGGGCATCGAGCAGCCAGCTCTCTCCCACCATACGGGTGTCCAGATCGGCGACCCCGAACAGTTGCTTCACGATCTCGGCGCGGTCGACGGCGAGCGGTCGTCTGCCGACCGCGTGCGCCCGGAGATCCCACCCGAGCTGGTCCGCGGGGACTGTGCCAGTCACCACGAGGACGGCGCCCTCGCCCCTGCCCGACCGCGAGCGGTGCTCGTGCCATGCTTCGACGACGCCGAGCGGGGAGTCCTGGTTGGTGACCCGCACCCGACGCTGCCCGCCCCCGACGCGGACGGTGAACTCGGAGTCCGCGTCCGAGCCCTCGTAGACGGCGTCGACGAGGACGAGGTCGCAGCCCTCGGCCTTGGTCAGCTCGCCCTGCAACAGCGCCTCCAGGGCGCGCCGCCCGGCGGTGGGACGCGGGGGCATCAGAACAGGCCTCCGTGCCCGTGCTCCGTCGGGCCCTGCTGCTCCTGGCCCTGGTCGGTCGCGTTCGGGAGCGGACGCCAGCTGATCTCGACCGCGGCATCCGGGTTGGCCGTACGGAACTCCGCGATCTCGTGCTGCAGCGAAGCGAGCTCGCCCTGCAACAGCGCCTCCAACCCGGAAGCCTCCGGCGCGACGACCCGCCGTACGAGGGCCGGCCCGGACCCAGTGACGGTCGCCGCTGAAGTACCGGGCAGGCTACTGCCCCCGCCGGCGGTGGGCGTCGGGAGTGCCGAGGGCACCTGCGGGGTGCCGTGCTCGGTCAGCGAGATCTGGTCCGGGCCCGGACCAGCTGGTGCAGGCTGGCCCCGCTCCACCTTGAGTGCCGCGTCCAGGATCGCCATCCCGGTGTTGCGGACGGGCTTGAGCACCGGCGCCAGATTCCGCTCGTCCTCGGTGGCGTGGGCTGCCTCGGCGACCTGCTCCAGCAGTCGGCGGGCCCGGTCCCCCACACTGTCGTCCCTGTCGCACAGCTCACGGACGCTGGCCAGCACCCGCCAGTCGGTGCCGTCCAGAGCCGTCAGAACCTCCGCAGAGGAGCTCATCGTCTTCGACAGCTCCCGCTCCGACGTCTCGTAGGAGACCGCGGCCAGTTCCCGAACCAGTCCGGTCGCGTCGCTGCCGTGTCGGCTGAGACGGGCCAGGAGGCCGGCCGCCTCCCGCAGGTGCACCAGGCGGGGTACGGACGCCTGCCCGTCAAGCCCGAGCAGCACGGCATGGCTCTCCAGCGAGGCGCGCACGCCGGCCACCGCCGTCTCGAACGGCTCCGCCTTCGCCCGGATCCCGGTGGCGAGCTGGTGGACGTTGCGCGCGTACGGACCTGGCTTGGACAGGACGCCGAAGAGCCTGGTCGCCCGGTCCCGGGCGGCCGCGTACTCCTCCTCGCTGGGCAGCGGCTGAGACTTGAGCCCCCAGCCGGGACCGATCGCGGCGAGGTCGGGCGCATCGGTCTCGGGACCGTTGTGGTAGACCCACGCCCGGTCGTCGAGCAGCGCGTAGGCGGCGATCAGCAGGTTTCCGGTGAGCTTGTCGAGACCGGTGTAGCCAAGGTCCTTGGTGATCCAGCCGCGAATATCCTCGACCGCGATCACCTCCCGATCCTGTTCCCGCGGCAACTGGGCGGCCGCGGCCTGGTTGACCCGGGTCCGCCAGTCGGCGCGCAGCACCAACGGGCCCTCGTGCACGGCACCGAGCTCCAGCGGTTCCACGATGCGCTTGACGGTGGCGAGTTGATGCGTGTCGACCTCCACCCGACCACCCTCGTCCATGGCTCGGGTCAACCACTCCAGGGTGGTCCGCAGCTCGGCCGGGGTGACGGCCTTGCGCTGCCCGGCGCGGTCCATGCCGAAGTCCGGGTGCTTCGGGTGGAGCGCCGAGAGCAGGCCGTCGGCCAGGTGCTGGAGGTTGTCGGCGAAGGTCTTGGCCCCCTCCGGCTGCGGGCGCGGGAACCGCGGCTCCAGTGAGAGGACATGGCGGCCGTCGACCACCTCGGCCGCGACTGTTCCCTCCTTGACCTCGGCGATGCCGTAGACCTCACCGAGCGCGCCGACCAGAGATCCGGTGAGCGTGCTCTGGGCCAGCTCCAACTGCTTCTGGGCCTTGGCTCGATCCTCAGGGGAGTAGGTGCCGGTGAACTCCAACAGCCGGTTGCGTTCCAGCAGGAAGTTGATCCGCATCAGCCGGCCCAGCTGCGCCTTGCGCTGCTCGGAGAAGAAGTCCGCCAGCCAGATCAGCGTGTGCGCCTCGTGGCCGTTCTTCCGCAGCTCCTCCACCCGCTGGAAGTCGTAGCTGGGGTAGCGGTGGTGGTCCTCGTCGAAGGGGTAGTCCACGACGAAGCGGACACTGCCCGGCGTGGCCGGAGTGAACTGCTCGTCGGGCAGGTCGCGCGAGTCGGCCACGTTGCCGAAGACGAACTCGACCGTGCGCTTGGTGCCGCGCCACACGACCTCGCGCTCGTCGACGAGCTGCCCGGGCTTCACCCCGAGGAGCTCCCAGAGCCGGTCCCGCAGCCACACCCGGCGCACGCCCGGCTTGTCCTCGCCGGCGACGACCTCCAGCAGCGGCTCCACATCGAGGTCGGACAGGTGCAGCGAGAAGGCCGGGTCGTTGCCCTCCGCCCGCAGCTCCGAGGGGAACACCCCCTGGAGGGCGCGCAGCCGCTCGGCGACCCTCGCACCCACCGGCACGGTCCGCGACCGGACCGACCCGTGGTTCAGCGCCGCCAGCCGGGCCCCGGTGAGCCGACGCAGCGCGGGGACGTCCGGAGCCAGCGCCGCCAGCAGCAGCGTCTTGACGAATCGATCGTCCGCGACGAGGTCGGGGTGGTCCGCGCGCCCGTACTTCTCCAGCAGATGGTCGTACGCCTTGGCATGGAACCGCTTCGCCGCGTCGAACTCGTGCTTGAGTCGGTCGGTGAATGCCGCGCCGCTGCGGTTGGGGTCGGCCAGCACGTCCCACAGGTCGCCGAGCGGCACGAGCTGGCCGAGCGGGGCACCGGCGTTCCGCTCCAGCAGCTCCTGGATGAGCTTCAGGCCGCTGCGCTCGCGCTGAAGCGCGCCTGAGAGGGCGACCACGACGTTCAGCAGCACGGGCGACAGCGGGTAGACGGCACGGAAGTCGTCCCAGTCCGCGTGGGTCGCCCCGCCGTCGTCCAGCAGGATGTCCTTCACCAGCTGACTGGACCGGTCGATGCCTGCGAATGCCTGGTCGAGCACGGGCCGCTGCCCCGCCCGGGGCTGCAGCACCCGCTCCTTGATGATCTCCGGAAGGTTGCGGTCCTCCAAGTTGATCACGTCGAAGCGCTCGTTGAGATAGGTCAGCGCCTGCTCCAGGCTCTCCACGTCGGCGCCGAGGATGTCCGAGCCGACGAGCTGGGACAGGTCGCGCTGCCGCGAGACGAAGGTGACGATCGGCACCGGCCGGACGGCGTTGCTGGACTCGATGACCTTGACCAGCTTCTGGATCTCGTCGTTGACGAAGGTGCGCTCCCGCATCCGAGCCTGCAGCCAGAGGATCAGCTCGTCCAGGAAGAGCACGATGCCGTCGTAGCCGAGCGAGTGGGCGTGCCGGCTGATCACGCTCAGGCCGTCGTCGAGGGAGATGTACGCGTCGCCGTCGGTCTGCGCGCTGTGCGCGTAAGCCTTCATCGGGCCGTCAGTCAGCGCGGAGACCAACGCGGCACGCCGGCTGTCGTGGGCCGGCGCGTTGAAGGCCGCGTCCAGGTCGGCGGTGGACCAGGCGGTCGCGGCGACAGCGCCGATGGGACGGAGCTCGTCCTCGTCCGCGCCGTCGGCGGAGTCGAGCGCGCCGGTGACCGGCGCGGCGACCGGCAACAGCTTGGCGAACGCCTCGTCGCCGAGGGATTCCCGCAGGCTGCGAGCGTCGGCGAGCAGCGCGTCCGCCTTGAAGACCAGCGGAGTGGACGCCTCGGGCCGCTGCTCCCGCACCGTCCGCACGTAGCCGCCGAGCAGCGCCGAGTCCAGGTTCGGCACCCCGACCAGGTGATAGGGGACCATGAGGAACCGCTTGCCGGGCAGCCAGTCCTGGTGCTGCGTGATCACCTCGCGCAGGCGCGGCCGGGCGTCGTCCGCCTCGTTGTTCAGCACCGCGTGCAGGACGGTCAGGAAGTGGCTCTTACCGGCGCCGAAGGAGCCGTGGAGGTAGGCGGCGTAGGAGGTGTTCTTCCGTACCGCGCCGCGCACCAGCTTCAGCGCCTTGTCGAACTCCGCCGCCAGCTGGGGGGTGACGACGTAGTCCTTGACCGACCCGGCCGAGGAGCCGGTGAAGCCCTGGGACAGCTCGACCTTGAAATCGCCAGCGTGCACGTCCTCTTTGATGTCGAGGACGTCCCTCAGCACGATCTCGCTGGCCCCGGCCATCAGCCGCTCCCGTCCTCGTCACCCGTCGCGCGTCACAGACCTCTATCCTGCCAGCTCAGGCTGACAGTCAGGGCCGGACGTGTGAATCGGGACGATCAACGGCTGCCCCGCTTCCGCTCCGGCCGCCAGTTCTCCAGATCGGCCTCGGAGAGGTGCCGCTCCTCACGTCCGGTCCGCAGCATGGTCCGGAATTCCTCCGCCGGGTTGCCGCCCCACTCCGGGTCGTCCTGGTCGTACCACTGCGCGACCCACGGCATGACCTCCTGGAGACCGGCGAGCAGCGGCACGAAGCGCGGGTCCTCCCGCGTCCATCCGTCACGCTCGACCCGGTCGTTCAGCAGGTGCACCAGCACCTCCGCCTGCTCCCGGTGGTTCCACCCCGCCCAGCCGAGCAGCAGGGACGGGTCGTTGTCCGGCGAGGCCCCAGGGTAGGAGACGAAGCGCTCCTTGGGGACGTCGAGCTTGCCGCGGTTGGACCAGTAGGAGTGCTTGAGGAAGTCGGCACCGGTGTACTTCGGCGGAACGCTGATGCCCAGCGACTCCCCGGTCCGGTCCTCCTCACGCTGCAGCTCCCAGACCTGCTCCCACAGGCGCCGCTTGCGCAGGCCGGCCTCCTTGTAGCGGAGAGCGGAGAGGTAGGGGACGTGCTCGGTGTCGAGGACGGACGCGTACACGGCGGCGAGGGACGCGTCCCGCTTGCCCAGGTGGTCCGCTGCGTAGAGGGCGGCGACGGACTGCACGTCCTCGTCATGGCGCAACGCGTCGGCCAACTGGTTCACGGTGAGCACGCGCGGCGCGACGAAGTCGTCGCGCTCCTCGAACCACAGGTGCCGTCGCTCGGCGGCGTCCAGCAGCCAGGCGCGGAGCGCGGCGGCCTCGCGCTTCTCCCACGGTTCGGAGGACCAGCGGCGCTTGTACTCCGGGCGCTCGATGAGGCGGATGTCCTTGTTCGCCTCGATGAGATCGAGGCGGGCCTGAACGACCCGGCGGTACGACTCGGGCCAGGTGGTCGGGATCTCGGTGATCGGGGTCGAGCGGTGGCGTTCGAACCAGGCCGTATCCAGATCACCGGCCTGCTGGCGGCGGGCCATGACGATCTCGAAGGCACGCTGGCCGAGGGCGAGGGCGGGCACGTCCGCGTCGGTGAGGGAGGACGGATCCTCCGGCAGCGGGATCGTCGCCGCGGCGACGTCCTTGGCGCTGAGCAGGCCGTAGGAGCCGTAGACGGTCCAGTCCAGCTCCTCCTGCAACACGATCATGCGCGCTCCAACCGCCTCGTACGCGGCGCGAGCCACGTCGAGCCTTGCGCGGGTGGGCACGGCGGAGGCCGCGAGCACGGCGGGCTCGTGGGAGGCCAACTGCTGAGCGAGCGTGTCGAGGGCGCGTCCTAGCACGAGCGGGAGCGAGATCGGGAGCGGGAACTCTTGGAGACGGGTGCTACTGAAGGCATACCGATCCTCCCAGGGCTCGTCCTGCACTCCACGGCCGATCCCGCTGCCACCCTTGAGGTGACTCACTTCCTTCATCCAGAAACAGGCAGTCGACGAGTTCAGCAGCCCCAGCAGCTCCAGATGTTGAGCCTCGCCAGCACTCTCGGGAAGCTTGATAATCGGCGCGGTCTGCTTGAATACCTTCCCGCCTCGATCGAGGACGAAATTATTGTGCGTCGCAACCTCTGCGTAGGCAATAAACCACTGATTCGACCCGATATCCTTGGGCAGCTGATGCCACTCGTGCCATGGGCGACCTGCTTCGAAGTACGTCTCCCTGCTGAATGTAGCCCGGTTTCCCAGCTCAGTACGATTCGGCCACATCCAACGAAGGGAAACTGCGAGGCTTTCGATCGAGAGGGGTTCGTGCTTCGAAGAGTACGGAAAGAATACGTATTGACCAGCAAGCTCCCTCCATTCGCGCAGCTCGTCACCAACCACCAATGCTCGAATATGCCCACCGGGAATTCCCGCCGCAGTAAAGGTCGCCCGTGGAGCGATCATGGCCTCGTCGGCACCAGGGATTCCGAATACGCCTACTCGAAATGCCTGCGCCTTTAGACGCAACGTGGCCGCCGCCTCAATAGCATCGAAAACCCGATCAGCACCGCCCCCACTGAGCGACCACGGATGCTCCGCGAACCGCTCCCGCGGCGCGTCCTCGACACTCACCCACTCCGACTCGCTCCCCGGCCGCCCCACCTGCTTGGTGATGGCCACCCACACCGACCCCAGCCCACCGTCCTCCGGCACGCCCGGCTCACCCCGCACGCCCAGTACCGTCCGAATCGGCTGCGCCTGTCGCGCGACCTGGTTGCGACCGGCCAGGATGACCGTGGGGGTGCCGTGGCCCGGGATGTACGCACCCGAGGTGTCGATGACGTGCGTCAGCTCCACGCCCGCGAAGTCACGCTTGTGCCTGCTCACCGGGTCCTTGTACGGGCCGCCGTGGAAGTACGACTCGATCAGGACCTTGCCGAACTCCCGCTTCATGAACGAGTTCGACGTGATCTGCCCGGTGAACCCGCCGTCGCGGCGGCTGCCACCCGCCCGCACCGCCAGCTCGAAGATGCGCTGCGCGAACGGCACCGACAGCGCGTACTTCCCCGAGCAGGCGAAGTACGCCTTACGGTAGTTCCGGTTCTCCGTCTCGTCCTTGACCGTGATGTACGGCGGATTGGCCACGACGACGTGGTAGCTGCCCCGGCCCAGTATGTCGACGCTCTTCACGTACTCGTTGACGTCCTCCGTCTGGTACGTGAACGCCTCACTCCCGCTCGACGGACCGTCGAAGTCCCACGCCAGTTCCTCGCCACCGTCTGCTCGCCCGTGCAGCAGCGAGTCGGCGACGGCGACGCGAATCGGCATCGCCGGAGCCCCTCGCAGTTCCCTGACCCGGCATTCCTTCATCGCGGCGACCAGCATCCGGAACCGGGCAATGGAGACCGCGAACGGGTTCTTGTCCGTGCCGTGGACCGACTCCAGCGCGCGCCGGACCAGCGTCCAGTTCTCCGTCCCCGGCTCCAGCTCGCGCCACTTGGCCAGCAGCCGATCGAACAGGCCCAGCAGGAAGTGGCCGGAGCCGCAGGCCGGGTCGATGCAGCGCAGCCCGCGCGCCTGGCCGTCCTCGTCGACCTCGCCCGTCCAGCCGCTCGGCTGGTGGCCCCAGACCGGGTCGAGCCCGAACTCCTCGACCGCCGGCTCCAGCGTCAGGTCGAGGATGAACTCCTCGACGAAGACCGGCGTCTGGAGCAGCGCGTACGTCTTCCGCGCATGCTCGGACAGGTCCTGGTAGAGGTCGCCGAGAAAGCGGGTGTCCAGGTTCTCCTGGTCGCTGAAGTCATAGCGCACCTCGCCGTCCGCGCCGCGCTCGCGCCAGAAGGCCAGCAACCCGCTGGCCGCCCCGTAGGAGGGCATGGCCTCATACAGCGGGTTGAAGCGCTCGTCGAAGAGTCCAGCTGTGGTCGGATGGGCTTCGCGCAGGGTCGCGAAGGACGCAAGCAGCCAGTCTCGGTCGTTCAGCTCCGGGCTCCGGCGGAAGAACGCGTCGTACCGGTCCTGAGCCTCCGCGAGCCGGTCGCCGGGCCCCGAGAGCCACGGCTCCGGGATCAGCAGGTTGTCCTCGCAGAAGCGGACGAAGACGCAGGACAGCACCCAGGCGGCGGCGATCTGCACCAGGCGTTCTTCGAGCCAGCTCTCGAACATACCCGCCGTGGTGCGCTCGGAGGCAGCCGCGCGCTCGTACTCCTGGCGCAGCCGGTCGGCGTAGCCGGGCTCGCGCTCGGCGCGCTCGCGCAGATCGTGCCGGAGCGCCTCGACCTGCCGTTGCAGGTCCTTGAGCAGCGCGTCGCGGTCCAGCGACGCGGCGGACGTCGTGCGGGCTTGCTCTGTCGACACCGGCGGGAGCCTCTCCTTGTTTCACGCGTGCGCCGTGCCGCCACGGTGCATCCGCCCATCCTGCCAGCTCAGGCCCGCCGACCGGGAGCAGTCACGCTTCCGCCACCCACCCGGTCCGTCCGCTTCAGCGGGCGGTCCGCGGCACGCCGCCCCGGCGGCCGAGCCCGAAGGCGATCCGGTACACGTCGGGCAGGTCGAGCCGCTTGTCGCTGCGGCGCAGCATCACGCCGAGCCGGTCGAGCTCCTCGACCAGCCGCGGCAGGTCGTCGGGGTGGCGCGGACCGGTGTGCACCAGGGCGGGCTCGTCCAGCTGGGCGTAGCGTGCCGCGTCCTCCTGCAGCGCCTCGGACAGCCCGGCGTCCCGCCAGAGGTCGATGACCTTCCAATCCTCGATCGGGACCTGGCAGCCCCGGAGCGGCTCGATGGCCAGCCGCACCCACGGGGTGTCCTCGCTGATCTCAGCCACCCGCACCTCCGAGGCCGCCTGCACGCCCTCGCGGATGGCGTCGTGGTGCAGCGCCCGCTCGTGGTCCGGGTAGCGGGCCCCCGTGCCGGCAGCCGCCTTCGCCAGGGCATGCAGGAAACTGCGCGGGCTGACCTGCTCACGGCTGTCCATGAGGTGGTTCGGCAGCCAGGTGTAGGGCTTGCCCTTGCGGAAGTTGGCCCCCATGAAGGGGTCGGCGATCTGCTCGAACTGTGCTTCCTGATGCCCGGCGTCGTTGCGCAGGGCCAGCGGTGGCACATACCGGGGCCCCTCGCCCCACCCTCCGGTGACGCCGCGGAAGCGGGCCCCCAGCTCACCCTCCTGGTTCCCCAGGTAGTGGAAGAGCAGCCCGTAGAGATCCGTGCGGGTCCACTCCAGCCGTGCGGCATTACCGGCCACCAGTTTGGAGGCGTCGGGGAAGTAGAACTTCGCGCCGTCCAGAAGGTCCGGCCGGATGAACACCTTGAAGCGGATGTTCCGCGTGCCGAACCGCATGTGCAGGGCCAGTTGCAGGATGCCTGCGGCCAGCCGGTCGTTCTGGCTCCGGTCGGCGTGCAGATGCTCCAGCGCATCGAAGAGGAGGAGGTGGACGAGGTTCTCCTCGCTGGCCCGTTCGTCGGCCTGCTCGACCGTGCGCTGAGCCTCGCCAGGGTTGGCCGCCACCCAGGCGACCCGGTCCGGCCACTCGGGCAGCTCGCACAGCTCCGTCCGACCGAGCGAGACCAGCAGTACGGCGTACCAGATGTCGTAGGGCTCGGCCCCGGTGCGGACCAGCTCCCGCAGCATCAGGGCGCTGGGGTAGTGCTCCCGGTCCAGGGTCATGCCGTAGCCGGGGGCCACCCGCAGGCGGCGGAGCCGGTTGATGCGGTACTCGACGGCAGCGTGCTCCCGCAGCGGCGCCATCAGCAGCGAGCGGTACCAGAAGGTCTTACCGACGCCGCGTCCACCCTGCACGACCGTGTTGTCCACGTACAGCGCGGAGCGGTGCGAGTCGGGCATGTAGAGCGTGTGCTCGGTCGGGGGCCTGGTGTCGGCCTCGGTGGCGTTCTCCAGCGCGTCCGCCAGCAACTGCCGATAGTCGCCCGCCGAGAGCGGCTCCGTCATCGCGCCTCTTCCTCCTCCCTGCTTTGTCCGTCGGTGGCACCCGCAGTAGCTTCGTCACCCGGGCTGGCTGTGATCAGCTGTGCCGCCGTCGCCAGGAAGTCACGGTACGCGGCCTGCACGAACGCGCGGTTCTGCCAGTCCGGCGAGTCCGGCGCGTTCATCCCCACCAGACCTGGTTCGAAGAGGATCGGGATCGGCGCGTGCGGGGCGGCCTCGTCGGTCAGCGCCGGAGAGTACGCCTGGCCCGCTGCCTCTGCCTCCGCTGTCTCATCCGCTGCCACGTCGTCGTACAGTACGGCGAAGCAGTCGTAGGCGTTCGAGCGGAAGGACTCCAGGTACCTCTCCATAGGGTGGTGCACCGAGTCCGGCACCATGGAGGCAACCATGCGCAGCTTCTCGCGGATCGGTCTCGCCTGCCCGGAGAGCTGCCAGGAGGCGAAGAGGTCTCCGTAGCCCGCCCAGGTCTGCGCGTTGTCGGAACCGAAGAGCAGGGCCAGGTCGGACAACTGGGAGATGGCGACCGCGGCGACGTCATGGATACCTGCCCGGCTGTCCAGCAGCACGACGTCGGGGCGGCGCCCGCTGTCACCGATCCGCTCCACGGCGTCCTCGCAGGCGCGGACCGCGTTTTCCAACCGCTGGGCGAAGTCCGCGTCCGCGGTGTCCGCGTAGATGCGGTTCAGCTTGTCCACGTAGGAGTAATGCACGCCGTCAGTTCCCGCGCCCCGCGCGGGAGCGACCCAGAGTTCGCCCTGATTCCTGGGCTCGAACCCACTGCGCGCGACGATCTCCAAGCCCCCGTCGTTGCCCAGCGCCGCTTCGACCAACTGGTCCGCCACGCCGTAGCTCGGCAGTGGCGCGCCGCCCGTGAGCAGGCTGCCGACTCCGGGGGACTCCAGGTCGAGGTCCACCACCAGCACGATGTGGCCCTGGTCGGCCAGGTGGCGTGCCAGCATCGCGGTGGCGGTGGTGCGGCCGACTCCGCCCTTGAATCCGTAGAGTGCGGTCCGGTGGGTCCTGCTTCCGTCCGCCTCGGGTCCGGGGAACGTCACCCGGCTCCAGTTCTCGCCGACGACGGTGTTGTCGAGAAACCGCACGCCGCCCCCGGCCGTTGCGCCGCCCTGGTCCGGCACTACCCGCGGGGATTCCAGCAAAGCATCCGCCGCGAACATCTGAGTGGCGAGCGCCACGGGTCGGTCACCCGCATAGCGCCCAAGTCGCTCCTGCCACTGGATGTGCCACCGCTCGTACTGCTCCTCCGTGACGGCGACCCCTTCGGCCCGGTCGTCCAACAAAAGCGAGAAGCGTCCGAGGACGTCGCGGACGACCAGCACGTCCACGCCCTGCCCGAACACTGCACCAGCGAGCTCGAAGGCAATCGCGCGCGCTTCGTCGAAGCGCACCCGCGTGGGAAAGGGGGTCACGGACGCACTCCTCCGAGCTGCTGGTTGTGCAGTTTCACGATCTCCTCGGCCGCCAGCCTACGCCGGACGACCGTCCCTTCCAGCACCTCGCTGCCGTCGGTGTAGCGGTCGCTCTCGCTCCAGGCACGGAACTCGGCAGGATGACTGGCAAGCCCCGCCAACACAGCCGCGCCGGCGCGACCCCGCAGCAACCAAGGCAGAACGTCGAGCATGCCCTGGATGTGTCCCAGATCCAGGGCCCGGTTCGGATCATTAGGGTCAGGCAACCAGGGCTTCGTGGCCGGTGGCTTCCCAGGCTTCTTCGGGCCCATCGACACCTCCGGCACCAGACGCAGCAGGAGGCTCTTCAGCGCGCACTCCGCCGCGAAGCCGTAGTGGTGGTCCGCGTTCGGCAGACGCCCGTCGTCGTGCAGGAAGACGCCGTCCTCGAAGTGCCGCTGAGCGGCGCTGGCGTAGTGGTCCTCGACCGGCTTGGCAGACACACCAGCGATCTTAGGCTCCGTCATTGCCCGTCGGGTCGTGGATTACTGAACGCACCCGTCCGCCACTGCTCACACCTTGACCTCCGGCACCGCCTTGAGCTTCCGCAGGAACAAGCCGTCCAGGATCACCCACTCGCTGACCCAGTCCACGACGTCCACCGTGCGACCGTCCAGCGACGGAGTTGCCTGGGGATCCTCCATGGGAGCCAGCAGCCACAGCCCGTGCGGGGCGTCCGCGGGGCGTCGGGCGACACCTTGGAGCCGCACCAGCAGGTCCCGCCCACCCGCGTCCCAGTAGCGGGCCACCAGGGCCGTCTCGTGGGCCAACAGGACGGTGCGTGGACCGGCCTCCTCCGCGATCGAGACCACTCGCTCGGTGACCCGTTCGGCAGCGAGGCGGGTGTACGACGCCAGGGCGGCGCCGACGGCACCCGAGCCGGCGAACTGGGCATCCGCCTTGAGCAGCGCCTGCCAGCGGATGCCCTGCTCGGTGGTCAACTCCTGCAAGGCGGCCAGGAACAGCTCGTCCAGCCGGACCGGGACGAGCTCGAAGCGGCGCACCAGTTCCGTCGCAATGCCCGGCAGTTCGGCCGCCTTGAGAGTGAGGGCGACGAATCCGCCGCGGCGCCGTGCCGTGTCAAGTCGGCCCGCCAGCAGCTCCCGTGGGTCCTGTCCTCGCGCGAACTGGCTCTGCGCGGCCGTGATCAGAGCCCCTGTGCTCGTCAGGGCGGACGCCGACGCGCCGAGCCGGCTGTCGGCGGACTCCCGTTCCCGAGGCAGGAAGAGCCTGCGCTGCGGGCTGTAGACCACGGGGAACTCGGCCTCGGCGAGAGCTTCCTCCAGCTCGACGTAGGTGGTGTCGTCCAGGACCGTCAGACCTGGGAAACGGGAGCGGACGCGAGCAAGCAGATCCGCAGCCGAAGCGCCGGCCCCGACGCGCACCGCAGCGGGCGCTTGGGAGATCCTGAGAGCCCGGGCGAGGCTCAGCTGCAACGGGTAGAGCTCCAGGCGCGGTGAGACGCCGACTTCGCCCGCCATTGCGGCCGCGAGCTCCACCAGGCGGGTGTCTGCCATGGGTGCCCCCTCGGGCGCCCTCACAGCCCGGAGCTCCCTAAGGATGGTGGCCCTTCCGGGGAGCGGGTCACGGGCAGACACGGCCTGGGCCACGGCCCCCAGCTCTGCCGCGTAGTCGGCCAGCTCGGCAGGAGTCGGCTCATCCGCACCAGGCTGGTCCTCCAGAGCAAGCACCACGCGGCCCGCGCGGCGCAGCACGGCCAGCCGGGCAGGCCCCTCCGCGAGACCGCCCTCGTCCCCGGGCTGCTGCTCGGCCGACCCCTCCTCTTCGCTGCGCTTTCGTGCCTCCGTCTCGGCGGCGGCGCGCACCACGGCGAGAGCGCGGTGCTGCACGTCGTCACGATCGGCCTCACCCGCACCGTGCCTGACCCGCAGCTCGGCCGCCAGCTCCTCGGCGGTCATCACCCGGCCGTGCTCAGCCAGCACGGAGACAAGTTCGTCCCGGATGCGACGAAGCCAGGACTGGCCCGCCCACTGCTCCAGAGCCGCCCGCTGATGCTGCGACACGGTCGGCTGACTTATCCCAAGCGCCTTGGCGATACGCGGCTGGGCCGGCCAGATCTCCAGTGGCACCGCGCCATGCAGCTGAAGTGTGGTGCGAACGATGTCCGGCCGCGGCTTGCTCCGGCGATTGCCCTCGGCCGGATCAAGCCTGGCAGCGAGAGTCTCGATCGACTCCAGCCCCTCCTCGGGAGCATCGGCCGACAGCGCCGCGGAGGGATGCGCCGCTTGACGCTTCCTCAGTTCATGGCTCCACTGCCGGTGCCGGCGGTTCAGCTCCTTCCGGATCACGTTCCCCGCGCCCCTGGCGCGCGAGATGGTGTGCGGTGGCACGTCGAGCAGGGCGCCGACCGTGGACGCCCCGAGGCCGGCCGCGACCGACACCGCGCGGGGCGACAGCCCGGCCGCCCCAAGCGGAGTGGCCAGGGTCGCTGCCGCCGCGGCCTGCTCGCGGGCCTCCTCGATGTCCTCCGCGGTCAAGCCGACCGTCGCGGGCGTGGTGGCCGGCCGCGCGGAATCCGCCGCGTGGAAGACCTGCCGCCAAGCCTCCTTCAGCTGACGCAAGCTGTCGTAGCGCTGCTGTGCGTCCCGATGCAGCGCCCGTTCGAAGAAGCGCGTCAGGCCCTCGCTCAGGGCCGGGTCGAACAGCTCACGCGCGACATACAGCTCGGCGTCGCGCACCGTGCGGGGGTCACCCTGCCCGTCACCCCAGACCGGACGCTCGCCCGAGGCCATCTCGTGCAGGGTCACCGCGGCGGCGTACCACTCGGCGTGGTCGTCGTAACGGGCCCGGCTGCTGTCACCGAGAAAGGGGTCGAGGTAACCGCGAGTCCCGGCCTCGATGTTGTCGTCGCTCGCCTCGGCCAGGGAGAAGTCGAAGAGCATCAGCTGCCACGAACCGTCACTGCGCTTGAACAAGCCGAGGTTGTCCGGCTTGATATCGCGGTGCCGCACCCCGTGGGCGGCCAGACTGTCGAGCGCCTCGAAAAGGTTGGTGCCGAAGGTCTCAAGCTGGTCGTATCCAAGGGCGCCCTCGCCTCGCAGCCGCGACCCCAGGCTGACCGGCTCGCGGTCGTTCAGCGAGCGGAACCCTCCGGCGTACTCGATGTCCAGCACCGTGTGACCAGAGTGCTCACGCGGTCCTTCGAGCAGCTTGACGATCTTTCCGCCGCCCACCTGGTGGAGGGCCTTCGCCTCTGCATAGAGGTGAGCGTCCTTGTCCCGATCGAGAGACACCTTGATCACACGCAGTGAGTCGGCCTCGGGCACTCCAGCTTCCGAGACCTGGTGCACCAGCAGTGCACGAGAGGTCGCGCCGGTGCCCAGCACCCTGGACACGGTCCACGTGGCGTCCAGCGGCTGGCCCGGCTGGACCGTCAGTGGGTCGGCGACGGCGGCAGCCACCGACTCGGCGGGCACGGCATCGGCCTCGGCCGCGTCGAGCAGTCGCAGGAACTCGTCCACCGAGGTGAGCCGGTCGCGGACGTCTGCCGCCGTGGCCCGGAACACCACGTCGTCGAGGGCGGCGGAGATGCCGTCGGCTACGGCGAACGGATGCAGACCTCCCTCCGCGGCCAAGCGGTCGACCAGGGCGCTTCGCCGTTCGGCAGGTGAACGCCCTGTGAGCAGCAGGTAGCTCAGGCTGCCCACACCGAAGACGTCCAGGTCGACAGGGTCGGCGAACTCGCGGCTGGTTTCCGGGGCGAGATAGACCTGCGCGACATCGGCGATCAACCCGGAGTCCAGCGGGGTGTCCCCCAAGGACCGGTGCAGGGAGGTCTCGAAGTCCCGCGCTGCGGTCTGCCAGTCAGCGATGTGCAGGACAGGAGAGCTGCCGTCCTCCTTCGCGCTCACATAGACAGAGCGTGCCGACAGCGCTCGATGGTAGAGCGAGCGGTTGTGCGCATAGCGCACCGCCTCGGCGAGCTGGCGCACCAAGGTGAGCCGGACCGTCGGAGTAAGACGTCCGCCGTAGGCGTCGAGATAGGCGTCGAGGCGAAGGTCGGAGGCGCGATGCCGGAAGAGAATCGCGGAGCTCCCCTGGTGGGGGGCGATCTGGACCGCCTGCACGATGCCACGATGATTGATCCCTTGCAGGACCTGGTACTCGCGCTCGGCGGCGCGCTTCACCTTGAGCTGCTGCTCCGGGCTCGGCGCCTCGCCCGCGAGGTAGATGCGCACCCGGCCGGTCTCCTGCACCAGGCCGTCGTCGCGAACCGCGAGCCGGTCCTCCCAGCCGGGGCCTGCGTCCAGGGCGCGCGGCTCCAGGCTCCAGCCCTCCCCGAAGCGCAAGTGGTCCGTGGAGCGGCTGATCCCGATGTGGTTGATCAGCTCTTCGAGCAGCTGGCTCTGCTGAGGCGTGACACGCCAGCTCTCCCGCTCCGGCGGCAGGCCCAGCAGGTCGTCCCAGATCTTCGGCAGGCCGGTGGCGGTGTCGTTCCTACCGAAGACGGACGCACGCTGGAACTCGTCGAGCTCGCTCACGAGTCCGGTGTCATGGAGGAAGACAGCGGGCTTGATGAAGGGAATGCGCTTGGGGTCCACCCCAGTGGACCGGGCGGCCCGCTCCAGCTGCCCCTTGAGCTCCTTGGCCTTGAGATCGGTGAGATACAGCGGATTCTTCAGAGTACGTACCCGGTCGGAGTGGAACTGCCAGGTGTCTCCGTGGTTCGACACCCTGCCGGGGTGTCCCTTGAGCTCCAGCAGGTACACGCCACCGGGCACGGCGATCAGGAGATCGCACTCGTTGACGCGGCCCATGGCACCGGTGAACTGGAAGGTCGCCCAGGCACGGTAGGGCTCGGTCTGCGGCATCAGCTGCCGAAGGTGGTCCAGCCCCTCCTGCTCCCAGCGGTAACCGGATCGGCGCGGCTGGAACCAGCGCTCGCGGCGTGGCCGAGGTGCGGGCTTCGGAGGGTTCGCTCCCGCCGCCGGGTTCACTGGGAGTCCCCAGCAGTTCCGACCCGGTCACCCAGCGAGAAACTCATCCGTGGCCCGACCACCGACACCGCACCCTTCCGCTCTTCGCTCTGCCCGCTCTGCTGAGGCCCAAGCTTGGCAGACCACACCGACAGAGGCGCCCGGAGGCTGCTCCGGGACTCTTCTGGCCGCTCAGGTGATCTTCTTGAAGTCCGTGCGAATGGTCACCGGCACCCCGACGACCAAGATCTCGACCGGCTCACCGTGCGCCGGACCGCTGATGCTCAGCCATCTGGTCGGCCTCTGCACCGACCGGTACGCCTTCGGTACGCCAGCCGACAATTAGGACGACCCGAGAAGGGCCAAGAAAGGCAAAAAGCCCAGTTCACAGCGCGTGAGCTGGGCCTTCGTCGAGTGGGGCGCGTGGGGCTCGAACCCACAACCTACGGATTAAAAGTCCGCAGCTCTGCCAATTGAGCTAGCGCCCCGGGGCCACGTGCGGCCCGGCCGGCGGGGACCGGCCAGGCGTAGCCTACCTGGTACTGCGAGTCCGCCGTACGGAACCGGGCGGGGGCGGTTCGGTGTGGTGCAGGACATGAGGCTGATACGGCAGATCAAGCACAAGCGGATCGTCTTCGGGGCTGCCGCGGCAGTCGCCGCGATCGTGCTGATCAACGTGGGGGTGTCGTTCTCGGACGCGTTCGACCGGACGGACGCAGGGGAGGTCGCGGTGGTCCGCAACGGCGGGCCGTTCGACGACCGGAACATCCGGCAGGTGATCCAGCCGGCCTCCGGGCTGAGCTGGATCGGCTGGTACTCCGAGAGCCACAAGTACCCCGCGCAACAGCGGTTCTACACGATCACGGCCGACCCGAAGCGGGGTGACCGGCCCGGCGTCGACGTGGTGTCCACGCCCTCCTCCGACGGCGTGCAGATGGGCATCGAGGGCACGCTCTACTTCTCGCTCAACCTGGACGACAGGACCCTGCGCGACTTCGACAACAAGTTCGGCACCCGCACCTTCAACTCGGTCGACGGCCACGCGTACCACGCCTACGACGGCGACGCCGGCTGGTCCGCCTTCCTGGACGAGATCGTCCGGCCGGTGATCGACAACGATCTGCGCCGGCAGATCGGCAACTTCCGCTGCGCGGAGCTGGTCTCGTCCTGCGCCCTGGTGCAGAACAACGGCAGCGCCACGGCTTCGGGTAGCAGCACGGCCGCGACGAGCAACTCCAACATCGCGGCGGTCCAGAACGCGATCAACACCTCCCTCACCCAGGACCTGCAGACCACGCTCGGCGACAAGTTCCTGGTCGACCTGCACTTCGACCTGGTCCGGGTGACGCTGCCGGACAACGTCCAGGCCGCGGTCGACCGGGCGCAGGCCGCGTTCGCGGCCGTGTCGGAGGCCCAGGCCAAGGTCGCGCAGGCGAAGGCGGACGCGCAGGCGAACGAGATCCGGCAGCAGGGCTACTCGGCCTGCCCGGCCTGCGCCACGATCGACGAGATGAAGGCCATCCCGCCGACCGTCACCACCTTCGCTCCCGGCTCCGGCTTCGCGGTCACGCAGCCCGGAGGCAAGTAGCCGCCGTCCTGCCGCCAGCGGGCTCACAGGAACGCCCGGCGGACCCGTCCCAGCCACGCCTCGACCGGTCGCTCGTCGGGCGTGGACGGGAGCGCGCCCGGCTGGTCGAAGGCGGCCTCCGCCTCGACCAGCCGGGCCTCGGCCTCGGCCGGGCGCTGCGCCAGGCGCTCACCGTGCGCGCGCAGGCGCTCCGGATCGTCCACCCGCACTCGCAGCTCGCCGCTGCGGTGCAGGTGGACGCCCTGCTCCAGCAGCCGCAGCAGATGGCGGGCGTGCTTGGCCAGCCGCGCGGGCGGCGCGTCACCCCGGCCGTCCTTGGCGACCAGCTTGCGGAACTGCTGGGTGGCGTAGCCGAGATACGCGTTCCGGACGGCGCGCTCGCTCAGGAACGACCGCCGGACGGCCATGAGCTCCTCGCCCAGCGGCGTGCGCACCAGGTAGCAGTCGTCCGGCAGCCACACCAGCTCCGAGGCGGTCGGATTGGCACCCAAGGCCAGGCGGCACCACTTCGCCGCCTCGTGCAGGGTGCGGTCGGGCGCGGTACTCACCACCGACTCCCCCGGCCGGTGCAGCCCGAAGAGCTGCTCCGTCGGCACGGCGAACAGGCCCAGCCGGTCCACGTCGGAACCGGCGTGGGCCAGGCCGTAGGCGGTCGAGCCGACGACGCCTTCGAGCAGGACGGTGCTCCGGGGGTTAGCTTGGGCGTTCATCCGGCGAGTGTCGTGGCCACGCGGCTTCGCGGGCCACCGGTTTATGCCGGAGAAAAAAGCCATTGCATGCGGCGCGGACGTCTGCCTACTGTGATCGCACACTGAAAGGAGGTGATCCTGAGTTGAGTACTACCAGGACGCGTGAGGTGGCTGCGCGCTAGCGCTGCCCCGTCCGTGACGGGTAGCTCCCAGAACGGACACTCCAACACTGGCGCGCAAGCGCAAACCAAAGCAGTCACCCGGCCCGCAGGCTCATCGGATCGTCCCCGATGCCCCGGCCCCTGGACGCAGGGACCGAGGAACCAGCCTGCGGGCCGCTTTGCGTTTCCGGGCCGGGGCCGTTGCCGTCCCCGCGCTTGTTCCGGCCGGAATCAGCTGCCACAGGCCGAAACGGCCGACAGGCCGCCCCCGGAAAC
This sequence comes from Streptacidiphilus neutrinimicus, assembly GCF_000787815.1. GTDB lineage: Bacteria > Actinomycetota > Actinomycetes > Streptomycetales > Streptomycetaceae > Streptacidiphilus > Streptacidiphilus neutrinimicus. Next base: position 107,384 of record NZ_BBPO01000018.1, read on the forward strand.
GGGGACGGCCTGTCGGCTCGGTCGGACCGCGTCAGCGGTCCGCGAAATGGTCAGTTCTTCCAGCGCGGCTTGCGCTCGGCGGAACCGGCGCCGGAACCGCCGCGGTAGCCGGCCGGGCCACGGTCGTCACGGCGCTGGAAGCCGCCGCGGTCGTCACGACGGTCGTCACGGCGGAAGTTGCCGGAGGCCGGACGGTGGTCGTCGCGGCGCGCACCGAAGGACGGACGGCGGTCGCGGTCACGGTCGCCGAAGGAACGGCTGCCGCCGAAGGACGGGCGGTCGTCACGGCGCTGGAAGCCACCACGGTCATCGCGACGGTCGTC
>NZ_BBPO01000018.1:108207-117649 GCF_000787815.1 Streptacidiphilus neutrinimicus
CTGCGCTCCTCGCGGGAGGAGAAGGAACGCTCAGCGCGCTCCGAGCGCGGGGCGCGGGCCTCGACGGCGACCGGCTCGACGACGGTCTCGGCCGCGACGGTCTCCTCGGCGGTCGCGGTCGACTCCTCGGCCGCTGCCTCCTCGATCTCGTCGTCCAGGCCGAGCTCGGCGCGCTCGGCCGCGGCACGGGCGGCCAGACGGTCGGCCTCCTCGCGGAGGTTCGCGGCGTGGCGGGTGGCGCGCTCCAGCTCCTTGGTCAGCGCGACGACGTCGCGCTCGGCCTGCGCGGCCTGGGTCGCGGCGGAGTCGGCCTGGACGCCCGTCAGCGAGCGGGCACCGGTGATGCGGACCAGGTCCGCGTCGAAGGAGCCGCCGACGATGTGGCGGGTGGCGTCGACGCCCGCGTCCTCCAGCAGACGGAAAGTGGAACGGCGCTGGTGCGGCAGGATCAGCGTGACGACCGTGCCGGAGCGGCCGGCGCGCGCGGTGCGGCCGGAGCGGTGCAGGTAGTCCTTGTGGTCACCGGCCGGGTCGACGTTCAGCACCAGGTCGATGCCGTCGACGTGGATGCCTCGGGCGGCGACGTCGGTGGCGACCAGGACGTTGACGTAGCCGTCCTTGAAGTCGCCCAGGGTCCGGGTACGGGCGCCCTGGGTCATGCCGCCGTGCAGCGCGTCGGCCTTCACGCCCGCGTCGCGGAGCTGCTCGGCGACGCGGTCGGCGCCCATCTGGGTGCGGACGAAGACGATGGTGCGGCCCTTGCGGGCGGAGATGGCGTTGGTGACCGGGGCCTTGTCCTTGGGCTTCACGACCAGGACGTGGTGGGTCATGGTGGTGACCGCGCCGGCGGAGGGGTCGACCTCGTGGGTGACCGGGTCCACCAGGTAGCGCTTCACCAGGGTGTCGATCTCGTTCTCCAGGGTCGCGGAGAAGAGCATCCGCTGGCCGCCGGAGGGGACCTTGTCGAGGATCTCGGTGACCTCGGGCAGGAAGCCCATGTCGGCCATCTGGTCGGCCTCGTCGAGGACGACGATCTCGACCTCGTCGAGGGTGCAGGCGCCGCGGTCGATCAGGTCACGCAGGCGGCCGGGGGTGGCGACGAGGACGTCGACACCGCGCTCCAGCGCCCAGATCTGCTTCGGCATGGAGGTACCGCCGCAGACGACCTTGAGGTTCAGGCCGAGCACGGTGCCGTAGGGCTCCAGCGCGTCGGAGACCTGCATCGCCAGCTCGCGGGTCGGGACCAGGATCAGGCCGCGCGGGCGCTTGGGCCGGGTGCGGCCCTGCTCCAGACGGGTCAGCAGCGGCAGGCCGAAGCTCAGCGTCTTGCCGGAGCCGGTGCGGCCGCGGCCGAGCACGTCCTTGCCGGCCAGCGCGTCCGGGATGGTGGCGGCCTGGATCGGGAACGGGGTGGTCACGCCGCGCTTGGCGAGACCGCGGACGATCTCGTCCGGCAGACCGAGGTCACCGAAGGTGATCGTCTTCTCGGTCTCAGCGGTCTCGGCGGCGGGGGTGGCGGCGTCGGCCTCAACCTCGGCGGCCTCGATCTCGACCAGGGCATTCTGCGCATCCTGGGCGTTTTCGGGCATGGCGAAGCGGGCGTCGTCAACGAGGGACATCAAAAACCTTCCGGGTGTCGGCACGCGCCCACACCCGCAGATTTCCCAAACCGCCTCAATGCGGTCAGCCACGGAGTACCGGAACGCGCCAGGTGCGCCTAGATCAATACGGCGCTGGGCAAATTGAACACAACGATCTACCAAGATAGCGCAGCGAAGACGCGATCGCCAAACGTGCGCCGAAAGGCGTCACATTACCCGCCGGAGTCAGCCTGCGGAAGGGCTCCCCGACGGTGCGACCGACGACGGGCTCGGTGACGGAGGCGGGCTCGCCACCGCGGTCGGCGACGGCGTGGGGCGCTGGGTGGGCTCCGTGCTGGGCTGCGCCGACGGGGTCGTGGGCCCCGCCGCGGTCGGCGTGCCCGCAGGCGGGGTGACGGCGATGGGCACCGGCGCGACCACCGAGGGCCCGGAGCTCGGCCGGGCCGCGCTCTCCCCCACGCTCGGGCTCGCCCCGACGTCGAGCCCCGCGCCCGCGTAGTGGCGCACCCCCGCATGGCGGCCGCCCGCGCCGTCCTGCGAGGTGCCGACGTCACCGCCGGGCCCGACCGTGGCGCCGTCCGCTCCGACCGGCGCGGCCGCGGGCCCGACCTCCATGCACCCGGACAGCGCGCTCACCGCGCCGACCGCCGTGCCCGTCATCAGCGCCCACACCGCGACGCGACGCGCCCCCGCTCCGACCTTGCCCATCGCGACCGGCCCCGCTTCCTCGCCTGACGTGCTGCTTCCCGCCCCCTCATCCCTGTCAACGCGACGGCCGGGCAAAGGACACGGCCGCATCGGACGCGAACCTTCCGCCTCTACCCGCCCCCGGCCGCCTCCCGCGGCGCGCGGTGTCACCCGTAGCCGAGCTCGTGCAGCCGCTCGTCGGGGATGCCGAAGTGATGCCCGATCTCGTGCGCGACCGTCACCGCGACCTCCCGCACCACCTCGTCCTCGCTCGCGCACATCCGCAGCGTCGGATTCCGGTAGACGGTGATCCGGTCCGGCAGAACCCCGGCGTACCACTCGCCGCGCTCGGTCAACGGCGTCCCCTCGTACAGGCCGAGCAGCTCGGGGCCGCCGACCGGCGGCTCGTCCTCAACGAAGATCACCACGTTGTCCATCAATCGGGTGAGCTCGCTCGGGATCCGATCCAGCGCGTCCCCAACCAGCTCCTCGAACCGCTCCCGGCCCATCCACAGCACGCCGTACCCCTGACCTCGTCGCCCGGCCGCGAAACCGATTTTGGTGTTCCCGCCCCCATCCCATATGCTTCTGAACGTCCCCGACGGCCGCAAGGAAGCCGGTGTGGTCCACCAGCCCTCATCGTCTAGTGGCCCAGGACGCCGCCCTTTCAAGGCGGTAGCACGGGTTCGAATCCCGTTGGGGGCACGTAGTAACAGCAGTGCAATGCAGTACAGCAGGCCTACACACGCGGTTTGTGTGCATGGCCCCGTGGAGCAGTTGGTTAGCTCGCCACCCTGTCAAGGTGGAGGTCGCGGGTTCAAGTCCCGTCGGGGTCGCTCAGGCTCCCTCTCACGAGGGATCCTGGCCAGGTAGCTCAGTTGGTACGAGCGTCCGCCTGAAAAGCGGAAGGTCGCCGGTTCGACCCCGGCCCTGGCCACTCGTTTTGACCAGTAGAAAGCCCCTAGCGGAGTAATCCGCCAGGGGGCTTTTTTGTTGTGCCTGCAGAGGATCACGGCCCTGCGTAGGGATCACAGCGGCGAGGTGCGGTTCCGGCGCAGCAGCAGGTCGTCTGGTCGGGCCGGCGGGTGCGCCGTCGGCCGCGATGATCTCCAGTCGGCCAGGCGGGTAGCCGTCCTGGCAGTCCCGCTCGCGGACTTCGAACTGGAGGTTGAGGATCAACTCGCGCTCGGCGACTGGCCAGTGGGCCAGGCCAAGGGTGGAGTCCCGCGTGGCGACGAGGAGCGCCCGCAGAAAGCCGGGGCCACCGGCCTCCTGCGCCCCCGGGTCGGCGCAACACCGTTCGGGCGACCGGCCGCACCGGCGCAAGCCTCCGGCGGGATGACCCGCGAAGGCTTCTCTCGTTCGGCGACGAAGAGCGCTAGGACTGGGCGCGGTCTCGTGCGCGGGCGCGGAGCCTGCGGATGGCGCGGGCAGCGAGGGGCGGGGTGAGGTCGGCGGCGAGGCGGCGGGCGCGGACCGGGAGGCGCTGCTGCGCCGCGTGCTGGGCCTGCTCGCGCGCCTCCTGCTCGGCCTGGTGCTGGGCGAACCAGCGCGAGCGGGGCTGCTCCTGGGCCGGCAGGGCGCCCGCCCACAGACGCGGGACCTGCTCGTCGAAGACGACCTGCAGGTCGGGCGCCCGCGGGTCGCGGCCCCGGCACTGCTCGATCAGCGCCTGCCGGGTGGACTCCGGGTCGCCCCAGGTGCCGTAGAACTTCTGCGGCGTGAGCGCCACCGGCCGCAGCCCGTGCAGGCGGACCGCCTCCCACGTCGCGGCGGCGACGCCCGGGGTGTGCTCGGACCGGTAGTCGTCCAGGGCCACGATGCCGTCCGCACGCAGCGCCTCGCGGGCGAACCGCAGGTCGGCGGCGACGTGCTCGTAGAGGTGCGAGGCGTCGATGTGGATGAAGCGCTGGCTGCCGGGCTCGATCAGCTTGGTGTCGGCGAGCTCGGCGCTGGGGCCCTGGTGGATGCGCGGCAGGGTGTCGTGGAAGGCGAGGTAGTTGGCCTCGAAGGCGCGACGGGTCAGCTTCTCCCGGTAACTGTGGCTCATCTCGGCCGAGTTCGCGCTGTCCGGCGCCTCGGACTCGAAGAGGTCGCAGACGGTGAAGGTCTCGCCCGCGCGCAGGTGGCGGCCCAGGACGATCGCGCTGCGCCCGAGGTAGACGCCGACCTCCAGGACGTCACCGGAGATCTCCCGTTCCTGCTGGTGTTCGAGCAGCCAGCAGAACAGGCGGTGATCCGCGACGGGGAACCAGCCCGGCACGTCCTCGAGGGTGGCAGGGCGGGGAGCGCCCGGATCGAGAACGGGATCGGCGGCAGCCGTGGAGGCGACGGACGAGTCGTGGGCAGAGGCGGGGACGGCCATGGCGTGCTCCGGCGTGGCGGGACTGCGGACGGGCGACCGCAGGAGGCCGCCCTCGACCTGATCAACGCCAGGATGCGGCACGAGTCACTCATCCGTTCGGTTGACTCGCCGGACTTCCTGTTAACGCCTGCGGCGGTCACGCCCCCGGAACGGACGCTGCCGGGCCGGTCACGGCCCGCGGAGCCCCCCGACTCCGCCCGGCCGCGGCCGGCCCGGCCGACCGGGAAACCCCGCCGGTTCAGGCGCGCCGCAGCGCCAGCCGCCCGCAGAGGGCGGCGATCGGCAGCTCCAGCAGCAGGGCCAGCACCCAAGCCTGGGCCAGCTCCGCACCGTGCGAGGTGGTGACGTCGAACCAGGCGTCGGTCAGCAGCAGCGCCGCCGTCGCGCTCGCGGTGAGCGCGGAGCGGGCGTCGCCGCAGCGCAACAGCAGACCGGTGCTGATCAGGCCCGTCGCCTCCAGCACGTCGAGCCCCACCCAGGGCCACTCCCCCTGCGCCGCCAACAGGACCATCCACGGAATCAGTGCCAGGCCCATGCCGACCAGTGCGACCGGCAGGGTCACCCGCCGGGCCCGGTTCGCAGCCCGGTTTGCAGCCCGGTTTGCAGCCGGCGCCGCAAGCCGGTTCGCAGCCGGCGCCGCAAGCCGGTTTGCAGCCGGCGCCCCAGCCCGGTTTGCAGCCGGCGCCCCAGCCCGGGTGCCGGTCCGAGCCGGAGCCCAGGCCCAGCCCCGGGCCCGGGCCTGGCGGACCTGGCCGGCCCGACCGCCCCTCCACTGCCCGGCAAAGACCCCGCTGTGCAGTGCGAACGTGCTCGCCATGACTCCCCCTGAAAGGCGTGCTCTCCCCCGCCCGAGACCTCTCGGGCACAGTGCTCAGCCTTCCGGGAACGGCCGCCCGAGTCGGTAGCTCCAGTAGCCGAGTTGGGGGTGGCGCCAGCTACACCCCGAGGCGGGTGACGCGTGCAGTCCGGGGCCCGCGGGCGGTCGGGGCGAGCGCCGCGCGCAGCGCCGGGGCGAGGGTCCGGCGGATCTCCTCGGACGGGAGCGCCGCCGCCAGCGGCAGCGGGTTGAGGTATCGGGTGAAGATCAGGCCGCCGATCAGCGTCACCGCCGCGAGCGCGCGCCGGGTCGCGTCGTGGCCGCCGAGATATTCAGCAAGGCGCGTCAGCACCTCCCCTTCCAGGTACTCGCGGAAGGCGCGCATCACCTCCTCGTTCTCCACGGCCAGGCGGTTCACCTCGGCCGCGTCCCACAGGTCGGTGACGACGTCGAGCAGCCGGTCCGCGAGGCCCTCGCGGTCGCCCGCGAAGGCCCCGGTGAGGTCCAGCGCGCGGGCGCACTGGATCTGCGTGACCTCGCCGAACAGGCCCCGCTTGGAACCGAAGTGATAGCTGATCAACGCCGAGTCGACCCCGGCCGCGGCCGCGACGGCGCGCAGGGTGGTGGCCCGGTAGCCGTGTTCGAGGAAGAGCGGCTCAGCCGCCGCGACGATCCGGGCCTTGGTCTGCGGGCGCCCGTGCGGCCGTCCGCGACGGCGGACGACGCCCGTCGCCGAGCGCGCTGGCATCTCGCTTTTATTCATCACCGTTGAATATCGGCGCTCCGCGGTGCGACGGTCAAGCCCTCGCAGATCAGCCACCAGGGAGTCACCGTGCATCTCGTCGTCCTCGGCGCCACCGGACCGACCGGCCGCGTCCTCACCGACCAGGCCCTCGCCGCGGGCCACCACGTCACCGCCGTAGCCCGGCGCGCGGACACGCTGCCGGCGCGCCCCGGCCTCACGGCCGTCGCCGCCGACGCCACCCGCGAGGGCGCGCTCGACGCCGCCGTAGCGGACGCGGACGCGGTCCTCTCCGCCCTGGGCGTCCGACCGAGCCGTGCGCCGGTCTCGCTCTACTCGACCGGCGTCGCCAACGCCGTGGCCGCGATGGCGCGGCACGGCGTCAAGCGCCTGCTGGCCGTCAGCTCCGCGGTGCTCGACCCCGACTGGCGGCCCAGCGGCGAGTTCCTCTTCAACCACGTGCTCGACCCGTACGTGAACCGCGTCGTCGCACGCACCGCGCACGAGGACATGCGCCGGATGGAGGCGCTGCTCGCCGCGGGCGCGCTGGACTGGACCGTGGTCCGCCCCGCCGGGCTGTTCGACCACCCCGCCGTCACGGCCTACCGGACCGCGTCCGGAAGCGCCGACGGCGTCTACACCTCCCGCGCCGACCTCGCCGCCGCGATGCTGCGCGAGGTGGTGGAGAACGCCCATCCGCGGGCCGCGATGGGCGTGGTCACGGTCGACACCCGGCCCGGCTTCCTCAAGCTGCTGCGCGAGGAGGTGCTGCGCAGGCGCTGAGCCGCGGTCAGGTCAGCCGGGCGGAGAGCCAGAGCAGGGCGGCGGGCAGCATGCTGCGCCACACGCCGGTGGTGTGTCCGCCGAACTGGACCGTCAGCAGTTGGTTGGGGCCCGGAGTGTGCAGCACGGACAGCAGCTTCCTGGCTGCCGGGACGGTTCCCGGGTCCTGGGCGCTGCCGGCCACGAGCACCGCGATGTCCGGCTGGTGCTTCTCTCCCCGCAGGATCAGGTAGGGGTCGTTGGCGTTCTTCAGCGCCGGGTTCCTCGCGACCAGCGGAGCCTCGGGAGTGTTGTACCCGGACAGGCTCACGGCCGCGTGGAAGACGCTCGGGTGCTGGACCGTGAGGTTGACGGCGCAGTAGGCGCCGGCCGAGTAGCCCATGATCGCCCACTTGTGCGGGCTCCTCGCGACACGGAAGTTGGCCGCGATCAGGCTCGGCACGTCCTTGTAGAGCCAGGTCGCCGTCTTCGCCCCGCCCGGCGCCGGCGTGTCCGCGCAGCCGGGGTCGACCCCGCCCGGGATGACGTTGAGCTTGGCCGCGACCAGGATCATCGGCTTGACCTTGCCCTGCGCCATCAGCAGCGCCATCTCGTCCTGCACCTTCATCGACCCGAACCACGCCTGCGGCGTGCCGGGCGTCCCGGGCAGCAGCTCCACGACGGGGAAGGCGGTGTTCGCGTAGGCCGGGTCGTCGTACTGCGGCGGCAGCCAGACGTAGAGACTGCCGTTGATCCCGGACTCCGGCCCGTGCGCGACGGTCGTCCGCACGCCCGGGAGGTAGGTCCTGAACGTGAGCTTCTCGCTCGTGGCGCTCCCGCCCGTCGCGCCGCCGGAGATGTCGGTCGCGGTGGCCGACTGGTTGGCGTCCCCGCCGAAGAGGTCCTGCCAACTGTCGTAGAACGGGCCCATCGTGTTGTTCACGTAGACCAGCACCATGAGGACGGCGGCGACCTGGCTGAACAGGGTGGCGCCTATCCGGCCCGCGTAGCGGACCGGCCGGGGCCCGGGTATCCGGTTCCAGACCAGGGCGAGCAGGGCCATCGCCGCGATCATCAGCGCCACGGTGAGGACGAAGAACGGCGTGCCGGTGAGGCTCATGATCGGTCGGTTCTCCGTGGCTTCCGTGCGCGTTCGTGCTAGTCCGTGCGTGTACGGGCGCGAATTGCCGTGTCCACGCCTCGCGCGAGCCTACCTGGGGAGATACTGGGTCTTTCCTGCGCGCACGGAAACTCTTGCCGAAGTCTTCACCACCCCGGTGCACGGTCCTGGTCCGGACGGCTCCGGGCGATCACACCCGGCAGCCGTGGGCCCGCAGGTAGGGCAGCGGGTCGACGACCGCTCCGTAGTGGTTCTCGTTGCGGATCTCGAAGTGCAGGTGCGGCCCGCGCGCGTTCCCCGACTCCCCGGAGAGCCCGAGCCGGCTGCCCGCCGCGACGTGGTCGCCCGTGTGGACGTCGAGGCGGGACATGTGCGCGTACAGGGCGAAGTGACCGTCCGGCAGCCGCAGCACGATCCAGTGCCCGTACGCGCCGCCCCAGCCGGCGACCTCCACGACGGCGTCGGCGACGGCGAGCAACGGCGTGCCGTTGAAGACGGCGAAGTCCACGCCGGTGTGATAGCCCGCGGCGTACGCGGGGTCGGGGTTGCCGAAGGGCTGACTGATCGCCGCGCCCGGCGCCGGGGTGAACCACCCCGCCTCCCCGCAGGGGCCCGGATCCGGCGACGGAGTGGGAGCGGGTGCGGACGGGTCCGGCCCCGTGTCCGGCGCGGGCCGCGTCGAGTCCGCGGCCAGGTCCGCGGCGGCGTTCGAGGCCGCGTAGGCGAGCAACCGCGCCGGGGTGAGCCGCAGCCGTCCCCGCCCGAGGGCGGCCCACTCCGGGCCGGTCTGCCGCACGACGGCGTCCTGCGCGAGCGTCGGCAGCCACATCGCCTTCGCCCCCGCGTGCGCCACGCAGCCTGGCAGGAGCGCGACGGGCAGCAGCAGCGCGCCCAGTCCGAGGCCGAGGATCGCACCCCGCCAGGTCCGCGAGGAGGCCCCCACGGGACCCACGAGTCGTACCACCCCACACGTGTACCCGCCGCGCACCTCCGGCACCAATGTCCGTCCACCCGTTCAGCGCAGCCGCCACCGGCGCGGACCGTCCCCCCGGCGACAACTCCCGCCCCCGCCAACGCCCGAGGCTGCCCGGGCGAGGCCGACCCGTCCGCGGGCGGACTCCCCCGGACGGCGGGCTCCCGGGGCCGCCGTGCGCGCCCCTCGGCCGACGGCCCGACCGCCCGTGAGCCGGCGGCGGCCGGACGCCCGGGCGCGGACCGCCGCGCCGCTTCCCGCGCGTCGTGGGTGCGACAGCGGTGCAGGGGGAAAAGACTGCGGACGTGAGCAGAGAAGAGGAGCGGCCTTCCGCGCGGGGCCGTGGCCATGAAGGGGAGCCCCATCGGCAAGGGG
>NZ_BBPO01000017.1:0-19970 GCF_000787815.1 Streptacidiphilus neutrinimicus
GCTGTGCGTCGTCCCGTTCTTCCTCATCGTGACCGCGCTCGCCGGCGGGTCCGCGGCAGCGGACCTGACCCGGCGCTTCGGCCTCAGCCAGGCGGCCGCAACCGACGTCGGCCGCCTGGTCGGCGCCTCGAGCACCACGTCCTCCGCGGTGACGGGGATGTCCTGGGTCTTCTTCGTACTGGGCGGACTGGCCGGGGCCACCGCGATCCAGCAGCTCTACCAGCGAGTCTTCGACCTCCCGCCCCGCAGGGGGCTCGACGTCGTCCGCGCGCTGGTCTGGATCGGCCTGGTCGTGGGCCTGATGTTCGCCGTCTCCGGGGTGAGCCCGGGGCTGCGCCACAGCGCACCGGCGCTGTACTGGCTGTTCATCCTGGTCTCCTCCAGTTGCTTCTTCTGGTTCTCGATGTGGTTCCTGCTGGCCGCGCGGATCCCCTGGCGTAGGCTGCTGCCCTGCGCCGTCGCCACCGGCGCCTGCTGGACGGGCATGACGGCCGTCTTCTCGGCCGTCCTCTCCGGGATGATCGTCAGCTACGACAGGAAGTACGGGCCCATCGGGGCCGTGTTCGCCTTCATGTCGCTGTTCATCGCCATCGGCGTGGTGCTCATCCTGGGCGCCGCGCTGGGTCTGGTCTGGTCCGACCACGGCCTCTCGTTCCGCGGCGCCCTGAAGAAGCTGAGGCGGAGCCCGTGAGCGGCAGCACCAAGGCGGAGCACCACCCGCCCGCCCCGACCCGTCTCACGCGCCGCCGGATCACCTGGATGGCGGTGCGGTCGGCGGGGTCGATCGCGGTGCTGGTGGCGCTGTACTACGTGATGCCCCTGGACCACTCCTCGTTGCCGGTCACCATCACGATCCTGCTGCTCGGGCTGGCCGGGTTCGTGGGCCTGGTCGTGTTCCAGGTCGGCCGGATCGTCCGGTCGTCGTTCCCGGCGGTGCGGGCGGTGGAGGCCCTGGCCACCAGCATCCCCTTCTTCCTGCTGCTCTTCGCCTCCACCTACGTCGTCCTGGCCGCGTTGTCCGCGCGCAATTTCGGCGGGCACCTGAACCACACCGACAGCCTGTACTTCACCGTCACCGTGTTCGCCACCGTCGGTTTCGGCGACATCACCGCCAAGTCGGAGCTGGCCCGCCTGGTGGTCACCGCGCAGATGCTCGCGGATCTCGTCGTCCTCGGGGTCGCGGTCAGGGTGACCCTGGGCGCGGTGCGGCACAGCCAGCAGTGGAAGGGACCGAAGTGACCTTCCGGAAGGCGACCTTCGTCTACCACGTCGGGCCGGACGGCAACGTCGTCCGCCGTGGAACGCGCCGGCACCGCAAGCACCAGCGTCCGGCCGCCGGGTCCACGTGGTGGGCGCCCGCGGCACGCGGCTGGTGGATCGCCGTCCTGTTCGCGATCGGATCCCTGCTCTTCGCGATCGGGTCCGTTCCCGGGTACGCCGACGCCGTGGGCACGCGCGGCGACACCGTCACCTATTTCGTCGGCTCGCTGTTCTTCACCTCCGCCTCGTTCCTCTGCTACCGAGAGGTGGTCGACGCCTCCTCCGCCGTGCAGAACCCGCACCACCGCCGGTTCTTCGTCCTCCAGCCACGCAGGATCGACTGGTGGGCCACCGGAGTGCAGCTGGTCGGCACCGTCTACTTCAACATCAGCACCGGGCTCGCCATGGCCGAGGACCTGTCCGCGACGACTGCGCACCGACACGTGTGGCGGCCGGACGCGATCGGCTCGGTCTGCTTCCTCGTGGCCAGCGCGCTGGCCTGGTACGAGGTGTGCCACGGCTGGCTCGCCTGGCGTCCCCGGGTCTGGTCCTGGTGGATCACGCTGGCCAACCTGGTCGGATCCGTCGCCTTCGGCGTCTCCGCGGTGGCCGGCTACATCAATCCCGTCACGGGCCAGGTCCATGACGTGGGCCGGGCGAACACGCAGACCCTGATCGGCGCCGTGTGCTTCTTCGTCGGCTCCGTCCTGCTGCTGCCCGAGCGAACCGAGGAGACGGTCACCGAGCAGTAGCCCTGCGGCTCGTCACGCGTGCAGGCGCAGGACCTCACCGGGCCTGATCCGGTCGGGATCGCCGCCGATGGTCTGCCGGTTGAGCTCGAAGAGTGCAGGCCAGCCGCCGACGACGTGGTTCGCGGCCGCGATGCTCCCGAGGGTCTCACCGGGCCGGACCGTCCAACCTCCACCGGGTTCGGGGCTCTGGCCTCGTCCCTGCACCGCGTCGTGCGGTCGGCACGCGCAGGCGCCGCGGCTGCCGCAGACGGGCCAGGGCTGCAGGCCACGGCGGCCGGCGAGATGGCTGGCGATCGCGATCTGCTGGTTCTTGTCGGCGAGGTCCGCGCGGGGCGCGTACGCGAGGCCCCCGTAGGCCCGCCAGGTCGCCTGGTTGAACTGCAACCCGCCGTAGTACCCGTTGCCGGTGTTGATCGCCCAGTCACCGCCGCTCTCGCAACGCGCGATCTTGTCCCAGTCCACTCCGCTCCTGCTCTCGTGCACGGCGACCGCTCGCGCGTTTTCGGCGTGGGCCTGCGGCACGAACGAGATGAGCACGGCCAGCGAGCAGAGGACGAGCAGGAACAGTTCCAGGGCCTTGCGCGGCAGAGAAGCAGACGGCAGCACGGGCACTCCAGACCTTAGACAACAGGGGCACGGGCACCGAAGTGCCGCTCTCTCAGCGATGCACTCCGCTCACGCAGATCGTCGGACGACACGACCGCGCGTCCCCCGTCCGGACGCGCCACGTCACCCGGTCGCCGCACTCGGGTTTGCCGCGGCACCGAACGTCTTTCATGACTATCTCGGTGCTTTTGAGGGGTCTTCATGGTTCCGTCCCGGTGCATGTTCGCTGCACGAGTGAAGAAGGCCGTCGCGCTCGGAACGGCCGCTGTGGCGCTGGCCGGCGGTGCGGTGCTGGAGTCGTGGCGCTCAGCCGCGCCGCGCCCGGATCGCGGCAGGCTCCCGCCGGGCGATCCTGCACAGCTCGTCCGGGAGTCCGGTCCGACTTCTAGTGTCGTGCCCCCGGCCGTGTCCTCACGGACGGTGACGTGCGGGCGCTCGGGGTAGGTCGCGGGATGCCCATGACGAAGCGGCCCCCGACCGGTTTTGCTGGTCGGGGGCCGTTCTCGTGCGGAGTCTGTGGGATTTGAACCCACGGTGACATCGCTGCCACGACGGTTTTCAAGACCGTTCCCTTAGGCCGCTCGGGCAAGACTCCTGGTGTGGACGTGGTGATCGTATGCGATCACGGTCCACGCCAGGGATCTTCTCATGAGTTGGCCCGCGTGTGGCGACGATTACTGGTTGTCACCGGTTCGGGAGCCGAGGGTCAGGGTCGTGGTGTGGGTCTGGCCGTTGCGGATGAAGGTGACATTGACCTTGTCGCCCGGGTGGTGGGCCCAGATCTCGCTGACGAGGGTGGGGCCGGAGTCGATGATGACGCCGTCGAGGGAGGTGATGATGTCTCCCGGCTTCAGGCCGGCCTTGTAGGCGGGGCCGCCCGGGGTGACCGGCGGGGTGCCCTGGACGGAGGTGCTGTTGATGCGGGCGCCGTCGCCGGTGTAGGAGTCGTCGCGCAGGATGCCGATGATCGGGTAGACCGGGGTACCCGTCTTGATCAGCTGCTGGGCGACCCACCTGGCCTGGTTGATCGGGATGGCGAAGCCGAGGCCGATGCTGCCGGACTGGCCGCCGCCCGAGGTCTGGCCGGTGGACTGGATCGCCGAGTCGATGCCGATGACCTGGCCCTGGCCGTTCATCAGCGGACCGCCGGAGTTGCCCGGGTTGATCGAGGCGTCGGTCTGCAGGGCGTTCATGTAGGACGTCTGCGCGCCCGTCTCGTCGCCGGAGGCGACAGGGCGGTTCTTGGCGCTGATGATGCCCGAGGTGACCGTGCCGGACAGACCGAAGGGCGCACCGATGGCGATCGTGGTGTCACCGACCTGGACGGCGTCGGAGTCACCGAGGGGGAGGGGGACCAGCTGCTCCTTCGGGGTGGAGTCCAGCTTGATCACTGCGACGTCGTAGCCCTGGGCCCGGCCCACGACGGACGCGCCGTAGCTGGACCCGTCGGCGAACTTCACCGTCAGCTTGCCGCCGCCCAGCGAGGGCGCGACGACGTGGTTGTTGGTGAGGATGTGGCCCTGGGTGTCGAAGACGAAGCCGGTGCCGGTGCCGGACTCGGAGGAGCCGGTCGCCTCGATGGTGACGACGCTCGGCAGCGCCTTCTGCGCTATCGCGGCAATGGAGCCCGCCGGACGGCTGAGCGCCTTCGGGTCGGTGGAGCTGGAGACCGTGGTGCTGGCGTCGGCGCCGCCGGAGTTGCGGCTCTCCAGCCACGCGCCGAGGCCGCCGCCGAGGCCGCCCGCGAGGATCGCGGTCGCGGCGAGCACGGCGATGAACGTGCCACGACGGCTGCGCCTGGGCTTCTCCACCGGGACGCCCGCGCCGTAGATGCCGTAGGGGGCGCTGCCGCCGTAGGGCGGCTGACCGCCGAAAGCGCCGCCCGTGGCGGTGGGCGGCGTGGTGGGGGGAACCGGCGGGACCGGCGGAGCGCCGTACGGCTGAGTGGGCGGCTCGGAGTACAGCTGCGCGGTCGGCTGCGTCGGCGCCTCGGCCGGAGCGGCAGGCGACTCGGAATGAGCCGTCGACGGGAGCGGAGCGGTCGGCGCCTCGGCCTCCGGCCGGTACGGCGGGACGGGGGGCTCCGGCAGCCGCTCGGTCGGCGCGCCGTCGCTCACCGTCTCGAAGGCGGCGGCGCGGGGCGCCGGATAACCGGCCAGATCGGGGTCGGCCGGGGGCTCGACCGGGCTGCTCGCGGGCGACTGATCCACCGGACGATCCGTGCTGTCCGCCGGAACCGCAGCGGGGGCAGGGGACGGCGTCCCCTCGGGCGCGCCCTCGTGCTCGGTGCTCACGAACGACCTCCTAGTTGAGGGACCAACGGCCCTAGCATTCCGCACACGTTGTCGGGGCATCGTAAGTCCCAGCCGTGGGCACGGCACCCGCTTCTCCGTCCGAGCTGCGGCGATTGCTCTTGGCCCAGCCGACGGGACGGCTTACCATGCCGTCGAACACACGCATCATATGCGCGGGAGCTCGGACCTCATTCCGGGCTGAGAGGGCAGCAGGCCGCAGACGCGGCGGGGCCGCCGACCGCCTGAACCTGACCGGGTAATGCCGGCGTAGGGAGCTCTGAAGACGGCCATGTCCGCGACCCTTGACGACAGGGACGCCACCACGGCGTCCACCGCCGCCCGCCCCGAGGCGCCACTCGTCCTCGACACCGCGCCCCCGCGCACCCTGGGCTTCCGGGACCAGGCCGCGTTCTGGGCCAACCTCGGCGTCAGCCTGATCGGCTTCTCCAGCGCCGCCACGGTGATGGTCAACGCCGAGGGCAAGAACCTCGCGCTGGCCGCCTCGATCACCGCGATCGTGGTCGGCACCGTCGTCGGCACCCTGATGCTGGCGCTCGCCGCCCTGATCGGCGCCAGAACCGGCGCGCCGGCGATGGCCGTGCTGCGCGGCCTGTTCGGCACCCGCCTCTCCTACGTGCCGACCGTGCTGAACATCCTGCAGTGCATCGGCTGGGGCGTGTACGAGCTGATCGTCATCACCCAGGGCGCCCAGGCCCTGTACGGGGGCATCCCGCGCTGGGTCTACGTCGTCCTGGCCGGGCTGCTCACCACGACGATGACGATCTGGCCGCTCGGCTCGATCGCCGCGCTGCGCCGCTACGTCGCGATCGCGGTGGGCGCCTCGATGCTCTTCTTCACCGTCCAGCTGGCGCGCCACGGCGTGCACAACCCCGGCGGCGGCAACTGGAACGGCTTCCTGCAGGCCACCGACTACGTGATCGCGGTCTCCATCTCCTTCGTGCCGCTGGCGGCCGACTACACGCGCCACTCGCGCAGCGGCAAGGGCTCGTTCTGGGGCACCTTCACCGGCTACACCGTCGCGCAGGTCTGGTGCTACGTCGTCGGTGCGATCGCGCTGACCCAGGTGGGCGGCGACCCGAACAAGATCTTCTCCACCTTCACCGGGCTGACGGCCGGCTGGCTCTTCTTCCTGGTGCTGGTGCTGCGCGAGGCGGACCAGTCCTTCGCGAACGTCTACTCGACGGCGATGTCGATCCACAACCTCTTCCCGAAGGTGGACCGGCGCTGGCTGACGCTGGGGATCGGCGCGATCGTCACGGCGGCCGCGCTCTCGATCGACGGCTTCACCAACACGTACTACGCGTTCCTCGGCCTGATCGGCGCGTTCTTCGTGCCGCTGCTGGCGGTGCTGGCGGTCGACTTCTTCCTCGGCAGCGGCAAGGACGGCTGGGACATGAGCGAGCAGGCGCCCACGCGCTGGCTGATGCTGCTGCCCTGGACCCTCGGCTTCGTGCTCTACGAGCTGATCAACCCGGCCGCGCTGCCCTACGCCTGGTGGACGAACCTCTGGGCCGACCTGCAGAAGTACACCCACATCCACCCGACCTCGTGGACCTCGGCCTCGCTCTTCTCCTTCCTCATCGCGGGCGGCGTCACGCTCGCGCTGACGCCGGCGCTGCGCAGGCGGGCGGACCGGACCGCCGCCTGAGCGGCCCCGCCCGCCTCGGACCTCGTTCACCTCCGCGCTCGTTCACCTCCACGACACGGACGCCACCTATGGTGGTGGCGTGCACAGCCAGCCCAGTTCTCGTCAGCCCAGCTCCCGCACGGTCGTCCCGAACCGCGCGCAGACGACGGTCATCGCCCACCGCGGCGCCTCCGGCACCTACGCCGAGCACACGCTGGCCGCGTACCAGCTGGCCCTGGAGCAGGGGGCGGACGGCCTCGAGTGCGACGTGCGGCTGACCGCCGACGGGCACCTGGTCTGCGTCCACGACCGCACCGTCAACCGCACCTCGAACGGGCGCGGCGTGGTCTCCACCCTGGAGCTGGCCCAGCTCTCCGAGCTCGACTTCGGCGGCTGGAAGGCGAACGGCGCGGACGCGCCGGAGGAGGCCGACTGGACCTCTCCCGAGCACACCCGGGTGCTGACGCTGGAGCGCCTGCTCGAACTGCACGCCGACGCCGGTCGCCGCGTCGAGCTGGCCATCGAGACGAAGCACCCCACCCGCTACGCGGGCCTGGTCGAGAAGCGCCTGCTGGAGCTGCTGCACCGGTTCGGCCTGGTGCCGAGCCGCGCTGACGGCCCGTCGCCGGTCCGCGTGATGAGCTTCTCGCAGATGTCCCTCAAGCGGGTCCGGCAGATGGCGCCGGAGCTGCCGACGGTCTTCCTGATGGAGCGGGTCCTGCCGTGGCTGCGCGACGGCGCCCTTCCCCACGGCGCGCGGATCGCCGGCCCCGGCATCGACCTCGTCCGCGCCAACCCCGGCTATGTCGCCGCACTCCACCGCGCCGGTCACCGCGTGCACGTGTGGACGGTGGACGAGCCGGAGGACGTCGAACTGTGCCTGCGCCTGGGCGTCGACGCCATCATCACCAACCACCCGCGGCGGGTTCTGGACCAGCTCGGACGGTGACGCGGGTGGTGGGGTTCATTCCGGCCAGTGGCCCGATCCATTGGTCCGGAATGGCTGGAAATTCCCCTGGATCCTGGCTGGATCGATTTTCGAAACCACCTTTCGAATGCTCAGCGTGACAAGGTGGTGACGCGCTGTGAAATGCGCTCCCTGTGCCCGTCGCAAGCCCCCGGAAAGCGCACAGGCTGGCCTTGTTTTCCGTTTTCGACTTGCCCCCACCGGGCATTCACACCCTGGCGCAAGACGAAGGAGGAGGTCCGGGGGTGGCCGTGGTGGTGGCGCATGATGTGCCGACTTCGTCGTCGACCATGGCAGTACCTCATGGTCCGGAGAGTGTGCGTACCGCGCGACGGAGGCTGCGGGAGGACCTCGGTGAACACCTGGTCCCTGAGCCCGTGATAGACGACGCGGTGCTGATCCTGTCGGAGCTGCTCAGCAATGCCTGCCGGCATGCGAGACCGCTCGACCGGGAGCAGCTGGTCGCGCAGGAGCGCGAAGAAGTGCTGGTCGGTTGGGAGTTGCACAGCGACGGCCTGCTGACCCTGGAAGTGACGGACGGCGGCGGCCCGACGCGGCCGCGACGCGGGAACCCCTCGCTGACGTCCAAGGGCGGCCGGGGGCTGGGGATCGTCTGCCAGCTGGCCTCCGACTGGGGCGTCCGCGACAACGCGCCGGGCGAGGTCACGGTCTGGGCGGTCCTCCGCGTCCGCGCCCGCCACGCCCGCCGCGAAGAGCCCCCGGCGGCCGCGGCGAGCTGAGGCGCCACGTCAGGGGCGTGGGAAGTGCGCGAGCGACCCCCCGCTGTGCGAACGGCCCCGCGCACGGGCGCGTGGGGGACCGTCTGCTCGCCACCGCGTGCGCGCGGCAGGTCCGCTGCCCCTGGATCGTGCAACCATCCGGGGCGGCGAACCTGCCGCGCGCACGCGGGCACAGCCTCGCGCCCCAGGACAGGGCAAAAGCTCTAGGCTCTCCTGAAGGAACTTCGTTCCCCTCCACGTTCCGTTCCATCGGGAGTACGCACCATGGCCAAGAAGAAGGCCCCCCTCCGGACCGCCGCGGCCGTTGCCGACGGGCCGGTGCCCGTCGTCGGCGCGCGGGAAGCCTGCCCGTGCGGGTCCGGGCGCCGTTACAAGGCGTGCCACGGGCGGGAGGCCGCACACGCCGTCGCGGAGCTGGTGCAGCGCCCGTTCGAGGGACTGCCGGGCGAGGGCGACTGGGTCGCCCTGCGCGAGCTGGTGCCCGCGGCCACCGTGCCGCTGACGGTGAAGGCGGAGGTCCTCGCCACCGCCGTGGGCGAGGTCCCGTCCGTCACGCTGGCCACCGTGCTGCCCATGGCCTGGCCGGCCATGCGCCGTCAGGACGGCGCCGTGCTGCTGGGTCTGCAGACGCAGACCTCCTCCGGCGACCTGAGCCGGGACCTCGCGGACGCGCTGCTCCAGGCGCTGGCCACCGAGCCGGGCAACCCGGTGCCGCCGCGCCGCCCCGCGCCGGGCGGGCCGCGTCTGCAGGAACTGCTGGACCTGGACGCCGCGTTCGAGCCGGAGGTGCACACCGGCTTCGAGTTCTGGCTGGAGGACCCGGCCGCCGCGACCGGCGAGGTCGCCGCCTCGCTGGAGCAGGCCAACGCGGCGATCATCCCGACCGCGAAGCTGGACTCGGTGCCGGAGGCCTACTGGTGCGCCGCGCCGGACCGCAACCACCTGCGCTGGGTGATGCCGCACGAGGAGGAGCGCCTGCTGGACGCGCTCGCGCGCCTCGCCGCCGCCGGTGAGGCGTCCCTCGGGGAGGGCACCAAGCTGGTCGGTTCCTTCCGGGCGCACGGCCTGGTCGTGCCGGTGTGGGACCTGCCGCAGTCGGTGGCCGCGGCGGACGTGGAGAAGCCCGCCGCGCAGTTCGCGGAGCGCCTCGCCACCGCGCTGGCCGCGACCGAGCCGCTCACCCCGGAGCAGCGCAAGGCCCGCGCTTCCCTCACCAGCCGTCAGGTGACCCTGAGCTGAATTGGTATCACTTTCGGCGTTCGGCACACGTCCGAACTCGGTGATCTCCGTCACATTCGACTCGAGGAGTCGATAATTCCGTACAAACTGACGCCCTCAGGGAATTTGCTTGGGAGCCAGAATTTGTTACGGTTTGAACAGCCCGGTCGCTGGTGCATCCCCCGTCGCCAGCGGCCGGGCCTTTTGCGTCCCGGGTTTCTCTGAGACTTCTCAGGGCGCGAGCGTCGCCCCGTCGGGAGCGGCCACGCTCGCCGCGACCAACGCCTCCACCAGATCGCCGACCGCGGGCAGCCACGGTGTCCGCCGGGCGGACTCCGGACGGCGGACCCAGCGCAGCGCACCGGCCGCGGTGCGCGAGGGCGGCAGCACGACGTAGCCGCCGGGACCGTGGTAGCGCAGACTGGTCGGCACCCACTCCTGGGCCTCCAGCAGCTCCGCGAGCTCCGCGAACGAGTAGGGCGCGACGAGCAGCACATAGCGTGTGGGCGTGGTGATCACCGGCCCGGTCGGGACATGGAGGGCGTCGAAGTAGTCCAGCACTCTCGCGCCCGCCTCGGCCGGCAGGCTGAGCGCGCAGACGTCCGTGCCCGTGGCGACGATGACCGGCGCCTGCGGACGGCGCGACCACCACCAGCGGATCATCCGGGCGTCCGTGGTCGCCGCGAGGAGCTTCGGGTCGTGCGGATGGACCCCGGGGATCAGGCAGTCGGGCCGAGGGCAGCGGCACGCGCCCCCGGCGTCGAGGCCGACGCCGGGAAGCACCGGCCACCCCCACCCCTGGGAGGCGATCCTGGCCGCACCGAGCAGTCGGGCCCGGGAGCGGAGTCGACTGACCTTGTTGACGAGCGTTGATACCCCGCGCATGAGCACTCGTTCCTTTCCGTGACGGTCAAGGATCGGTACGTGACCTCGCGCAACGAGAAGCGCACCAGGCCCGCCGTGCTTGTGCCGCCCGACAGGCCAAGGGCGCGGGGTGGCGTTGACGTCCGGCTACGGACCAGAACTGCGGCCCGGACCACGCCGCCCCTGTCGGTTCTCTACCCATCGGTGGCACATGCGAGCACGTTCTGGGACGAGACTGACGCATCGTCCGGTATGACGCACGGTGAGCGGCAATGGTTCCTCCGTTCGGGGTATTCCCCCCACGGGGTCCGAACAGGTCTGCTAGTGAGCCCGAGGCGGGGGTGTCGGAAGGCGGCGGGAACCGTACCATCCGGGGATGGCCCCCGATTCCGCATCGGCCCACGAGGCTGACTCCGCATCAACTTCCGCGTTCGAAAACGAAGAAGCGGTCGAGGCCGCGCCCGAGGCAGTCGTGGTGGTGCAGGCCCACAACGACGCGGGCCGGATCGCGCTGACGGTGCTGACGGCGCGCTCCCTGCCGGGGGTGCGCGCGGTGCTGGTCCTGGAGTCCGGCTCGACCGACTCCACCCGGCGGGTCGCCGCCGACAGCGGTGCGGTGCTGCTGACCGACGCCTCCCAGCTTGCCGGATACGCGCCCCTGCCGCTGCTCTTCGTCGATCCGGGACGGCAGCGGAGGATGCCGGAGGCCCTGGAGCTGCTGGCGCCCGTGGTCGCGGGGACCGCGGACGCGACGGTCGCGGTCGCTACCGAGAGCGACCGCGGGGATGCGGCGGCGCGACTGGCCCGGCGCGGTCTCAGCCGGGTGGGCCTCACCCTGCCGGGCGTGCTGACCGGAGAGTACTGCCTCAGCAGCACCGCGTGGTCACTGAGCTGGCCACCGGCAGCGGGCGCGGGCGAGCTGCCGGGCGTCGTGTCGGATCTGCTGCGCGCCGGTCGGGTGGTCCGACCAATCGCACTCGAAGCACCGCGCCCGCTGCCGGGCCGCGGCTGGAAAGGCCGCCGACAGGTGGCAAAAGCCCTGCGCGAGCGCCGCGGCAAGCCACGCGCGTAGCGTTCCGGCCGACGGAACTCGCTCTGATAAACGATCATTCGCACCGATGTTTTTCGGCCAAATATTCGGGCAAAGACACCAACCACCTGGCAGCGGACAGTTCTGGACATCACCCGATCGGTGTGTGTAGAAGAGACTCATTAATTGCCGTATGGCATGACATGGGGGTGCATAGTGATTCAATTCAGACAATCCACTAAGAATCCGGCATCACTCTTCGTAGTTTTTGCAGGTGCGGACCATGGCTGAGCCCCAGACCACGACGCCGCCCACCGCCCTGGGCCTCCCCGCGCCCACCAGCCCCGCTGAAACGATCAGCGGGGAGCAGGTCTGCGCCATGCGCGAGCGATCCGCCGACCCCCTGGCTGATCTGACCACCCTCCACGACCTCACCGACCGCCTCAGCACCGCCCCTGACCTCGCCACGGCGCTCGCCGGTGTCCTCGCCGACGGCGCGGCTCTGGTCGGCGCCCGCCGCGGCATGCTGCTGCTGGCGCACCCCTTCACCACGCTGGGCCTCGGCCTGGACCGCGCCGCGCTCGGCGCGCTGGAGACCGTCCCCGCCGCGCAGGTCCTGCGTCCGAGCGGCGGCGAGCCCACCGGCGACCGGTTCCAGGAGGTCGCCGGCGGGCTCGGCATCGCCGCGTCGTACGCGCAGCCGCTGGACGACCTCGGCTCGGTGGTCTGGTTCTACGACACCCCCGTCCAGCCGAGCGAGCGCGAGCAGCGCCTCATCGGCCTGTACTGCGCGTCCGCCGCGCGCCTGCTGCGCAAGGAGGTCGACCGCGACCACCTGCGCCGGACGGCCGACGCGCTGCGGCGCGGCCTGCTGCCCAACGCCCTCCCGCGCGTGGCCCAAATGGCGCTCGCCACGCGCTGCGTCCCCGCGGGCCTCGACGGAGCGGGCGGCTGCGACTGGTACGACGCGATCGCGCTGCCCGAGGGCGCCCTCGCGCTGAGCGTCGGCAGCGTGACCGGCGGCGGTCCCGACTCCGCGGCCGCGATGGGCCGCCTGCGCGCTGCGCTGCGCGCGTACGCGGTGCTGGAGGGCGAGGACCCGGTCGCCGTCCTCGGCGATCTGGAGCTGCTGCTGAAGAGCACGGAGGCCGCCCGCACCGCGACGGCGCTCTACGCGTACATCGAGCCGGGCGCGCGGCGGCTGTCCCTGGCCGGGGCCGGCCAGTGCCCGCCGCTGCTGGTCACCTCGTTCGGCGCCTCGTTCGTGGAGACCTCGCTGAGCGCGCCGCTGGGCATGCTGAGCTGCTGGGAGGCGCCGGGCGTCGAACTTCGCGCCGACCGCGGCGACGTGCTGCTGCTCTACACCGACGGCCTGGCCCGCCGCTGCGGCAGGTCCCTGCACTCCGGCCAGGGCCGCCTGCGCGCCGCGGCCTCGGAGGCGCCGCGCGACGTCCGCCAGGACCCGGAACGTTTCTGCGACTACCTGCTGGAGACCTGCGTCGGCACGTCACAACCGGAGCCGGGAGAGGACGACCTGGTGCTGCTCGCCGCACGCTTCGAGTAGCGGCCCACGAGGGGCGGACACGCCCGCCCGGGGTGGTGCGGCCACCCGGGGCGGAAAAAGTTACCCAACAACTGTTATGAACCGGCCGTTCCGCCGTACCCTTGTACGGACCGCGTGCCCAGGACACCCCTGACATTGGTGCGCGCGTTCCCCGTACCACGAGGAGGCGACAGAGCGTGACCGAGGAGAACCTCGCGCCCGAGGAGACCGAAGAGGCCGCGCCGCAGGCGATCAAGCAGCGGAAGAACGGCCTCTACCCGGCCATCTCCGACGAGCTGACCGCCGTCATGAAGGCCGGCTGGGCCGACACGGAGCTGCGGGACCTCGTCCCGGCCGAGCAGTCCGCCTACGCGGCCAAGCGGCGCGCCGCGCTCTCCGCGCGGTTCCCCGGCGAGCGGCTGGTGATCCCGGCCGGGAACCTGAAGACCCGCTCGAACGACACCGAGTACAGCTTCCGCGCCGCCACCGAGTACGTGCACCTGACCGGCGACCAGACCGAGGACGCCGTCCTCGTCATGGAGCCGCACGGCGACGGGCACGACGCGTACCTCTACCTGCTGCCGCGCTCGGACCGCGAGAACGGCGAGTTCTGGCTGAGCGGCCAGGGAGAGCTGTGGGTCGGCCGCCGTCACAGCCTCACCGAGGCGGAGACGCTGCTCGGTCTGCCGGCCAAGGACGTGCGCAACGCCGCCGAGGAGCTCGCGGAACGCGCCGAGGAGTACCCGGCCGTCACCCGCGTCGTGCGCGGGCACGACGCGAAGATCGAGGCCGCGCTCGCCCCGCACACCACCAAGCACGGCGACAGCGAGCTGACGGTCTTCCTCAGTGAGCTGCGCCTGGTCAAGGACGAGTGGGAGATCGCCCAGCTGCAGGACGCGTGCGACGCGACCACCAAGGGCTTCACCGACGTGGTGCGCGAGCTGGCGCAGGCCGTGGCCACCTCGGAGCGGTGGATCGAGGGCACCTTCTTCCGGCGCGCCCGGGTCGAAGGCAACGACGTGGGCTACGGCTCCATCTGCGCCGCCGGTCCGCACGCCACCACGCTGCACTGGGTCCGCAACGACGGCCAGGTCCGCCCCGGCGAGCTGCTGCTGCTGGACGCGGGCGTGGAGACGACGACGCTCTACACCGCCGACGTCACCCGCACCCTGCCGATCAACGGCGCCTTCGACGAGCTGCAGCGCAAGATCTACCAGGCCGTCTACGACGCCCAGGAGGCCGGCATCGCGGCTGTGAAGCCGGGTGCGCGCTACCGCGACTTCCACGAGGCCTCGCAGCAGGTGCTGGCCGAGCGGCTGGTCGAGTGGGGCCTGGTCGAGGGTCCGGTGGAGCGGGTGCTGGAACTCGGCCTGCAGCGCCGCTGGACCCTGCACGGCACCGGCCACATGCTCGGCCTGGACGTCCACGACTGCGCCCAGGCGCGCGTCGAGTCCTACGTCGACTGCGTGCTGGAGCCGGGCATGGTCCTCACCGTCGAGCCGGGCCTGTACTTCCAGGCCGACGACCTGACCGTGCCGGAGGAGTACCGCGGCATCGGCGTCCGGATCGAGGACGACATCCTGGTCACCGTCGACGGCAACCGGAACCTCTCGGCTGCGCTCCCGCGCTCGGCCGACGAGGTCGAGAACTGGATGGCGAGCCTCACGTCCTGAGGACGAAGGCCCGCCACCGGGTGCGGCGGCTACGCGGCCCTGCCGAAGGCGCTGCGGTAGGCCGTCGGCGTGGTCCGCATCGTGCGGGTGAAGTGGTGCCGGAAGGTGGCCGCGTTGTCGAAGCCCACGGCGCAGGCCACCTCGTCGATGGGGGCGACGCCGCCCTCCAGCAGGGGCAGGCTGGCGGCGATCCGCTGTGCCGTCACCCAGCGCATCGGGCTGGTGCCGTTCCTGCGGGCGAAGTGACGCAGGTAGGAGCGCTGCGACATGCGTGCCGCACGGGCGAGCTCCGGAACCGTCAGCGGCTGGGCGAGGCGTTCCAGCGCCCAGGCCATGCTGTGGGCCACTCCGTCGTCCTCGGCCCGGAGGGGGCCGACCGCGGCCTCGATGAACTGGGCCTGGCCGCCGTCGCGGTGGGGCGGGACGACGAAGCGGCGCGCGACCGCGTTGGCGACCCGCGCGCCGTGGTCCGCGCGGACCAGATGGAGGCACAGGTCGATCCCGGCGGCGCTGCCCGCGCTGGTGAGGACGTCGCCGTCGTCGACGTAGAGGACGTCCGGGTCGACCGCCACCTCCGGGTACCGCGCGGCCAGCAGCTCGGCGTGGCGCCAGTGCGTCGTCGCCCGTCGGCCGGTCAGCAGGCCGGCGGCGGCCAGCGCGAACGCTCCGGAGCAGATGGAGACCAGCCGGGCGCCGCGCGCGTGCGCGGTGCGCAGCGCATCGACGAGCGCGGGGGAGACCGCGCCGCCCGCGTCCGGCACCCCCGGAACGATCACGGTGTCCGCGGTGGCCAGGGCGTCGAGGCCGTGCGCGGCCCGCAGGGTGAACCCGCCGACCGCGCGCAGGTCCCGGGCGGGCTCCTCCGCGCACACCTTCAGCTCGTACCAGGGCAGTCCGCCGAGCTCCGGTCGTGGCAGGCCGAACACCTCGACCACGACCCCGAGTTCGAACGGGGCCATGCCGTCGAAGGCCAGCACGGCCACGGTGTGCGCGGCCTCGGGGGCTCGACGGAGGACGAGGTCAACGGCCATGGCCGGAGCTTATCCGGGCGTTACAGAACCCGGACGGTTCGCATAGGGATCAGAGACGCGGCTCACGCTGTAATGGATCCGTCGGCGGCCGGGGCCCCGACGAGATCGGCGGAAGCCACCACACCACGCTCCCTGGGGGGTCCTGTCATGCGCGCTCTTCGTTCGTCACGCGTCGCCACGTTCGCCGCTGTCACCGCCGCCGCGCTCGGTCTGGCCGCGGGTGCCGCGGGTTCGGCGAGCGCCGCGACCTCGCCGTGGCTGACGGGCAGCCAGATGCCGCAGAACACCTACTTCCACTGGCAGGCGGAGCCGCAGACGCGCTACACCACGACCGGTGACTTCCAGTGGCTCTACACCTGCGGCTCAGGCGACCCGATCCGCGAGCTGCACACCAGCTCCGTCTCGGCGGAGCAGTTCGGCGCCAAGGCGCACGACGTGCAGGGCGGCCAGATCCTGTTCCACTTCTCCAGCTCCGCCAAGGCGTCCGCCGCGCTCAGGAAGATCGAGTCCGACTACGCGACCTGCGTGGGCCGCATCGACCACGGCGCCGTCGACGAGAACACGGGCAAGGCCGTGCACGCGGGCGTCGAGCGCACCGCCTGGCTGCAGTCCGGCGTCTCCTACCGGGTGGAGATCCGCAACAACCTGGGCCGCCCGGCAGCCCTCCCCGACCTGCCGTCCGACGCGCAGGAGTTCTTCGTCCAGCGCGGCGACACGATCTCCTTCGTCGACATCGAGGGCGGAAACCGCTACGTCGACGTGACCAAGGGCTCGCTGAACGTCCTCAAGACGATGGCCGCGCGCCTCGGCTGAACGCTGAACCACGCGGCCATGCCGCCGATCGACCCGTTGGGCCGCGGTCCTCATGGACCGCGGCCCAACGCTGCGTCGTCCCGGGCGCTGCCGGGCCCGAGCGCTCAGTCGTCCCGGATCAGCCGTCGGCGCTCTCTCCGCGGTCCGCGTTGGCCAGGACGGCGGCGCGGAACCAGGCCGCCGCGCCCGGCGCGACCTTCTCGTAGGTCTCCGTGAAGCGCGGGTCCCCGACGTACATCTCGGCCATGCAGCGGTGCATGCCGTACGAGACGTCGAAGAACCGCTGGGTGATGTGCTGCCGGTGGTCCTCGGCGATCCGCATCGCCTGCTCGCTCCCGGGCGCGACCCCGGCCGCGATCGCCTCGGCGATCCGCCGGTTGAGCGCGTCGCCCTCGGCCTTGATCTCGACCCAGTCCTCCTTGGAGTACCGGGCGGCGCGCTGCTGGGACACCTTCCAGGCGTCGGTGTCGCCCCAGCGCTGCTCCGCCTCGTCCTGGTGGTCGACGTAGTCCTCGCCGAAGACCTCGAACTTCTCCTCCGGGGTCAGTTGGATCCCCATCTTCCTCGCCTCCAGTGCGTGTTCCACGGACGCGACCATCTCCTGGAGCCGTTCGATCCGCCCGAGCAGCAGGCTGCGCTGGCGGCGCAGGTGCTCGCCCGGGCTGACCTCGGAGTCGTCCAGGATGGACGCGATGTCGTCGAGGGAGAAGCCGAGTTCGCGGTAGAAGAGGATCTGCTGCAGCCGGTCGAGGTCCGCGTCGTCGTACCGGCGGTAGCCGGACGGCGTGCGGGCGCTCGGGCAGAGCAGCTTGATCTCGTCGTAGTGGTGCAGTGTGCGCACGGTGACCTTGGCGAACCGCGCGACCTGACCGACCGAGTAACTCATGGGGCCCCGCTCCTCTCCCTCTCGTCACCCAGCCTGCGGCCTCACGTGACGTGAGGGTCAACCGGGTTCCCGAGCGGGAGGCGCGGCAGGGGGAGCGGGTCAGGAGGCGTGGGCAAAAGGACGACCACGGCGCTCGCCGTGGTCGCGGTAGGTGAGGGTCCGGTCGAAGCAGACGCTCGCGCCGGACCGGGGGTGATTGCGGAACTGGACGCTGTCGGAGAGCGCCCGGATCAGGAACAGTCCGCGGCCGCTCTCGGCGCACAGGTCCGGCGCGGCGGCCTTCACCGTTCGGTTGGCTGCGGCCGTCCCGGCCGGCCTGGGGCCGGTGGCCTGCACCCGGCGGCGGCCGCTGCGGCGCACGCGGACGGCGAAGCCCGGCCCCGAGTCGGCGACCTCGATGCGCAGCCGGTCCCCGATGATCGCGGCGGTGACCTGGAAACCGTCGTCCCCGGACCCGGCCTGCTCCGGCCCCGCGTGCTCCACCGCGTTGGCGCACGCCTCGCTGAGTGCGACGCCGACCTCGTAGGAGACGTCCGGGTCGACCCCGGCGGCCGCCATGGTCTGCAGCAGGATCCGTCGGGCCAACGGGACACTCGCCGGCTCACGCCGCAGGTGCAGAGACCACCAGATGTCCACGAAAGGCTCCTCCTGGCTGCGGCACCACATACCAGTAGGTATTGCCGACCCGCCCGGGAACGAACCGCTTCGCTCGGATCCTGTCGCCCTCTTGGCGGAAAGAGGGAGTGCACGGGCGCACAGGGGGCGCGCAGAGCGCGGGAGAAGAAGGCCGTTGACCCCGGGCGCCGCGCCGGAGCCCAGGCGCCCGCGTGCCCGAAGCGGTGCGGCGCCTGTCAGTTCCCGACCCGGGGCTCTGCTTCGTACGCGCCTCTGAGAGACTGGCGGGCGTCATGGCCACCCCCGGCGCCTCCGGCGCGAACAGCCTCGACCTTCGCGTGTTGCGGGCGCTGCCCTTCGCGACGGTCTGCGTCCTGGTGTCCGCGCTGGGACATGTGTGGGCGGGCGGTGGGCCTGTTCCCCTGCCGACGTTGCTGGTCGGGCTCGTGCTGGTGGCGCTGCCCGCCGCCGCGCTGGCCGGTCGGGAGCGCGGGCTGCCCGCGATCGCGAGCGGTCTCGCCGTGGGCGAGCTCGGGCTGCACACCCTGTTCCATCTGACCGCCCAGGGCGGCGGCGCGATGGCGGGGATGCCCGCGATGGCCGGCAGCAGCTCGGACCCGATCGCGCGTCTCGCCGCCTCGCTCCTGTGCGGACCGCTGCCGCAGGGCAAGACCGCGTGGCAGATCGTCGCCGACGCCGGTCTGGACCCGCACCTCTACGCCGCCTCGCTCCCCGCGTCCACCGCGACCACGCCGTGGACGCTGCTCGGGCTGACGCCGGCCATGCTGGTCGGCCACCTGCTGGCCGCCCTCGTCGCCGGCTGGTGGCTGCGGCGCGGCGAGGCCGCGCTGTTCCGGCTGCTCGCACTGGCCGTCGAGCCGCTTCGCGCGCTCGTCCGGCAGTTGGTCGGCCTGCTCACGGCGGTCCTCGCCGGAGCCGCGCACGCGGCCGGGCCGCGTTTCGCGCACCACGCGGACGAGCCGTGGCGGCTGCCCGGCAGTCTGCACCTGCGTCACCAGTTGGTCCGCCGCGGCCCGCCGCGCGCTCTCCTGGTCTGACCGTCCCGCCGCCGCGCGGAGCACGGCAGACCCTCGCCTTACTGCACCGAGCTCCGCACCCGCGGGGTTCCCCTCCACGCCCTCCGCGCGTCGACGTCGCCTCCGACCTGTCATCTGTTATCGAGGCGGCGACACCACGGACCAGGCTTCGCACAGGCTTGAGGAGAGATCCACACCATGCGTACGCGCACCGCACTTCGCACCCATGTCCGCCGCCTCGCCGTCCCGGCCACCCTCGCCGCGGGCGCCGTGCTGCTGATCGCCGGACCGGCCTCCGCCCACGTGACCGTGCAGCCGGGCCAGGCCACGGCCGGAGCCGCCGACCAGGTCTTCGCCTTCCGGGTGCCGAACGAGTCGGACACCGCCTCGACCGTCGAGGTCGACGTGCACTTCCCCACCGACCACCCGATCGCCTCCGCCCTGGTCGGCCCCGTCGCGGGATGGACCAGCCAGGTGAAGACGACCAAGCTCACCACGCCGATCCAGACCGACGACGGCCCGGTCACCGACGCCGTCTCGGAGATCATCTGGACCGGCGGCAAGATCGCTCCCGGCCAGTACCAGGACTTCACCGTCGACTTCGGCCAGCTGCCCACGGACGCCAAGCAGCTGGAGTTCAAGACGCTGCAGACCTACTCGGACGGCACCGTGGTCCGCTGGATCGACACCCCGGCCACCTCGGGCGGCGCCGAGCCGCAGCACCCCGCGCCCACGCTCGACCTGACCGCGGCCGGGTCCGGCTCGACGTCCGGCAGCACGAACGTCAAGACCACGGCCGCCAGCGGTCAGACCACCACCGCCGCGAGCTCCGGCGACAGCGACGACGCGGCCCGCGTGCTCGGCGGCGTCGGCGTGGCCGTGGGCGTCGCTGGCGTGGTGCTCGGCTTCCTCGGCTGGCGTCGTGGCGGGCGCGGCAGCGCCTCCTGACCCCGCGGCCGGGGGCCGGGCACGAAGTCCGCGCCGGCCCCCGGC
>NZ_BBPO01000017.1:20153-23644 GCF_000787815.1 Streptacidiphilus neutrinimicus
CCTCCTGACCCCGCGGCCGGGGGCCGGGCACGAAGTCCGCGCCGGCCCCCGGCCGCCCGCCCGCCCGTCCGCCACGGCCCTTGAACTCCAGGGAAAGCACCGACATGTCTTCTTCCACCTTCCCGACCCGTCCGACCCGCCGCTCGGTCCTGCTCGGTTCGCTCGGCGGTGCGGCCGCGCTGCTGCTGAGCGCCTGCGGCTCCTCGGGCTCGTCCTCCGACGCGTCCGCCAACGGCGGCCAGGTCGTCCCGCCGCCGCAGCAGGGCCCCTACCAGGGGGACCCGCTCGGCCGGACCTTCGACAAGCCCGCGGTCACCCTCACCGACACCAGCGGCAAGCCCTTCGACCTGGTCGCGGGCACCCGCGGCAAGGCGGTGCTGCTCTACTTCGGCTACACGCACTGCCCCGACGTCTGCCCGACGACCATGGGCGACATCGCCGTGGCCGTCAGCAAGCTGTCGAAGGACCAGCAGAGCAAGATCGACGTGGTCTTCGTGACCACCGACCCGGCGCGGGACACCCCCGCCGAGATCCGCACCTGGCTCGCCGCGTTCAACCCGGCGTTCATCGGCCTCACCGGCGACATCCAGACGATCATCGCGGCGGCCAAGTCCGTCGGCGTCTACGTCGCCGCCCCGGTCAAGGGCCAGGAGCCGGTGCACGGCGCGCAGACCCTCGCCTTCTCGCCCGCCGACGACAAGGCGCACGTCCTCTACACCAGCGGCACCACCACGGCCGTCTTCGAGCACGACCTGCCGCTGCTGATCAAGGGGGTGGCGGCGTGAGGCGGCAGGTCGCCCTCGCTGCGGCGGTGCTGGCCGCCCCCCTGGCGCTGGCCGGCTGCTCCTCGTCGGGCGCCACCGCGGCGCCCGCGGCCCCGGCCTCCCCGGCCTCCGCGCCGCGGCTCAGCGTCTCCGGCGCCTACATACCGCTGCCGTCCCTGCCGGACATGGCCGCGGGCTACTTCGTGCTGCGCAACGACGGCGGCGAGGCCGCGACGCTGACGGGCGTCACCAGTCCGCAGGCGCAGTCCGTCTCCATGCACCAGAGCACGGCCTCCACCATGGTCGACACCCCGACGGTCCGGATCCCGGCCCACGGCGTGGTGACCTTCGCCCGCGGCGGTCGGCACCTGATGCTGATGGGGCTGAACCCGGCGCCGAAGCTCGGCGCGCGGATCGACCTGACGCTGCGCTTCGACGACGCCGCACCGGTGACCGTCCAGGCCACCGTCCAGCCGCTCACCTACCAGCCGGGCCCGTCGGGCCAGCCGGGCCAGTCGGGCTGATGAGCGGCGCGGGAAGAGGAAGGACGCTCCGATGAAGCGACACGCACGCTCCGCCGCGGCGCTGCTCGCGCTGCTGGTCGCGCTGCTGCTCGGCGACGCGGGCGTGGCGTCGGCACACGCCGCGCTGCTGTCGACCGACCCGGCGCAGGGCAGCGTCGTGGCCGTGCCGCCCGCGGCCGTGACGCTGCACTTCAGCGAGTCGGTGACGCTCGAACCCGACGCCGTGCGGGTCTTCGACCCGAGCGGCAGGCGGGTCGACACCGGCACAGCCGCACACGCCTCCGCCGACGCGTCGACGGCGCAGGTGCGGATCGACGCGAACGCGGCCGCCGCGCAGGGCACCTACACGGTCGCCTGGCGGGTGATCTCGGCGGACACCCACCCGGTGGCCGGCGCGTACACCTTCTCCATCGGCCGGGCCTCCGCGCCCGCCGCGCTGACCGGCGTCGCGGGCGTCGGGAGCAGCGGGCCGACGGCGACCGGCACGCTCTACGGACTGTCACGCGGAGTGCAGTACGGGGCGGTGGCACTGCTCGTCGGCTCCGTGGGTGCGGTGCTGCTGTGCTGGCCCGGCGGGCTGCGGCTGCGGGGCGTGCAGCGGTTGATGATCGTCGGCTGGGCCGGGCTGCTGCTGTCGACGTTGGCGGAGCTGGCGCTGCGCGGGACCTACGAGGCGGGGACGGGGGTCGGCAGGGTCCTCGACCTCTCGCTGCTGCGGCAGGTGCTCGGCGAGAAGCTGGGCGTGCTGCTGGCCGTGCGGGTGCTGCTGCTGGCGGGCGCGGGGGTCTTCCTGGCGCTGCTCGGCGGGTACGCGCAGGGCGGCGACGAGAGCGGCGCTCTCGTCGTGGAGCGGCGTCGCCGAATCGGACTGGGCGTCACCGGAGCACTGCTCGCGATCGCGATCGCCGTCACCTGGCCGCTCGGCGACCACGCCTCGGTCGGCATGCAGGTGCCGCTCGCCGTCACCCTCGACACCGTCCACATCCTCTCCATGTCCCTCTGGCTCGGTGGCCTGGCCACCGTGCTGGTGGGCCTGCGCGCTCTCACCCGCGCCGGCGGCGTCGACGTCCGCGCGGTCGGCCGCTTTTCGACGCTGGCGTTCTGGTGCGTCACCGCCCTCACCGCCACCGGCGTCTACCAGGCCTGGCGCGGACTGGGCTCCTGGTCGGCGCTGACCGACACCACCTACGGCCGCCTGCTGCTGGTGAAGATCGGCGCCGTCCTCGTCATCCTCGGCGCGGCGTGGATGTCCCGTCGCTGGCTCACCCTGCTCCGCGCCGACGCGTCGGCGGACGCCTCGGCAGAGGCCGAGACCGAGGCCGAGACCGAGACGGCGGAGCCCGCCGCGGTCGGGGTCCTCGCCGCGGTGCCCACCGCCGTCGCCGAGCGGACCGACGGGCGGGCCGCCGAGCGGACGGACGAACCGGCCGGCGAGCACGCCGTCGAGGCGGACGCCGACGCCGACGCGGACCCGGAGCGCGCGGCGCAGCTCGCCCGGCAGGCGAAGGCGCGGCAGCAGGCCCGACAGCGCAAGGCCCGCGAGGCCGCGCCCGCACGCGGCATGCTGCTGCGGTCGGTCGCGCTCGAGGCCGTCTTCGCCGTCGTCGTGCTGGGGCTGACCACGGCGCTGACCAACTCCCCGCCCGGCCGCGCCGTCGCGGAGCAGCAGGCGGTCGCCAAGGCCGCCGCGCACGGGCCGGTCGACGTGACCCTGCCCTACGACACCACCGGCAGCACGCGTGGCGCGCAGGGCAAGGTCACCGTCGACATCGACCCGGCCCGCCCGGGGCGGAACACCCTGCACGCCTACGTCTACGACAGCACCGGCAAGCCCGTGGACGTCCCCGAGCTCGACATCGCGCTGTCGCTCAAGTCGAAGAACCTGGGCCCGCTCACGGTGAAGCTCGACCACCTCGACATCGGCCACTACGGCACGGCGGACCTGGAGCTGCCGTTGGCCGGTCAGTGGACGCTCGCCGTGACGGTCCGCTCGGACGACATCGATGAGGCCACCGTCACCGCGCCGATCACGGTGGGCTGACCCGATGTCACCGAACGACCCGACCAAGACCGAGAAGGACGAGAGCAGCACCATGAGCTCCGACGCATCCCGCCCGCAGCTGTCCCGCCGTCGCCTCCTCGGCGCGGCGGGGGCGGGCGGGGCCGCCGGACTGGCCCTCGGCGCGGGCGGCTACGCCCTCGC
>NZ_BBPO01000017.1:23870-35956 GCF_000787815.1 Streptacidiphilus neutrinimicus
CCGCCGGACTGGCCCTCGGCGCGGGCGGCTACGCCCTCGCCGTGCCGGGCCCGCGGCAGCAGCCGGCCGACGGCGTCCCCGCGACCGCGCTCGGCAGCACGGCGGTGGCCTTCCACGGCGCGCACCAGGCCGGGATCGTCGAGCCGATGCAGTCCTCCCTGCACGCGACCGCCTTCGACCTCACCCCCGGGACCGCGCGCACCGGCCTCGCCTCTCTGATGAAGCGCTGGTCCAAGGCGGCCGCGGCGATGGCGGAGGGCAGGACCCCGCCCGGCCTGACGGACGACCAGGTCGCCCTCGACGCCGGTCCGAGCTCACTCACCGTCACCTTCGGCTTCGGCGCCGCCGTCTTCGCCAAGGCCGGGCTGACGGCGCAGCTGCCGGGACAGCTCGCGGCGCTGCCGCCGTTCCCCGAGGACCGCCTCGACCGCTCCCGCAGCGACGGCGACCTGTGGGTGCAGGTCTGCGCGAACGACCCGCTGGTCGCCTTCCACGCGATGCGCACCCTCCAGCGCCTCGCCGCCGGTCAGGCCGCCCCGCGCTGGCAGATGACCGGCTTCAGCCGCGCCCCCGGCGCGACGGCGCGGCCGATGACGGGCCGCAACCTGATGGGCCAGATCGACGGCACCAACAACCCCAAGCCGAGCGACGAGGACTTCGCCTCCCGGGTCTTCGTCCCCGCGAGCGGGCAGCCCGCGTGGATGGCGGGCGGCAGCTACGCCGTCTTCCGGCGGATCCGGATGCTGCTGGACGTCTGGGACCAGCAGTCCCCGGAGATCCAGGAGCGGACCATCGGCCGTCGCAAGGCGTCCGGCGCGCCGCTGTCGGGAGGCACCGAGACCACGCCGGTCGACCTGACCAAGCAGAACCCGGACGGCTCGCTCGCCGTCCCCGGCGACGCGCACATCCGCGTGGCCGCCCCCGCCTCCAACCAGGGCGCGGCGATGCTGCGGCGCGGCTACTCGTACCACGACGGGTTCCGGCCCGACGGCGCGCCGGACGCGGGGCTGCTCTTCGTCTGCTTCCAGTCCGACCCGCAGACGGGGTTCGTCCCCGTGCAGCGGAAGCTGGCGCGCGGCGACGCGCTGTCCCGGTTCGTCGTGCACGAGTCCTCCGGGCTCTACGCGGTCCCGGGCGGGGCGGCGCCGGACGGCTACGTGGGGCAGGCGCTGCTGGAGGGTTAGCCGTTTTCCGTCCCAGCTCGCAAGACCAGGAGTCCTGCCGGGCGGCCAGTCGTTAACGTTACGTCCGTGCCGTATGCAGCTTGGGAGGTCGCCGTGTCCGCGAACCGATTCACCTACCTCGGTCCGGAGGGCACCTTCACCGAGGCCGCGCTGCGGACGCTGCCCGAGGCGGCCACCCGGGAGCTGGTTCCGGCGGTTTCCGTGCCCGCCGCGCTGGACGCCGTGCGCGGCGGCGAGGCGGCCGCCGCGCTCGTGCCGATCGAGAACTCGGTCGAGGGCGGCATCCGGCAGACCATGGACGAGCTGGCCCAGGGCGAGCCGCTGATGATCTACCGCGAGGTGCTGCTGCCGATCTCCTTCGCGCTGCTGGTCCGGCCCGGGACGAAGCTGGAGGACGTGAAGACCGTCACCGGCCATCCGGCGGCCCAGCCACAGGTGCGGCACTGGATGGCGGAGAACCTGCCGGACGCGGACTGGGAGTCGGCGGCGTCCAACGCCGACGGCGCGCGGCTGGTGCAGGAGGGGCGGTACGACGGCGCGTTCGCGGGCGCGTTCGCCGCTCCGCTGTACCACCTGGAGCCGCTGGCGAAGGAGATCCACGACGCCGCGAACGCGACGACCCGCTTCGTCTTGGTCGGCCGTCCGGGGCGGCCGCCGGCGCCGACGGGCCGGGACAAGACCTCGGCCGTGTTCTGGCTGGCGGACGACCACCCCGGCGCGCTGCTGGAGCTGCTGCAGGAGTTCGCCGTGCGCGGGGTGAACCTGATGCGCATCGAGTCCCGCCCGACGGGCGAGGGGCTGGGCAAGTACTGCTTCGCCGCCGACGCGGAGGGCCACATCACGGACCGCCGGGTGAGCGAGGCGCTGATGGGCCTGCACCGGATCTGCCCGCAGGTGCGGTTGCTGGGCTCGTACCCGCGCGCGGACGCGGTGCCGGCGACGGTGCGTCCGGGCACGTCCGACGCGGAGTTCGCCCGCGCCTCGGACTGGCTGTCCCGCGCTCTGGACGGCCGCGGCGAGCTGTAGTCCCCTGCGGTCGGCCGTCGGTGTTCCACACCCTCGGCCGGCTTATCCACAGGCGGGCCGGTTATCCACAGCCTGGGGATCCGCCGCAGGGCCGCGCGAGATCCGGCGAATCTCCCCTTGTGGCCCCCAAAGCCTTCAGAACAGGCAAGTCGGACATATAGGGATTCCGAGCGTCAGTTTCCCCAAAGTCCCCTTCGCGGACCCAAAAAATGACGTCCCTGGCCGCCAACTCAAGGTTTAGCGAGCTCAGAGGCGTGATTACCCACAATCCACAGGGCCTCCGAGCGCCCTGTGGATAAAGCGGGGATATCCACAAGCCTTCCCAGTCAGGCGTCCGGGAAGTTGATGGAGTAGCCCTGCTGGATCAGCCACGGCAGCAGCTGGCCCAGGGCCGCCACGGTCTGGCTGCGGTCGCCTCCGGCGTCGTGCATCAGAATGATCGAGCCGGGCCGCACGTTCTTCTTCACGTCGGCCACGATCGAAGCCACGCCGGGCCGCTTCCAGTCATTGGTGTCGATGCTCCAGGCGAGCGGACGCAGTCCGTTCTTCGCGGATATCCCGCGGATCTCGGGAGTGAAATCCCCACCCGGCGCACGGAACCAGCTGACCTGGGTTCCCGGGCCGCCCGCCGCCTCGATCATCTGCTTCGCGCCGACGATCTCGTTCGTCTCGTAGGCGAGACCACGCTTCGACATCGCCTCGTTGTGGTGGACCGAGTGGTCGCACAGCCGGTCGCCGGCCGCGAGGATCCGCTTCACCACGGCCGGGGCCGCCTGGGCCTCGGGGCCTATCTCGCAGAACGTCGCGTGCGCGTTGTACCTGGCCAGCAGCGCGAGGATCTGCGGCGTCCACCGCGGGCTCGGACCGTCGTCGAAGGTGAGCGCGACGGTCTTCTCGCCGCCCGGGTGGGCGATGTAGTACTCCAGGTCCTTGCTGACCGTCTCCGTCCCGCTGGACGGGACCGTGTCACCGGAGGTGCTCTTCGGGTCCGGGGAGGCACTCGCCGTGCCGCCGCTCCTGGCCCCGTCGTTGCTCGCCCCCTGCGCACCGGCGCCCCCGCCGCAGGCGGAGAGAGCCAGCACCGCCGCCAGCACCGCTCCCGCCGCCGCCACCGCACGCGTCCTCATGCCTGTCCCACCTTCCGTTCACCGTTCGCAGGTTGTCGTCTGCCGAACAACTGTCGCAGCCCTGAAAGCGTGGTCAGAGCGATCTCACAGCTTTGACGTGGCCCCGGGACGAAGATGTGACAAAGCAGACCCGGCGGCTGTGAGTCCGCTCACCCCTCTGCGGGCCCGGTACTCTCATTACGTGATTGACCTTCGCCTGCTTCGCGTGGACCCGGACCGTGTGCGTGCCTCCCAGCGCGCCCGAGGTGAGGACGTCGAGCTCGTCGACGCCCTGCTCGCCGCCGACGAGCGGCAGCGATCGTCCAGTTCCCGCTTCGACGAACTGCGCAACGAGCAGCGGCAGCTGGGCAAGCAGGTGGCGCAGGCCAAGGGCGACGAGAAGGCCGCCCTGCTGGAGCGCACCAAGGAGCTGTCCGGCGAGGTCAAGGCCGCCAACGCCGAGCAGACCGAGGCCGAGGCCGAGGTGCAGCGCCTGCTGGGTGGGCTGGCCAACCTGCTCGACCCGGCGGCCCCGATCGGCGGCGAGGAGGACTTCGTCACCCTCGAGGAGGTCGGCACCCCGCGCGACTTCGGCGCGGAGGGCTTCGAGCCGCGCGACCACGTCGAGTTGGGCAAGCTCCTCGGCGCGATCGACACCGAGCGCGCCGCCAAGGTCTCCGGCTCGCGCTTCTACTACCTGACCGGCGTCGGCGCGCTGCTGGAGCTCGCCCTGGTCAACATGGCGGTCGCGCAGGCCACCGAGGCCGGCTTCATCCCGATGATCACCCCCGCGCTGGTCAAGCCGCGGGCGATGGAGGGCACCGGCTTCCTCGGCCAGGCCGCGGAGAACGTCTTCCACCTCCCGGAGGACGACTTCTACCTGGTCGGCACCTCCGAGGTGCCGCTCGCCGCCTACCACATGGACGAGATCCTCGACGCGGACCAGCTGCCGCTGCGCTACGCCGGGTTCTCCCCCTGCTTCCGCCGCGAGGCCGGCACCTACGGCAAGGACACCCGCGGCATCATCCGCGTCCACCAGTTCGACAAGGTGGAGATGTTCTCCTACGTCGCACCGGAGGACGCGGAGGCGGAGCACAAGCGCCTGCTGCAGTGGGAGAAGGACTTCCTGAACAAGCTCGGCCTCGCCTACCGCGTCATCGACGTGGCCTCGGGCGACCTGGGCGCGTCCGCGATGCGCAAGTACGACATCGAGGCGTGGATCCCGACCCAGGGCAAGTACCGCGAGCTGACCTCGACGTCCAACTGCGGTGAGTTCCAGGCGCGTCGCCTGGGCATCCGGATGCGCGGCGAGGAGGGCAACCGCCCGCTGGCCACGCTGAACGGCACGCTGTGCGCGGTGCCGCGCACCATCGTGGCGCTCCTGGAGACGCACCAGCTGGCCGACGGCTCCGTCGTCGTGCCGGAGGCGCTGCGGCCGTACCTGGGCGGGCGCGAGGTGCTCACCCCGGTCGGCAAGTGAGCGCCGGCGCCAGCTGAGAGAGAGTCAGACCACGTGAGCTCCGCCCCGCGGCCGTTCGACCTGATCGCGACCGACCTGGACGGGACGCTGCTGCGCGACGACCACACCGTCTCGCCGCGCACCCGGCGGACCCTTTCGGCCGTGCAGGCCGTCGGGGCGCAGCACATCGTGGTGACCGGGCGCTCCGCGCGCTGGACCCGGCCGACCCTGGACGCGATCGGCTACACCGGCCTCGCGGTCTGCGGCCAGGGCGGCCAGCTCTACGACGCGGGCGCGCACCGGCTGGTGACGTCGGTCACCTTGGACCGTCAGGTGGCCGCCCTCGCCCTCGCCAAGGCGGAGGCGGAGGTCGGCCCGATGGCCGTCGCCGTGGTGCAGGACGGCCTGGAGGGCGATGTGCTCTTCGACCGGACCTACGACATGCCCTCGGCCGGGGAGCGGCTGGCCGCGCCGGAGCCGGTCGCCGACCTGGCGGAACTGTGGGCCAAGCCGCTGAGCCGGGTGCTGGTGCAGCACAAGCTCCTGTCCGACGACGAGCTCGCGGCCGCCGTCGGCGCGGCCGCGAGCGGCCTGGTGACGGTCGTGCTGTCCGGGCAGGGCTTCGTGGAGCTGCTGCCGCTCGGCCTGTCCAAGGCGACCGGGCTGAAGCTGGCCTCCGCTCGCCTGGGCACGGCGAGGGACCGGACCGTGGCCTTCGGCGACATGCCGAACGACATACCGATGTTCGGCTGGGCCGGCCATGCCGTGGCGATGGCCAACGCCCACACGGAGCTGAAGGCCGTCGCGGACGAGATCACGCTGAGCAACGAGGAGGACGGCGTCGCCCTCGCTCTGGAGCGAATTTTCCAGCTCTGAGTCTTGTTAACATGGTGCGGAGATACCTCACCAGGAAGGCAAGGCGGAGCAATGGCGATGGGCGATGCGGTGCTCGTCGACGCCGTGCTGATCGACCTGGCCGAGCTGATCGACGCGAACATCAAGCGTCCGGAGAGCTGACGCCGCGCGCCTCGTGCGCATGCCGGCCCTCTCCCGCTCCTTCTTCTTGTTCGTCTGAGGCTCACCCATGTCCCGCTCCGTGCTCGACACGCCCGTTTCGTATGCCTCCGCACCTTCTGCGGCCTCGCGGCTGACCCGCGTACTCGCCCATCCGGCGGCTGCGCTCGTCGGCATCCTGCTCGTCTCGCTGAACATGCGCGCCGCCGTCTCCGCGGTCTCCCCCCTGCTCGGCGACGTCAGCAGCCACTACGGCCTCTCCGCCACGGCGGGCGGCCTGCTGACCACCATCCCGGTGCTGATGATGGGTTCGGTCGCGCCGCTCGCGGCCCGGTTGAACCGCAGGATCGGCCCCGAGCGCGTGGTCGCGCTCGCGCTGCTGACGCTGGTGGCCGGGATCGTGCTGCGCGTCCTGCCCGGGACGTGGGCCCTGTTCGCCGGCAGCCTGGTGTTGGGGGCGGCGATCGCCCTCCTCAACGTCACCATGCCGGGCCTGGTCAAGCGTGACTTCCCGGAGCGCGCGGCGGCGATGACCGGCGTCTACACCACGTCCATGATCGTCGGTGCGACGCTGGCGGCCGCGCTGAGCGTCCCGCTGGAGCACGCCTTCGGCGGCTGGGCCGGCTCGATGGCCTCGTGGTCCGTACTGGCGGCCTTCGCCTTCCTCGCCTGGCTGCCGCAGCTGGCCGCCGCCAAGCGCCCGCAGACTGCGGCGCCGACCGGGACCGCCGCCAAGGTCCCGGGGCTGTGGCGGCACCCGCTGGCCTGGCAGCTCGCGGTGTTCATGGGCATCCAGTCGCTGCTCTCCTACACCCTGATCGCCTGGCTGCCGACGATCCTCACCACGCAGGGCATGGACCGCGGCACGGCCGGTGCCGTGTTCGCGGTCAGCTCGCTGGTGCAGATCCCGGCCGCGTTCTTCGTGCCGCTGACGGCCGGCCGGACCGACAACCAGCGGGCCCTGGTGGCCATGATGGTGGGCTCGATGGCCACCGGCGTGGCGGGCCTGCTGGTCGCGCCGACGGCCGCGGCCTGGCTCTGGGCGATCCTCATCGGCATCGCGCAGGGCGGCGGCTTCGGCCTGGCCATGGCGATGATCGTGCTGCGCAGCGGGTCCGCTCAGGTGGCCGCGCAGCTGAGCGGGATGTCGCAGCTGGTGGGCTACTTCATCGCGGCCGTCGGCCCGGTGGGCTTCGGCGCGCTGCACCAGACGACGGGCGGCTGGGTGCTCCCGCTGGGGATGCTGCTCGGCTGCTGCGCGATCGGCCTGACCGCCGGCCTCGGCGCGGGCCGGAAGCTGGTCCTCTCCGCCTGACCGAACCGGTACGAAGCAACGCCAAGGACCCGCCCGCCGTACACGGACGCTTCACGGGGCGTGGGTATCGTCGCGCGGGACCCTACTGGTCGAGACCGGAGCAGCCCGCATGGGCCTGGCTACTCGCGGCCGGCCTCTACCTGCTCTGCTTCGCCTGGCCGTCGGTCGCCTACTCCGACCCCCCGCCGGGCCCGTGCTCCCGGGCGGCCTGATCTGGCTGGTCCCCTACGGCCCCCGCAACGCGGAGTACCACCGGCACGGCCTCCAGCACCTCACCGGGAACCTCTACCCGCTGCTCGGGACGCTGCTGTTGGCGGCCCTGGCCGTGGCACACCTGCCAGGGGCGCGGTGGCCCGCGCCCCTGCGTCGTGCGACCGCCTCACTCCTCTCCCGCGAGGGTCAGCCTGGTCAGCCGTGACGACGCCAACCACGCGCCGCCCAGGGTGGCGACGATCAGCAGCGGCACGGCCGTCGGCAGGTGGACCGAGGAACTGATCACCCCCGGGGAGGCGATCTTCTCCCCGATCGACAGCGCCCACTGGTGCACGCTCAAGGTCTGCGCGCCGGGGACGTACTGCCCGACGACCGTCTCCCACAGCAGCGCGTACATCAGGCCCCAGACCACCGCGTGGCGGGAGACCACGCCCAGGAGCAGGAAGAGCGCGCTGTAGGCGATCCCGGCGATCAGCGCCGCGACGGTGAACCCCAAGGTGAGGTTCTCGAAGGTGCCGAAGAGGATCAGCCCGGCGAAGTACGTCGGCAGCGCCGCGAAGACGACCGAGCAGCCCACGGCGACGACGAGCTTGGAGGTGATGATCTTCCACCGCGGCTGCGGCTTGGACAGCAGGTAGATGATCGAGCCGTCGTCGATCTCGGGCCCGATCGCGCCCGTTCCGGCGACGAGGCCGACGAGCGGGACCATCGTGCCCAGGGCGAGGCCGCCGAGGACGTTGGAGGCCGTGCTCTCGTCCTGGCCGGCGATGGCGCGGACCAGGGCGGAGAGGGCGAGCAGCAGGACGGGCAGCGCCAGCAGCAGGAGGCCCCGGCGGCGGCCGAGCAGGCCGCGTGCGGTCAGCCGGGCGACGGTGACGTTCATGGTGGGGTCTTGGCCTTCCCTAGCGTGGCTACTTGGCGGCGACGAGGTAGGAGAAGACGCTCTCCAACGACTCGTCGGCCGGGGAGACGGTCAGCAAGCGGATGCCTGCCTCCTTGGCGACGCGCGGCACCAGCTCGGTGAACCGGTAGAAGTCCACCGCCTGGACCTGCAGCTGTTGCTCCTTCAGGTCCAGCTCGATGCCGGCCGTGGACGCGTCGGCGATCAGCGCGGCGGCGAGCGCGCGGTCGTCGCTGGAACGGACGGTGTACCGGTGCGGGCGGTCCGTCATCAGGCGGCGGATCTTGCGGTAGTCCCCGGAGGCGGCGTGACGGCCTGCCACGATCACCTCGATGTGGCGGGCGAGCTGCTCGACCTCCTCCAGGATGTGGGAGGAGAACAGCACCGTGCGGCCCTCCGCCCCGAACCGGCGCAGCAGCTCCATCAGCTGCATCCGCTGACGCGGGTCCATGCCGTTGAACGGCTCG
This sequence comes from Streptacidiphilus neutrinimicus, assembly GCF_000787815.1. Classification (GTDB taxonomy): domain Bacteria; phylum Actinomycetota; class Actinomycetes; order Streptomycetales; family Streptomycetaceae; genus Streptacidiphilus; species Streptacidiphilus neutrinimicus. The sequence goes on from NZ_BBPO01000017.1 coordinate 32,556, forward strand.
TCCAGCAGCAGCACCGCCGGGTCGTGGACGAGGGCCGAGGCCATCTTCACGCGCTGCTTCATGCCCTTGCTGTACGTGGAGACCTGGCGGTCCTGCGCGTACTCCATCTCCACCGTGGCGAGCGCGCGCTGGGCGGCGGCGCCCGGATCGGGCAGGTCGTGCAGCTCGGCGTTGGCGAGGACGAAGTCCCAGCCGGTGAGGAAGTCGTACATGGCCTCGCGCTCGGGCACGAGCCCGATCTGCTTGTAGGCCAGCTGGTTCTTCCAGATGGGAGCGCCGTCGAGGGTGACGGAGCCGGAGGACGGCGGCAGGAAGCCGCTCATCATGTGGATCAGTGTGGACTTGCCGGCGCCGTTCGGCCCCAGCAGGCCGGTGACGCCGGGCTCGATCGTCATCGAGACGTCGTTGACCGCGACGACGTTGCCGAACCAGCGGGAGACCCGGTCGATGCTGACGGTGGTCATGTGCTGCCTCCTCAGATCTTCCGGTAGCGGCGGACGAGCAGGGCGAAGGTGCCGACGGCGAGCACCGCGATCTCGGCCAGGAAGACGACCCCGCCCAGCGTGGTGGGCATCTCCGCGACGTTACCGCGCAGCGGCAGGTCGAACATCCACGAGACCGTGGAGTCGATCAGGAAGCCCGGGTTGAGCATGGCGACCCAGAACGAAGCGGCCTGGTGGCCGGTGACGTGCAGGACGCCGCGCAGCGCGCCGGAGACGCCCGCCGAGACCATGAACAGCGCGATGATCGCGGCCACGCCGAAGCCCCGACGGGGCGTCAGTGAGGCGATGAGCAGCCCGAGCCCGGCGTAGACGAGCGAGTAGAACGCGGCCGCGACGACGCCGTAAGCGAAGTGCCTGGTGTTGTAGCCGAAGTCCATCGAGCCGAGCATCGAGCCGATCCACATGATCAGCATCGGCAGCATGGTGAGGATGAAGACGGCGGAGACCATCGCCGCGTACTTGGCCCGCACGTAGTCGCTGGAGCGCAGCGGGCGGGAGAAGTAGAGCGGGACCGTCATGAACCGCAGGTCCCGCGAGAGCAGCACCGGTGCCTGGGCGGCGGTGAAGACGGCGGTGACGAACTGCAGGTTGGTGAGGTACTGCGGGTAGTCGACGGGCAGCTTGCCCATCTTCACGTAGATCGAGACGGCCACGATGATCAGGGCGGGCACCGCCATGATCGCGGCCATGGCCATCGGCAGGATCTTGGACTTGCCGGACCGGCCCAGGCCGAAGGCGCCGCGCAGGCTGGAGGTGTAGAGCGAGCGGGTGGCGTAGCCGATGCCCAGCCGGGGGCCCTCGTAGTGGCGGTAGCCGATGTCGTGGATGACGTCGAGGCGGCCCTCGGGCGCGCGCGTCTCAGACATGAGCGGCCTCCTCGGCCTTGTCGGCGGCGCCCAGCGCGCCGGCGCCCGCGGCGAACACCTCGGAGATGTGGTGGCGGCGTTGCTCCAGCCGGACCAGACCGACGCCCAGCTCCGCGACGGCGTCGCGGATCACGTCGTAGACATCGTCCCCGTGCAGCTCCACCAGCAGGACGTGGCCGGAGTCGGCGCTGACCGTCAGCCCGGCCTCGGTCAGCCGCGCCCGCAGGGCGGCGTCCACGTCGAACCCCGGATCGTTCTGGCGCTCCGTCACCTCGACCGCCAGCAGTGAGGTGACGGCGGTCAGGTCCGCGGTGGAGGAGCTGCGCAGCAGCTTGCCGCCGTCGATGACGACGACGTGGTCGCAGGTGCGCTCCAGCTCGCCGAGCAGGTGAGAGGTGACCAGCACGGAGATGCCGAACTCGCGGTGGACGCGCCGGATCAGCTCCAGCATGTCGTCGCGGCCGACCGGATCCAGCCCGTTGGTCGGCTCGTCGAGCAGCACCAGCTGCGGATCGTGCACGAGGGCCTGGGCGAGCTTGACGCGCTGCTTCATGCCCGTCGAGTACGTGCCGATGGGGCGGTACCGCTCCTCGTACAGGCCGACGTGCCGCAGGATGTCGGCGGTGCGCTCGCGCGCTGCCGTCGCGGGCAGGCCCGACATCCGGGCCATGTGCACGACGAACTCCGTCGCGGACACGTCCGGCGGCAGACAGTCGTGTTCGGGCATGTAGCCCACCCGCTCGCGGATCGCGCCGCCCTCGGTGGCGACGTCGAGCCCGAGCACGCGGGCCGTGCCCTCGGTGGCCGGGGCCAGCCCCAGCAGGATCTTGATGAGAGTCGACTTACCCGCGCCGTTCGCCCCGACCAGGCCGACCACTCCGGGCTGCACCTCGACACTGAGGTGGTCCAGAGCGGTGACCCGGGGGAACCTCTTGGTGAGGTTATTCGTAGTGATGACAGCCACAGGACGACCCTAGCCACTCCGTGGCCCCGGTCACATCAGGTTCGTGGCTGACTTTTCCCTAGCCCAGGGATGTATCCGCGGGGGTCTTTCCCCTAGGGGATCCACCCCCGCGGCATCAGGGGTTCAGCCGCCCAGCAACTCCGTCTGCAGGGTCAGGGCCTGCTCGAAGTCGACCCGGTCGACCGCCTTGGGATTGGTCACCACCAGCAGCCCGGTGATCTCGTCGACCGCGAACGCGGCGGCGCGGACCGCCGGCCTGCCGCCCTTCGCCTGCACTGAGAGGTCCTGCGCGCTCGCCTGCACGCCGGAGTCGGCCGCGTCGAAGCTCGCGTCGGGCGCTTGCACCAGACGGTCCGCGCCGTACTCCATGTCGACCACGCTGGTGGCGGCCAACGGGCTGCGGAACGGCACCAGGTAGATCGCGACGTGCGTCCCGTCGGGCATGGTCCAGCCGGTGGCCGCGACCTGCCGCGCGCCGTTCTCCTGGAGCAGCTGGGCCTCGGTGGAGGGCGTGGTGAACAGCTTGACGAAGTCGTCCGTCGCCACCCAGCCCCTGCGCCCGGGAAGGGCCGGGTCGGGCTTGGCTCCGACCGCGTCGGGCAGGAGCAGCAGCCGGACGTCGCCGATCGCGTGCGGCACGGTCCCACCCGGCGCGCTCTGCGGCAGGCCGCTCTCGCCTGGCCCCGAGGCCCCCGGCGGCAGCTCGGGCAGTCGGAGTGCGGGGTAGGTGTAGCGGCCGTCGGACGGAGTCGTAAGGCCCGGCACGTCCGTGCGCTTCGGCGCCATCACCGCGAACGCGGTGCCGGCGCCCAGCCCGAGGCAGAGCACCGTCGCCGTCGTCCAGCGCAGGGCCGTCCGCAGCGACGGTCGCCGCTTGCGCGCGGCGGAGTCGGGCTCGGGGGCCGCGTCGGGTTCGGGGGCCGCGTCGGGTTCGGGGGCCGCGTCGGGCTCGGCCGCAGGCTCGGCGGCCTCGGACGCAGGCTCATCGGGCTCGGCCGCAGGCTCGGCGGCCTCGGCCGCAGGCTCGTCGGCCTCGGACGCAGGCTCGTCGGGCTCGGCCGCGGACTC
>NZ_BBPO01000017.1:36275-39266 GCF_000787815.1 Streptacidiphilus neutrinimicus
ACGCAGGCTCGGCGGGCTCGGCCGCGGACTCGGCGGGCTCGGCCGCGGACTCGGCGGGCTCGGTCTCGGCGGAGGCCTCGACGACCGGGGCGGCCCGGGTGGCCGGGGCGGCCGGGGCGGCCTCGGTCGTCCCGGGGACCGGCTGGAGCTCTTCGGGATGCGTCATATCTGGGCCGCCGGAATCGCGAGTCGGTTGAGTTGGGCCTCGAGGATCGCCGCCGCGCCCCGCTGGTCGAGCGGCGCGGTCCCCTCGGCGTCGAGAGAGACGAGCAGATCGCCCACGGCCGCCTCGCAGCCCATCGAGTCGAGGGGATCGCCCGGCCTCGTCGGCAGCAGGTAGCAGTGGGCCTCCGGGTGGCCGGGGATGCTCGGCCCGGCGCGGAGGGCGTTGGTGGCGTCGGCAAGCTCCTTGCCGACCTGCGACCAGCCCTTGGCCGTGTGCTGGTTCTCCTGCAGCAGGGTGATCTCCACGACCTGCGAGCTGCTGTCCGAGTACGTGCGCAGGCCGTAGCCGAGGACGTGCGCGAGATCCAGCTCGTTCTTCAACTGCTGCCGCTCACCGGAGCTCAGGAACGCGAAGCTCTTGGTGTACATCGCCTCGTACTGGCTCGGGGTGAGCACGCTGTCGTCCCCGAGCCCCATGTCGTCCGGGCCGTACTGGTATCCGGCCGGGATCGGCAGCAGCAGGTCGCCGAGCGAACCGTAGTGGTCGCCGTCCGAGTGCGCGCCGAAGCTCGGCGTCGCCGCCCGAGCGGCGGCGGTCGCCGGCTTCGCGGCGGCGGGCGAGCGCAGCCCGAGCCCGACGAAGGCGCCGACGCCCACGGCGGACAGGACGAAGGCGAGTCCGAGCGCACCGACGGTCAGGCGCCGCCCCGACGACGCGGGCGTCGGCGCAGGCGTCCGGTCGTCCTGCTGGTCCCGATGGTCCTGCTGGTCCGGCTGGTCCGGCAGGTCCGGCAGGTCGGGCTGGATGAGTGGCTGGTCGGTCACAGTCGCTCCAACTGACTCTGCAGCAGGTCCATCAGCGGCTTCCTGTCGATCTGGTGCGGCGAGTGGACGTAGATCACCACCACGATGTCCCCGTGGCGGGCCATCCCGTAGCCCCGGTAGTAGGTGCCGCCGTCCGGGTTCTGCAGCTGCTTCGGACCGGCCCAGACGCCGCCCGTGATCGCGCTGTCGGGCATCTGCGCGTAGTAGTTCGAGCCCCCCACGTCGTCCAGGGCGTACGAGGACTGGTCGTCGACGTAGGCCGACGGCGCGTCTCCCTCGTCGTGCCGGTACTGGACCAGCTCGACCTCGTACGAGTCGGCGCCCCGCATCCAACTGGTCACCGCGACGCGGCGGATCCCGTGGGACAGCTGGTAGCGCATGGCGGCGTCGGGCTTGGTGAACTCCTCGAAGAAGTCCGTGATCGAGAGCCAGCCACCCGTCCCCGGCGGCGTGGACCAGGGCTTGGTGCCCGACGGGGCGGGCACCAGCAGCTGGGTGAGGTCGCCGTCGGTCTTGACCATGTCGTCCTCGGCGGCGGTCAACGCCGGGGCGCTGCGGTGGGCGGACGGGTACTGCGGCTGTGCGACGGCGAGCGGCGGCAGGGGTGTGGGCTTGCGCGCGGCCTGGACGGCGTAGCCGGTGCCGGCGCCGCCGAGGATGCCGAGGGCGACGGCCGCGGCCATGATCTTCGCGGTCCGGCCCCGCGGCCGCGGCTTCGCCGCCTCCGTCGCGGGTTCCGGCGTCAGCTCTACAGGGGTACTCATGCTTCCTCCAGGTCCCTTGTCAGCTGCCGGAGCCGAGGCGCTGCTCCTGGCGCCGCATCAGCGGCGTAAGGAGGGAGTGGTTCAGGGCGCCGGTGCCGGAGATGACGATCTCGTACTCGACGTCGCCGACGTGGGAGACGCCGATCAGCGTGCCGGTCCCGTCGCTCTCGGACGGGTCGATCGCCTGGCCCTTGGCATTCGAGACCCCGGAGACGTCGAAGCTGTCGCCGTGGGCGTAGGACAGGCCGCTCACCCACTCGGAGGCGCTTCCCGCGCTGCCGAAGTGGATCAGGTGGACCGCCACGGTGTAGAGCCCGTCGTTGGTCCGGTAGGTGCGGGTGGCCCCGCCGGTGCAGCCGTAGTCGTGCAGGATCTGCTTGCTCGTCGACGAGTTGCTCATCGCGTTCGCGATGTCCGAGACGCTCTCCGTGGTGCCGTCCGGATCGCCGTAGGCCTCGGCGTCGTCCGGGACGGGAAGCAGAAAGAAGCGCAGGTCGCCGCTGTGGGACGTGCCGTGGACGTAACCCTTGACGGTCGAGCTCGGGCTCGGCGACGGGGTGGCGGGAAGCGTCGGCAGCACCGCTGCCGCGGAAGGGGAGGCCGACGCGGACGCGCTGGTCCGTGCCGCGGCCACGGCGGCGGCACCGCCACCGGTGTTCGCCACGATCGCGGCCGAGCCCCCTGCGATGGCGAGCCAGATCGCCGCCCCCACGGCGACCTTGCCCCCCGTACGGCGCCGAACCGGCGACGTGGCCTGCTCGTCGGATATGTCTTCAGATTCCACGGTTCCTCCAGGGAACAGTCCCCGAGGAACGGGAGTATCCGGGCATGAGAAATTCCCCCACAGTGCACGATGTATGACGCAGGGCGGCGCGCGAACCACTCAGCGCATGGCCTGCGAGCTGCGAGTATGCCGGTCCTGGCAGGAGTCGCCAAAGTTGTTTATGCGATTGATATCTGCTGGTCGGTCACATCGCCCGAAATCCTGAAATCCCGGCCCGGGCAGCCCAGATGACCGCTGCGTTCTCGTCGGCAGGCCGCGCCCCGTCGACGACCAGCGCGCACTGGTCGCGCAGCGGTTCGATGTGGCACAGGAAGGCGTCGCGGCGCGCCTCGGTGTAGTTGCGCAGCAGCACGTCCAGGGGGAAATCGCCCTGGACGCACTTGCGCCGGATCTTGCGGACCAGCCGCAGGTCCGCGTCGAGGTCCACGAACACGTCCAGGCGTCCGGCCGGCA
>NZ_BBPO01000017.1:39573-52481 GCF_000787815.1 Streptacidiphilus neutrinimicus
CGGTGCGCAGGGCGGCGGCGACGTCCCGCTCCCAGCGGTCCCAGTCCAGCGACGCGGGGTCGCCGACGTCCAGGCGCGGCACGCCCTGCGGGTCGGGTCGCCAGACGCCGTGGGCGCGGTCGGTGACGAAGTAGTCGTCCCCGTGCAGGAGCACCACGTCCCCGCCGTCCGGCGCGGATCCGGCGAGGGCGCGGGCCAGGGTCGTCTTGCCGGCGCCGGGACCGCCGGTGAGGGTGATCAGCACGGGGACACGGTAACGAGGGCGGCTCAGCCCAGCTGGGCGAGGCCCTCGGTCGCGATCTGCTCGAAGACGGCGAGGTCGTTCTCGAAGATCGAATCCGGCACCGGCCAGTGGATCACCAGCTCGTCGATGCCGAGGTCGCGGTAGGTGCCGGCCCAGTCGACGAAGGCGGCCAGCGAGGCGAGGGGCTTCTCCGCCGTGGAGCCCTGGAGCAGCATCTTCTGGATGCCGCCGAAGTCCCGCCCCTCGGCCTCGCAGGCGGCGCGGAGCTTGCCGAGCTGCGCCTCGATCACGGCGGGGGCCTGGTCGACCGGCACGTCGCCGGGGCCGCGCGGGTCGCCGTAGGTGACCCAGCCCTGCCCGTACTTCGCGGCCAGCTTGAGGCCGCGCGGCCCGGTGGCCGCGACGTAGAAGGGCACCCGCGGCTGCTGCACGCAGCCGGGGATGTTCCGGGCCTCGACCGCCGAGTAGAACCGACCCTCGACGGTGGTCTCGCTCTGGGTGAGCAGCTTGTCCAGCAGCGGCAGGAACTCGTCGAACCGGTCGGCCCGCTCGCGCGGCGTCCACGGCTCCTGGCCGAAAGCCGTGGCGTCGAAACCGGTCCCGCCGACCCCGACACCCACGGTGACCCGGCCGCCGGAGATGTCGTCGAGCGTCATCAGCTCCTTGGCGAGCGTCACCGGGTGCCGGAAGTTCGGCGAGGTTACGAGGGTACCCAAACGCATACGCTGCGTAGCCGTCGCCGCAGCCGTGAGCGTGGGGACGGCGCCGAACCAGGGGTCGTCCTGGAAGGACCGCCAGGTCAGGTGGTCATAGGTGTACGCGGCATGGAAGCCGAGCTCCTCGGCCCGCTGCCAGATCTTCTGTCCCTCGCTCCATCGGTGGATGGGAAGGATCACCGTGCTCAGACGCATAGCCCAGACCCTACGCGTTCGCTCTGGCAGGTGAGGTTTCGAGCAATCCAGTGAGGGCGCCCGCACGAGCGCTAGCGTGGGCGTCATGGGCGCGTTGAGCAACGCCGAACTCGAGGCGATGATCGATGAAGCCACCGTCGGCGTCCATGGCGAGGACGAGCAGCTGACCGGTCTCTACACCATGATCGAAGATCATCTCGCGGTGCCGTTCGACACGACGGTCCTCGGAGTCGAGGTGGCTGTGAACGGTGTCGACCTCACCCAGGATGGCCGAATCATCGCCCTGTGTTCGCGCGGCGACATTCATCAGCAGACGGGATCCTGGACCTCCCCTTGCCGACGCCTCTGCCGACCGGTGCTGAGTGGATCGAGGCCTACCGTCACTGGGCCGGTTGAATCCAAGCAGTTCGAACATCATGTCCAACCGGCTCGCAAGGACAAGTTCGTCGCCGGGAGAAGGGACTTGACCGAAGGCGACCGGCAGATGCTGCTCGGCTGGCGTGACCCGGTGGAGGGCATCGTCGAGATCCGACTCAAGGACGGGGATGCCGTCGTCCTGCTAAACCTGGTCCACGACCTCGAATACCGCACGTACTCGAATGTCGGCCGTGCCGCGTTCCGCGGCGTCACCAAGGGCGATTTCCTCCTCGCCACCCTGGTGCCGGTCCACTCGGCCGATGGCGCGTGGCTCGTCTCCGGGGCCCTGTCGTCCTACCCGAAATCCAGCGCCACCGAGATCGCCCGAGCCGCGCTGGAACTGGCTACCAGTCATCCTGCGCTGGTCTTCCGCAACCCCGAGAGGATCGAGCGGGGATGGGAGTCGATGCGGCAGGACCGGGCCGAGTTCATCGATTTCTGCGGCAGCAATGAGCTGCTGCTCCCCCCTACCGAAGCCGAGGACCGAGTCAACGGCTACTACCGGCACCGGCAGGAAACCACCGTCGCCCAGCTGCCCGAGCGCGCCCGCGGCAGGGGGCTGCCGGGCCTGGGCCTCCATTCTTCGAACTTCCGCAGGAGCTCGCGGCGGCAGACACCGTCGGTGTCATCTACGACGAGATCGACGGACTGAACTTCTGCGCACATACCTGCGCGAGGAGTCCATCGCACCACTGCCGATCCGTCGGCTGGTGGCCGCCCACCCCGAGACAGCCGACGCAGTCTTCCGGAAGCTGCTGCGGAAACCCGGATTCACCTGGCCCGAGCATGGCGAGGAGCTGTTGCGCCGACGCAGGCCCTGGTACTACCAGCAGGAGCCCCGCCCCGGCGTGTCCGTGATCGGCGAGCGCCTCAGCGAACTCGCCGCAGACGGCCGGAAGCCTCCGCTCCCCCGAGCACGGCGCGTACGGCGTCGGTGAACGCCCTCTCCTCGCGACGCCATCCGTCCGGGTGAACCGGTGGCGTGGCTCAGGCCCGTACGGGACCATGCAGTAGCGTCGAAGTGCTAGGGACAAGCACAGGTCGGGTAGGGAGGTCCCGCATGTCGTACGAGCCCAAGCTGGCTGCCGCACTGTCCGGAGCCACCCTCCGGCAGTTGTCTCACTGGCGCCGTGCTACTGGAGTGCGCGGGGCCGTTCTTGTTCCGGAGATCTCTGCGGCTCGGCCGATCCTCTACTCCTTCCGGGATGTCGTGGCGTTGCGCGCCTGCGTCCGGCTTCGGCAGGAGGCTTCTCTGCAGAAGATCCGGCGGGCGCTGGACACCCTGCGTGAGGGCCTGGACGAGCGGGAGCACCTCTCCACCTACCGTTTGGTCGCCGGGGGGGACACGATCTACCTGGCCGAGCCGGACCATGCGGTGGACCTTGTGCACAGCAAGGGCAACATCGTCATCCACGACTTGGTGGACGTGCTCGCACCCTTCTACCGAGGTGGCCGGAAGATTCCGGACTTGCTGGAGCCCCGGCCGCATGTCTCCATCGACCCCGCTGTCCGCGGCGGTGAACCGGTGGTCGGTGGGACCCGCATTCCGGCGACGGAGGTGGCGGCACTGCTACGTGACGGTATTCCGCCCGAGCGTATCGGTGACTTCTATCCGGGTGTCACGCCGGAGGCGGCCCGCGACGCCGCAGACTTCGCCGACTACGTCGACAGCTACACCGATGCCGAGATCAGGCAGGTCGCGTCTTGAGGTTGCTGCTCGACGAGAACGTCCCTCTTCCCATGGCGCGGATCGTGGAACTGCTGGTGAAGCAGCACGACATCAAGCATGTGGCAGAGCTGGACGGTTGGGCGGGCACCCAGGATGTCGACCTCTACGCGCAAGCGGCAGCAGCACAGTTCGAGGTGATCCTCACCAATGACACGAAGCAGTTGAGCCGCCCCCTGGAAGTGGCCGCGATCGCCAAGTCAGGCCTGCACCGGATCGAATACCGCCACAACCACAAGCACGGTGGCCTTGCCGGCCTCGGAGCGGCGATCGCCACCGTGTGCGCCGGGCTCCCTCACGCGTTGGCGGAACTCGACCTGGCTGACAGCCAGCGTCTGATTTCCCTGAACGGCGTCGACCCCTCCCGGCAGAGCCGCCTGCGAATCGTGGACCCCACGATCGTCCCACCGAAGTTCTGGCCCGCCTCCTTGTGACCCCTTCGCCCTGATTTCGCAGTTCAGGCCGCGATAGGTGAACGAGGCTTGACCGAGGTCACGAGGGTACCAAGTCGGATACTGTCCGTAGCCGTCGCCGCTGCGGTCAACGTGGGAACAGCCCCGAACCACGGGTCGTCCTGGAACGACCGCCAGGTCAGGTGGTCGTAGGTGTACGCGGCATGGAAGCCGAGCTCCTCGGCCCGCTGCCAGATCTTCTGTCCCTCGCTCCACCGGTGGATGGGGAGGATCACCGTGCTCAGACGCATGACCTCGACCCTACGCGTTCGCTCCGGCAGGTGAGGTTTTGAGCAACCCGCAGGACGGCGCCCGCACGAGCGCTAGCGTGGGCGCCATGGACGCGTCGAGCAAGGCCCGACTCGAGGCGATGATCGATGAAGCCACCGTCGACGCCTACGGCGAGGACGAGCAACTGACCGGCCTCTACACCATGATCGAGGAAACCCGCGCGGTGCCGTTCAACAGGACGGTGCTCGGGATCGAGGTGACCGTGCGTGGTGTCTACCTCACCGAGGACGGCCGAATCATCGCGCTGTGCTCCCGCGGCGACATCCGCCAGCAGATCGGGATCCTGGACCTCCCCTTGCCGACGCCTCGGCCGACCGGTGCCGAGTGGATCGAGGCCTACTGTCACTGGGCCGGTTGAGGCCAAGCAGTTCGAACATCACGTCCAACCGGCTCGCAGGGAAGTACAGGACATGGGGACCGCCACACAGTCGGATCAAGGCGTCAGTGAGCGCTCGCTCCGTGATCTCCTCGAGCGCAGCGCGGAGTTGAAGGGTGAGTTGGTCGCCTTCGCACAGAGCCGGCGCTTCGACCGATGGTTGACTCCGGCTTTGCTGGAAGCCACGGGTCCCCAACGGCGGCTGGGCGAGCTCGAGGCAATCCGGATCATCGACAACTTCATCCTGCGGTACCGCCTGCCCGACGGTTCGACCGTGGTGGACAAGTTCGTCGCCGGGCGACGGGACCTGGCCGAGAGCGACCGGCAGATACTGCTCGGCTGGCGTGACCCGGTAGAGGGCATCTTCGAGATCCGACGCAAGGACGGGGAAGCCGTCGTCCTGCTGAACCTGGTCGACGACCTCGAATACCGCACGTACTCGAATGTCGGCCGTGCCGCGTTCCGCGGCGTCACCAAGGGTGACTTCCTCCTGGCGACCCTGGTGCCGGTTCACTCGGTCGACGGGGTGTGGCTCGTGTCCGGGGCCTTGTCGTCCTACCCGAAGTCCAGCGCCACCGAGGTCGCCCGGGCCGCGCTGGAACTGGCGACCAGTCATCCTGCACTGGCATTCCGCAACCCCGAGAAGATCGAGCGGGGATGGGAGTCGATGCGGGAGGACCGGGCCGCGTTCATCGAGTTCTGCGGCAGCGACGAGCTGGTGCTCCCCCCTGCCGATGCCGAGGACCAGCTCAACGCCTACTACCGGCACCGGCAGGAGACCACCGTCGCCCAGCTGCCAGAGCGCGCCCGCAGCAGGCGGCTGCCCGGCCTCGACCTGCCGTTCTTTGAACTTCCGCAGGAGCTCGCAGATTCGGACACCGTCGGCGTCATCTACGACGAGATCGACGGACTGAACTTCTACACGGACTACGGGATGCTGCAGGACCTCTTCGCAGACCCCGCCCTCGCGGGTCGCCGACCGCATCAAGACCTGCTGCGCACCTACCTGCGCGCGGAGTCGATCTCGCCCTTGCCGATCCGCCGGCTGGCCGCCGCCCACCCCGAGACGGCCGACGCGGTCTTCCGCAAGCTGCTGCGGAAGCCCAGCTTCACCTGGCCCGAGCATGGCGAGGAGCTGCTGCGTCGACGCAAGCCCTGGTACTACGAGCAGGAGCCCCGCCCCGGCGTGTCCGTGATCGGCGAGCGCCTCAGCGAACTCATCGCCGGCAGCCGGAGGCCTCCGCTCCCCCGAGCACGGCGCGTACCGCGTCAGCCCGGCAGGTAGACCCAGAAGCCTGTTAACAGGCCATGTACTACACTGCTGCCATGGATGAGCCCCGCCGTGGCAAGACCCGCGTCACCAGCGTCTCCCTCCGCGCCGAGACCCTGGAGGCCATCCGAGCGCGCGCGGGAAAACAGGGTGTCTCCTCCTACATCGAGGAGGCCGTGCAGCGGCAGCTCCAGCGCGAGGCGATCGACGAGTTCATCGCAGCGGCCGAGGAAGAGCACGGGCCGGTCGATGCAGCAGAGGTGGCGGCGCGAGCTGAGCGCATCCGCGCCCACCACGCCACCCACCGAGGCGATGCCACTCCGGCGGACGCCGCGTGAGCGGCACTCTCGTTCTCGACAGCGAAGCTCTCTCCAAGCTCACCCGCCGACACCGCGACATGACCGTCTGGCTGGATGTTGCCCGCACGCTTGACCTACTAGTCGTCACAAGCGCGGCCACGCTCGTCGAAGCACGTGATCCGAAAGTGCCTCAGGCGGCATTCGACCACGCCATCTCACTGGTCAAAGTGCGCCCCGTCACTGAGGACGTCGCGCGCGCCGCGAGCAAGCTGCTAGCAGCCGAAGGGCTCCACGGCCACAAGTACGCCATCGACGCCATGCTCGCCTCAACGGCTCACCTGGAACACGGCGACGTGACCATCGTGACCAGCGACACCGATGATCTACGCCGACTGTGCCACCGACGCATCGCGGTGGAACTGATCTGACCCGCTCACACCCGCAAAAATGTCCGCAGCTCAGGCTGTGATGGGCGAACGAGGCTTGACCGAGGTGACGAGCGTGCCGAGCCGCAGCAGCTCCGTCGCGCAGGCCGCCGCGGTCAGGGTCGGCACGGCGCCGAACCAGGGGTCGTTCTGGAAGGACCGCCAGGTGAGGTGGTCGTAGGTGTACGCGGCGTGGAAGCCGAGCTCCTCGGCCCGCTGCCAGATCTGCTGACCCTCGCTCCACCGGTGGATGGGGAGGATCACCGTGCTCAGACGCATGTCGACGACCCTAAGCCCTCGACCGCCGAGCCAGGCGCACCCTGCGCGCGGCAGGGCACCGCTGGAACCCGCCGTCAGTCCACGCGCAGCTTGGTCTGCCGGTCGTGTTCCGCGTGCCCCGAGACCACGGCTGCGACCTCCTCCCCTACGCCGGGCCACTGCTCCCGGGGATCGGATCGCGGTCCGGGTAGTAGGAGAGGGGCGTCGACGAGGGCGATGACCTCGGGCCGGTCCGGCAGTCCGACGAACATGCCTACGGTCGGACGACCGCGACCGGCCGTGGACCTCCAGCCCGATGGGGGGTCGCGCCTGGCGGCCGAGTCCTCTTCGCCTGTGATCTGTGCCAGATGCTCCGCCCCGGCTCCCGACCAGGTCACGCTGTCAAGTCGTGCAGCCCGAGTTGAGCCGCACGTAAGCCGCCGTCAGATCGCATCCGCAGACGGTGCCCACGCGCCGTCGGCGATGCCGAGGTCGGCGCGGATGACGATCTCGGTCCCGCAACGCCGACGTGGCCAACGGCAGGGTCGGCGCGGCCACCGGCAGGGTCGGCGCGGCCAACGCGGAGGGGGTCCGCCGCCTGGCCGCGGCCGCCGCGGGCGTGAAGCCAAAGGAGCTCGTCATCGGCTCGACCGGGGTCATCGGCCGCCCGTACCCGAGGGACTCCCTCCCCATGCATCTCAGGAGTCGGAATGTCCCAGCTGGTCGCGGTAGTCGTACTGCGTGTAGGGGTAGTTGGGGCGCTCGTAGGCGAACGCGGAGCGGTCTGCCCCCGCCGCCTCGGCCAGCCAGGCGTCGGCCAGCGGCGGCGCGACCGGGGCCGGAGCCGGGACCGGGATGTTGGTCAGCCCCGTTCCCGGTGCGGCGTGGGCGAAGCCCGCGACGGGCGCGCCGAGGCCCGTCGGGGCCTGCAACGAGCCGTAGCGCTCCATGCGCTGCCAGCGCAGCCGCGCCCCGGCCACGGCCGTGACCGCGGACTGGATCACCACCAGGTACATGAGCTGCCGGTAGACGAACTGCTGGAGCGGCAGGCTCCACAACGGACCCAGCCGCTCGCCGTCCAGGCGGAACGCGTACGCGCCCATCAGCAGTTGCAGCAGCAGGAAGCCCAGCCAGAGCCCGAGCACGTGCCACGGATCGAGGAAGACCAGCCCGTACAGGGCGAAGATGTCCACCACCGGCGCCAGCAACGGCAGCAGCACCTGGAACAGCAGCAGGTAGCCGAGGCCGCGGCGGCCCAGCTTGCCCGCGGCGCCCCGCTGGAGGACCGCGCCGCGGTGCTTCCACATCGCCTGCATGGTGCCGTAGCACCAGCGGTAACGCTGCCGCCACAGGGCGCCCAGCGAGGCCGGGGCCTCCGTCCAGGCCACCGCGTCCTGCTCGTAGACCACGCGCCAGCCGTCGCGGCAGAGTGCCATCGTCAGGTCGGTGTCCTCCGCCAGCGTGTCCTCCACCAGCCCGCCGACGAGCCTGGACCCTAGCGTTCCGCGGCCTGTTTGGCCACGCCTGTCCTCAGCCACGCGGCCGGGCCGGGCTCCCCCTGATCGGGGGGACCCGGCCCGGCCGAACGGCGGAGTCGGCCGACGAGGCGTCACCCCAGCGGCACGTGGGCGGCGGGGTGCTGTGCGGCGTCGGGGCCCACGTCCCGAAGCGCCGTGGGCCGTCCCGACGCCCGCACCGACTCGGCCGGGCGAGGCTCGGCGTCCTGGTCCGCGATGACGGCCGGGACCCCGCGCAGGCGGCGGACCACCAGACCCGCGCCGAGCAGCAGGACCACCCCGCCCGCGGCGACGACGGCGTGGAAGCCGTCCACGAAGGCCTGCTGCGCGGCCGCGTCCAAAGCGTGGCCGAGCCGGGCCGGGAGCGTGGGCGCCACGGCCACGGCGCCGCCGATGGACTCGTGCGCGGCCGCGGCGGCCCGGACCGGAGTGCCCGCGGGCGGCGTCAGCCGGTGGCGGTAGACGGCGGTGAGCAGGCTGCCCAGCAACGCGATGCCGAGCGCGCCGCCCAGCTCCGTCGCGGTCGAGTCGACCGCGCCGGCCGCGCCGACCCGCTCTTTCGGCGCGCCGGCCAACATGGTGTCGCCCGCGATGCCGAAGACCAGTCCGATGCCGAGGCCGGAGACGAACATGACCGCCCCCATCACCCAGTAGTCGGACTCCACGCCCACCAGCAGATAGCCGAAGCAGGACAGCGCCATCAGCACCAGCCCCAGACCGACGGCCCTGGCCCGGCCGAGCGCCTTCACGGCGACCGGGCACAGCGGCCCGGTCACCATCGCGCCGAGCGGACCGAGGAGCAGCGCGAAACCGGTCCCCATCGGGGAGTAGCCGCGCACGTCCTGGAAGTAGAGCGAGGCCGCGAGCGACTGTGCGGCCAGCGCGAAGATGCTCAGTGTGCTCGCGGCGATCGCCCCGGAGAAGCCCCGGCTGCGCAGCAGCGCGATGTCGATCAGGGGGTGCGCGGCCCGGCGCTGCCGCAGCACGAACCCGACCAGCAGCGCGACACCGAGCGCCGCGCAGACCCACACGTCGGGCCGGTCCACGCCGTCCCGGGCGGCGGTCTTCAGCGCGTAGACGGTGGCGACGACACCGAGGCACGACAGCGGGACGCTGCGCCAGTCGATCGGGCCCGGGTTCGGGTTGCGCGACTCGACGAGCAGGACCGAGCCCGCGACCAGCACCAGCGCCATCACCGGCACGTTGATCAGGAAGACCGAGCCCCACCAGAAGTGGTCCAGCAGCGGCCCGCCGACCACCGGGCCCAGCGCGAAGCCGCCTGCGGCGACTCCCCCGGAGATGCCCATCGCCAGGGTGCGCTCCTTCGGATCGGTGAAGGCGTTGCGCACCAGTGAGAGCGTGGAGGGCATCAGCGTCGCCCCCGCGACGCCCTGGAGCGCCCGCGCGGCGATCAGCCACCCGGCGCTCGGCGCCTCGGCGGTCAGCGCCGACGCGAGTGCGAAGCCGGCTCCGCCGAGCAGCAGCAGCCGCTTGCGCCCGAAGCGGTCGCCGAGGCTGCCCATCACGATCACCAGCCCGCCGAGGGCGAAGCCGTAGGCGTCGGCGATCCACAGCAGCTGGGTGCTGCTCGGGTCCATGTCCCGCACCAGATGCGGGAACGCGAGGTTGACGACGGTGTTGTCGATCCCGAGGACGAGGGAGGCGACACAGCAGATGGCAAGCGTGCCCCACTTGCGGGCCGCTTCGAGGTTCCCTGACGAAGTCATGCCCCGACGGTCGCGCGCCGCGCGCACCGCGCCCTGACCGCCCGCGCACCGCGCCCGCACCGGGGCGGCCCGGGCCGCGCCGGAACAGGCCGGAGCGCCCCCGGCGCGCCCCCGGCGCGGCCATGGCCGGATCGGGGCGAGAGGCGTGGCGGCGCCTACGTCGCGCCGATCACCGAAGTCACGAAGGCCATGGCCTCCTGGGGGGAGCGGGTGGAGCCTCGGGCGAAGGCCTCGGCGTGGGGTGTCTCGGCCGGGGCCGCGTCCGGGCGGGGGTCCAGGACGGCCGCCGTTCCGAGGAGTTCCGCCGCCGTCGCGGGGTCCCCCTGGAGGCGGGCCAGCTCGGCGAGGACGGAGGCGAGTTCGCCGTAGGTGGGAAGGTTCCGGCCACCGCGCAGGACGGACTCCGCCTCGCGCAGGCGCGCGCGGGCCGCGCCGCCCTCGGACTGCGCCAGGTCGATGCGGGCGAGCTCCAGCAGTACGGACGCCTGGACGCCCTCGCCGCTTGACCAGCCGACCAGCCGACTGGCCAGCGCCTGCGCGCAGAACTCCCTGGCCTGCGCGAACTCGCCGCGACGGCGGGCGATCTGGGCCAGGCCCAGCCGCGCGGAGGAGAGGTTGTCGCTGACGCCGAACGGTTCGACCAGCGCGACCGCGCGGGTCAGGTCCGCTTCCGCCGAGGCGAGGTCGCCCGCGCGCAGACTCAGCTCGGAGCGGCTCCACAGCAGCTCCGCCATGTCCTCCGGGGAGTCCAGCTGACCGGCCAGATCCAGGCCGCGGTCGGTGTACGCGGAGGCGCCGGCGCGGTCACCCTGACGCCCGCGCGCCCGGGCCAGCTCCATCAGGGCCATCACCATGCCCCAGCGGTCGCCCTGCGCCTCGAAGCCGCGCAGGGCCTGGGCCAGCTCCCGTTCCTGCGCCTTCGCATCCGCGTGCAGGAACCAGTACTGGAAGGCAAGGCCGAAGTGGAGCAGCGCCCCGTACCAGGGGTCGTCGGCCAAGGACTCGGCCATGCGGTTCTGCTCGACCATGGACACCTCGTCGGGCACGCCGACGAAGGGCGCCCACAACACCACCAGATGCGGGAAGCGCAGCGGGTGCTGGTACATCAGCCGGTCCATCACCGGGCGGCAGGTCTCGATGTAGCCCGCTAGCTCCGGGGTGTCCATGCCGCCGGAGATCGCGGCGACGACCGTCAACGCGAACTGCTCCTCGCGGCCCGGCGGGACCTCGCC
Source organism: Streptacidiphilus neutrinimicus (assembly GCF_000787815.1). Classification (GTDB taxonomy): domain Bacteria; phylum Actinomycetota; class Actinomycetes; order Streptomycetales; family Streptomycetaceae; genus Streptacidiphilus; species Streptacidiphilus neutrinimicus. The sequence goes on from NZ_BBPO01000017.1 coordinate 50,719, forward strand.
GTCGATCGCGGCGAGCAGCCGCTGCGCGGGGAGCCGGCCCTCGATGCGCAGGCCGCGCAGCATCCAGTAGCCGGAGAGGCAGGCCAGCAGGTCGAGGGCGCGGTCGGTGTCGGCGGCGATCGCGTGGCGCAGCGCGGCGTCGAAGTTGTCGTGGTCGGCGGCGAGACGCGCCAGCCAGTCGAGCTGGTCGGCGGTGCGCAGCAGCGGTTCCGCGGACTCCGCCAACCCAAGGAAGTACCCGAGGTGCGCGTCCGCGCGCTCGCGCCGCTCGTCGGCGGCGGCGAGCTGGTCGGCCGCGTAGGCGCGCACGGTCTCCAGCATCCGGTAGCGCATCTCGCCCGCGCCGTCGGGCTGGTAGGCGACGACGAGCGACTTGTCGACCAGGGCGCCGAGCAGGTCGAGGGTGTCCGGGCCGGTGTCGCAGACGGCCTCGGCGGCGGCGAGGGTCCAGCCTCCGGCGAAGACGGAGACGCGGCGCAGCAGCGTGCGCTCGGCCTCCGGCAGCAGGTCCCAGCTCCAGTCGACGACGGCGCGCAACGTCTGCTGGCGCGGCTGCGCGGTGCGGCTGCCGCCGGTGAGCAGGCGGAACCGGTCGTCCAGCCGGTCGGCGATCTGGCGTGGGGTCAGCAGTCGCAGGCGGGCCGCGGCCAGCTCGATGGCGAGCGGGAGACCATCCAGGCGACGGCAGATCTCGGCGACGGCGGCCGCGTCGTCGGGGTGCTCCGGGGCGAAGTCGGGACGGACCGCGACGGCACGCTCGGCGAACAGCCGCAACGCCTCCGGACCGGGCAGCGGCTCCAGCGGCCGGACGCTCTCGCCCGGGACGGCGAGCGGCTCGCGGCTGGTGGCGAGGACGCGCAGCTCGGGGCAGGCGAGCAGCAGTCGCTCGGCGAGCGCTGCCGACTCGTCGATGATCTGCTCGCAGTTGTCCAGCACGAGCAGCAGCTCGCCGCGGCGAGCGAGGGCGGGCGCGAGCCGGTCCACGGCGTCCCCACCGCCGGGCGCGGCGGCGCCCAGCACGCCGGACTCGCGCACGCCGAGCACGCCGAGCAGCGTGGTCCCGAGCGTCGCGGCGTCGACGACGCGGGAGAGGTCCGCGAAGCAGGCGCCTCCGGCGCCGGGGTGGCGGCCGGCGGCCTCCAGCGCGAGCCGCGTCTTGCCGGTCCCCCCGGGCCCCGTCAGGGTCACCAGTCGAGCACGGCGCAGCGCCTCGGCGAGCCCGTCGAGGTCGGCTTCGCGTCCGACGAAGCTGGTCAGCGGCCTGGGCAGAACGGCGCTCCCCGGTGCCACCGCCGCACCAAGATCACTAAGTGCTCCACGTGGCGCATTTTGTGATCTTGGTGCCTCGGGTCCGCCGTCACCGAGCTCGGACACCGATGCGGCGCCTGGCCGAGCGGCAGCCCCGTCGCCGGGCGCGGGGAAGCTCGGCGTCGGCCCGGCGCCGCCGTCGAAGGCTCCCGCCGGACCGCGCCGCCTCGCACCCCCGGACGCAGGGACCCAGGCCTGCGCGCTGCGCGCGGCAGCCGCGCCCGGTCCGGAGTTGTCTGCGTCCCCCTCGATTCGCGCGGTCGCGCGGGTGGCGCCGGCGGTCAACGGCGCGGCGCCCCCGAGCGCGGCCTGCGCGCGGGGGGCGCGGAGGGAGGGGTCCGCGCGCAGGACGGCCAGGTGGAGGGCGGCGAGCTCCGGGCTCGGGTCCGTGCCGAGGGTGTCCGCCAGGGTCGCGCGGAGGGCGGCGAAGGCCGCCAGCGCGTCGGACTGGCGGT